>CAWJPT010000026.1:0-96739 GCA_963844835.1 uncultured bacterium | reverse complement strand
CGAGCTCCTGTTCGGCGATCCCTTTGAGCATGGTGGCGGTCCGGTCGACCACGGTGCCTGCGAGCCCGAGCCTGCCGAGGTCACGCAGCACCTGGGCGGTGAGCACGTTGTGGGTACCCTCCCACTGCTCGTAGACGACGGCGTCGCGCAGCAGCCGGGGCAACACGCTGAACTCCTCGATCGCCCCGTTGCCGCCGAGGACCTCGATGGCTCTGCGGACGACATCGGTGGCGGCCAGCGAGCAGGCGAGCTTGTTTGCGTTCACCAGGTAGCGGTGGAACCCCGCATCGTCCTGATCGGTGGCGGGCCCGCCCATGGCGGCGACGTCGACTGCTTCGTCGAGCCCGGTCAGCTCCCAGGTGCTGTGGAGCGCGGCGAGCCACTCCGCTTTGATCTCGGCGAGCTGGCGGCGCATCAGCGGGAAGTCACCGATGCGTTGTCCGAAGGCGGTGCGCTCGGCGGCGTAGTTGGCGGCCTCCAGGTAGGCGCGCCTCATGATCCCAACGTCGCCGACCGCGTTCAACCAGCGGCTGGTGTTGAGCATGGCGGTGACCATGATCTTGAATCCTGCGTCCGGCTCCCCGATCAGCTCGGCCGCGGCTCGATCGAAGTCGATCTCGCCCGAGGCCATGTCGGTGGTGCCGAGCTTGTCCTTGAGTCGGCGGATGGAGAACCCGTTCGGCGATCCGTCCCGCTCCCGATCGACGACGTAACAGCCGAGCCCGGAGGTGCCATCGGGCGCTCCCTCGGGGCGGGCCAGGAGGAGGAACACTCCGGCGTCGGCAACCGAGCAGAACCACTTCTCCCCCGTGATCTCGTACCCGTCGCCCACCGCGACGGCGACCGATGCGTTGGCACCGACGTCGCTGCCACCCTGGACTTCGGTGAGGAACTGGGATGCCCGCAGCGCCTGCGCATAGTCGTCGGAGGTGAGCGCGGCCAGGTAGCGGTCCCGGAGTCGGCGCGGTGGCGTGGCGGCGCAGCACCCGGACCGCCCCGGTGGTGCAGGTTGCGGCGCACATGTGGCCCATCTCACCCTCGAGCGACGCCAGGTAGAACAGCGTTGCCTGCTCGTACGACCCACCGGCCCTGGCGCTGTGGGCGAGGAGACCGGAGTCCCAGACAATCGCCCCGGCCCGGTGGTAGGCGTCGTCGAAACGAATCTCCTCGATGCGATTACCGTTCCCGTCGTACTTGACGAGCTCGGGGAGGTGGGTCCGGTAGCTCTCGACGAGTGCACCGAGGTCGGTTGCCACCATGGCGCCGAACCGGCCTGCTTCCTCGTCGATGGCAGCGAACCGATCGTCGTCGACGTATCGACGCAGGGCGAGAGCGAGGTGCGGGTCGCTGGTGAAGACGTTGCCGGGAAAGCGCGCCCGCCACCGGTCAAAGGCAGCCCGAGCGGAGGTGAATGCGTCGCTCACCCGCCCATTGTCGCGGCGAAACGCCGCGCAACAGCGGCCGTGCGGCAAGCGTTCTGGGAGGCCGTCGCTCGATCAGCCGCCAGGCGAAGAGCGAATCTGGTGGCAGAACGCGCTCGATACGCATGTCGAGAACTCTCGGTAGTGCAGTAGTACCGTGGCTTCGAGCCGTACCTAGTGAGACTGCTTGATGGAACTCTCCGCCAACACCTTCTTCCAAATAGAGGGCATGTTCGACCTCGAAGATGTTTTAGTCCTTCGACTCGAGTGGCGCCAGGGCATGCCTCGTCCCGACACATGGCCGAGTTCGGATCTGGAGCGGGTCGGTAAATGCCTGGTGGGTATTGGGAAGCGTGGGGACGTGGGGAGGGCGGATCGCGGCGCGTATCGTGCCCGATACGCGGCGGGCCGCCCACTACGATTCGTTTCGATGCCGCCGGTGCAAACGTGCTCCAGGTGCTGGACGCCGTTCAATCTCTAGTGCGGGCAATCCACGGGTCCTCGCGCAAGCAGGAGCCGACAAATGGATCCTCTTCACCCTCGCACCTGGATAGCGAGACGATGCGGTCGAAAGATGGGGATTGAGGCAGCGCTGGCTCCTCGCCAACGAGCATATCGAGGAAGGCTTCGGCATCCCGTAGGGCGTGGTCTCCGGTATGAATCAACGCGCACTATGTCGCAACGGACTTCCGACGATGTTGTCCCCAACGGGGAGCGGCGACCTGTCTACGTCGAGCGGGTCAACGCCGCCATCGACTACATCGAAGCTCACCTCGCCGACGAGATCACGCTCAGCGACATCGCCGACGTTGCTCACTTCTCCCCGTTTCACTTCCACCGTGTCTTCGCTGCGATCACCGGTGAGACGCTTGGCCACTTCATCACCAGGACCCGGCTGGAGCGAGCCGCCAGCCTGCTGCTGCAGCACCCTCGGCGCACGGTCACGGAGGTGGCCTCCGAGGTTGGGTTCCCGAACCCATCCTCGTTCTCCCGTGCGTTTCGCAAGCTCTATGGAATGTCCGCAACAGACTGGCGGCGTGGCGGGTATCAAGAACACATCCGCGTCGACAGGCTCCCCCACGCCGACGCCCGTTTCGGGATTCTCTCCAGGGAATCGGTGCCGGGGCGACCGCCCACCTGGCAGATTCGCTGCGGCGACCTGCCACCGACGAGCCTCACCGTCGTCAATGTGCCCGACCTGGAGGTCGCATACGTACGGCACACGGGCAGCTATCAGGGCCAGGCCGAGGTGTTTGCCGACATCTTCAACCGGCTGATGTCCTGGGCGGAGCCACGCGGCCTGATCACTCCGGAAACGTGGATCCTCGCCGTCTACCACGACAATCCCAGCATCACCGCCGATGACTTGCTCCGCGTCAGCGCCTGTATCAGCGTGCCCCCCGAGACCGCAGCGATGGGTGACGTCGGGCGGATGAGCCTGCAGGGAGGAACCACCGCAGTGGCCCGGTTCGAGCTCGGCGACCAGGACTACGGCCAGGCGTGGCAGGCGATCGTGGCGTGGCTACCCGACAGTGGGTACGAGCCCGACGATCGCCTGCCGTATGAGCGCTACTTCACCGACCAGGCGGCGCCGTCCGGGAAGGAGATCGTCGAGATCCACCTTCCCGTACGGCCGCTCCGCATCTACTGAGCGTTCTCGAACACCGCCGCCCAGTCGAACGTCGCCGACTCCTCGAGCCACTGTGGCCATCCCGCACACCAGGCGGGCGTCGATACCTCCCTGACCCGGTCCGTTGCCGGTAGGTATGGCTTGATGTCGAGAATCGGAGTACCCGGCTCCGCATCGATGTAGCCGATCTCGACAACTCCGCTTTCCATATCGACCGAGATGAGACTCGTCACAGTCACCGCGATCGGGTTGGGTCGTGCCGGCGATCGGGTAGCGAAGATCCCCACCTGTGCGGGTCCCTCTCGATACGGCTTCTCTACGACGGTCATCTGTCGATATTGCGGCTCGTCGAGGTAGTGGCACCACCAGAGCACATTGATGTGGCTGAATCCATCCAGTTCGGTGAGTGCCGGCCGATACGGCTCCTCGATGTGAAGCGTGAACCCGTCGTCGCCGACATCGATCTCCCCGATCGGATTGAGCGAATACGACATGAGTTTCCTCCTTGTTGTTGACACGGCCACGCTATGGGCCGGAGCAACAGCGAGCTATGCACTGCTTGCGGGAGGCTCTACCGATCTTGCGATTCAAGGGTCGGCTCCCGCCTTATCATGAGCGGATGAAGAAGCTGATCCTCGTTGTAGTTGCCGCCGTCGGCGGGATCATGGTTTACCGGCTGCTCAATCCTGAGCCCGGGCCGTCCCCACGATGAGCGAGTTCGCCACCAAACACGGCGGGCTGTGGGTCCGCACCTTCGGCGAAGGCCGCCCCGGCGTGGTGGCGCTGCATGGTTTCACCCTCCACGGTGGCATGTGGGAGTCGCTAGCCGATCTGATCTCCGTGCCGGTCGCCGCCCCGGATCTCCCCGGTCACGGGCACACGACGGTGCGTCCCGTCACCATGCGGACCGCGGTCGACACGGTGGCGGCATATCTCGGCGAGTGCGGCCGACCCCTCTTGCTCGGCTATTCACAGGGCGGCAGGGTCGCTATGCAAATAGCGCTCACCTATCCCGACCTCATCAGTGCACTCGTTGTTGTGGGCACTTCACCCGGGCTGTCCGGCCGGGAACGCAAGCTTCGTGAGGTGGCCGACGCGGCCCTGGCGAACCGCATCGAACGGATCGGCATTGTCAGCTTCATCGACGAGTGGCTGGCCAATCCACTCCTCGCCCCCGATCGGGTCGATCAAGCGGCCCGCGACGCCGACCGCAACATGCGGCTCGAGAACAGCGCAGAAGGCATTGCGGCTGCGCTCCGCGGCATGGGCCAGGCGTCGGTGGCCGACGTCTCCGACCGCATCGGCGATCTGGACATGCCCGTCTCGTTCATCGCCGGTGCCGGCGACAGCAAGTATGCGGCACTGGCAACCACGATGGCGAGGTCACTGGGGATTCAGCCCGACATCGTCCCCGATACCGGTCACAACGTCGTCCGCGAGGCACCGCAAGCGGTAGCGGAAGTGGTCAACCGACTTCTGCAAAGCGAGTAATCGCCTCGATGTACTCGAGCGGGCGGTTGAGCACCGATTCGTGGAACCCACCCTCCAGCTCGATCACTTCGGCGTCGGGAAGCAGCGACGCCATCTCGTACTGGGTCTCCGGCGGGACGATCTCGTCGGCGGTGGGAATGATGATCAGCTTCCGCTGCGGCAACGACGCCACCCAGGGGCGTGCGTCGAACCGCCACACCGCGGCGCCTATCTCGTAGTACAGGTCGGGATCACGCTTGATCAACGCCTCGTGCATCCACCGCCGATGCTCGTCCTGAACCGCCCCCATGCGGTGCAACACCTCGCCCGTGCCTCTCGAGATCTCGTGAAGCGACACCCGCAAACCGCCCCGCGCCAGCCAGAAGCCGATCCTGGTGGGGATGCGCATCTCGACGATCGGGCACGACGCCGTTGCCGCCAGGATCATCGACCGGACATGACGGGGGTGGCGCCTGGCGAGCTCCTGGAGCACCATGCCGCCCATCGAATAGCCGAACACCGTGGCATGAGACACGCCGACGGCATCGAGGATGCCCGCAACATCATCGGCCAGATCGGTGATCTCGACCCTGCCACGCACCCAATCGCTCCTACCGTGGTCACGCAGATCGGGGATGATGAGCCGGAAGTGGCGAGCCAGACCGGGGATGATGCGATGGAATGTCATCGCCCCGTCGAGATTCCAGCCGTGGATGAGCACGAGCGGTGGGGCGTCCTCGGGGCCGACCTCCCGTACGAATAGCTCGTGCTCGCCAACGAACACGGTGCGACCCGGCACGGGGAGAGCGTTCCGCTGTGGCCCCTTGAACCGGGGGGTGAGCTCTGGCCCGAACAACCGCCAGGCGAGCCACCCGATCGCCCAGTAGCCAACCCACCGAGTCGCCCGCTTGATCACTGATCCGGCTCCGGAGAGGACAACCCGAGCTGGTCGACCGCAAACACGTACTCGGCAACCGGCTCGCCGCCGATCAGATGCTCGGTGATGATGCGCTCCATGACCGGGATGTCGACCGAGTGGTACCAGACCCCGTCGGGATAGACCACCGCAATCGGGCCCCGCTCGCAGATCCTCAGGCAGTCGACCTTGGTGCGAAGCACGGTGCCACCCGGCCCCGAAGGAGGGCCGGGAGGGTTGTCGACGTCATTGCCCCGCCACCCGGGCGGCGCCGACGCCAGATCCAGTTCTTTGAGCCGCTTCTTCAGGTACGTCCAGACCTGCGAGCTCTCCTCGTAGCCGGAACAGCGTGGCGTCGACTGCTCGGCGCACAGAAGGATGTGGCGATCGAGGAACCCGATCCCGAGCGAGCCGGCTATCACCTCGAGTCGGCGCTGCGCGTTGTCGTCCATGAGGTGCAAGCTAGTCGTCTCGCCGGCTACATCTGCCGCCAGGTTGGCGCGGGCCTGGGGAGGGACTGCGTATGATCGGAGAGCAGTCAGCTGGAGATGGACGCATGAGCAAGCAGATTGGGATCCTGACCGCGGGGGGAGATTCTCCGGGTTTGAACGCGGCGATACGCGGGCTCGGCAAGGCAGCTATCCGTACCCACGGCATGTCGGTGATCGGGTTCAGAGATGGCTTCCGGGGCTTGATGCAGAACCGCTTCATCCGTCTCGAGGGCAGCGAGCTCTCCGGCATCCTCACCCGGGGTGGAACCCTCCTCGGCACCAGCCGGGACAAGCCGCACAAGATGGACGTCGGCGGCAAGGTCCTCGACATGACCGACCTGATGCTCGAGAACATCGAGCCGCACCAGCTCGATGCCCTGGTCTGTCTCGGTGGCGGGGGCACCGCCAAGAACGCCATGAGGCTTGCCGAGAAGGGCGTGCCGGTACTCACCCTCCCCAAGACCATCGACAACGACCTGGCCCACACCGACACAACGCTCGGCTTCGACACCGCCATGGGCATTGCCACAGAGGCGATAGACAGGCTCCACTCCACGGCGCACTCGCATCACCGCATCGTTGTGGTCGAGGTGATGGGTCACAACACAGGCTGGATCGCGCTCGGCGCCGGGCTCGCCGGCGGTGGCGACGTCATCCTCATCCCCGAGATCCCGTACCGGACCGAAGCCATCGCCGATGCCGTTCTGGAACGGCGAGCTTCAGGAAGCAGTTTCAGCATCATCGTCATCTCCGAAGGGGCGATGGCTCACGACATAGCCGCGGTGCGCGATCGGGCAAAGATCGAGAAGAAGATCGGATGACGACGAGGTCCGCGTCAAAGCCAAGGAAACTCTGGATCTGATCGCCAAAGAGTCGGAGAACCACACGGCCATGCTCTCCAAGGATCTCGAGGCGCTGACCGGCCTGGAGGCAAGAGTGACCATCCTCGGGCACGTGCAACGGGGCGGCACTCCCTCACCGTCCGACCGGCTGCTGGCGACCAGGCTCGGCACCGCATGTGCTGACATGATCGCCGACGGCAAGTCCGGTGTGATGGTCGCCATGCAGAATGGGGAGTGCGTCCCCGTTCCCCTCAGCGAGGTTGCGGGCAACCGCAAGACCGTCCCCCTCGACCATCCCTGGTTGCTCACCGCCCGTAACCTCAAAATCAGCCTGGGCGACCAGGAAGTCTCCTGACCGCCCAAGCTCACCATCGGTGCGGCAACGACCTACATGGCGTCGAGTAGAGCCGCGGCTTCGGTTAGCGCAGCAAGAGCGATGTGCACCGCGTCGTGCCGCTCCGTCACGGTTCCGCCGCCGCCTGTCGCCGTCATGGCGTCTTGACGGCCTGATCGAGGAGGTCATCGACCGCAGTCACGTCTTCACCGGCACTCTCCGCCCAGTCGGCCACCTTGGCTGAGACGGTCGAATCGTGTCCCGGCACGGGTGAGGTCATCGGCGATGTGGCTCTCGTAGTCCGGTTCGATCCCGGTGCGCTCGGCCGCGATCGCCCGGCGTTCCAGCTGGGTTCGGGAGATCGTGATCCCGACGACCTCGGGCCTCGTTTCGGCGGATCGCACTACAGACATCAGGTCCTGGATTGCAGCGATCCGCTCCGCCTTCTGTTCCTCATCGAGGAATCGGGCCTGCTCGATCCTGGCTATGCGAGTTTCCGCCCTCTCGACGACCTCGGCCTGGAGCTCGGCAACGGTCTTGTCGAGCCACGCCGGTGGCCAGGTTCGCTCGTCTTTGACGCGTTCGACGGGCGCCGTGCCCTCCAGTGTGCGCTCCTGCGCAAACGCGGGGACCGCGGCTACTACCAGAGCTGCGACCAGCCCCAACACAACGATCGTGCTCTTCTTCTTGCTCACAGTTGCCTCCTATGGGTTGCTTTCTCCAAGCATCGGGCCCGGTTGAAAGCAGCCGGGAAGCAAAGTGTTATTTGTCTGTAAAGCGCCGTCATCTCCTGATTCTGGTGCGAGTAGGGTCGGCAATGGACTGTCGCTGCAAGGAGCACACCGTGACCAAACTCGGCTACCAGATCCCCAACTTCACCTACCCGGGGACCGGTCCGTCTCAACTCTTCGACGCCATCGCCCGCCAGGCGAGAGAAGCTGACTCGAGCGGCTTCGACACCGTGCTCGTGATGGATCACTTCTACCAACTGCCCATGCTGGGCAACCCGGACGACTACATGATCGAGGCGTACACGCTGCTTGCCGGGATCGCCAGGGAGACCTCGCGGGTGCGCCTCGGCGCCCTGGTCACCGGCAACACCTACCGGTACCCGGCGGTGCTGGCCAAGACGGTCACGGCACTCGACATTGTCTCCGGCGGCAGGGCCCAGCTCGGGATCGGCGCCGGCTGGTACGAGCTGGAACACGACTCGTTTGGTGTCCCCTTCGGAACGTTCACCGATCGCTTCGAGAAGCTCGAGGAGTCGCTTCAGATCGTCCTGCCCATGCTGCGCGGTGAACGACCCACGCTCGATGGCGACCACTACCGGGTCAAGGATGCCATCAACCAGCCACCCCCGGTCGGCAAGATCCCGGTGATGATCGGTGGTTCCGGGGAGAAGAAGACCCTCCGCATGGTGGCCCAGTACGCCGACGAGTCCAATCTCATCTGTGCCCCCGAGGACGTTCCCCGCAAGTTGGCAGCACTGGACGAGCACTGTGCGAAACTCGGCAGGGACCGATCTGAGATCACCGTCTCATGGCAACACACCGCCTGCATCGCACCGACCATGGAGCAGGCTAGAGAAGAGCTCAGCTCCTATTTGGCCGGCCGTGGGCTCGACACCGGGTCGATGGACGAGGCAACACGCCAGATGATCGAGTCTCGTTTCATCCTCGGCGACCCGGACACGGTGGGCGAGAAGCTGTCCGAGCATCTCGCATTAGGAGTCGACGGGTTCACCATCAACATGCCCGCCAACGGTCACATACCCGACCGAGTCGCCCTGCTCGGCGAGACCGCAGCGCAGCTGATCAGCTGAGCTGCCGGATCAGCTCGTCGATCTCACGCTCGTAGACGGGGCCGGGGTCCGGGTAGATCCAGTCGAGCTGATTCAGTATCTCGAGGTTCACCAAACCGTGGAAGTGCGCCCAGTTGCTGAGGAACGCTCCCACCAGCCCCGGTGGAAAGTCCGGGTCGATGGTTGTCGCCAGCTCTCGCTCCCCGGCCACCGCGGCTGCGTCGGATCGCACCGCGGCGATCTTCCCGGAACGCCACGCCTCGGCCGCCAGTGCGAAGAACGCCTCCCCCATCCGCTGGTTTGCGGCCACGGTGGGTCCGCCTTCAGGTGCGGCGTAGCCGGGGATCGGGCTCCCGAAGATGAGCAGGAACCGATTCGGATGGTCGACGGACCAGCGCCGGTAGGCGATCATGGCGGAGCGGAGCCGTGCGATCGGATCACCACCGACCGAACCACCGGTCTCGACCGCGTCTGCCAGATCGTTGTAGGCGTCGGTGATCAATTCGGTGAGTAGGGCGTCGATCCCGTCGTAGTAGCGGTAGAGGCCCGCCGGGCTCATCCCGATGGCGCGGGCTATGCCTCGCATTGACAACGCTGCAGCACCCTGTTCAGCGATCTGGGTGAGCGCGGCACTCTTGATCTCCTCGATCGTCTCCGCTCGGAGGCGTTCTCTCCTGCCCGGTGTCATGTCCTAACTCTCGCTCATTGTGATGACAATTGCAAACACTATTGACAGTGCGAACACTGTTCACGTATAGTGCGAACAGTGTTCGCGACTCTAGGAGAGAGACCATGCAGACAGGAAACGACCTTCACGTAGTGCTCGGCGCCACCGGTGGGGCCGGGCGGGCCATCGCCATCGCCCTCGACAAAGCAGGCTTGCCGGTCCGTGCCGTCAACCGATCCGGCATGGCCGACTTGCCGCCCGGGATCGAGCGTTGTGCCGCAGACATCACATCACCGGGAGACGCGTCCCGCGCCGTTGCAGGCGCTGCCGTCGTCTACATGGCCGCACAGCCTCCCTATCACCGCTGGCCCGAGGAGTTCCCGGCCATGCTTCGCACCGTCATCGCAGCCACTGCCGCCGCAGGAGCCAAGCTCGTCATGGTCGACAATCTCTATGGCTACGGCCCTGGCGTCGGAACCATGACTGCCGACACGCCCGAGCGCGCCACCGATCGCAAGGGCAAGGTGCGTCGCGACATGACCGAGATGCTCCTCGAGGCGCACCGGCGCGGTGACCTTTGCGTCACCATCGGCCGCGCCTCGGATTACTTCGGGCCACACAGCGACAACTCGGCGATCACCAGCCTCGCCATCGCCCCTGCGGCCGCAGGCAAGGCAGCTCGCTGGCTCGGTACTCTCGACGCACTGCACTCGGTCGCCTTCTTGCCGGACATCGCCCGCGCCTACGTTGCCCTTGGCACGTCCGATCGCGCCGACGGTGGCATCTGGATTCTCCCCCATGGGGACGCCGTCACCGGCAGGCAGTTCCTCGACACGGTCAACGGCGCTCTCGACGAACCCGTCAAGACGGGTGTCGTGTCCCGGCTGATGCTCAGGATTGCCTCGCCCTTCAACCGCATCTCCCGCGAGTCTCTGGAGATCGCATACCAATGGGAGGCGGAATTCGTCGCAGACGACACCAGGTTCCAGACTATCTTTGGCCCATTTGCGACAACACCACTCGAAGAGGCGGTGCGCAAGTCGATCGAGGCCTGCCTGACTGGCGATGCTGATGCAGCTACCGGCCGGCGACTCGAGTCTCCGCGGCGTGCTTGAACCCGAGGTTCTCGGTTGCGATTGTCTTGCGGAACCGGGAACCGGCTACGGCCCGCAGCAGCGCTGAGCCGAACCCGGAAAGCTCGATGGAGAGGCTGTTCTGGCACCCGGCATCGCCGTGTGCCAGCTCGTGAATCCCGGACAGCGTCACCGTCCCCAGCTTTGTCTCCCATACGAAGCGGTGGTTCGGCTCAAGTTCGGTCACCGTCCACGTCGCCATCCGCATTCCGGGTTGTTTGATCCTTGCCGTGCTGCCTATGGCGAGCGGGCCGGGATTGCTTTTCTCGACAGAAGTGATCGTCGGTGTCATCTCCGGCCAGCGTTCGACGTCGAGCGTCAACGCCCAGACCTCATCCACGGGAGCTGCAATTTCGAGTGTGTCTTTGATATCCATGGCACAAACCGTAGCAGGTATTTGTACCAAATGGTACAGATCATTATCGTGGGCACATGCCCAGTGCCCGTGATGAGCTTCTCGCCCGTGTCATCGACTACGTCGCCACAAACGGCATCATCGATTCGAGCCTGCGCGAGCTGGCAGCAGGTATCGGAACCAGCCACAGGATGCTCATCTACCACTTCGGATCGCGGGAGGGTCTCGTCGCCGCCATCGTGAGCAGGATCGAAGAGCAGCAGCGCATCGCGCTCGATGAGATGGCCTCGAGCGCACAGTCCCCCACTGAGCTGGTGCGCACCCAGTGGGCGACGCTCACCACCCCCGAACTGCTCCCGTTCATCCGTCTGTTCTTCGAAGTGTTTGCATATGCGTCACGTGGCCGGCAGGGCACCGAGGACTTGCTGGCGAACCTCACCGAACCGTGGATCGAGGTCGGTACCCAGATCGCGGCGCGGATGGGGATCGACGCCGATGAGGCGGAGCTACGGCTTGGGGTCGCGGTCAGCCGTGGCCTGTTGATGGAGGTACTCGCCGGAACGCCCATCGGCGCCGCGACGGAATCGCTGGAGCGGTACCTGACGATGTGGGAATCGTCGACTGGGTAGCATTGCCACGATGCTCCTGATGACCCAGATCCTCAATCTGTCTACCGACATCCAGAAGAAGCTGATCGCAACCGCGGTTGTCTTCGTCCTGCTCGGAGTCGGACGTTGGCTGGTGCTTCGCACCATCCACGCCCGTCTCGAGGAAACGGAGGTCGCCTACCGCGCCCGCAAGGCCACAACGTACACGACCACCGTCGTCGGAGTCACGGTGGTCGCCTGGATCTGGGTCGACGCATTCAACGACCTCCCCACATTCCTCGGGCTGGTATCTGCCGGTATCGCGATCGCCCTCGCCGACGTGCTCAAGAACATGGCCGGCTGGGTCTACATCTGGAGCAGGAAGCCGTTCCGAGTCGGTGACCGTATCGAGGTGGACGACATGAAAGGTGACGTTGTGGACATTCGTGTCTTCCGCTTCTCGCTCATGGAGGTGGGAAACTGGGTGGACGCCGAGCAGTCGACGGGGCGGCTCGTCCACATCCCAAACGGCATTGTCTTCACCAACAAGGTCGCCAACTACACGGAGGGATTCGAATTCATCTGGCAGGAGATCCCCGTGCTGGTCACCTTCGAGTCCGACCGCGCTCGTGCTCGCCACATCGTCGAGAATGCGGTGCGCGCACACGCCCCCGACGTTGAGCGAGAAGCCGGGGCACGTATCAGGGAGACCGCCAGGACGTATCAGATAAGAATCGGGGCCCTCACCCCGATCGTGTATCTCAGCGTCCAGGACTCTGGCGTGCTCTACACGGCCCGGTTCTTGGTGGACGCCCGTCGCCAGCGCAACACGGCTCAGCACATTTGGGAAGCGATCCTCGACGCACTCGATGACGAGCCAAACGTCGAGCTCGCCTATCCGACCGTGCGCACCTATCTGCAGGGCCCCATCGAATTCCGCAAGAAACCGCCTGCCGAAGCCTGACCGTCAGCTTCGGTTGCGATGCGCCTCGGTGCACTCCTCGAGATAGCGGAGCGCCTCGTCCACCGGCAGCAACCTGCCCATCACCGACTCCCTGCCGGGAACCCCCACCATGAACCGGGCGACGAAGTAACCGATCCGCTCCTGGACTTCCTCGAGATCGGGAGTCGGCTCACCAACGGGCACAGCAATGATGTTGTGGTCGGTATCGCCGCCTTCGGTCTGCTCGACCAGTGCTACCGGTGTGCAGGTGACCGTTGTGCCTGTGGGCAGCGCGACATCTGTGACGACAAAGCAGTCGGTGGCGTCTCCATCGGGTGCCAGCGTGCCGGGAACGAAACCGTACGGATAGGGGTAGTCGACGCCCACCCGCTCGGTGCGCAGCACCTCGAATGTCTCTTCGTTGTAGTGATGCTTGACGTCGCTGCCCGCCTCGTTCTCGATGAACACGGTGAGCACAGAGCGGCCCTGGGACATGGTCAATCTCCTTCCGGCACCGCCCGGTTCTCGTCAATCAGCAGCGCCATACGACCGTACACTCGGAGTATGACAAGGGCATCGATTCGAACGGAACACGGCCCGATTACCCCCGGAACTCTAGGAGGTGCCCCAAATGATCCCGGACAACCTCATCGACATCCTCGAAGCAAAAGGATTTGCCAACGTCGCCACGATAGGTCCTCACGGCGAGCCTCAGAACAATCCCGTCTGGTATCTGTGGGACGGTGGAACTGTCAATTTCAGCCAGACAACGTCAAAGCAGAAGATCAAGAACATACAGCGAGACAGGCGGGTCGCCCTCTCGATACTCGATCCCGAGAACCCGTACCGGTACATCGAGATCCGCGGTGAGGTCGTGTCCATCGAGCCCGATCCCGACTACGCCTTCATCAACCGGCTCTCCAACAAGTACATGGGGCAGGACTACCCGTGGCTGAAGGAGGGCGAAGAACGCTTGATCGTGAAGGTCAAGCCCCTGCACACAACCACGATGTGACCTCCGGCGGCCGAGCCCTCGCCGTCAGTCAGCGCAGAGGGCGAGGATCTCGTCACCGTATGCATCCAACTTCGCAGGTCCTATCCCCGGCACCATGATCAGCTCGCGCTCGTTCTGCGGTCGGCGCTCTGCGATGGCCAGCAGGGTCTTGTCGCTCATCACCACATAGGCAGGGACTGCGTTTGCCACCGCCGTTTCCCGTCGCCACTCCTTGAGGACTGCAACTAGATCCTCGTCGACTTCGGTGTGCGGGAGCAGGCTTGGTCAGCGCCCCCGATCCGCCGGGGGCAGTTATCGTTTCGCCCCATTCGACCAGGATCTCGCTCCCTGAGTCCGTCGCCACCAGCACTCCACCTTCCTCGAATTCGGTGACGACACCGCCGTAGCCTCCGGCGACACGCACCCGGTCGCCCGCAGATACCGTCATCGTGCCGGTTGCCGCGGGCTTCGACACGGAGCGTTTTGCGGTGCCGGTGAGCTCTGCGAGAAACGGCGAAGGCTGCGACTGATCGGCGAGCACGACGACCTGCTCACGACCCCTGGTGATCGCAACGTGAAACACCCGGCGCTCCTCTTCACGGTCCTCGGCGAGGCTGTGAGGAAGCAAGCCGCGGTCTGCACCGAAGACGACAACGCGATCCCACTCCATCCCCTTGACCCGATGCACCGTGCTCAGCTCAACACCGTCGTTGTCGTCCTCATGACGCAACGTCTCCACGAGCCACGACTGGAAGTCGGACAGGTCGTCGTGGAGCACTGCGGCCCGCCGCAACGCCACCAGGTCGTCCGACTGCGCCGACCGGTCGGCCCGCCGCCGTCCTGCGTCGAGCGCCTCGGCGGCGCCTGCCAACCCGACAACGTTGCTTATGTAATGGATCGTCCTCAACGAGCTCCCACCCGCGGCGACGTCGGCGACGTGCTCGATATCCGACACGAACTCGTCCCATCGCGCGGCCTGCTTGCCGTCGAGCCGGGAGCCCAGCCCGGCGAGATCGACGAGAGACACCTTCCGCCTGCGGCCCACCATCTGACCGGTCAGCCGGGTGAGCCCACGCGAGGGTCGTCGCACGATCTGCATGAGATCCGACGTCCTGATGTCGTCCGGCCGCAGCCCGATCCGAATCCACGCAAGCGCTGCAGAGAGGACCGTGCGTTCCAGCACCTCGGGGCCCAGAGGCGACCGGAACGGGATGCCGGCCTCGGCGAAGGCGAGGTGCACAGGGAGCAATGCCGAATTCACCCGGCACAGCACTACCATGTCGCTCGCGGCCGTCGACTCGCAGCCACTCCCCAATGCGCATGGCACACCTGATGCCGAGCTCGGCGCCCGGCACCCGGTCGATGATGAGATCCTCCTCACCCGCGACCTGCTTGCCGGGACGAATCACCTTGTCGACCCTCCGCTTGTTGTAGCCGAGCAGCGTCGCCGCCGCCTCGACCACGGCGGGCGGGCACCGGTAGTTGACCTCCAGTGGGTGGGACTGGGCCCCGGGGAAGAGCTGCTCGTAATCGATGAGGTATGCCGGGTCGGCTCCGAGGTATCCGTAGATGACCTGATCGTCGTCGCCGACTCCGAAGACATCGAGCCGGGGGCTGGCGAGGAGGCGGATCAAGAGCACATAGGCAGGGGTGAGGTCCTGGAACTCATCGACGACCAGGTGCCGGCATCGGTCCTGCCAGTAGTGCCTGAGCTCGGCATTGGTCAGCAGCGCCTCGATGGCTCCGTACACCTGCTCGTCGAAGTCGGCCTCGCCACGGCTGTGCAGCATCTGCCGGTATCGGTCGTAGACCCGGGCGAAGTCGGGGACGTCGTCACGAAACTGCTCGACGTCGTCCGGCGGGCGCAGCCCGATGCGCACCTCGCCAAGAGCCTCGAGATAAGGGCCGATGATGTCGGTGCTCTGCCGGCGCGGGGCGTCAACCAGCCCGTCCAGCCTGTGCCGCTGCTCCCGCTCGTCGATCAGAGCCACGCTGCCCCGCGCCTGGCGGAGGATCTCCCAACCGAGCGAGTGGATCGTCCGCACCTCGAGACGGCGGTCACCCAGCCGCTCCCTCATCTCGGCGGCGGCCCGGTTGTTGTAGGCAAGGGCACAGATCAGCTCCGGCTCGAACGCCGCGGTCGTCCGACGAGATGTCGCAGCCGGGCGATGAGGGTTCGTGTCTTCCCGGAGCCGGCGGGGGCAACGATGCGGGCCGGGCCGGCACCGTGCTCGACCGCCGCCGCCTGGTCGGGCGCCAGCCCGTCCGAGACGGTGGAGACCGAATCGGGAGCGGGCTCCAGACGGCCGAGATCCACCGACTCGGTCGAGATGACCGGATCGGTCAACCCCGGGACCGGCCCGCGCGGGCCGCCGTCGACCCAGGCCTCGATGCCGTCGGCGAGCACGATGTCGCGTTCGGATCCCGGTCGTGCCCCACGCGCCTCGGCCTTGCGACCCCACCACCACACCAGCTCCCCGCTCCGGTAGTCGTAGCTGTTGGCCCACACGAGAAAATGCAATCGCTCCTTCGGGAAGAGGAACCCACGCCTGAGGCGCCAAGGATCGAGCGGAGTTGTCTCCCCCTCACGCAACACGCCGGGATCGACCCCCAGCTCGATGACCACCGGGGTCCGCGTCACCCAGGCATGGTGCAGCTCGTCGATGACATCATCGGTCCGCCGTCTGTCGCCGAGCACGTCCTGAGTTATCGCAATGCGCGATGCGCTCGCCCACCGCTCAGGCGCTTCCTGGCCGGGGTTGACGACGACGGCGCGCCCGAGAGCTTCTACTGGATCCACGACGCGCAGGATACGGGGTGGGTGGGACAGAACCGGCGGATTGTGAATCAGAGGTTGCGGAGCGGCTCGATCTCCAGGGGCGTCCCACCGGCCGGAAGATCGAAGCGGACCGCGGCCGTCTTCTCACTCATGTGGTGGACACGAAGGAAGAGCTCGACGAAAGGATCGTCGTACCCGGATGAGCCGACGTTGACGGCGAGCACCCCACGGGGCACTGTGAACCCACCGTCGGAGATGACTCCGGCGAGCGTCACCCCGTTGAGGGTGACCAGCACCCGGTCGCCGGTGCTGAGCCCCGCCGCGGCGAGATGCGACTTGCGCACCGTGGTCTTGACGTTGCCGAAGCCATCGGTCCAGGCAACGAGATGAGAAGGCACCTCCTCGATCCCGGCAGGGTCGAGCTCGTCGGTGAGCACCGAGCGATCGCCGTCGACGATCGCAGCCACGTACTTGGGGAAGAAGTCACGAGACCGGAACTGGGACCCGCTGACCGGGCTTGCGACATCCCGATACTCGACGATCCGATCCCTGATGAAGCTGAAGGCATACTGTGACGACACCGAGACGACTTCGACTCCGTTGTCCAGCCTGGCGTACTGGAGGCCACGGCCGCGGTTCTCCGTCGACTCCGCATCCTGATCGCGGCGAGGTGCCGAGTTGCCGAAGATCACCATGCGTTCCGGGCTCGGCCCGAGACCGATCTGGGCC
This sequence comes from uncultured bacterium, assembly GCA_963844835.1. GTDB lineage: Bacteria > Actinomycetota > Acidimicrobiia > Spongiisociales > UBA5794 > JAAETI01. The sequence continues at coordinate 79,647 of CAWJPT010000026.1, read as the reverse complement.
GTTACGAAACCCACCGCGATGGTGTCGAGCGGCGGTGTCGCTGTGTGATGGACCAGCACTGCGCCCGGGTCGGCGAGATCGACGTAGAGGCGCGTCTTGATCTCAGCGAACTCGAGCCCGTCGGGGGCATAGTCACAGATGAGGTGGAGAAGGGTGGTGCTCACGACGCGATGCTAACGACCGGCGGGCTGCGTCACCAGCCGCGGTGGCGGCGGGTACCCTCGAGAAACGGGGTGAGGTCAGTGACGGTGACGAGATCGATCTCACCTGGTTCGACGTTCCTGGCGAGGATCTCGATGGCACTGCCGTCGTGACGCGCAAAGACGGCGATGCCGTCGTCCACACGCACCATCTCGGCAACGACGGTCTCGCCGTCCACTCCGAGCTCGTACGGCTCCCAGGCAAGCTCGGCGACGCGGCTCTCAGATTCCCGTCGACGGGCATCGTGCCAGGCCAGCAGCTCTTCGATGCTGGATAGGTCCGGTGGATCCGTAACCCGACCGATGAGGTTCTCTGCAAGTACCTCGCGACGCAAGCCCGCCGGGCCGGCACGTGACCCGGAGACGGTCTCCACCTCGACCCAGCGGCGCTCATCGTCAGGATCCAGGTACCGCAGCCCGATGGTGTGCGGGCCATACTGGTCCCGGCCCGATCCGCCCACGTTCCTGTTGCCCGCCCAGTCGTCGAGCCCATACACCGGCAGCTCGCCGTTGCGCACCGCACGTTCCATGGCCTTGTCATCCTCTTCGGCGGCACGCCGCGGGTTGACCATGTGCAGGTAGTCACGGCGTCGCAGCCGGAACGGCCCGTAGAAGGCGGTCGACATGAAGAAGAGCCAGACGATCCCGACGAGTGCCACCGCTACGAGCCACCAGGGTGGGCCACCCGACAAGGTCAACGACAACGCCGACAACGACACCCACGGCGGCTGCCAGCAGATAGGTGAGCGGGACAGGGGTCATCCGCCGGGAATGGCGCACCGACCGCAGGAACTGCACGGGCAGGTGGAGCGCCCTCCCGAGCCTCGGTCGTCGCATGACCCGCATGGTTGCGTAGCCCGGCGCCCGCCAGGTGTGACCGTTGCCGCAAGTGAGTGTCGGGCCAATCCTGTCGGCAAGGAGTATCCACCTCCGACACCGCTCCCATAGACGCGGGCTCTCCTCGGCTACCGGAGGCTCACCGCACTGCGGGCAGAACGTGCTGCCGGCTCGAGTGATCCAGAAACCCTGACCCATGCCACCATTGTGGCCCGGGAAGGAGACTCGCGTCACGCGTCCCGATCGTCTGCCAGCTCGGCACCGATACGGAGCACTGCATCAACGAAGCCGTCGACGTCGGCCATCGTGGTGCGCAGGTTGATAAAGCAAGGCCGGATGGCGAAGTGACCGTTCACCGACGTGGACGATGGCATGTAACCGGTCTCCCGCACCAGCCTCCTCAGCAGTTGCTGGTTGAACTCGTCTGCATCTGCACCCGCCGGGGCGACATGCCGGAAGCAGCAGATCGACAGCGTCGGCTCGGTGACCAGCTCCAACGCCGGCTCCGCTTGCGCCCGGCCGGCGACATGCCTGGCGAAGTCGTTGTCCTCGACGATGCGCGCCGTCATTCCCTCACGGCCCGAGCTCGGTGAGGATCGCCCAGACGACGACACCACGCGAAGGCGCCGAGAGCTCCACGCCGAAGTCATCGTACGGGATCCCCATGGAATCGAGCGACGTCTCGGGATCGTCGACAAAAGCACCATCGAGGTAATCGGAAGGCTCCTGGGTGAATGCATCGAACAGGATCGACCGGTCGCGCACAAAGGTCGCCCCGATCCCTACCGGGGCGCCGAGCCACTTGTGCGGGTCGACGATCACCGAGTCCGCCAGGTCGAGCCCGTCGTAGAGGTGGGTGACCCTGTCGTCGAGGATGCCGGGCAGCCCGTACGCACCGTCGACGTGGAACCACGCTCCATGCTGTCTGGCCAACTCACCCGCCTGGCGGAGCGGGTCGATGGCACCGGTGTTGGTGGTCCCAGCAGCAGCGACCACCGCGACGGGGATGACCCCGGCGGCGGCATCGCGCTCCATCATCTCGGCGAGCACATCGATCCTCATCCGCTGCCGGTCGTCGATTGGCACGAGCCGCACACTGCGCCTGCCGAGCCCCAGCACCCCGGCGGATCGCTGCACCGAGTGGTGCGCCTCGGTGGAGGTATAGATAGCGACCGAGATACCGTCGAGGCCATCGGCGGCCGGGTCGATGCCACGCTGGGCGAACGCCCATTGCCGGGCCGCTCCCAGTGCAACCAGATTGGCGGCGGATCCGCCGCTCGAGTACACGCCCTTCATGTGCGGTTGCAGCCCGCACAGTTCGGCAAGCCACTCCAGCGACAGCTCCTCGAGCCGGTTGAACGCAGTGATCGTATAACGCTGCGGGGCCGCCACATTGGCGACCGCAGCGGCCACCGCGGCGGCGGTAGACGGCCCGCTCGTGATCCATCCCCAGAACCCCGGATACGGCAGCCGGGTTCCGTTGGGCAGGACGTCCGACAGGAGCGAGTCGACGGTTGCGCCGATGCCGCTGCCGTGCTCGGGGAGCGCGCCCGAGAGCACCTTGTCCCAATCGTCGAAGCGCTGCATGGCATCGCCCGGATCGTGCTCCAAGGATGCGTCTAGCGCCACACCCGCATTCGCCAGGTGTGTCGAGAAGTTGCCGGATTCGGGTCGCAGTGAATTCATGGCGAAACACTACAGGGCTGTATGGCGGATTGGACCCGCCCGATCAGACAACCCGGATGACCCCGGCGGGGCCGTCGCTGAAGTCTCGTTCCGTGATCCTGCCGATGATCGTCGCCGCGGCACCTTCGTCTTCGACTGCTTGCACCAGCGCGTTCGCAAGCGGCGCGTCAATGGTCAGTAGCAATCCACCGTTCGTCTGTGCATCGGCGAGCAGAATCTGGCGGGGCCTTTCCAGCTCGCCAAACCGGGTGGTGCGAGATACAGCCTCCAGATTGCGCAACGAGCCGCCGGGCACGACGTTCTGCTCGGCAAGCGAAAGGGCATCGGGGAGCAGTGGGACGGCGTCGAACTCGATCTCGGCGCTGACCCCGCTTCCTCTGACCATCTCCCCCAGATGACCGAGCAGCCCGAACCCGGTGACGTCGGTGGCGGCGCTGACGCCTACCCGGCGCATCGCCCTGGCCGGAGCGGCATTCAGCTGTGACATCGTGGCCACGGCCGCGTCGCGGGTCTCCCGGCTGACGATCCCCCGCTTGATCCCGGTGGCGATCAGACCGGTCCCGATCGGTTTCGTCAGGATGATGGCATCGCCGGGCCTGGCCCCATCGTTGCCGATGATGTCGTCGGGATGCACCACGCCGGTCACCGCGAGACCGTACTTGGGCTCGGTGTCGTCGATGCTGTGACCACCCACCAAGGTGCAGTGCGCCTCTTCCAGGGCTGAGGCGCCACCTTCGAGCACATCCCCGAGCAGCTCGAACGGGAGCTTGTCCCGCGGCCAACCGACTATTTGGAGCGCGGTCAGCGGGGTCCCACCCATGGCGTACACATCCGAGAGCGCATTGGCCGCGGCTATCCGACCCCAGTCGTACGCTTCGTCAACGATGGGGGTGAAGAAGTCGACCGTTTGGACGATCGCGATATCGTCGGTGATCCGGTAGACACCGGCATCGTCCGACCCGCCGATGCCGACGAGGAGGTCGTCGTGGCGGGTGATCGGTGAGTTGTTCACACGGCGCAGAACCTGCGCCAACTCGTCAGGGCCGAGCTTGCACGCTCAACCGGCCCCGTGGGAGAACGCGGTCAGTCGCTCCATGACACCTCCTTTCAATCTGAGTCTACGAGCTACCCGTATCCACGAATCCGATCCGGTATCGGCCATGATCGGCGGGTACTGGCCAACGGCGGACTACCCGCATCAAAACACCCGGGAACCGACTCGCTGTCGGGTTATCGCGAGTTACTATTCCGGTGCCGGGTGATTCACCACCACCCGGGTTTCCAACAGGCCCCCTCGTCCCCCCTGGGGGGCCTGTTGCTTTTTAACTGCGATAGGCGCGCCAAGCGGCAGCCGATCCAGCGCTGGTCACCGGGGTCATTGGATGCCGACCCCGGGCCCATGCGGTCACTCTGCAGCCCTGTCACCTATTGTGATGGCGTCATGCGTCTCCCCTTCCAAACCAGCCTCAGCCGTGTTAGCCACCGCCTCCGCGAGCTGGCGCGGCACAATCCGGAAGAGGCAGAGGAGTTCCTCGATACCAACCCGGCGCAATGGGAGGAGATCGCGGAGACCGACCCGGGGTCTGCCGCCGACATCCTCGAAGCGCTGCACGAAGAGGACGCTGCCGACCTTCTGCGCGACCTCGACGCAGACGATGCCGCCGATGTGCTCGATCAGATGCGGGCTGCTGCCGCAGCCGACGTCATCGAGGAGCTCGACACCACCGCGGCCGCTGAGCTCATCGCCGAGATGGAGCCCGACCAGGCCGTCGACCTGCTAGCTGCGCTCGAGGAGGACGAGGTCCGCGACGCGGTGATCGCAGCCCTCGACCCCGCCGTCCGGCTCGAGATCAACCAGCTGATCGACTATCCACCGGACAGTGCCGGTGGTCTGATGACGACGGACTATGCCGCGCTACCTGCCGGGATCACGACAGGCGAGGCGATCGAGTCCTTGCGACGCCTCCATGAAGAGCTCGGCTCCAACCTCACCTACGTCTATGTGGTCGACGGGGCGGGCAAGATCACCGGGGTTGTCCCTTTTCGGGAGCTCGTGTTTGCCAGACCACATACCGGGCTCGAAGAGATCATGGTCTACGACCCGGTATCGGTCACCGTCGACACCGACCGGGAAATCGTCGCCGAGTTGATCCAGCGGTACCACCTGGTCTCGATTCCGGTCACCGACAGCAACCAGCACCTGGTCGGCATCGTCAAGGTCGACGAGGCAATGGAGGCCGTCCAGGCCGAAGCGACGGAGGATGTGGCCCGGATGGTCGGCGCAGGCGCCGAGGAGAGTGTCTACACCGCGGTCCCCACCTCAGTGCGCAGACGTCTCCCCTGGATCTGGCTCAACCTCATGATCGGGCTCGGCATCGCGTCGATGATTCGCATCTTCGAGCCGCTCATCGCCGACAAGGCTGCCCTGGCAGCCTTCATGCCCCTGGTGGCCGCCGTCGGTGGCAACTCCGGCGCCCAGGGACTTGCGGTGACCATCAGAGCGATGGCTGTTGGCAGTCTTCCCCCCGGAAGGGCTGCCAGGGCCATCAGGCGCGAGGCGCTCATCGGCCTCACCAATGGTGCGATGACCGCTGTGCTCTCCGGGGTGCTCGGTGGCATCGTTGCCGGTGACAGCAAGATCGGTCTCGTCATCGGCATCGCGGTGATGGTGAATCTCACCATCGCAGGCGTCGTCGGGTCCTCGATCCCAACCATCATGCGGCGAATCGGCCTCGACCCGGCACTGGCCTCGAACATCTTCATGACTGCCGTCACGGACACGGTGGGTCTTGGTGGCTTCCTGTTGACGGCGAAGCTGATCCTCCACCTGTGAGCAGACGGCTCAATGCCCGGCGTTGAGCCAGCCCAGGATCGCTGCCACCACTCCGCCACCAACCGAGAGCGCCTTGTCCGATACCTCGAAGCAGGCGGATGCATCGGCGCGCGGGTCGACGTCACCGATCTTGAGACCCTGCTCGACCTCGTGGCTGGGAGCCAACAAGCCGCGCACCACCCCGTCGATGGCAGAACGGATCGGTGCTCCGTCGACGTCACCCAGCTCATCACCGGCGGCAACCAGGTCGCCTATCTGCACCCGCCAGTGGAGTATCCCCGATCCGGGGGCACGCACCACCCGGTCGCTCGTCTTGCCACCGATCTTCCCGGGCACCCCGGTGTCCGGCAACGCCTTGCCCTCCCGAATCACCCTGCCGAGGTGGTGACCACGCATCGTCTCGATCACGGCATCGCAGTCGACGCCTGCTTCGAAGCCCGGCCCGAGGCCAATCACAAACGGGGCGTCGTCGATCGTGGTGTCGATGTTCTTCTTTGCGATGCGGGCGTCGACCACCACAGACGGCCGCACCGGAAGCGACACCAACGTCGGGCTGACCAGCACCGGGATATCTCCCGAACGGGCGAGGACGAGCGCCTCGTCGAGGTCGTCGACGAGGATCACATCGAGGTCCTCGATACGAACCCGACCCTCGAAAACGGCGCTGGCAGCAGCGACCGTCCTCCGGATCGCAAGAGGTCGGTCGAGCTCCAGAACGAGGACAGGGAACCCGGCTTCATGCAACCGGAAGATGACACCAGTTGCGATATCCCCGCCCCCGCGTACTACAACGAGATCATCCCCAAAGAGCATCAGCTCTCCTTCGCCCGGTTATCCCGTATCACCTCGGACAAGATGGACACGGCAATCTCTTCGAGGGTTTCGGCGTTCAGCTCGATCCCGATGGGCACGTGGACGTGGTCGAGTACGGCGGCGTCGATGCCATCGGCGAGGAGCTGCTCACGGGTCGAGGCCCATCGTTTCTTGCTCCCCATCACACCTATGTAGCGCGCCGGGGTCGCCAGCAACTCGGGAAGGATCCGAACGTCGACGTCGGGACTGCGGGTGACAACAACCACAGACGCATCCTCGGGGACGGGATGTGCGGCGATCGCAGCCGACACCGATCCCGCAAAGCGAACGTCGGCGTTTGGCAGAGCTTCCTCGCTCACCAGGTCGGGTCGATCGTCGATTGCGATAGTTCGGTAGCCGAGCCAGTGGGCGAGATCGACGACCGCCCTGCCGACGTGACCACAACCGATGACGTAGATGGAGTGTGGTGACATGTATGGCTCCATGTAGAGAGTGAGCTCACCTCCGCAGATACCGGGGTCGCCCTCGTTGGGGTTCACCAGCTCGTACTCGGTGATGCGGGGACGGCGCTCATGGATGACATCCCGGGCTTCTGTGATGACCCTGGCTTCCATCTCGCCACCGCCGACGGTCCCGACGGTCGAGCCATCGGAGAAGACGAGCATCTTGGTGCCGGCATGGCGCGGGACGGATCGTCGCGTAGCAATGATCGTGACCAAGGCAACGGGACGGCGCTCTTCGAGAGCCGCCCCGAGCTCGGCAAGAATCCTCTCGTCGCCGACCGCGCTCACTAGGACTGCAGCGCTCGCCACACCCGTTCGGGCGTGAACGGGATGTTCTCGATCGCGGTGCCGGTTGCGTTGAAGATGGCGTTCCGGATGGCAGGCGCCACCCCGTCCTTGGGAATCTCTGCAATCGCCTTAGCCCCGAACGGGCCGGACTTCTCCATCGTCTGCACCAGGTAGGCCTCGATCTTGGGCATCTCGTCTGCCCGGTAGATCTTGTACGGGCCAAACCTGGCATTCACCATCTTGCCGGACTCGTCGAGAGCCATCTCCTCGCAGTGGCCGTAGCCGAGAGCCTGCACCATCCCGCCCTCGACCTGGCCTGAGGCGGTGATCGGGTTGATCGGCACGCCGCAGTCGACGGCCATCACCAGGTTCTCCACCGTCACCTGCCCGGTCTCGATGTCGACCTCCACCTCGGCGAATTGGGCCGCATAAGGAGGAGGTGAGTCGGGGGCCACGTACGACGCGGTGGCCATGATCTGGTGCTGATCGTCCTGATGTAGCGAATGCAACGCAACCTCGGCAAGAGTCACCGATCTCCCATCCGGAGCGTAGGCGGCTCGATCCTTCAACTCGATGTCACCCGGCGAGTCGACGTCGAGCATCATCGCTGCTCTCGACTTGATCTGGCGGGCCACCTCGTCAGCCGACTTCTTCACGGCCATACCCGATACGTATGTGGTCGAGGAGGCGTATGCACCGACGTCGAACGGGGTCATATCGGTGTCCGCCGCATACACGATGACGTCCTCGGTAGAGACTCCGAGCACCTCGGCGGCAACCTGCGCCAGGATCGTGTCCGCCCCGGTACCGAGATCGGTGGCTCCCATGAGCAGGTTGAACGAGCCATCGTCGTTGATCTTGATGCTCGCCCCACCCATATCGAGACCGGAAATGGCGCTGCCGTGCATGCACATGGCGAACCCGAGCCCTCTGCGGATGTTGGGACGGTCTGCCGGCTGTACCCACGACGGATCGTAGCGACGTTGCCAGCCGACGGCCCGCTCGCCCTGGACGACGCACTCGTCCATACCGCTCGAGGTGACCACCGGAATGAACTTCATTTCGGCAGCGCCCTCACCGAGCTCTGCGGCAACATCAAGAGGATCTCCGACCTTTGTCCAGTTCTTGCGCCGGAATTCGAGAGGATCCATGCCGAGCTCGGCGGCGATGTCCTCCATGTGCGCCTCCAACGCATACAGCGCCTGTGGGGCACCGTATCCGCGATACGCACCTGCCACCGGTGTGTTGGTGTAGGCGACGTCGCAATCGAACTTCTTGTTGGGGCAGTTGTACGTGCTCAACCCACGAAGCCCGGACACCTGCTGCACTGTGAGGGCATGCGTTCCGTACGGCCCGGTGTTGGCAACCGTCCTCATCTGCTGAGAGACCAGCGTCCCGTTCTTGTCCACGCCGGTGGTGAAGGTGATGGTCTGGGGGTGGCGGGTACGACTGGAGACGAATTCCTCCTCCCGATTCAGCTCGAGCCGGACCGGCTTGCCGGTGGCGAGGGCGAGATGACCGACGACGTCCTCGATCAGCATCTCCTGTTTGACCCCAAATCCGCCGCCGATACGCGGCTTGACGATGCGGATGTCCCGCACCGGCATGTCGAGCAATGGTGCAACCATCCGGCGCACGTGGAACGGCACCTGGGTGGACGTTCTGATCACGAGCCGCTCATCGCTGTCGAGCCAGGCAATCGCGATATGGGGCTCGATCGGCGCCTGCTGCACCTGGTGAACACGGAAGGTTCTCTCGAACACCTTGTCCGCTGCGGCGAATCCCGATGCAACGTCCCCGACCTCGGCCTCGATGTGGTGGACGATGTTCCGCTCCGCATCGAAGGCACCTTCCATGTCCGGCTCGTCATGAATGACCGGCGCGTTCCCTGAGATGGCCTCGTTCTCATCGAAGACGGCGGGAAGGACCTCGTACTCGACATCGATGAGCTTCACAGCCTGCTCTGCGATGTCGATGGTGTCTGCAGCGACGACCGCCACCCTGTCGCCGACGTGGCGCACCTTGTTGTCGAAGCTCACCTGATCGTACGGGAGCGGGTTGGGGTAGCTCTGCCCACCGGATGCATAGCGCACCCGGGCGACGTTCTCGTGATGAAGCACGGCGCGCACTCCCGGCAGTGCCCGCGCCTTGGAGTCGTCGATGCGCACGATCCTGGCGTGCGCATGGGGGCTGTAGAGCATCTTGGCGTACAGCATCCCCCGCATCTCGATGTCGTCGACGAAATGCGGGGTTGCCCTTGGCCAGCTTGATGGCATCGACCTTGCGCTCCGGCTTGCCGACGACCTTGGTCTCCGGGACCTCGGGGCTCGGGATGACGCGTGGTGCGATCGGGTCCAAATTCGAGAGCGGGGTTGTCTGCAGCCATGTCGGGGGTCCCACCCGGTGCGACGAGCGGGTCGATGAGAGCGGCGTCAACCGGGGCAGGCGACTCGCCACGCAACAGCGCGGCGGCACGCAGCACCGCGTGCACCGGGCGCAGATAGCCGGTCTCCCGGTCGAGGATGCCGGACAGAGCATCGCGCGCCTCCGCCTCGGTCGGATTGGGGTTCCGCTCGATGAGGGCCTTGGCGGCGAGGATCATCGCCGGCGTGGAGTAGCCCGACTGGATGGCACCCGTCTCGACAAACGCCTCCTGGATGGGATGCAGCCCCCGAGGAGGGTTGAGGCCCTCGACCGTCTCGATCTCGTGCCCGTCTGCCTGAGCTGCGAGCATGATCTCGGACGAGACCAGACGCCCGTCCAGCAGTATGGCGTCGGCACCGGTCTCACCCGTCTCGGAGCCAAAACGCACGCTGAAGAAACCTTCCCGGCGGAGGACCTGACGCAAAGACTCGTGAGGCTCGAAATCGACGGTTCGTCCCTCGCCGTTGATGGTGATGGTCGCCTTCATGACGCACCTCCTAGTCGGGTTACCACTCTGCCGGTGAGGACCCGGGCCAGTTCCGTTCGATACTCGCTGCTGCCGCGGAAGTCCGCAGGAGGTTGGAGCGAATCGAGATGGTCGGGATCGACGAGGACGGGCGTCGCAGCCACCCCGGTGAGGGCAACACGAAGCTCCCCGGACGGAGTCAGTCGAGCGGCAGCCGACACGATGGCCGCATCTGCAGGGGTACGGCCGGTGCGGTCGGCCGCCGTTTCCCCGCCGATCTGTACCGAAACGGATGTGATGACCGAGCCGAGCAACAGCGACCGGTCGGCCAGTATCGCGGCAACATCGAGTCTCCTCGTCACCACCGTTGAGCGTCACCTTCGCATCGTGCACCAGCAGCGCCGCGAGCAGCTCGCTCTCCGGGTCTGAAGCAGCGATCGTTCCTCCGATCGTTGCGGCGTTGCGGAAAGTGTTAGGCCCCTCGCGACGAGCCAGTTCGGCCAGCAGTGGAGGAGTCTCATAGTGCTCGATCAAGTCGGTCAATCGAGTCATGGCCCCGTACCAAACGCGATCTCCACGACGGGAGATGTCGCTGTTGACGGCCTGCTGGATGTCGACGACTTCGGCGCCGGGAGACAGTTCTTGGGCATTCAAGGCAGTGCCACCTGCGATAACAGTGGTGGCGACATCCGATCGAGCCAGCAATGAGATGACACCGTCGAGGCTGTCGGGACGGTGGTACGCGACAATGGTCTTCATAGTGCTCTCCGGGGCTGGACGTGAGTTCCCTCAGGATAGTGTCCACCCGCCCCTGGACTTCACCGAGACCGGATCGATCTCCCGCCCAAGGTCAGGAACCGAGGATGGCGACTCCCGAGTCCTTCAGGGGGCCTTCGTAGACGATGCGGAATCCCTGTTCCAGTTTGGCGACGTACCCGTTGTCGAGCGCAGCCTTCTCCGCGTCGGTCGGATTCTCGACGAAGAGCGCATCAGCGGCCGCCTCGGTCTCGACGAGGTACGCCTCGTAGACAGGTGCGTATTCCTCGACCAGGTCGGACATCACATTGTGGACATCGATGTCGGAGAGCGATTCATAGCTGCTCCGATCGAGCAGCACAACGACGATGTCCCCGTTGTCGGAGGCTTCCCTGCTGATGATGGTGTACTTGGGGAAAGAGAGAGTGAGGTCGACGGTCGATGTGGTCGTGCTCAATGTCGAGCTCGGCTGATTGCTCTCGGTACCCGCCACCGTAGAGGAGTCACCGAGCGTGGTGATGGTGGCCGCCGTGGTGGAGGTCGTCGAAGTGTCGCCTTCGTCGTTCCCGGAGCACGCGGCAATGAGAAGCACCGCAATGACGAGGATGACCGACTGCCTGAATCTCACGGGTCCAACTCTACATCGGCTCGGGAAATCCGGGAGCTATCGACTGGCTCGCCATTGATCAAAGCTGATTCCGTCCATCCATCGATCTGAAGTGACCACCGCAAAACGCTCCTTGACCTGCTCGTACAAGCCCTCGTCGGGACATTCCTCGAGCCCGATCCTGGCCAGGTCGAGAAGCGGTCGCCACGCCCGCGCCCCGAGCGCGATGTCGACCCGGGTGCGCCAATCGTCGTGGTCCGAGACCTGGCTGTGATCGCCCGCCCAGAACGCCTGGAGCTTCTGTGCAGCCCTCAGGCTTCGGCGCACTTCGCGGACCGCGGTCTTCGGCAGCGCCTCCGCACCGACCAGCGTGTCGGTTGCCCAGTCGGAGAACGTCTGCTCCCCCCACGCCTCGGGATCGACCACGACGGCCTCGTAGAGGCTCTCGATGCTGCGCAGCAAGGTCGTGTATGTGTCGGCAGTCACTGCCCCGTTTCCTCCCTGATCAGGTCACGCAGACCCTGCTGGAGACGCCGGGTGATCGGACCGACCTCCTTATCGACCTCTCCGATGCGGGTCACCGGCTGCACCTCACGCAGCGTCGAGAGGGCGACGACCTCGTCGGAGTCCAACATCCGCTGCAGAGGGAAGGCTCCCTCCGAGACCGGTACGCCGATCCGGCCTGCGACATCGAGGACCGCCTGTCTCGTCACCGATGCGAGGATGCCTAATGACAGCGCCGGGGTCTCGAACACGCCGCCGGTGATCCAGGCGACGGTATTGGTCGGCCCTTCGAGGACGTAGCCGCTACGGCCGACGAGCAGGGCATCCCCGTAGCCCTCTGCCTTGGCTCGGAAACGGGCGGCGACGTTGGGACCGTACGACAGTGTCTTGGCCCCGGTCAGCTCCGACTGCGAGCCGTCGGGGTGCCACGGCGCTTCCACGGGTAACAGGCTGATGGTGGGATCGACCGGCTGCAGCGGCTCGGCAAACACGATGAACCGGGACCCCTCGCCACTCCCCTTCTCGTCGGTGCCACCGGTGACGACAACCCGCACGGTGCAATCGCCCTCTGAAGCGCGCTCGGCCACCCAAGTGTCCATATCCCGTCGCGGCGGCAGCGCAAGCCCTAGAGCACCGGCAGAGCGATCGAGCCGATCGAGGTGCTGCTCCTGCCGAAACGCCACCCCGCCGTAGGAGCGGAGCGACTCGAAACAGCCGAAGCCGCGCAACAGGGCGATATCGAACACGGAGATCTTGGCATCGGCGGGCGCTACCGGCTCACCGTCGATGAGTACATGGCCTATGACATTCATCGCGTTGAGGTTACCGGCCGGCAGGGACGGGATCTCTATCGACGGCTATGTTCACTTGATGTCGTCGGAAGAGAGACACTTGGACTCTGCTGCTGAAGACTCGATCTCGGCGCTTGCACTGTGGGACTATCGACGCCGTGTCTCCGATCTGTACCGGCAGCTGCGCAGCCTCGATCCCGAAACCGGCCACCGGCTGTGGATCACCACCAGGGACGAGCTCTTTCGCACTCACCCGCAGAGCCCGCTGTCGGCAGGGAGCCGGGCATCCTTCTCCGGCCTGCCCTACTGGCAGTACGACTCTGAGCTGAGGGTCGCCGCCACAGTCGAGCCGGTCTCCGGTACTGCCATTCGGATTCCCCACAGCGCTGAAGGCACCACCGGGGCCAATCTCTTTGGACGTCTGCATTTCCGGCTGGACGACACCGATTTGACCCTCGACATGTTCTGGCTGGACGACTACGGCGGTGGCGTATTCGTTCCGTTCCGGGACCGGACGAACGGTCGGACCACGTACGGCGGAGGGCGCTATCTGCTCGACAGCGCAAAGGGTGCCGACCTCGGGCACGAAGGCACACGGGTCGTGCTCGATTTCAACTTCGCCTATCACCCCTCATGCGTCTACAGCCCTCGATGGTCGTGTCCGCTGGCGCCTCCCGGCAACACGCTCGATGTCCCCGTCCCCGGTGGCGAGCGCCTCCACGATGGCGGCTGATTCAGCTTCCCGCCAGCCGAGCAACGATCGGTCTTGCGTCCTCGAGTTGGTGCGGACCGAAGATGACGTATGAGATGCCATAGCGATCTCGACGTGCCAGCAACGTCTCGACGACCGCATTCTGTGACCCGAACAGCATGTGCGGCGAGGTGCGGATCTGGTTGGGGGTGGCGTCGGTGTCGGCTGCCGCCGCGGCCACCGCATCGTCCGGCTCGTTCGTGATGACGAGGCGTGAGATCGAGACGCTCATCTCGATCTGGTCGGCCCGCTCCCCGGCACCCGCCCGGATCCACTCGAGCTGGGCATCGAGGAGATCACCGGTCCCGGCAACACCCTGCTTGATGGCTGCGAACCCGCTCGATCCCTTGGGCACGGGCGACAGGTTGATGATGTCGGCCTCCCGCCCCGCGATGCCGAGCAGCCTCGGCCCTGCACCGGCGATCAGCAGCGGCGGGCGGGGCCTCTGCACCGGTTTCGGGCAGGAGGCGTTCGATACCTGATAGTGATCACCGGTGAAGGTGAACGGCTCTCCGCTCCAGCAGCCCTTGATGACGGCAACCGCCTCCTCGAACCGGCTGACCCTGGTGCCCGGCGAGTCGTAGGGGAAACCGGCGGCCCGGTATTGATCCTCGATCCACCCGGTGCCGATGCCGAGCTCGAAACGCCCACCGGAGAGGATGTCGATCGTGGCGCAATCCTTGGCGAGGACGACCGGGTTGCGATAGTCGTTGGCGATCACCAACGGTGACATCCTGATGCGCGGAGACATCTCGGCGACCGCAGCAAGCGTGGGGAGAATCGCGGGCCGCTCGCTGATGTGGTCGGGGCCGACCACCACGTCGTAGCCGTCCGCGTCGGCCCGGCTCACCAGTTCGACGAGACGTTGCTTCGAATCCCACGTGCCGATGTTCAGACCGAAGCGAAACTGTCGAGAGCTCATGGGCGGCGAGTCTAAGAAACGCGGGACCGCCGCAACGCCGGTCCGGCCGTACGGTACGCTGGCGGTCATGGCATCGTCCGACAAACCCCTGTTGCTTTTCGATATCAACGGCGTCTTCGCTCTCGAATCTCCCCGCCATAGCGAGGGCCTCACACACCACGAGGCCGTCGACTCCGGCGGCGTTGCCCACGTCTTCTGGCTCGACCCGAAGCACCGGCCTTGGCTGCACAAGCTCGCCGACTCCTTCCAGCTCGTCTGGGCAACGCGTTGGCAACACGATGCACCCAGAGTGTTCGAGCCGCTGCTGGAGTGCCCGCCCATGGACGTCATCTTCTTTGGCGAGCACGTGAGAGTCGGCACCCCGGTCGACAAGATCCCGGCGATCTCGGCCTATGTGGGCGACCGCCCGATGGCGTGGGTCGACGATGAGCTGTCCCGAGGCGAGAAGGAGTGGGCTGAGCGCCGCGCTGCTCCCACTCTGCTCGTCGAGACCGACCCGACAATCGGCCTCACCAGAGACCAGGTCGACGAGTTGCTGCGCTTCGCCACCGACCCGGCCTGACCCGCTTTGGCGTCGGAAACCGGAAGATATTCCGATCTGAGACGCCAAAGCGGATGATCAATCAGCGGGATGCTGTCGTTCCATGGCATATGCGATCAGCCACATCATCCCGAGCCCTCCCAGGATGACAGCCGACCACACTCTCTCGGCGGTCGCCTCCACGGCAACGGCGCGCGCTACGTAGATCACACCCGCGGCGATGCTGAGCACACCAAGGATGAGGAATCCGATGGGCGGGAATCTCCGACTCGTCTGCATTTCCATCCGCCTCTATACGACTCCTCTCACGCTAAGTCCATTCGAGGTCGATGGGAAATCCGCAAACCGGCCACTCGTATCATCGACACCAGCTGACCCGGACGCCCCGCCGGTTGGAGCAGTGTGGATCGTCGAGGCCAACGACCACCCCGTGATCATCTAGTCAGCACTGGCAACAGTCCCCGTCTGATCCACATGAGTAGTAGTCATCGGGTTCCGTGTACTGCCCCGGTTGGTCGAGCAGCGGTTGATCGGCAGCGAACCTCTGTTGGAACCCGCGATCCCAGGGCAGCCTGCCGTTCTCGTCGCTCCAAACGAGTTGGACAGCGTCGAGCCTCACCTTCGAGCCCTTGGCTCCGTAGTAATGCGGGCAACCAATCAGGTAGTCACATGGATAGCGCCAGTACTCGGCAAGCACGGGGATGAGACATGATCGGATACCGCCGAGCTCGAAGGGGTGGCCGCGGCCAACGGTGTGGGTGAGCCCCGCGGCGACGTCCTCGACCACCGCATTGATGCCGGCATACCCGACCTTCGGCGGCAGGCCAAACACGATCAGCTCGGGGTGACTCCATGTCTCGAGCAATCCGACCGTGTATACCCATGAAGGGCCGTCGTGCCCGCCGAACACCGCCGTTGCATGGAAGCCGTACTTGGCGACATTTGCGTCAATCTCAAAGAGTGCCTGATCTGCAGGAGTGAATGTATCCATGCCCTGCATCGTGCAGGGTGGGTATGACACATCCGCTTTGGCGTCGGAAACCGGAATATATTCCGCTTGCGACGCCAAAGCGGTCTTCTAGTTGCGACGGGCCTCGATCGCCGCCGCCAGGGCCTCCGGGTCTTCGACCGTGACGGTGAGCCCAGTGTGGTTCTTGCGCCCCGGGATCACCTTGGGAATCCGCTCCACGAAGAGCACGCAGACGCCGCCTGCGCTCGAGGTACCGAAGGTGACCCCGGCGTCGACCATCGAGCCGCGCAGCCCGAGGGCCTTGTACCAGTGGTAGGGACCGGTGACCTCGGCACACTTGATGTTGCTGATCGGGGTGTCCACCGTCCACCGGCCGAACTTGGCCACGAATCGGTCATCCTCCGTCAGCGTCACCGAGCAGTTGCCCGGATGCACACCGAGCCCAAGCAGCATCGGCCGGGCAGCGAGATCGAAACGGAAATCAAAAACCTGTTCCATACCGCCAATGTAGACCGGTTCTATCCCTCACCTGCCGGCCGGCGGCGGGCGATGAGTCGCTCCCGGTGCGACAATGGACCCGATGTCAGAGCGGGGGAACAACCGAGAGCAGCCGATCGGTGACGGCACCACACCTCCAACGCGTGGTCCCTTCCAGATGCTGCCGCTGCTGATACTCCTCATCGTTGCCATGGGCTCGCTTGCGATCCTCAATCGCACCGGCCCCGAAGAGTCCGTTCGGCCGACAACCACAACCGCACCGGACCCGCTGTCCCAACCGGATCCGGTCACCATTGACGCAAGGACCTCATCCTTCCGGGCGCCGGATACTCGGTGGAGTCTTGCCGACTTGGATCCTTCGGTTCACCTGCAGGGCGTGATCGGAGCGGGATCACGCTTCATCGGGGTGGGCTCCGATAGCGAAGGGCCCGGGCTCTGGGAGTCGGAGACCGGCGAGCACTGGTCCCTCGCCTCCCGGCTCGAGCCACCGTCAGATACGGATCCCGGTCTGTGGTGGCAGAGTGAGACGTGGGGGTTTCGCGTGTACCGACTGCGTGACTCGACGGTCGTGCTCGGCTCGGATGGAGCAAAGACCGCAAGCTGGCTAGACGGGGAATTCCGCGGTTACACGGATGTCTTCGTCAACTTGCTCCCGGATCAGGTGATCGCCGGGGATGAGCTACTCGGCTTCGAGCTCATCTTCAACATGCCGACAGGTGAGTCGTCTGAGCCTGAAGAACGATGGTGGCTCTCCGAGGACGGAGTCGCATGGACCTCGGTAGACCCGACCGGGATTCCCGACATGGTCGGCAATCAGCCGATTGGCTTTGTCGACGGCATCTACTACGCCAGTGCCACCATGCTGTGTCTCGCTGATGCGGCCTGTGACCGGATGTTCCGATCGACGGACGGCGTCTTGTGGGAACCAGTACACGTCGATGCACCTGCCGGGTCGTCGTACAAGGTGGGAGGGCTGGCGAAGACCGAAGGCAAGCTCATTGCCGCCGGGTATGTTGAAACGGAGACCGACTCGCAAATTGCGCTGTGGACGTCGCGCGATGGGAGCACCTGGGCATACTCCGACGTCGTCGATGCGTTTCAGACCAGCTCGGTCGACGTCGGGCTCGTTTCGATCGGGGACGGTGGCGCCACTATCTCGGTTGACGGCGTCGAGTACGAGTTGCCGGAGGGCTCGGTCCTCGAGACCGATGCCGGAACGATGACGGTGCAGACCATCACCAACAACAGCGTCAGGTTGAGCCCAGGTGCCGGCTTTTCGCTGCTGCGGCCGGGAGACTCCGCCAAGCTCGAGCGAACCACCTACATGTGGACAATCGCGTCCAACGGGCATTGGCTCGCGATCAGCGGCGCGGTCGGCTACTCGCTCGACGGTGATACCTCCGGCACGCGGACGAATACCACCTGGTTGTCTGACGACGGCGGCGTGACCTGGACCGCGACTCACGTCGACACGGAACAGGAGGCCAGGGGTGACGGCGACACGGCGATGACCGATACCAGCATCGTCAAGAACGTCGGGAACCAGATCTGGTACCGCAGACTGGGCGACTGACCCGGCACCACGACACCAGGGAAACGTGTCACACCCCCCTGATACCTTGTAGATGCTTCCCCGCCAAGACGCTACGGAGCGCACCATGGAGCAAGCACGCATCTACGCAACGGATCGTTACACCGCCCTCGACAAGTGGCAGACACTGCATTGCGCCACCCACCTCGAGATGCTTGACGAAGTCGCCGAGATCGACCGCGACGGGGTCTGGGGCGACGACGGCGCCGCTTCGATGGCGCACTGGTTGGTCAACCGATACGGGCTCTCCCACCGCACCGCAAGCGAGTGGGTCCGCGTTTCCCACGCACTCCAGGAGTTGCCCGCCATCCGCGAGGCATATCAGCGCCGGAAGGATCTCGTGGGACCAGGTGCGCACCGCAACCCGCTTTGCCACTCCCGACACAGACGACGAGATCGCCGCCGAGGCGCCCGGCAAGACCGTGCGCGAGCTGGGCCGCATGGCCCGCACTATCAAGCTGCGTGATGTCCGGGAAGCACACCGCGACCGCAGCTTCACCTTCACGTTCGACGAGGAGCTCCCCATCCTGTGGCTGAACGGGAGGATGCCCGCCGCAGACGGCGTGGAGTTCGTCAAGGCGATCACTCGTCTCGCTGCCACCATGCCGGCCGACCCCAACGGGACGTATGAGCCCTTCGAGGCCAGCTGTCTCGATGCTCTGCTGATGCTCGCATCCCAGTCCCGTGGCGCCGACAACGACCCCGACCGCGCCACCGCCGTTGTGCACATACCCCTCTCCGTCCTCACCGACAGCACCGGCCTCGCCGAGTCCGAAGAGGGCGTTCCTCTACTAGCCGAGACCGCACGCCGCCTGGTCTGTGACGCCCGCCTGCAAGTCAGCGTCGAGGATGGCGAAGGCACCGTGATCGGTGTCGGCCGCACCACCCGCAGCATCCCGCCGTGGCTGGCCCGAATGGTCAGGATGCGAGACAAGGGCTGCCGGTTCCCTGGATGCGGGCGCACCCGATGGATCCACATCCACCACATCGTTCACTGGGCGCACGGTGGCCCGACCGACCTCGACAACCTCATCTCACTCTGCCCGTTCCACCACCACCTCATCCACGAGGGTGGGTGGCGGATCTCCGGCGACCCGAACGGCGAGATCATGTGGATCATGCCGGGCGGCGACCCGTATGTCCCCGGCCGGCGCTATCAGCCCAGGGACGGCACGCTGGGACATCTACTCGACGATTGCCTCATCCCCGAGCATCTGAGAGACCGCGATCCCGACGACACCTCCTGAACGGATGCCGCTGCCGTCGGCCCTGCTGCTCCAATGTCCGATCCTCTTCGCTGATCCGCCCCTCAGGATCCTGCTTCGTCGCGCAGGATGCGTCCGAGGGTGCGCTGCCCCATCAGGCTCATCGCAGGATTGCTCTCGACGTAGTACCACACTGCGCCCATCGCCTGTTGGAGTGCCCACGCCTTGCCACGCTCCCACTGGAGTTCATCGCAGTCGAGATCTTCCCGGAACCTTCGCCTGCGGGCACGATCGAGGAGATGCCAGCCACCAACCAGATCGAGCGCCGGGTCGGCCGCTCCCAAGCCGCCAACGTCCAGGACACCGGCCAAGCGCCCTCCGGCGACGAGCACGTTGCCCGGGAACAGGTCGCCGTGAGTCATCACATCGGGGCCTTCCCTGGGCAGGTCGCGCAGCCGGGCCCAGACTGCCCGGAGCAGCTCGGTGTCGACGAGGCGCTCGCTCCGTGAGAAACACGTCTCCATCCATTCGTCGTGGGAGCGCAGGTCACCGCCACGGCCGTTGCCCCGGAACGTCCGGCCGGCGACCGGGATCGCACGGACCTGTTCGATGAACTCGGCGAGATCGTCGGCGAAACCTGCCGAGCGCCGAAGGATCGATGACGCTTGCCGTTGTACCCGGCAACCACGTCTGCACCGACCACGGCAGCGGATAGCCTGCGCCCGGCTCACCGATTGCCACCGGCTCCGGGATCGGGAAGCGAGTCCGTCCGAGCAACTCTCTCGCGGCCGCGGCCTCAGACTGGAGAGCACGTCTCGTCGCCTCTACGTCGCCGGGTCGCAGGGGAAAGCGTGCCGCCAGATCGTTCGCCGATCCTGAAGATGGCGTTTACGGTGCCCTCGGAGTGAACCGGCGTGATCGGCAGAGACACCCATTCCGGGAACTGACTCTCAACCAGCTCCCGAACCATGTCGGCGGTAACAGGCAACTGGTTCTCGTGCATCATCGGTCCCCACCTTCGCAGACCCGTTCCCCTGCTGCGATCGTCGCTGTGCTAGTCCTTGAAGCGGTTCGTGATCGGGAGTCGCCGGTCCTTGCCGAACGCCTTCCTCGTGATCCGCACACCCGGGGCGGCCTGGCGCCGCTTGTACTCGTTGCGGTCGACCATCCGGGCCACCCGCAGCACCGTCTCCCGGTCGAATCCCTCGTCGATGATCGACCTCGGCGATTCGTCGAGCTCGATGTAGCGGCGCAGGATC
Source organism: uncultured bacterium (assembly GCA_963844835.1). Classification (GTDB taxonomy): domain Bacteria; phylum Actinomycetota; class Acidimicrobiia; order Spongiisociales; family UBA5794; genus JAAETI01. The sequence continues at coordinate 59,202 of CAWJPT010000026.1, read as the reverse complement.
TCATCGAGCATGTCGTACTCGGGCAGCGAGTCGGTGTCCTTCTGGTCGGGTCGCAACTCGGCAGAAGGCGGCTTGTCGATGATCGCCCGTGGGATCACCTCGCCGTCACGGTTGCGCCACTCCGAGCAGCTTGTACACCCTCGTCTTGAACACGTCCTTGAGCACCGCATAGCCGCCTGCCATGTCCCCGTAGAGGGTTGCATACCCGACGGCCATCTCGGACTTGTTGCCGGTGGCGACGACCATGCCACCGAACTTGTTCGAGATCGCCATGATGATGGCGCCCCGGATGCGGGCCTGGAGATTCTCCTCGGCTACCTCGAACTCGGTCCCGCTGAATACCGGCCCAAGCGCTTCGAGGAACTGCCCGAAGATCCCCTCGATCGGGATCTCGTCGATCCGGCACCCGAGGTTCTTGGCCAGCTCGATCGAGTGGTTCACCGAGCCAGACGAGCTGAATCGGGTCGGCATCGTCACACCCCACACCGAGTCTGGCCCGAGCGCATCGACCGCGATGGCTGCAGTCAGCGCCGAGTCGATGCCACCGGAGAGCCCGATGACAACATCCCGGAACCCGTTCTTGTACACGTAGTCGCGCAGCCCGGTGACCAGGGCGTTGTAGATCTCTGCGTTCTCGTCATGCCTTGGGGCGATCTCGGGAATGGCAAGCGGTTGGCCTGCCTTCTGACGACCGTGCGAGACGGTGACGAGACCGGCATCGTGCCCCGCATCGCTCACCTCGACATCGACGATGAAATGCTCCTCTTCGAACTGTGCCGCCCGGTAGATGATCTCGCCGGCAGCGTCGAAGACCATCGAATCCCCGTCGAACACCAACTCGTCCTGACCGCCGACCATGTTGACGTAAACCACGGGCACGCCGGACCGCTGCGCCTCTCCGGCGAGGAGGGCGGCACGCTCCGTCCCCTTGCCGACGTGATATGGCGACCCGTTGATGTTGAGCAGGACCTTGGCCCCGGCCTCGGCCTGCTGGGCGGGCGGGCCGGTCGGCGACCAGATGTCCTCGCACACCGACACCCCGGCCGACGACACCGCCGATCTCCCAGAGCTTCTCCGGCACCCGCCCCGGGGCGAAGTAGCGTGCCTCGTCGAAGACGCCGTAGTTGGGCAGCAGGATCTTGTGATAGATGCCCCGGATCGCACCATCGGCGAGCACGGCGGCGGCGTTGGCGATCCCCCGCTCCACCGAGTCGTCCTTGTGCCTGTCGCCATCGACCCGGTCGACAAACCCGACCACCACCGCCGTCCGCTCGGAAGACTGGGCGAGCTGGCGCAGCGCCTCGAGGTTCTCGTCGATGAACGAGCGGCGCAGCAGCAGATCCTCCGGCGGGTAACCGGTGATGGCAAGCTCGGGGAGAAGCAGCACGTCGGCCTCGGCCGCTTCGGCTCGCTCCATCGCTTCCAGGATGATCCGTATGTTGCCGTCGATGTCCCCGACGACGACGTTCACCTGGGCCCCGGCTATCCGCAAGAAAGACATGCGGGCAGACTACCGCGCCACGGCTACGGCTCGGCACCGGAAGTCTGCCCGAGTGATGGATGCCGCGCTCCAGGCTCGACTTTCCGTCGGTGCTGCGATGGTGTTGACTGCTGGGCCGGAAAGGAGGGCCTGTGGCCGTCGTCGACATCCTGCCTGTGTTGAGCACCGCACTCGCGGTGGTGTTCACCGTCGTGCTGTATCGGCATTGGCGGAGCCGTCCTCAGGCTCGCTACCTCATGTGGTGGCTGATCGGCGTGGTCTGTTTCGGGCTCGGGACGCTGGCCGAGACGATCACCGCCATCTGGGGTTGGCACGGTCCCGTATTCCGTATGTGGTACATCGCTGGCGCCCTGCTCGGTGGCGCACCGCTCGCCCAGGGAACGGTGTACCTGCTGTTCGCCAAACGAACCGCCGACCGGCTGGCAGTCGGGCTCGTCACGTACGTCGTGATTGCGGCGGGCCTCGTCCTGGCAACTCCGCTCGCCACACCTGCCGGCGACTCCACGCTCTCGGGAAAGGTCATCGAATGGGCATGGGTGCGGCTGCTGACTCCGCCGGTCAACGTGTATGCAGTTGTGTTCCTCATCGGGGGCGCCGCCTGGTCTGCGGTGCAGTACCGCCGTCGCGGTGATGCGTCCTCACGCGTGCTCGGCAACTCGCTGATCGCAATCGGCGCCATCCTCCCAGCGATGGGCGGTGCCATGGCGCGGGCGGGAGCCGATCAGGCTCTCTATGTCACCGAGCTGTTCGGGCTACTCGTCATTTGGGCCGGCTACCGGATCATCGTCGGCGACCGGGTCTTCTCCATCCACCACGCCCAGCAGCGGACCACATAGCCCCGAAGCAAAAGCCGACATCCTATGGAAGGATTAGGGCGTCTCGAGCGTCTGTCTCTATGAGATGCCTGGAAGCGGATTGATGAGCCGAGCCGACAAGATGGAACAACTTCGCTGGGTCGACTTCGAGGACTTCTATGCCTCGACCTGGCAGGAGGTGTACCGGACCCTCGCCGTCGTGGTCCGTGACGCCGATCTTGCCCGCGAGGCCACCGACGAGGCGATGGTGCGCGCCTACCAGCGGTGGAGCCAGGTGCGCCGGTATGACAACCCGTCCGGCTGGGTATACCGGGTGGCGCTCAACTGGGCACGGAGTCGCATCCGCAAGCTGCGTCGGGTCGATCACATCGTCATCGATCAGCGGGTCGAGCCGCAGGCGCCGGCCGATCCGTCCCTCGAACGAGCCATCGCCGCTCTGCCGCTCCACCACCGCGAGGTCATCGTCCTCCACTACCTGTTCGATCTCTCCGGCCCACAGATCGCAGAGCGCCTCGGCGTCAAGGAGGGCACCGTCCGCAGCCGCCTCAACCGGGCCATCGCCGCGCTACGCGAGGAGCTTCCCGATGACGTTTGATTCCCGTCTTCGTACCCAACTGGAAACAGAGCTCGAGTCGGTGCCAACTGCAAGCGGCGATCTCGACCGAGTCCTCGCCCGAGGACATCGCCGTCGCATCTCCTACCGGGTCGCGCAGATGGTGGCGGTCGCCGCAGCCGTCTCGATCGCAGTGGCGTCGACGGCGCTGATCGTGTCCCTCCTGTCGAACGGGCCGAGGCTCGTCGTCTCCCCCATCACCGGCGAGAAGCTGCCTGTGATCTCCGAGGATCCGCTGGTCCTGCAGGCGCAGCCGGGCCCGGCACCGGATGAGACGCCGGCGGGAACGGAGGTTCCCATCAGAACCATCGATTCGCTCGTCGGCGCCGAAGAAGGTGACGCATCGACACTCCGGACGCTCGACAGCCCGGAAGGCCCGATCGTCGCAATCGGCAGCGTTCAAGGTTGGCGGATCTTCACCTACCAGACGTCCCGCCGAAAGATCTCCATCACCGATGCTTCGGGCCAAATCGTCCTGGCTAACGCTGCTGGCGGCGAAAACACCGGAATGACCATCGGGGTTGCACAGGGCTATTTCGCCGTCGCGTTGGTGGGCCCGGATGTCGCGACGGTCACTCTCACCATCGACGGCGAGAGTGCCTGGCAACAGCCGGTTGAGGGTGTTGCGGTTTTCCCCCTCAACAGCAATGGCACACAGAAACACCTAACGCTGACCGCCAGTACCGGAGTACTGCTACTCGAAACGGAGCCGGCCGTAGCCGGGTCTGAAGACGAGCCTCTTGCGCCGACACAGCCCTCTGATACGAGAAATACAGCGCTCAGACAAGGATGGCACGCAATCGCTGATGCCCCGATCGTCGGGCGCTACGCCCATGCCTCAGCGTGGACCGGCCAGTACGTACTGATCTGGGGTGGGATCCACAAGCCATCCGATCTCGACCCCGAGCTCAGCGACGGTGCCCGCTACGACCCCGCCACCGATCAGTGGACGATGCTACCGCACGCTCCCGACGGCATGTCCGGACCGGCGCGGTCGGTTTGGACGGGAGATCGCTGGATCGTGCGCACCGATCACGTGCCAGATGGCCCGGTGCAGTTGGCTTCCTACGACCCCGCCGCGAACGAGTGGACGCAGCTGGACACCGGACCGCTCGACTACGGCGAAGGCTATTTGATGGTGTGGACCGGAGACGAGGTGATCTTCTGGGGCGGGCACGGCGGTGACGTCCTCAACCCGAGTGCTCCTGTGGCGTACAACCCGGCAACAGCGGTCTGGCGAGAGCTTCCCGCCGCCCCGATCTCTACACGTACCGACCCGGTCGAGGCATGGGACGGCTCGGAGCTCCTCGTCTGGGGAGGCACCGCCAGCTGCAGCGGCGGAGATTCCACGTGTGTCGAATTCGCCACAGACGGCGCTGCTTTGAATCCCGCCGACGGCTCATGGCGGATGCTGCCTGCCGCCCCCGATGTTCCCCCCGATACCTCGACGGCGGGCTCAGTGCTCATCGACGATGAGTTCATTGTCTTCCTGCCTGTCGACTGTGAATCGGGGCGTTGTGTGGCGGGTATCGCATACGATCCTGCCTCAGACTCGTGGCGAAGCCTTCCCGCGCTCGGCAACATGGAATGGTCGTTCTCCGCCGGGCCTGTGGCGGCCGGATCTGAGATCTACGCATGGGACCGCACCGGGGAGGGCTTCAGCTATTCGCTGCGCGACGACCGGTGGACCGACCTTGGCAGCTACCCGATGGAAAGCCGATTCAGCGCCACCGTGGTCGCCGTCGGGCGTCAAGTCTTCGTCTGGGGCGGGTCGAGTGGATCCTCCACCGATGACCCATTTGACGACGGATTCCTGACGGGTCCTTGACCGGCCCGATAGGCTGCTCCTGATGGAGCTTCGCGATTTTGCACCACAGGTCTTCAAATTGCATGCTTCAGGCGACTTCGCAGCAGCACGAGACCTGGTCGTCAAAGCCCTCCCTTCCCTGAATAACGACGACGCCGAGATCGCTACCTTCTGGCTTGTCTGCCTCGACGCATGCACCGAGAACAGCGAAGCCGCACTGGGTGGCCTCGAGAAGGCCTTGGATCGCGGCTGGTGGTACGGGCCGAGCATGCTCGCCGACCACGATCTCGATGGCATCCGCGACGATCCTCGTTTCCAGGCGATCCTCAGCCGTAGTGGGGAGGCACAGATCGCGGCAAGGCGTGTTCCCCCCGCGCCAATCGTCACCGAGCCTGAAGGCGAGGTAAGGGGATCGCTCGTCGCCCTCCACGCCGCTGAGGGTCGCGCCACGCACACATCGAAGATCTGGTCACCGGCGCTGAGCCGTGGCTACCGCACCGTGGCGGTGCGCTCGTCGCGGAAGGTCAGCTCACTCCGGGCGACCTGGGACGATCGCAGCCGCGCCCTCGGGGACGTGACCACGCAGATCGCCGACATCCCCGATCCAATGATCTTCGGGGGCCGATCCCTCGGCGCCGCCGTCGCCCTGCATCTGGCCACCACAGGCGCCGTTCCCTGCTACGGTCTCATCCTCGTTGCACCCAGTCTGCGCTGGAGGCTGGCGCGGCCGTCACTTCCGATACCGACGGTGATCCTCACCGGTGAGCGCGAGTCGGAGCGATTCAAGGCCGATGCGGCCGATGCAGCCGCCTTCCTGCGGGAAGCGGGATGCCCGGTCGATCACCACACAGTTCCCGGGATGGGTCACTACTACCCCGACGACTTCGAGACCTGGCTCATCCTCTCCATCGACTGGCTGGAGGCATCGCTGACAAATTCGGCAGCCTCAGTGTTGCTGGACGTTCGGGGAGACGAGCAACGCGACCCCATTGACGACGATCACTACACCTGATGTGATCGCCCAGCCCGAGTGACCTGCGGCGGCCAGCGCCGCGGCCGTCATCAGCAGCAACATCGTTCCAACCGCCACCCGGCCCCGCTGCGATAGCAAGCTGTTTGACTTTGGCGCGATCCACATCGCCCAAATGACGATCAGCACGGTGGGTGCGAGCACCGCAAGGATCACATTCCATGGTCTCGCCGCGGGCGTGGCATATCCCCATACCGCCAGTGCCACGATCCCGAAGATCTCAACAAGAAACCGTACCCCGAGATTGAAGGCAACCATGCCTCACAATCTACGCGGGTCAATCGTCACCCGCGCCGGATTGCCCGCTCCAGCGAATCGAATGCTCCTGACAGCATCTCCTGCAGATCGCCCGCGGCACCCGCAGCGACCCACCGCTCGAAAGCCACTCGAAGTGCACCCGCAGAGACAACGGCGATCATGGCGGGAATCACGTCATCCTCACTCGCCCCCGTTCTCTCCCGAATCGCGCCTCGCACTGTGTCCTCCCATCGAGAGCTCTCCAGCAGGTCACGTGCGATCAAGCCCGGCGTATCGGCAACGATGCGGGCGCGCGCCAGCGGGAAGCTCGTGTCGATCTCAACCGCCGCAGCCATCGCCAGCATGGCATTGCGCACCGCTTGCAGCGGCTTCTCCTTCTTGGGCCGTCCCACAATGACCGCCCGGAACGCAGCGAGCTGCTCCTCGCTGTCCGGCCAGAGGACATCCTCCTTCGACGGGAAGTAACGGAAGAAGGTCCGCTCCGACACCCAGGCCCGAGCCGCGATCTCCTCGACGGTCACCGCGTCGAAACCCCGTTCGGAGAACAACTCCATGGCGGCATTCATCAGCTGCTGTTTGGTGCGCAGCTTCTTGCGATCGCGGAAGGTATCGGTGCTCTCCGTCACGTGCTCACGATATCTCACCCCGCCAGTCACTGCAACTTGACATTATCTGTGTAATGTCAGTGGTTGACATACGACGTTTGCTGAAGTACGTTGCCATATGTCAGAGCAAGGAGATGAGATGACATCGACGACCCTCACCAGCAACTCCGTCACAGTCGGCGGACTCGGGCTGATACTCCTGACGGGATTCCTACTTGCTCGATCCGCGGCTCCGTACGGGACGGCACTGCTCACGGTCCACAAGCTCGCGGCGGTGGCCATCGTTGTGTTTGTGGCGATGCGGTCTCGTCAGACCAATACCACATCGGGGCTGTCATCGATGGCATGGGTCGTGCTGGTCGCCGGGGCCACCGCCTTCCTGGCCATGATCGGCACCGGGGGCGCAATGAGCGCGATGGACAATCCCCCCGGAGCGATTGCCACGGTTCACAAGGTCGTTCCGTACGTGGCGATTGCGCTGACCCTTACCGCGCTCTATCTGGTCCCGAGCCGCACTTACTGATTGGAGATCACCGGTGAATCCGCAGAGTTACGCAGCCAGGACGAACTACCGGCCACCTGCTCGCTGGTATCAACGCCTCAATAGGATCGGCATCCTGATCGTCGCCCTCGGGCTCGCACCGCGAGACGTGGTCACGCTCGAGGTGAGAGGTAGGCGCTCGGGAAAGGTGCGCAGAGTCCCGATACTCCGCACTACCCACAAAGGCGACGACTACCTGGTGGCGCTGGCGGGCGAGTCACAGTGGGTGCGCAACGCACGAGCGGCAGGCGGGGCGGCAGTCGTCCGCCGGCGGCGCAGCCGCCGCGCCCTCCTCCACGAGCTTGCCGTAGGAGAACGGGCACCGATCATCAGCACCTACCTCGACGTCGCTATGGCCCGAAGCGGTGAGAAGTCGGCGAGCCGGCAAGCACAGTTCTACTTTGGGCTGACGCCGTCCCCGTCGATCGCAGACATCGAGTCGATCGCCGCCTACTACCCGGTCTTCCGGATCGAGTATCGCTGAGGTTCAGTCGCAGCCGCTCACGGTTTCCTCGATGAGCCAGTCGACTACCTGCTGCAGCGCCTCGGTCTCGTTTGCGCCACCGGTCTGAGCTGCGTGGTAGATGTCGAGCTGAGTATCGGCAGAGGTACCGCGGGTCGACGATCTCGCGAGCGTGGTGCAGCTCCTCGACACAATCGAGCAGCACGGCATCCTCGCTGATCAGGTCGATGATCTCCTCGACGAGCTGCGGATATGGCACGAGCTCGCCCCTGCCGAAGTCGATGAGCGCATCGGAGATCCCGTAGCGCTGCGCACGCCACACGTTCTCCTCGATCAGCATCCTGGAGTAGATGCGCCACCGCTGGTTCTCGACACGGCGGCGCCACAGCATCGACAGCAGCGACACGAATATCGAAGCAATGGTGAGCGTGTCCTCGAGATTGGTGCAGATGTCGTTGCTGCGCAGCTCGAGCGTCGGGTAGCGGGCGCTGGGGCGCAGATCCCACCACAGCTTGGTCCCATCCTCGATGACACCGGCTCTCACCAGCACGTCAACGTGCCGCTGGTACTCGGCCCAGGTGTCGAACTCGTCCGGCATGCCGGTGCGAGGCACCGCCCGAAACACCGAGGTTCGGTAGCTCTTGAGCCCGGTGTCCTTGCCGTTCCAGAAGGGCGACGACGTGGAGAGAGCAAGCATGTGAGGCACGAAGTAGAGCACCTGGTTCATCAGGTCGATCCGGACATCGGGGTCCTCGATACCGACGTGGACGTGCATGCCACAGATGAGCAGCCTGCGGATGACGCCGCCGAGAGCGTTGGCGAGGATGTTGTAGCGGGGAGCATCGGTGTGGCGTTGCTCCCACCAGTCGGCGGATGGGTGGGTCGAGGACGCGATCGGAGCAAGACCGTATTCCAGGCACACGTCGGCGACCGAGCGACGCAGCCGCTTCAGATCAGCTCTGGCCTCCTGAACGTTCTTGCACACCTTGGTGCCGATCTCTATCTGCGATCGGAGGAACTCTGGGCTCACCTGCCCTTCGAGGATCTCCTTGCACGACGGCCATCAACCCGTCGGGGAGATCCTGGACGAGCTCCCTGGTCTCGATATCGACGATCAGGTATTCCTCTTCGATGCCGATCGTGAATGCAGGTCGCTCCATCTTCTCCACCTCACTGCGGTCCCTGCCAAGTTAGTCCTCGAGGGAACGGCGGTGGAGGCACCCCAGGTTCGAGGAGAACGGACCTCGCTACACTCCCGGCATGACCGACCGAACCTCTGAGCTTGCGCGCCTTGCCGCAGAAATCGCACCCCGCATGATCGGAATGCGGCGTGACTTCCATCAGAATCCCGAGATCGGGTGGGCCGAACATCGCACCACCAGGAAGGTGGCAGAAGCGCTGCTCGACTGGGGCATCGGCCACCGGGTACGCCCGGAGGGAACCGGGCTCATCGCCGAGCTGGGCAGTGGTGACAACGTGGTCGGGTTCCGAGCCGACCTCGATGCACTGCCGATCCAGGAGGAAGCCGACCCACCGTACGTCTCGCTCGCTCCCGGCGTCATGCACGCCTGTGGTCACGATGTGCACACCTCGATAGCCCTCGGCGCCGCGTGGGTGCTCAGCCAACTGGGTGAGCTACCCGGGAGGGTCAGGTTCATCTTCCAGCCCGCGGAGGAGCAGATGCCTGGTGGTGCGGCGATACTCAGGGACGAGGGAGTCCATCACGGGCTCTCCTCGATCGCGGCATTCCACGTCGACCCCTCACTTGAGCCGGGGAAGGTAGGTGTTCGCAACGGCGGCATCACCGGAGCCGGGGATCGGGTGACCATCCGTCTGTCCGGACCAGGAGGGCACACCTCCCGCCCCCATCAAACCGTCAATCTGCTCTATGTCGCCGCCCGCATCATCACCGATCTACCCCAGGTGATCCGTCACGCTATCGACCCCCGGGAGACGGTGCTCATCGTCTTCGGCAAGGTGCAGGGTGGATCTGCAGCCAATGTGATCCCTACCCATGTGGAGCTCGAAGGCACCGTCCGCCTGTTCGACCTCGATCTGTGGCACGAGATGCCAAAGCGAGTCGAGTCTCTTGTCGCCGAGATGGCAGCGCCATTGGGAGCGTCCGTCGAGACGGTCTATCACCAGGGGTGTCCACCGGTTGTGAATGACCCGGAGATCATCTCCGTCGTTACGGAGGCGGCAACCGCGGTGCTCGGTGCCAACCGCGTCGTGGAGACCCACCAGAGTCTCGGCGCCGAGGACTTCGCCTGGTTCCTCGAGGACATTCCCGGTGCGCTCATCCGTCTCGGCACTGCACTCCCCGACCGTTCCGTCGACCTGCACTCTGCGCTGTTCGACATCGACGAGTCAGCCATCGAGACCGGGATCATGGTCGCAAGTCGAGACCCTGCTGCGACTGCTGGAGCGAGGCTAGGAGTGTGCTGAATCAATTCCAGTTCGGGCTCGAGCCGTGTACAACAAGTGCGACGCGTCGGGCGCGGCGACCCCTCACGGCGATTAATCAACACCCTCCTAGGGGCCTTCCGGCGGTCCTGGTGAACCGATCCTCGAAAGGGGCGCTCCGTTCACAGTGACCACCGAGCCGTCTGGCAGCTCCGGGTCGAAGACGAACCGGTAGCGGGGCGATCCTTCATCGTCGACGGGTTCGAGGATCGGGAATACCTCCGTCCCATCCGGGAGCACCGCCCCGATCACCATCTCAGGGGGCTCACTCGCATCGTTGCCTGGTGCGGGACTCAGGTGCACGGCGGTACGCCCCACGGCAACTGCCCACCCTGCTCCGCCCGGCCCCCCGCTCATCGGTCGTTACACCACAAAACCGGTCGCTCCAGGGTGATGTGCGACGAGAGACATCGCCGTGAACTCCGGCACGATGGAATCGTCGTTCAAGATGGTGACGCCCAGCTCGCCGGCACCGAGCAACTCGGCAACCCGGTCATGATTGGCCGGTCCGATCGGATAGCGATGACCCCGGTAGAACCCGGTGCGCACGAGCCCGAGCGTGGGGCCGTCCTCGTCGTCGAAGCCCCAATCGATCCGGATCCTGCGGTGCCAGTACTCGGCAAAGCCTTCGAGCAACTCACCGGCGAGACCACGCAGCGCAGTCAGCTCCTCGCGAGACTCCCCGGGATATCGCTGCAAGAGACGAGTCGAGACCTTGCTTCCGAGCGTGACCATCTGAAATGCCACGTAGTCGGATGTGCCGACCGGCTTGAAGTAATCGGCGACGCACAAATACGGTGCTCGGCGCTGGCGGGGGAACACCAACCGCATCCGCTCATCCACACGATCCTCGTCAGCCCATACGATCAGCTCTCGCCCGTCGCTGTTCACCGGGAAGAACCCATATGCCACTTGTGGTGTCAGCAGCTCCTGGCTGCGGGCTGTACCGAGGCGTCTGTCGAGGACCTCACGACAGCGCCGCAGCCACTCTCGCTCATCCTCCCCCTCGGCAGGTTCCAACTCCCACGCAGACCGGAAGAGCTCTTGCTCGTTGACATAGCCGACGATCTCATCGAGCCAGACCGGCGCAACAACCCGGGACCCGAGGAAGGGGGGCTCGGGGACAGGATTGTCGGTCGCCACTTCCGCGGATCGAGGTCGCTCCGGCTCGGCCGCCACCGGATGGTGCTCCACCGCACCAATGGGCTCCGGCAACACGTCGAGACCGTCTGGAACCGGATGGCTCGGAGCAAGCTCGGCGCGCTCGTCGAACCTGCGCCGCCTCCAACGATTCAGTCGATCCCGGTGCCTCGTCATCATCACCCGGACGATACGGCAAACCTCGGGAAACCTGCGGATTACGGTGGCCCGGTATACCCCCCCACAATCGGTCATGACCCGATTTCCGTCACCTCCTCGGCAGGCCCGTGGGTAGCTTCAGTCATATGGCCCAGTCGCTGCTCGAGCTCGACAACCCGGAATTCCTCCAGGACCCGTACCCCGCCTTGAACCAGATGCGGGAATCCGCTCCGTTGATCTACGACGAGGCACTGAACCTGTGGCTGGTCACTCGGCATGAGGATGTTCGGAACTGCCTGCGTGACCAACGGTTGGGCAGGGTCTACGACCACGTGGCGACCGCTGACGAGATGAGAGCCCCACCGCGTGACCCTCGCTTCCGGGCCTTCTGGAGAACCGAGAAGCACTCGCTATTCGAGCTCGAGCCGCCCGAGCACACCCGGTTGCGTCGCCTGATTGCCGGTGCATTCACGGTTCGCACTGTCGAGGCAATGCGCAACCCCGCCCGCACTGCCGCGATCGCACTGCTCGACGTGCTCAGCGAGCAGAACGAGGTCGATCTGATCGCCGACTTTGCGCAGCCCTACTCACTCGTCTTGATTGCCGGGCTACTCGGCGTGCCGTTCGAGGATCACAAGGAATTGCTCGATTGGTCACATCGCATCGTGAAGATGTACGAGCTGAACCCCACCGAAGAGCAGGCGATCTCTGCAACGGAGGCGGCCGCACAATTCGACAGCTACGTGCGGGGGCTCATTCACTTCCACGGCGACGGACCGCATGGTGGTTTGATCGGAGATCTCGCCCACACGGAGGTCGAAGGGCAACGGCTCACCACAGAAGAGGTCGTCTCTACCGTCATCATGCTTCTGAATGCAGGGCATGAGGCGGTGGTGAACGCTATCGGAAACGGAATGACCGGGCTGCTCCGAAATCGCGACGAATGGCACCGCATCGTCGACGGTTGGGTAGCGCCGACTCTGGCCATCGAGGAGATGGTGCGATGGGACTCTCCCAACCAGCTCTTCCGCCGCTGGGTGCTCACGGACGACTTCGAGCTACACGGGACCAGACTCGCCCGCGGCGATCGTGTTGGTCTTCTCCTCGGGTCGGCCAACCGTGATCCTCGCGCCTTCGACGACCCCGACGCCTTCCTGGCCGACCGCCACGCCGCGCATCACGTTGGCTTTGGCGGCGGCACCCACCACTGCCTCGGCAGCCCACTGGCACGGGTCGAGTTGGCCGTCGCTCTCGGAGAGCTTGCCAGGCGGACGCCCGACATGACGCTACTGGCCGCACCCGTCCGCCAACCAGCGTTCACCATCCACGGCTACGAGGCAGTTCGGGTCCGGCTGCGACCCTAGCCCTCGCTGCCACTAGCACCTCACTCGAGGATCAACAGGCCTTCGTCCTCCAGCGCGGTGCGAAGTACCCCTTCCTCACCAGGACGAACCGACACCGTGAGCACGCCACCACCACCGTGAGGGGCATGACGAAGCTGGAGGTCACGGATATCCACCGAAGAGGCGCCAAACGCACGCCCCACCCGGGCCAACTCGCCAGGTTCGTCGGCGAGCGCCACCCGGACCGCGACAGCCCCCGGTGCCAGGCTGCGGCGCACCTCACGCCCCCGGTCGAGGAATTCGCGTATCTCCTCGTCGTTGGCATCGGCGATTGCCTTGGCAACCTTGCCGAGTCGCTCCCGGAAATCCTCGATCACCGCCACTACCTGCGGCCGGTTTATCTCAAATAGATCGATCCACATTGCAGGATCGGAAGCGGCGACCCGGGTCAGGTCACGAAAGCTGCCTGCTACCAGATCGAGCGTCTTGGTGCGATCGGCCGCTTCATTCACCAACGTCGTCGCCAGCACCTGAGGCAGGTGGCTGATCATGGCGACGCCTGCATCGTGCATCGCCGCGGTCATCCGCAGGGGACGAGCACCGAGCTCGGCGAGCACCGCCTCGACGGCATCCAGATCGGCGGCAGCGGCGCCGTCAGTGACCACGACCCAGGTGGCTCCACGGAACAGGGAAGGCGTTGCCCCGTTCGGTCCCTGTATCTCGCGGCCTGCCATGGGGTGCGTCCCGACAAACCGGTGCGGAGTTGCTGCTGCGACGATCTCACCCTTGACCCCTGCGACGTCTATGACCAGAGCGTCGCTGGTGACGGTGGCCACCTGGTCGAGGATCACCCGGGGAGGACCGGCCAGCACCAGCAAATCAACATCGCAAGCGACGAGAGCCTCGAACGATCGGACCGTCGTTCCCACCGCCCCGATGGCGACCGCGGTCGCCAGTGCCGCCTCGTCGGGATCCCAGCCGATGACATCCCATCCGGCGCGGTTCAACCCGAGACCGATGGATGCACCAATCAACCCGGTGCCTGCGATGGCGGCAGTGGGCACGGCCATCTAGAAGGTTTCCATGACGGCCCGCAGCGCACGCACCTGCTCCATGAGGTCGGCGAACTCGCCGGGCAGGATCGCCTGCGGCCCGTCGACCAGGGCGGTCTCAGGAGCCGGATGCACGTCGACCATGAATCCGTCGGCGCCGGAGGCAACCGCAATCCGGGTGAGCGGCGCGACCAACGATCGCCTCCCCCCGGAGTGGGACGGATCGACGACGACCGGCAGATGTGAGAGCTCCTTGAGCACCGGCACCGCCGAGATGTCGAGCGTGTTGCGGGTCGAGGTCTCGAAGGTACGAATACCACGCTCACACATGATGACGTCGTGGTTGCCTTCCTTGTAGATGTACTCGGCGGCATTGAGCCACTCCTCGACGGTGGCAGTGAGGCCACGCTTCAGCATCACCGGTTTGTCCTGCCTGCCCAGCTCGGAGAGCAGGGTGAAGTTGGCCATGTTCCTGGTGCCGACCCGAATCAGGTCGGCATAGCTGCTGACCAGCTCGACATCCCGCGGATCGACCGCCTCGGCGACGAACGGCATCCCGAACTCCTCACGAGCTTCGGCCATCAACTCGAGACCTTTTTCGGCGAGACCCTGGAACGAGTAGGGCGACGTCCTCGGTTTGAAGGCATCGCCGCGCAGGATCTTCGCCCCTGCCTTGGCAACGGCTTCGGCCGAGGCGAACAGCTGCTCCCGCGTCTCGACTGCACATGGGCCTGCGATCGCGACGAAGTGACCACCGCCTACCGGTACGCCGCCCACATCCACAACGCTGTCCTCTACCTGGAACTCGCGGCTCACGAACTTGAACGGCTTGAGCACGGGCACGGCACGCTCCACACCGGGGAAGGCCTCCCACGGAAGCTGCTGAATAGCGTTGCGGTCGCCAACAACCCCGATAACGGTCCGCTGCTTGCCCTCTGAGAGATGGGCCTCAGCACCAACTGCCTTCAGGCGCGCGATGACGTGGGCGATGTCATCGGCGGTGCAACTCTTGGCCATGACGATGATCAAGGACTCATCCCCTTTGGTGGTGTTCATAGATCACTCCGAAGCGTCGACCAAGGATAGGAGAAAGCTGCGCCTGGTGATCCGGGGAGGCGAGAAAAGTAGGCTGAATCCTCATGAGGCGAATCCTGGTGACCGGTGCGGCAACCTGGCTGGGCGGTCAGCTCATCAAGAAGCTCGAGCTCCAACCGGACGTCGAGGTGGTAGCAGTCGACGAGATCCCGGCACCGGAAGTGAAGGCCACCGAGACTCATGTCTTCGAGCTGGACAATCCCCTATTCGCCCGACTTCGTGATCGACGCCGCACCGGACACAATCGTCCACCTGCAGACCATGGATCGCTCTGCGCTGCTCGGCGAGAGGCGGGCTCACGACGAAGCTGTTGTCGGCGCTCAGGCGCTGTTCGGAGCCATCCGCCGCTGTCGCGCCATCAAACAAGTCGTGGTCAAGTCGTCCCTCTGTATCTACGGCATGGGGCCCCGCCGCCCATCGGTAGTCACCGAAACCACGAGACCGGAGGGAGAGAGAGGCAGATACGCCCTCGATCTCGAGCAGGTCGAGGAGTACACCGCCGAGACGGCCGCATTCCGCGACGATGCAATCTTCACCGTGCTGCGCTTCGCCCCCGTGTTCGGCGCCGACGTCGACGATCCCCTCAGCCGCTACCTCCGTCTCCCGGTCATTCCGACCCGGCTCGGCTACGACCCCCGAATCCAGCTCCTGTCCGGATACGACGCCGTACGTGTCATCGAGCACACGCTCAACAACCCCGTCCCCGGTACCTTCAACATCGCGGCGACCGGCCAGCTCTACCTCTCGCGGATCCTGCGCCTGGGAAGACGGGCAGCACAGCCCCTCCCGCGCCGCGCCTACGACGTCGCGGTCAAGGGGATGAGTCGCACCAACCTCTACCTCCCCGAGCCACATCAAGGCCCTCATCAAGCACGGCATGGTGGCCGAGACAACCCGGACCGCGACGGTGCTCGGCTTCGAACCTGCGCTGACCATACGAGAGACCGTCCTCGACGGATACCGCAGGCTCGATGCAGGGTCGGTGCCGCTGTGAGCTACTCCGAACTCACCAAACGACAGCTGATGGAGATGGCCCGACAGCGTGGGGTGCGGGGACGCAGCAAGATGACCAAGCAGGAACTGGTCACTGTTCTCGAGTCGCCACCACCCGCGGCAGGTAGCAGCAGCCGGGATCCGGCAACCCGCCGCGCCGCGCTCGCCGCCAGGCTCAACTCATTTGTCGACCACTCGGCATCTTGCAGTTGGCGGAGCGCCGAGGGTCACCCTTGCGGTCTTCCCATCATCCGCGGCGAGCAACGCTGCTCTCTGCATGGGGGGCTGCACGGTCGTGATCTAGCGATACCTGCGACCGGCAGGCTCGGCTTCGACACTTGGCCTGCGGTGCTACGCCACATCTGGCTGGCGACATACGACGTCGATCCGATCGGCCTCGATCCCAACATCGCCGACATGGCGTGGCATCTCCTGAACTACCTGTATTTCGACTACTTCCGTGTCGAGGTCGAGGGTGTTGAGAACATCCCTGCCGAGGGGCCGGCCCTACTGGCCGCAAACCACGGTGGGGCCGCCCTGCCCTACGACGCCGCCATGCTCACCCTTGCCGTCGCCAACGAGATGGCCGTCCCGCGACGCGCCCGGGTGATGGCAACCGAGGTGTTCAACGCCACCCCGGTCCTCTCCCACTTCTACCGAAAGATCGGAGGCGTGTACGCCTCGCGGGACGATGCCGCATTCCTGCTTCGCTCCGGATCGATTGGTCGGCGTGTTCCCTGAGGGCGTGCGCGCCTTCCAGAAGCCCTTCTCCGAGGCGTACCGGGTACAGCGGTTCGGTCGCGGTGGGTTCGTCACGCATGGCGGAGCGGCATGGCGCCCCGGTTGTGCCGGTGGCCATTGTTGGGCTCCGACGAGGTACACCCGGCGTTGTTCTCCTCACAGCTGCTCGCCCGCCTGGTCAGGCTCATCTGGCCTTCACAACGAGTCGACGAGATGGCCGTATACCTCAACCTGATCCCGCTGCCGATCCGTTGGCGAGTTCGCTTCCTGCCTCCGATCATGCCGTCACATTCCGGTACCGATCCGGATCCACTGGAGATGCTGGAGCGAACGGAGTCGATACGACGGCTCATCCAGACCAATCTCAACGACCTCCTGGCAACCAGAGGCTCCGCCATCTGAAAGATCCCAGTGCTTGCAATAGCTAGCACTCTGTGATATTGTTGCTAACGATGAAGCAGATCAGCGACGTGGGTGAGTACATCCGCCATCAACGCGAGCGGAGCGCAATGTCGCTTCGCAAACTGGCGGAAGCCGCCGGGATCTCCAACCCGTATCTGAGCCAGATCGAGCGAGGGCTCCGCAAGCCGTCGGCCGAGATCCTCAAGTCGCCTGGCACGGGCACTCTCCATCTCTGCTGAGACTCTGTACGAGCGTGCGGGCCTGCTCGATGAAGTGGGCGAGCGTAGGGACGTACCGGAGGCTATCAGCGCCGACGAGATGCTCACCAAGACACAGAAGAACGCGCTGCTGGAGATCTACAACAGTTTTGTCAGCGGCTCTACAGAGGAGTAACACATGGACATGAAGGCCCCCAAAGAGGTCATCAAGAAGTCGGCTTTCGTCGCAGTGGGAGCACCGGTCATGGTCGCTCGCAAGGTCAAGGAGCTCAGCACCAAGATGATGGCTGACGCACAAACCCAGATCGATGAGTACGCCGCAGAAGGTGAGAAGGTCACCAAGCAGCTCAAGGACCGCAACGTGGTCGAAGAGCTGGAGCAGCGTATCAACATCGACAAAGTCCAGGACCGCGTCGAGCATCTGCGTGATCAGCTCGAGACCACGCTGAACAACTGGCGCGAGTCCTTCGCCCCCGAGGGTGAGAAGAAGGCCGAGGAGCCCAAGAAGGCTCCAGTCCAAGAAGGCACCGGCCAAGGCTCCGGCCGCCAAGAAGGCACCGGCCAAGAAGACCACAGCCAAGAAGACCACAGCCAAGAAGACGGTGGCCGCCGCCAAGTAGCCCCAGTGACACCTGCCCGGGGGGTACACGACCGCGAGGTTGTCGAAGCTCTCCCTCCCTTCCTGCTTCACCTCCCGGGCATAGAGAAACCCCCGGCGATGAGCCGGGGGTTTCTCGCTCCTCAGAGCAATCTCAATGCGTGACAATCGGCTCCAGCTCGCCCGCATGGGCCACCCATCGCTCCACCATGGCGTACGTCGGTAATCGTCGCACGAGGCTATTGCCGACGTTTATCTCGACCATGGCGGCCAGCAGGTTGGCAGGGTTGCGGCGTCTGAGCTCTTTGATGGTGTCGACACCGGCAGCTTCCAGCAAATCCGAGTACTCCTCGCCGACACCGCGCACCCGCATCAGGTCGGCTCGGTTCACCCATTCGAGGATCAGTGTCTCGCTGATGCCGGTAGAGCTCGATATGTCACGGCGTCCCTTGCGTGTCGCACCCTTCTTGAGCAGCGCCTCAACGGTGCGGATCCGTGCCTTGCGGAGACTCGTTGCCTGTTTGTGACCTATCCCTTCGATCGTGTCGATCGACGCCATTGCCCGTCCTTCCCGGTCCTATCTGCATACTGTGCGTCGAGCTCTCACAATCCGATCACACTGTCGAGAGATTACCTACGTCGTAGCGGCGAATGCCACAGGATTCATCTCCTCGCCGACTGAATATCGATCAAGTCGTCAGGAGTCATGGCCCGTTTGCCGGGGAGCCTGTCGAACCAAACCTCGGCGACCCAATCCGGATGAGCCTGAAGCAGCTGATCAACACTGGCAGTGCCCTCCATGCTGATCAACCTCGGCCAGAGAAGCTCGCCGAGCACGATGGGATGGCCCACTGCGTACCGATACTTAGGAACCACGGCGGGTCGAAGCGTCTCCCGATGCTTGTCGAGCATCCTGAGTACTTCCTCACCCCGGGAGCCTGGCTCGTCGGCATGGATGAGCACGAGAACATCGAACTCGTCGAGCCGGAAGAGGGTGTCGATGCCGACGCGGAGCAGAGATGCCTCGCCTTCACTCCACTCGAGATCGATCACGATGATCGCATCCCCGAGATCGGCCCGAGCGACAATCGTCTCGGCGTCAGGGCCCAGGACAACGATGACCGTGTCCACCGGCCACTGATGCACCTCGGCGACGACCTCCTCGATGAGAGAGGAGTCGCGAAACGGGGTCAGGTATTTCGACTCCGAAAAACCGGACCCAGCGTCGGCGGCGAGCACCAGCGCAGCAACCTTCACCTAAACAGCCTCCTCGAACGAAGGTGTAACGCTAGTCGAGACCGACATCCCTACTCTCCCCTCGGCCCGCGCAGCAGTTTCCTCCCGCTCAGACGCGCCCACCACATGTAGATCGCTCCGGACGTGAGCAGTAGGGCGCATAGCCATTGGTACCAGGTGCTCCAGTGGTACTCGCGCAGCGAGAGCGAGTAGAAGAAAGCGAGGGCGCCAAGAGTCAATTGCGTCGCACCCGCAGTGACGAACACTCCCCTGCCCACCGGCCTCGCCATGACGGCTATCGCCGTTATCGACCAGGCGAGCACCACCGCCCCGACCCACCGCAATCCCCCCATCTGATCGGCGATCGGGTCGTCGAGCCCGATCACCTTGAAGTAGGTAACGGGAAATATCACGAGCGGCAGAGCGAGGAACAGGTTGATGAAGATGTAGACGACCAGCGCTGTGGTGAGTGTTGTCGCCGGATCCCTCGGCCTCTTGACCGGAAACCTTCGCTCGACGCCTTCCCCCGATTCGATCGGCTCTCCTGATTGGGGTTGGTCTGTCACTTCGTGTCCTTCAGTCGCTTCAGCATCTGTCCTACCAGATCCTCCTGGATCAGACCGAGGAACATGACGAGCGCCACCTCCGGGTCGTTGCCCGAGTCCTCGGGGACTCCCTTGTCGAACAAGCCTTTGCGAGCCGAGATGACGATCCTCGCCTCTCCGAGCACTCTCGCCCAGGCGGCGGCCTCCTCATCTGTGAGGACCATCGTCCCTCCGACCGCGTTGTCGAGCCCTTCGTTGAATATCTCCCGGTCTTTCGACCGCACCTCGACCCGCTCCTTCTCGGCCAGCCGCTCGAAATCACGCGATGAAGCCTCATCGTCGGCGTAGATCCGGGGATTCAGCCGTCCCCGTGCCGGGTCGTTCTTGTCGACCCCGGCGGCACCGAGCAGGCTGCCGAGTTGGTAGAGAACCGCGATCTCGGGGCCGATCAAGGAGACCTCTATCCCGTCTGCGACCGCTTCGAACCGGCTCATCGCTTCTCCAGGGTCGCCCACAGCCCATGGTGATGGAGCCGGAATGCGCTCATCTCCGCTTGCTCTCGTGGACCCGAATCGACGACGGCTCGTCCCTCGTTGTGCACCTGGAGCATCAGCCGGGTTGCCTCCGGTTCCGGATAACCGAACAGCGTTCGAAACACCCAGACCACATAGCTCATGAGGTTCACTGGATCATTCCACACGATCACGTCCCAAATCGGGATGTGATCGACGTGTTGCGCACCCTCGGGGCGATCGACTTCGATTGGTGCCGTCATCGCTGCCGACCATTCCGCTTTGCGTTGAGCCACTCCTCGAAGTCCCCACGGGCCACCCGCCACTCGCGACCGAACTTCACCCCAGGGAGATCCCCGGAGCGCAACTGGGTAGTCACGACATAGGTCGATACGTTCATGTATTCGCAGATGTCGGCGACCGACAACCACTCCTTGTCGATTGTGACAGTGATCCACTCCATGGCGCCGCCCAGGCTATGGTCACTGCAGGGGTCACGGCAAGGCGGCTGACATGAATTGCTTGATTCACATTTCGCGCTCTGGGATACTGCGCGAGCGTAGGCGATTGCTTTCCCGGGCGGGCGGAGTGCCAGGAGGAACGTCACCATGATCCGCTCATCGTTTATCGAGGGCCACCATTTCCTGGTCGCGCGCCGCCGCGGCTACGACATGAACGAGGTCGATGCCGTCATGAAACGGCTCGCCGACACTCTGCGCCGCTACGAGCAGCGAGGCGACGGTTCCGAGCCCGATGACTCCGTCACCGATCTGGAACGGGCGAAGCAGGCCCGCGCTCATGCCGAGGAGCTCGCTGCACAAAGCGACGAGATCCAGCTGCAATCGGTTGCGGAGCTGAACCAGGCGCGCCAGCAGGCCGGCGAGATCGTAACTGCCGCCCGCGACGAGGCCGACCGTATCCGGCAGGCGGCGTTGAGCGAATCGGCGGATCTGGTGCGCAAGCGCAACGAGCGGAGCGAGGCACTCATCACCGCAGCCCTTTCCGAGGTGAAGGCATTGCGAGGCAGGGCACTACGGGAAATCAACGACTACGGAGCTTCGAAGCGGGCAGAGGCCGACAGCCTCATCCAGACCGCTCAATTCGGCTCGGACGAGATACTCGAAGACGCCCGTCATGAGGCCGGGTCGATCCTCGGTCGTGCCCGCCGGGAGCACACGGAGCTGGAGCGGAGGCTCGCCCAACTCAGGACCGCCATCGCATCCATCGAAGACCAATTCCGCCATCTCTCCGAGTCCACGCTGAAACAGACCGAGATCATGGCATCGATGATCTCGCTGGAGACGGACGATCTCGAAGAAGTCGTCGTTGAGGACAAGGAGCCCGACGTAGTCCGACTGACGCAGCAGCCCGCCAGGACCATCGATTTGACCGACAGCGACGAGCATCCCGAGGATGCGCACGAGTCCGACCGCTATGCAGTGCAGCCCGGGAAAACCATCTATGAGCGGCGCGGAGGAGGCATCCGCAGCCGCATGGAGCGCGACGAAGACGAGGGCTAAGCCATCATCTGAGCGAGGACCCTCTCGGTGGTCGGTCGAGTGAGAATGAACGCCGTCCCGATGACGCCGAGCCCGACGAGGATCCCGCGCACCGCCATCCCGTCAACGGCGAGCACCGTCGAGATGGTGATGCTCAGCCACATCAGGGTGATCGCCAGGGTCTTGATACGGCGAGGGATGCCGTGCCCGGCGCGGTAGGCACGCACGGTGGGACCGAATCTGGGATGGTTCAGCACCCAGTGGTACATCCTTGCGTTTGACTTGAAGAAGAACCACACCGCCACGAGGATGAACACGGTGCCTGGGAGCACGGGAAGCACGTAGCCTGCGATTCCGAGACCGAGGAAGAAGAACCCGGCTGCTGCATAGAACACACGCCCGACCCGGCTCGACATCACCTCGGGCCGCGGCTCTGAGGTGAAATCGATCTGCTCGTCCTGATGCTCTATGGCCATATGGCGGGTCCCGGGTAGCTGGTGGCGGCAATATGGCGGTGCTCGGAACCGACATCAAGTCGGAGAGAGTCAGTCGTCGAGCGTCATCTGGTCGACTGCGGGCGTTTCGAGGGGCTCGATGCACTCCGGGAAGTTGTTGGAGACCTTGTTCACCAGGGTGGCCACGGCGTGCTCTCCGAGCAACTCGGCCGGATAGACCGTCAACAACGAGGACAAGTGATCGCGGTCCTGGATGTCTCGATCGAGCCAATCGGCCCACGCCTGCTCTGGGAGAATCACCGGCATACGATCGTGCAGCTCGGCAACCTTCGAGTTCGGCCGCCCGGTGATGATCGTGCAGGTACGCACCCTCTCCCCGCTCTCGGGCTCCTTCCAACTAGCCCACAGACCCGCCAGAGCGAGCGGCCGCTGATCCGCCCGGTAGATGTAGTGAGGCAGCTTGCCCTTCGGTAACCGCTGCCACTCGTAGAATCCATCCGCCGGGATCAGACAGCGCCTGCTCAGGAACGAGTCACGGAAAGCCGGTTTTTCGGCAACTGACTCCATCCTGGCGTTGATGTTGCGTGCGCCGATCTTGGCATCTTTCGCCCAGAAGGGAATCAGACCCCATCTAAAGGCGCCGAGCTGCCGATCCCCGTCATACTCGGCAACGGCATAGACTTCGTCGGTAGGTGCCACGTTGAATGACACCGGGAGGTTCCCGGTGCGTATGGTCTCGACCTGGAATGCGTCGGCGTAGAACGCTGCGTCGTGAGATTGAACAAAGCGGCCGCACATCGGCCCATTGTCCCAGATGCGCGCTCAAGTTTCACCGCGACCGTGCACCCGCGATAATCGATAGCCACATTCAGGAGCAACGATCATCGAGAACACAATCCACGCATTAGCCAGAACGGCAGGAGTCCTCAACGAGTGGATCGATGTGTGGGGTAAACCGCAACAGGTGTCCGAGGACCACCTGCGTGCGACCTTGTGCGCGCTCACGGGCCGCGACCTCGATACCGAAGAGGAGATCAACCAGCTCGCTCACGAACTGCGCAACCACCGTCCCCTCGTCGAACCGGTGTTTGTGGCATGGGACGGCTGGTTTCCCACCACGACGCTCGGCAAGGCAGTCTCTTCCGCCTACCTGGTCACGGAACAGGGCGAAGAGGTTCCTATCGTGATCGACGGGCGGCAGATCTCCGTCGAGAGCCGACTCCCGCTCGGCTATCACCAGCTGCACGTGTCCGGTGCCAAGAAGTCGTCGATGGTCATCGCGGCGCCGATGCGCGCCCCGGCAGCTCCCGATCGGGCCCTCGGGGTGATGGCACCTGTCTATTCGATGAGGAGCAGGAACAACGACACCGGCGTAGGGAACTTTGGCCATCTCGACCAACTGGCCGACACCGCAATGGTCACAGGGGCGACCGTGATCGGGTCCTTGCCCCTCGTCGCCACCTTCCCCGACCAACCATCGCCGTATGCGCCGGCCTCGCGCCGTGCATGGAATGAGCTATTCATCGATCTCGCCGCCGCCCCGGGTCGCGAGACCGAGCTCCCCGTCTATGACGGCGACCAGCTCTGGGTGGACTACGACGTGGCGGCTCCGGCCATCCGGGACGCGCTGGCAGCTTATGCCGCGACGGCAATGAGACAGCCTCAACTGCGGGCGCAGATCGAAGATTTCGCCTCGACCCATCAGGAGGCGGTCGCGTACTCGCGGTTCCGGGCGAGGTGTGACCGATACGGACGCAACTGGCGGGATTGGCCGAGTGGCGCCGTGGGGCTCCCCGACCGCGAGGCATACCACCTCGTGGGTCAGTGGCTCGCCACCGAACAACTCCAGGATCTGAGCGATCGCCTTTCGGCACGCGGCCAGTACCTGTATCTCGATCTGCCGATCGGGTGCCATCCCGACGGCTACGACATCTGGGACCAGCAACAGTTGTTCGCCCCCGCCAGCGTCGGCGCACCACCCGATCTGTTGTTCCAGGGGGGCCAGGAATGGGGCCTGCCTGCAACCATTCCGCAGCAAGCTCGGGAAGCGCACCATGTCGGTTTCATCAAGGCAGTGCGCCATCAGGTCACCGTGGCGGGGATCCTCAGAGTCGACCACGTCATGGGGCTTCATCGCGCCTGGTGGGTACCCCGGGGGCTGTCAGCCAAGGACGGAGCGTACGTGCTCCAACCCACCGACGAGATGTTTGCGATCATCTGCCTCGAAGCACACCGCGCCGGCGCCGCAGTCATCGGTGAGAACCTCGGCACGGTCCCTGAGGCGATCAGCCATGCTCTCGACCAACATCACCTGCTCGGAATGAAGGTCGCCGTAGACGGGCTGAACGATCCAACCGCTGATGAGCTGGTTGCCCTGGCGACTCACGACACCCCACCGTTTGCCGCATGGTGGGAGAAGCGAGACATCGACGACAGCGAGGATCTGGGCGTCTATACCGACGGGCGCGGGGACGCGGCCCGCCGCGAGCGAAATGAGCTGCTCGACCAGCTCCAGCACAGATTCGGGACGGACGGCCTCGAAGATACCCGAGACGCGATCCTGGAATGGATGGCCCGATCCGCCGCAAGCGTTGCCATCGTCAACGTTGACGATCTCTGGGGCGAGGAGCGACGTCAGAACGTCCCGGGCACCGACACCGAACGCCCGAACTGGCGAGCACGCCATGCCATGCCCATGGAGGATCTGATGGAGAAAACCGACATCCTGAGCCAGCTGGAGCATTTGAGCGAGCTGCGCCGCACAGCTCAGGACGGGTCTGATTAGCCCGCAAGAGCCACCGCACCCGGGTCAACGCTATAAGATCCTCGCTCAATTCGAAGGACTGAGACGTGCAAGACACAACATCGCGATACGAACTGGAGAGCACGCTCCTGCAGATCGCCGGAAACTACGCATGGACGTGGGACATCAGCGCCCGCGAGCTGTTCCGGCGCATCCCCGCAATGAATGGCGAGGCTTCTCTCCATCCGGCGGAGCGGGTCAAACTCCTCGACGAGGACGACTGGGCAGGCCTCGTCGCCGATCCTGAATTCAACGAGCTGGCGCGGCTGGCGCACAGTCACATCCCTCACCCGCTGCATCTCAGCGACGATGAGACCATCGCCTACTTCTCTCCCGAGTTCGGCATCTCCGAGATGCTGCCCCAATACTCGGGTGGGCTGGGCGTGCTCGCAGGAGATCACCTCAAGGCGGCAAGCGATCTGCGGATGCCCTTGCTCGGTGTTGGCCTCTTCTACCGTGACGGATTCTTCCGGCAAGCATTGGAGCACGGCCAGCAGCGGGAACGATACGAGCACAACAATCCTCGATTCCTCGGCCTGACCGCGACTCCGGCGAGAGTCGAGCTCGAGATGGCGGGACGTGTAGTCATCTCACGCGTGTGGCAGGCAAACGTGGGCACCACCAGGCTGTTCTTGCTCGACACCGATCTCGAGGTCAACGATGAGATGGGCAGGCGCGTATCGGACCGCCTCTACGGTGGCGACCGCGAGCACCGCATGCGCCAGGAGATTCTCATGGGTATCGGCGGGGTCAGGGCCGTCCGGCAGTTGGGCTACGAACCGGCGAGGTTCCATCTGAATGAGGGGCACGCCGGTTTTCTCGCGCTCGAGCTCCTTGCCGAGGAAGTCGCGGCCGGTCTCACCCTCAACCAGGCAGTGAGCGCGGTTCGTGACCGGATCGTGTTCACCACTCATACCCCCGTCCCTGCCGGCATCGACCGCTTCGCACCGGATCTGATGCGCCACTACCTGGGAGGCTGGGCAGAACAGGCCGGGATAGACATGAACGAGCTGCTCGAGCTCGGCATCCTCCCGGGGAGCGACGACCACTTCAACATGGCCGCCTTCTGCATCCGCGTGGCGGGACGATGCAACGGTGTCTCCAGGCTCCACGGCGAGGTGAGCAGGCACATGTTCGCCGAGGTCCCGGGAGGCAAGGAGATCACATCGGTCACCAACGGTGTCCATGCCCGCACCTGGGTGACTCCGCAGCTGCAGCGGTTGTTCGACGAGAAGATGGAAACCACCGAGTGGCATCTTCCCGACCGGAGCACCTGGCAACTGGTGGACAACATCAGCGACGATGAGATCCGCGAGGCCTTCCGGGTGGGCAAGAACCGTCTCGTTGAGATGGCCGATCGTCAGCTCGGAGCACCGACACGACTCGACCCCGGCATTCTCACCATCGGCTTCGCCCGCAGATTCGCTACCTACAAGCGGGCAGACCTGTTGATCCGGGATCGGGAGCGTCTGCTCAGCCTGATCAACGACCCGGAGCGTCCTGTGCAGTTCGTGTTCGCCGGCAAGGCCCATCCTGCAGACGACCCGGGCAAGCAGGTGCTCGCCAACGTCGTAGCGTTCGCCGAGGACCCCGCCAGCAACGGCCGCTTCATCTTCATCCCCGGATATGACATGGGGGTTTCCCGTGCGATGTTCGCCGGAAGTGACGTGTGGCTGAACAACCCGATCCGTCCTCGTGAGGCAAGCGGGACCAGCGGGCAGAAAGCGGCACTGAACGGCGTCCTCAATTGCTCCATCCTCGATGGTTGGTGGGACGAGTGCTTCGACGGGGAGAATGGCTGGGCGATCGAGTCCTCCGGGGCCGAAGACCCCGCCGAGCGCGACCTCGCCGAGGCGAAGAGCCTCTACGACGTGCTCGCCAACGAAATCATCCCGCTCTACTACGGAGACGGATCGGTCGCGCCGAGCCACCAATGGCTCGACAAGGTCCGACACAACTGGAAGACACTCGGCCCATTCGTCTCCGCATCCCGCATGGTCCGGGAATACGCCGAACGGATCTACAAGATCGTTCCCCCGGTTTGAGCGCTTCGATCTGGCCCGGTTCCCCATACCCGCTCGGAGCCACCTTCGACGGAGAAGGGACCAACTTCGCCATCTACGCGGAGAACGCCGATCGGGTAGAGCTGTGCCTGTTCGATGACGACAACAACGAGCGGCGGCTCCGCCTGGAGGAGATAACCGCGTTCACCCATCACGGCTACCTCCCCGGCATCGTGCCCGGGCAACGCTACGGCTTCCGGGTACATGGCCCCTGGAACCCGGCCGAGGGCCTGTGGTTCAACCCGGCAAAGCTGCTGCTCGACCCGTATACGCGAGGCGATCGAAGGCGAAGTGAAGTGGTCGAACGCGTTGTTCGCCCATCAGTGGCATCACCCGGACCGGATCAGCGAGATCGACAGTGCCCCGAACGTGCCGCGTTCGATCGTCGTCGACACCACGTTCGACTGGGGAGACGACGCTCCCCCGGGCATCCCGCTGCACAAATCGGTGATCTATGAGACCCACGTCCGGGGCATGACCATGCTCCACCCGGATGTGCCCGAGGAGCTGCGGGGCACCTTCGCCGGGATGAGCCAGCGAGCCGATCATCGACCATCTCGTCTGCGCTCGGCATCTCGGCCGTCGAGCTGATGCCGGTGCATCACTTCATCTCCGAGCACCGCCTGGTCGACCAAGGCCTCACCAACTACTGGGGCTACGCCACGATCGGCTATCCTGGCCCCGCACGGCGGCTACTCGTCGTCCGGGGACCGGGGCCAGCAGGTCGTCGAGTTCAAGGAGATGGTCAAGGCGCTCCACCGCGCCGGGATCGAGGTCATCCTCGACGTGGTCTACAACCACACCTGTGAGGGCAGTGCACCTCGGCCCGACGTTCAGCTTCCGCGGGATCGACAACCACACCTACTACCGAATCGACCCCGACAACCGGCGCCACTACGTCGACTACACCGGTACCGGCAACAGCCTCAATGTGCGCCACCCGGCGGTGCTCAAACTGATCATGGACAGCCTCCGGTACTGGGTGACCGAGATGCACGTCGACGGCTTCCGCTTCGATCTGGCCTCGGCGCTTGCCCGGGAGCTGCACGCGGTTGACCGGCTCTCTTCCTTCTTCGACCTGATCCAGCAGGACCCGGTGGTGAGCCGGGTGAAGCTGATCGCCGAACCGTGGGACGTCGGCGACGGCGGCTACCAGGTCGGCAACTTCCCACCGCTGTGGTCCGAGTGGAACGCCAAGTACCGGGACGGTGTTCGTGACTACTGGCGAGGCACCGACTGGTCGCTGGCCAACTTCGCCTCTCGTTTCACCGGGCTCATCCGACCTGTACGGGTTCTCGGGGAGACGACCACACGCCAGCATCAACTTCGTCACCGCCCACGACGGCTTCACCCTGCGCGATCTGGTCTCCTACAACGAGAAGCACAACGAGGCCAACGGCGAGGAGAATCGGGACGGCGAATCGCATAACCGATCCTGGAACTCCGGCGCCGAGGGTGACACCGACGACCCGGATGTCCTCGAGACGAGGCACCGTCGCCAACGCTCGATGTTGATGACACTCCTCCTGTCACAGGGAGTGCCCGATGCTGCTCGGCGGCGATGAGATCGGCAGGTCCCAGGGCGGCAACAACAATGCCTACTGCCAGGACAACGAGATCTCGTGGTTCGACTGGGAGAACGTCGACAAGTTCCTGCTTGCGTTTCACCAAGCGCCTCATCAACATCCGGGCCACCCACCCCGTGTTCCGCCGCCGCCGCTGGTTCGAAGGTCGCCGCACCCACGGTGTCGGTGTGCACGACATCGGGTGGTACAACACCGACGGTTCGCCGATGTCAGACGAGGACTGGAACATCGGTTATGCCCGCTCGCTTGCGGTGTTCCTCAACGGCAAGGAGATCCCCACACCGGGGCCACACGGCGAGCGGGTCGAGGATGACAACTTCATGCTCCTCTTCAATGCCCACACCAAGCCGGTAACCTTCACCGTGCCGGAGGACCTCGCCGGGCTCGAGTGGCAGGTGCTTCTGGACACATCCCGGGAGATCACGTGCAACGATCTACTCGGGGCCGAGGACGCGTGGGAGGTCGAGGGATGGTCGGTCGTGCTGCTGCAGCAGATCGAATCGATTTGAAGGTTCTCTTTGCGACAGCCGAATTGAGCCCGCTCGCCCGAGTTGGTGGTCTCGCCGAAGCCGCCGCAGGACTTGTTGCTGCGCTACGCCGTGCCGGCGTCACCGTCGACCTGGTCATGCCCGACTATTTCGGCACTGTGATGGAGAACCCGCAGCCCCGCCCCATTGATGCCCCGGAGTGGGCACAGCCGACATCGGCGCGTCGAGGCATCGTTGCCGGCGTTGGTGAGGTGACTCTCGTCGACGTTCCGGGCATTGCCAGGCCACATCCGTACATCGACGAACGGGGAAATGGCTGGCCGGACAACGATTATCGGTTCTTTGCCTTCTCGGCCGCGGTCGCCGGTCTGATGCAGGAATCCGATGCCGATGTCGCCCACCTCAACGATTGGCATACCGCCGCAGCGCTGGCGATGGCCTGGAAACGACCCCCGACTGCCTTCACGATCCACACGCTCGGGTATCAGGGTTGGGCGGCGGGGCACTGGCTGGCCAGGATGCCACAGCACTACGCAGCCTTTGAATGCTTTGGAGAGATCAACCCACTTGCCGGGGCAATCCAGGTGGCCGATCGGGTGATCGCGGTCAGCCCGCAACTACGCAGACGAGATTCGCCTACCCGAGTCGGGGATGGGTCTCGACCATCTACTCAACGACTTGGGGGAGCGGCTGGTCGGTATCCGCAACGGGATCGACACGACGATCTGGGACCCGGAGACGGATCCCCACATCGCCGCCAACTTCACCGCTGCAGACCTCGCCGGGAAAGAGACATGCCGTAGCGACTTGATCGCGGAAGTCGGCTGGGAGGATGACGGCAGCCCGGTTGTCGGCATCGTCACTCGACTCGTGGATCAGAAGGGCATCGATCTCGTTCTCGACGCGGTTCGGTTCGCCGCGACCGTCCCGTTCCGGCTCGTCATGCTCGGCTCTGGCGACCAATCGCTCGCCGACTGGGCACGGTGGTCGGCAGGCAACTGGCCGGACCATGTGTACTTCGCCGACGGCTACAACGAGACGCTCGCCCACAAGATATTCGCCGGTTCGGACCTGCTGTTGATGCCGAGCCGTTTCGAGCCGTGCGGACTCGCCCAGATGCAGGCGATGGCGTACGGGACCATCCCCGTCGTAACCGATGTCGGGGGTCTTCACGATACGGTCATCGATGCCGACGCCGATCGTGCCAACGGCACCGGTTTCCATGCTGCGACGATCGATGTTCCCGGGGTCGTCGATGCTCTCCACCGCGGCAGTGCGCGCCTGGCGCCACAAACAGCGCCGGCAGGCGATACAGCGCAGGGGGATGCGGTCTGATTGGTCGTGGGACCGACCCGCCGAGCAGCACATCTCCCTATACGAGGATATGTCTAGGCGTACTTGACCTTGTGGCCTTTGCCGATGGCGACGACGCCGTTCGGTGAGATGCTGAACTCGTCGGCGTCACGCTCCTTGTCAATCCCGATCTGCCGGCCGCGCGGGATGACGACGTGCTTGTCGACGATGGCGCCTTTGACCACCGCTCCGGCACCGACATGGACGTCGTCGAAGAGGATCGAGCCCTCAACGATCGCCCCCGGTTCGATGCGCACATTGGGGGAGAGCACCGAGTTGCGTACGGTCGCTCCCGTGATGATGCATCCCTGCGACAGCATGGAGTTGGCGATCTCGCCTGCACCGAATTCACCATGGGCGACCACCTTGGCGGGTGGCAGCGTGCGGAATGAGGTGAAGACCGGCCATTCGTCGTTGTAGAGATTGAAGATCGGGTGTGGGGCCACCAGGTCCATGTTCGCCTCGTAATACGAGTCAAGCGTCCCGACGTCTCTCCAGTAGTGACGGTCGCGTGGTGTTTCGCCGGGGACCACGTTGGTTGTGAAGTCGTAGACGAACGCCTGACCCGAGGAAACCAGTGCCGGGATGACATCACCGCCGATGTCGCTGCCGGATTCCTGATCCTCTGCATTGGCATTGAGCACGTCGACGAGCACCTCGGTGGTGAAGACGTAGTTGCCCATCGAAGCCAGCACCTCGTCGGGGCTGTCGGCAAGACCGGGAGGAGCCTCCGGCTTCTCCAGGAACGCGTCGATCAGGGCGGAGTGCGGATTGCGCTGAATGACTCCGAATGCCTTGGCCTCTTCTCGAGGTACCCGGATCCCGGCAACGGTCACCCCGGCGCCGCTTGCGATGTGGTGCTCGAGCATTGCGTCGGATCCATCCGGTAGATGTGATCCGCCCCGAAAACGAAGATGTAGTCCGGCTGCTCGTCGTCGATCAGGTTGAGGTTCTGGAAGATGGCATCTGCTGAGCCTGCGAACCACTTGGGCCCTCTTCGCATCTGCGCAGGAACCGACGTCACGTAGTTACCGAGGAACGTCGACATCCGCCAGGTACGGGACAGATGAACGTCGAGGCTGTGGCTCTTGTACTGCGTGAGCACGACGATCTTCCGATAACCGGCATTCGCCAGATTCGACAGCGCGAAGTCGATGAGCCGGTACTGGCCCCCGTATGGGACCGCGGGTTTGGCGCGCACCTGGGTCAGAGGTAGAAGCCGCGTCCCCTGACCACCCGCGAGGACCATCGAGAGGACGTTTGGAGCAGAAGAACGCGTATACATGGTCACATACTGCCACATCTACCCTGCCCCTGGTCCGCCCCTCCCAGGACCACGCGCTCGGTATTTCAGTTTTGCCTGCACTTGGCAACGAGTATGTTGGAGCCATGACCGACACACCCCGTGACCTCACCGACGACGACCGATGGGCTTTCAACGGTGGAACCCACACCTCTATCTACGACGTGCTCGGCGCACACATTGGCCCGGACGGAACGACATTCCGGGTATGGGCACCTTCCGCTTCCCGCGTGGAGGTGATCGGCGACTTCAACGGCTGGAAAGACGGATGGGCCCTCAACCCTGACACGTCCGGCATCTGGAGCGGCCACGTCCCCGGTGTCGTTCAAGGCGATGTCTACAAGTACGCCATCGTGCCGGGCGGTGGCGGGCCGCCTCTCGAGAAGGCCGACCCGGTGGCATTCCGGGCTGAGGAACCGCCCAGAACCGGTTCGATGGTATGGGATCTCGCCTACGAATGGGAAGACCAGGACTGGATGGCCACCCGCGGCGAGGCCAACGCACTCGACGCCCCTACTCGATCTACGAGCTGCACCTCGGCTCCTGGCGATACGAGCCGGGGGGCTATCGCGCCATCGCCCCGCAGCTCGCCGACTACATGAGGGAGACCGGTTTCACCCACGTCGAGCTGATGCCGGTGATGGAGCACCCGTTCTACGGCTCGTGGGGTTATCAGCTGACCGGCTACTACGCGGCGACGGCGCGCTACGGCACCCCGCAGGACTTGATGTATCTCATCGACTATCTCCACCAGAACGGGATCGGGGTGATCCTCGACTGGGTCCCTTCTCACTTCCCCAAGGATGCCCACGGTCTGAGCGACTTCGACGGTACCCACCTCTACGAGCATCAGGACCCGAGGGAGGGCTACCACCCCGACTGGGACAGCCTCATCTTCAACTACGACCGCTACGAGGTGCGCAGCTTCCTGCTCTCGAGCGCCATGTTCTGGCTCGACAAGTACCACGCAGACGGCATCCGGGTGGATGCGGTCGCTTCGATGCTGTACCGGGACTACTCCAGGAACGAGGGCGAGTGGATCCCAAACGAGTTCGGCGGTCGGGAGAATCTCGGTGCCATCTCACTGTTGCGCCAGATAAACCGGTTTGCCTACGGCAGATTCCCGGATATCCAGATGTACGCCGAGGAATCGACGGCGTTCCCTGCTGTAACACGGCCTCTCGAATACGGTGGCCTCGGCTTCGGCCAGAAATGGGACATGGGCTGGATGAATGACACACTCCAGTACATCGCCCTCGATCCGGTGCACCGCCGTTATCACCACTCCGAGCTGAGCTTTCGGATGGTCTATGCCTTCAACGAGAACTTCACGCTGCCGCTCTCCCACGACGAGGTCGTGCACGGCAAAGGTTCGCTGCTTTCCAAGCAGCCGGGTGATCGGTGGCAGAAATTCGCCGGGCTGCGGCTGCTGCTCGCCTACCAGTGGGCACAACCGGGCAAGAAACTGCTCTTCATGGGCAGCGAGTTCGGCGTCGACGAGGAATGGTCGCACGCCAACGAGCTCAATTGGGCCGCCCTCCAGTACGACGACCATGCCGGAGTCAAGGAATGGGTCGCCGATCTCAACAAGCTGCTCCAAGCCAGCCCGTCGCTATACGAGCGGGATTGTGACCATCGCGGGTTCCGGTGGGTCATCGGCGACGATGCCGACAACAGCATCTTTGCGTTCCTGCGCCTCGACAGCGAGGACAATCCACTGCTCTGGGTGGGCAATTTCACCCCGGTGGTACGACACGACTACAGGCTCGGGGTTCCCCTCGCCGGAGGGTGGGTCGAGGTGCTCAACAGCGACGACGCTCGCTATGGGGGCAGCGGGGTCCACAACGAGGGAACGCTACAAACCACCGAAGAGGAGAACCACGGCTTCGAGCAGTCGCTGTCGATCACCGTGCCTCCCCTGGCAGGCATCTTCCTGAAGCCGGCGTGATCCGAAGACCCGTTCAGATCGGGCCGCTCCTCGCCGATAGGTCTCTATGCCCACAGCCATTGAGTTCACCCATGTCACCAGACGTTTCGGCGAGGTGACCGCAGTCGACGATCTGAGCATGATCGTCCCGGAAGGATCGATCACGGTCTTGCTCGGCCCAAACGGCGCAGGCAAGACCACAACGGTGCGGCTCACCACCGGCGCCCTCGGCATCAACGGTGGCACCGTGCGCGTGCTCGGGAAGGACCCGCTGACCGACGGCGACTTCATTCGCGGTAAGACGGCAGTAGTCCCGCCGAAGCCTGCGCTGTACGACCAACTCACCGGGTGGGAAAACCTCGCCTTGACCGCCGACATCTTTGCCGCGGACCACGCCAACATCCGCCCTGCGGCCGAGAGGTTCGGCATCGACCATGCCCTCGACCTCAATGTCGGTGGCTACTCGACCGGGATGAGAACCCGCCTGGCACTGGCCCGTGCCGTGCTGCATGACCCCGAGGTGCTGCTGCTGGATGAGCCGACGGCGGGGCTCGATCCCGAGTCAGCGCGTGCCGTGCTGAATCTGATCCGGGAGCTGGCAGGCCGGGGGCGGACCATCGTCCTGTGCACCCACCTGCTCCACGAAGCAGAGGGGGTCGCAGATCAGGTCGTCTTGATGGGCGCAGGCCGCGCCCAGATTGCAGGAAGCCAATCCGACCTGGCAAACCGGTTCGTCACCAACCCGTCCGTGATCCTCGATGCCGAGGACCGCAGCACGCTGTCACGCATCGAGGACAACGCACACGTCGTCTCAGCTGAGTGGAACGGCTCGGTGCATGTGCGGCTCACGCATCTCGATCGTCTCCCCGACCTGGTCGCCGACCTGGTCGCCTCAGGCGTTCGGCTCACCCGCGTGCAGCCGGACAATCCGACTCTCGAAACGCTCTACTTCGAGATGCAGCGCTCACTGAAGGAGTCCGTATGAGGTGGGATCGGGTGAGGACCGTTGCGCGTATTGATCTCCGCCGTCTGCTGAAGTCGAAGGACTACTGGATCCCCATGGGCTTTCTCGCTTCCGTGTTCTTCGTCCTCATACCGATCGGGCTGTTGACGGTGGTGACCTCGACGACAAGCAGTGAGTTGGTCAACAAGATCGGTGAGGTGCTGCAGACCCTGCCGAGCGGGGTCAGGGACAATGTGGCGGGGGCAACACCACAGGCCCGCGGTGCCTACATGCTCGCCGTCTACCTGCTGGCACCCGTTGCCATCGTCGTGCCTCTGACCATTTCCTCCGCCGTCGGGGCCCATGCCATCGTCGGTGAGCGGGAGCGAGGAACCGGCGAGTTCCTGGCGCATTCGCCTCTGACGGTGAGAGAGATCTTCCTGGGCAAGATGCTGGCGAGTGTCGTGCCGGGCTTCATCGCAACCGGTGCCGGCTTCCTCGTCTACTCGCTGCTGGTCAACATCATGGTCGGCCCGCTGGTCGGTGGCTGGTTCTTCCCGACTGCAGGCTGGTGGATCCTCATCATCTGGGTGGTGCCACCTTTCATCGCCGTAGCCCTCTCTGTGATCCTGTGGGTCTCGTCGAAAGTCCGCAGCACCGCGGCCGCACAACAAGCGGCGACTCTGGTGTCACTTCCTGTGATCATGGCCGCATACGCAGTATCGAGTGGTCTGCTGATCAACCCGGTGCTTGCGGCACTGGGTGTAGGCATAGTCGCCTGGGTGCTCGCCGTCGTCGGATTGGCGTACGGGTCACGGGCACTCAACCGCGAGAGCCTGCTCGGCTTCGGCGGGGACGGGTAACTTGAGATTCGATCGGCAAACGATCCGGTGGGCGTTACCGCTTGCCGTCGTGCTCGTGGTCGGCCTGGCCATGGCCGTCACCCTCTCATTCACGATTCTCGACCGCGACGCCGCCGCCTACGCATCGCGGGCCCACCACATGCTCAACGGAGAGCTGCCGTATGTCGATTTCGAGTTCGAGCACTTGCCGCTTGCGGTCATCCCGGTGCTCTTCACCGGGATGATCGAGAGGTTGATCGGTGGGGACACCTACGCCATTGTGTTGTGGGCGGTGATGGGTGGAATCCTCTTCGGGGTAGCCGGTGCCGTCAACCGATTGGGCCGCCAGGTCGGTATCGCCGACGGAGCGGTGCGCTGGCTGAAGATTTCCTGGGCGATCATCCCGCTGATGGCCTATCGACTGGACGCTCTTTCGGTACTGCTTGCGGTGGCCGCGCTCAGCTTTGCCGTCGAGGGTCGTGATAGACGTTCTGCCTGGGCGCTGGGGGCGGGCATCGCCGCCAAGGGCTGGCCCATCGTCCTGATCGTGACGGATTGGTGGCGCAACCGCCGACTGCGAGCCGTCACCACCGTCATCGCCACCGGTGCGGCCGGGTTGGTGTTGCTCACCTTCCCGCTGTTCCGTTCCGGCCGGGAGTTCTTCGGCGTCCACCTCGAGACAGTCACTGGGGCGTTCACGGTGCTGGCTCGGATGCGGGCGGGCCTCGACCCACAGGTGGCGAATGCGGCTGGGGCGAGCTATGTGGAGATTGGACTGTGGGCGCCTGCCGTCAATGCTGCGATCGGGCTGGCCATCGGCATCTCCGCGCTTCGCATCTTGCGAGCGGATTTCAACTGGAGAAGAGCCATCGAACTGACCGGGGTCCTCACCATCTCCGTCATGCTGCTCAGCCCGTTGCTCTCTGCCCAGTTCGTCTTCTGGATCACGCCCTTCGCCGCACTGAGCTCGTCGGAGAAGGTGAGGGTGGGCACAACGGTCTCTGTCATCCTCACCGGACTGTTCACCGTCTTCTGGCTCAGCTCCCACTTGTGGTGGTCTGCGATCGTGGTCGCTCGCAATATCGCCCTCATGTGGACGGGCTGGGTGTGGACGAAACACCTCATCGACGGCTACCGGGAGCCGTCGATGCAGCCGTCCGGGGAACTGCAATCGGTTCGAGCAGCGACCCGGTCGTGAGACGCTGCCGAGCGGTCCCCGCTGCGGTCCGCGATAATTGGTGCATGGCGAGACGCACCATGTTCACCGAGGACCACAAGCTGTATCGACGCGCCGCCCGCCAGTTCGTCGAAAAGGAGCTCGCCCCATTCCACGAGCAGTGGGAGCAAGACGGGGTGGTCAGCCGGGACGCCTGGCTTGCGGCCGGGACGGCGGGCCATCTCTGCCATTCGGTACCGGAGAAGTACGGCGGGGCGGGCGTGGACGACTTCCGCTACCCGGTGATCATGATCGAGGAGCTCGCCGACGCACTGGTGAGCGGTCCGGGCTTCTACATCCATTCCGAGATGGCGGTCCCCTACATACAGCAGTACGGCTCGGAGGAGCAGAAACAGCGCTGGCTGCCCGGATGCGTCGACGGCACACTGATCACGGCCATCGCCATGACCGAGCCCGACACCGGCAGCGACCTCGCCGGGATCAAGACAACGGCCAGACAGGATGGGGACTCCTATGTCGTCAACGGCTCCAAGACCTTCATCTCCAACGGCCAGCTCGCCGACCTGGTCATCGTCGTGGCTCGCACAGCCGAAGACCCTCATCGCGGGTTGACACTGCTCGGCGTTGAGGCGGGCATGGATGGGTTCGAGCGAGGGAGGAACCTCGACAAGGTCGGTCTCAAGGCCCAAGACACCTCCGAGCTGTTCTTCACCGATGTCCGGGTGCCCGCCGAGAACCGGATCGGCGAGGAGGGCATGGGGTTCTTCTACCTCATGGCCGGTCTGGAGCGGGAGCGGATGACCATCGCGGTGAGCGCCGTCGCCACAGCGGAGAAGGCGTTCTCGGTGACGATGGACTACATCAAGCACCGCAAGGCATTCGGCCGTCCCATCGGCAAGTTCCAGAACAGCCGGTTCACGATGGCGGAGCTGGCCACCGAGATCGAGATCGCCCGTGTGTTCATCGACCACTGCACCATGGAGCTGGTCGAGGGTCGGCTCACGGCCGACGTCGCAGCCATGGCCAAGTGGTGGTGCACGGAGCTGCAACTGAAGGTGATCGACCGGGGGTTGCAGCTGCACGGCGGGTACGGCTACATGACCGAGTATCCGATCGCCCGCATGTTCACCGACAGCCGTGCCCAGACCATCTACGGCGGGACCACGGAGATCATGAAGGAGCTGATCGGCCGCGGCCTGGGCCTGTAACGCTTCTGGCGTCCAAACGGGCGATATTTCGCCCGTTTGGACGCCAGAACGGGATTAGGAGAATCGAGCCTGGTCGTGTGGCACTAATACCGTCGCCGAGAACTGCTCGGCGGCGCCGCACAGGGTCGTCACCTCGTAGGTGATCGTGTAGGTACGACCATTTCCCCAGCCGTAGCGTTCGGCGCGTAGCTCGAAGGTGAAGTCGTCGATGATGACGATATCGGGGAACCGGTTCGAGCTCGGATCGTCGTCGCTCGAGGTCACCCCGACGAGGTGCACCTCGGTGCCCGGCTCTTCGTTCTCGATGATCACATCGGTGCTCACGAGAACGAGCTTGCCATTCGGTGGCCACAGTGTGTCCGGAGTGGCGGTGACTGTCACCAAGAGCCCTTCGGGGTAACAGGCAGGCCCGCATTGGTTGCCGGCACCCGGGGTACCTCGCTCCCCGATGCCGTAGCTGCCCCCGGAGACACACCAGGAGGCTCCTTCGGCGTTGTCGTACGTCGGGTCGACGAGGCTCATCGACGCCCCTGCCGGATCGGGGAAGGTGGCGCCGTCGTCCCATTCGACCCGGTCCACCTCGACGTAATTGGAGTCCACCAGGATCAACTCGTCTGAGCCGTTGTAGAGAACCATGCCGGTCCCGTATGCGTAGTCGAGAGACACGCCGCCGTTTGCCCAGGTCGAGGCTTCACGGCCGAGCACGAGGTAGCCACGAGGCTCGATCAGGAGCGGCCGATCCGTTGTCGATGACGTGCATGTTGAAGTCGTCGTCGCGAATGATCCAGCCATCGATGTCGACGGCGGTGTCGGTCGGGTTGTAGCAGCTCGAACCACTCCCCGACGGAATCGGGGACGCCCGCCGGGTTCTGCATGATCTCGTTGATCACGATCGGAGCGATGGGAGTGCTCGGCCCGCAAGAGTTGGCGGCGCCCGGGGTACCCGCATCGCCGTCGCCATATGGGGTATTTGCCGCGCACCAGTGCTCGCCGACATCGTTGCGCAGGCTGAGGCTCTCCAGTGCCATGGCCGCGCCCTCCGAGATCCGGGAAGGTACGACCGTCGTCGTACGCGACCTGATCGACGATGGTCCCGTTGGTGTCGACGAGTACCACCTCGTCGGCGGCGTTGTACAACACCATCCCCGTCCCGTATGCATAGTCGACCGGCACCCCGCCGTTGCTCGGCGAGATCGGCGTTCCGCCCGAGCACCAGATAACCGTAGGCCGGGATCGACCAACGGGCCCCCGTTGTCGATGACGTGGAGGTTGGTATCGAAGTCGCGGATCGTCCAGCCGTCGATGTCGACAGGATGAGATTCGTGGTTGTAGATCTCAAACCACTCGCCATCGTTGTCGACGACGGCGGTGGGATTGGTCATGATCTCGGTGATCTCCAGATTCGCCATCGGCGGCTGCTTGGCGGGCTCGGTACAGTTGTTCGACGCTCCGGGAGTGCCGAGATCGCCGTCCCCGAACGGGGTCGTCGCCCTGCACCAGTTGCCCCCGATGCTGTTGTCCAGGCGCGAGGCCTCCGAGCGACATCGACGCCCCGGTCGGGTCGGGGAAGGTACGACCGTCATCCCAGGCGACCCGGTCGATCCTGATCCCGGCGGTGTCGATCAGGATCAGCTCGTCGAAGTTGTTGTGGAACTCGATGTCTGCGCCCGTGACGTAATCGACCGGTGCCCCTCCGTTCGCGCGCCGGGTCTCCGTCGCGCCCGACGACCACGTAGCCATGAGGGCCGACCACCAGTGACCCGGAGACAACATGGCTGTCGTAGTCATCGTCCTTGATGATCCATCCGGCCATGTCGACTGCGAAGTCGTTGGGGTTGTACACCTCGAACCAGTCACCGTGCACGTCGGAAACCGGCGTTCGGGTTCTGCATGATCTCGGTGATGATGAGCCTCGTTCCCGGCGCACACGAATTGGGTGCGCCTGGTGTGCCCAGGTCACCGATCCCGAAGACCGTTGTGGCCGTGCACCAGTTGGCTCCGACTGTGTTGTCGCGGCCCGAGCCCGGCGAGCGACATCGAGGCGCCGTTTGGATCGGGGAAGGTGGCGCCGTTGTCCCAGACCACCCGGTCCACCTCGGCACCGTTCTCATCGAGGAGCACCAGCCGGTCCGAGCTGTTGAACAAGAAGATGTCGGTGCCGGTGACATGGTCGACGGCCACCCCGCCGTTGACCGAGACTGTTGGCATTGCGGCCGAAGACCAGGTAGGCGCCGGGCGCGATAACGAGTGACCCGGCGACGACGTGCGTGTTGTTGAGCTCGTCCGTGATGGTCCACCCGGAGAGATCGACCGCCGTGTTGCCGGCGTTGTACACCTCGAACCACTCCCCGACCGAGTCCCACACCATTGCCGGGTTCTGCATGATCTCGGTGATCACGATGTCGTACGGTGATGCCTGCTGGTCGATGACAAGCGATCAGACCATCTGTGTTTGGGGACCCACAGTCGATCTCACCGACGGCGTCGACCCGGGCTGGTCTCCGGAGGATCCTCAGCGGCATACACGCCGCGGCGGGCGCCGCCAGAGTCGCGACCACGAGCGCAAGCAGAACCGCCGCCCCCCTGAGGCGCAGATCGAGATGGATCATGCCGGTTGTATCGGCAGCTGTTGCGAGCGCTTTGAGTAGTCGTTGCCGACAGTTAGTCGACCCAACGATGTGGACGGTCGCGCAGCCTGCCGAAACCGAGCTCGTCGCACAATGCGACGAATCCCTCCCGATGTGCGCCTCGCCATTCGAGGTCATCGAGATCATCCGTGATGGGGACATCGGGCCGGAGCTGGGCAAGGAACCGGAACAGCAGAGCATCACCCATCCGGGTGCGGAGCGTGGTCGGCAAGCTTCTCGGCACCCCGGACCTTCACGTCCCACCGCGCCGGGTCGAGCGGGATGTTCTCGAGATGGACGTAGCGCTGCAGGATCGAGCCCGCCGACTTTGCCCCCCACCCGGGCAAACCCGGGAAGCCATCCGCAGTGTCGCCGACCAATGCCAGATAGTCCGGAATCGAGACCGGGTAGGACACCGAACTTCTCCACGACGGCCGTCATGGTCGATGAATGCCTGGTTGCGACGGTCGTAGCCGACGATCTTGGGGTTCCCGTAGCACTGGGCCAGGTCCTTGTCCGGGGTGAGCACGACCACCTGGTCGACTTCGCTCACCCAGCGCCAGGCCGCGGTTGCCAACGCATCGTCCGCCTCGAACTCGACCATCGGCCACACCTTCACCCCGAGGGCCTCGAGAGCTCGCTCCGCAAGCGGGAACTGGTCGAGGAGCACAGCATCGATGCCCTCCCCCGTCTTGTAGCCGGCGTACACCTCGTTGCGGAACGACTCGATGACCGTATCGAATGCAGCGGCCAGATGAGTGACGCCCGACTCGCTGAGCAGCGACAGCGTCGACGAGATGATCCCGTAGACGCCACCGACCTCCTGGCCGGACGGGCTGGTCCGCGGTAGGCGAGCCGAAGTGGGATCGGAACAGCTCGTAAGTTCCGTCCATCAGGTGAAGCTTCATGGCACCCGACGATACCCATCGCCGCCACTTCGTGCCGCCCGACGTACTACCGTTTGTCCTATGGCAGATCGCGGTGTCTACGGGATGGTTTACGGCGACGCTGAGCTGCGGAGCCCGTTCATGTCCAACCACTGGCGCTTGCTGAACGGTGGACAGGAAGTGGCCACGCTTCAGCGGATCGGGCGATTGCACATCTCCCGGGTCTACACGCCAGATGGGGATGAGGCTGTGCTCACCCCCCACGAGCACTCCACTGTGGTTGCACTCGACCCGCAGGGGAGGGAGTTGGCCAGGATCGTGAGGACCTCCTGGTTCGGTCGCAGCTGGGAGATCGATTCCCAGCGATGGGTGTACGAGCTCAAGAGCGATCCTCGCCCGCGCCGCTGGCATGTGAATGTCGCAGGCACCTCGGTGGCCCGGATGAGTGGCTCGATGCGTCTCGTACAACCGGGTCAGGCATCGAGGCTCCGCTCGGTCTTCCCATTCTCGTCGTCGCCCTTGCCTGGCACTCGATCGCCAGACCCTGGGAAGCCGCCGCCGCTCCCTCGACGCTCATCGCAGCCGACCCGACGGCGAATCCGACATGACACGCTGGCTGACCCCGAGAAGCCCGCTGACCGGTGAGCAGGCCGGCTCGGTGCCCATCACAGAGCCCGAGGATGTCGCCGCCGTTGTTGCAGCCTCACGTAGCGCATTCGCCACGTGGGGGGCAATGAGCCACGCAGAGCGGCGACCCTACCTGCGGTCGTTCGCCAAACATGTGCTGAATTCCATGGATCGGATCGCAGACGTGCAGATCGCCGAAACCGGCAAGGATCGCAGCACTGTTCACAAATCCAGTTCTCGGTGCCGCTGGTAGCGCTCGACTATTTAC
Source organism: uncultured bacterium (assembly GCA_963844835.1). Taxonomy (GTDB): domain Bacteria; phylum Actinomycetota; class Acidimicrobiia; order Spongiisociales; family UBA5794; genus JAAETI01. The sequence continues at coordinate 17,016 of CAWJPT010000026.1, read as the reverse complement.
ACGACGAAGGCCGAGCATCTGCTGCGCCCGAAGCGTGGCGCGGTGTGGCCCTGGGTAGTGACCAAAGGCTGGACCGAGTATCACCCGCTCGGTGTGGCCGGGATCATCTCCCCGTGGAACTACCCGTTCTATCTCCCGATGCTGTCGGCAACCCAGGCACTCTCCGCCGGCTGCACGGTGGTCATCAAGCCTTCCGAGATCACACCGCTATCCGGCCAGTTGATCCAGGAGCTCGCCCTCGAAGCCGGTATTCCCGGAGGGTGTCGTGCAAGTGATCCACGGCGATGGCGCCACCGGGGCGGCATTGGTGGAATCCGACATCGACATCATCGCCTTCACCGGGTCGACCGAGGTGGGTAAGAAGATCGCGGCTACCGCAAGCGGCTTGCTGAAGCCTTCGATAATCGAGTTGGGAGGCAAGGACGCGCAGATCGTGCTCGAGGACGCCAATGTCAAGGAGGCCGCCCGCGGCGCCGTCAACTACGGAGTGTTCAACGCGGGTCAAATGTGCGTTGGCGTTGAGCGGGTCTATGTAGTCGATGAGATCTACGACGAGTTCATGGCGGAGGCGACGAAGTTCATCAGCAAGCTCACCGTCGCCACCCAGGATCGAACGGACATCGGCCCGCTGATCTCGCCGGCCCAGATCGACATCATCGAAAGCCATGTCAAGGATGCAGTCAACCGGGGTGCCCGGATCCTGAGCGGAGGCTCCCGGGTCGAGACCGCACACGGCATCTACTTCGAGCCGACGCTCATGGACAACGTCGACCATTCGATGCTGCTCATGCAGGAGGAGACCTTCGGTCCGGTCGTCCCCGTGATGAGGGTCGCCGACGAGGCAGAGGCGATACGGATGGCAAATGACTCCCGCTACGGCCTCCACGGTTCGGTGTGGACCAGGAACCGGAGGCGCGGAGCCTCCGTCGCCAGCCGGCTGACCACCGGGACAGTTGCCGTCAACGACCACGTGATCAACTTCTTCTACCCGAGCATCGAACTGGCGGGCACCGGCGATTCCGGGCTTCACGGGCACCTGGGTGAGGAGGGCATCAAGTCTTTCACGATCCATCGCTCGATCACCTCTGCACGCTTCAAGCCGACGACGAGACTCCTACGATCTTGGCTGCCCCGTCGGCCGTCGCACCGCTATTGGGTCCGACTCGCCAAGGTCCTTTTCGGCTGGAGACGCTGACGCCCCTAGACGCGGAGAAGGGCGGCTACCTCCCCCTACCGGGGTGAGCCGCCCACCTCCTGTGGAATACGTTTCCCCCGAAACCACCGCATTCCCGACCGTGGGGTCATTGTGCTCGGATTGGGCTGGTGGCCTGCTTCCGAGACATGGCATCGACGAACAACCGTCGACACCTCCAAACCTAGTGGTCGTGCGCACACTTTGGGTGGTTGGCTAAGAAAAGATTTCGCGTTCTCATGGGAAACGAACCGCAGTACGAGACACAGCCCCTCGCCGATGCGAGACTGCGGTCTTCCGTAAGGCCGGGACATGTACTACTGCGTTGAGGTTGCCAGCAAGCCGGGATTCTCGGACGCACGGGCCGAGAATCTGAAGACCCAAATCGACCTGCTCGGAATGTCAGGCGTCGACCGGGTCGAGGTCAAGGACCGCTTCTACCTCAGCGGAGATATATCGGCCGCCCTTGTAGACCAACTCACCAACAGCCTTCTGCACGACGTCGTCAACGAGGACGCAATCGGGTTTGCCCTCGAGCAGGACAGTGCTCCGATGGGAGACGGCCTCTTCACCGTCGATGTCGTGCTCCACCCCGGGGTCACCGACTCCGCCGCCGAGAGCCTCATGGCGGGCATTGCCGAGCTCGGGTTCACCGGTATCGACCAGGCGGCCACAGGAACCAGGTACACGCTGGAGGGCGAAGCGCTCACCAGAGACACCGTTGACCAGATCGCCTCTGCCCTTCTCGCCAACGGTGTGATCCAGAGTTACCACGTCAACACCCCGGCCCCACCACCGTTCACCGAGGCGGCTGCAGCCGCAGCAGGCGTCGAGCACATCTCGCTGACCGGTCTCAGCCGGGACGAGCTCGTCGCGCTCAGCGGCCGGCGGCGGCTCAGCCTCGACGGCAACGAGATGGAGGCAATCCAGGCCTACTTCGGCGACCGGCGGGCAACCGACCTCGAGCTGGAGACCCTGGCGCAAACATGGTCGGAACACTGCGTCCACAAGACCTTTCGGGCGCTGATCAGTTACACGGGCCCTCCGCCGGGAGCCACCGGCCCGATCGGCACCACCACCATCGACGGGATCCTCAAACAGCACATCCGAGCGGCAACCGAGAAGGTCAATCGCCCCTGGGTTCGCTCGGCGTTCGTCGACGACGCAGGCATAGTCGCCCTGGATGAGACCACCGACCTCGCCTTCAAGGTGGAGACGCACAACCACCCATCGGCGCTCGAGCCGTTCGGCGGAGCCAACACCGGCGTCGGCGGTGTGGTCCGCGACGTCATCGGGGTCAGCGCCAAGCCGATCGCAAACACCGATATTCTCTTCTTCGGTCCGGCGGAAACGAGATGGGACGAGCTGCCCGAGGGTGTCCTGCACCCGAAACGGATCGCATCGGGAGTCATCGCCGGGATCGAGGACTACGGCAACAAGATGGGCATCCCCACCGTCAGCGGCGCCATCTACTACGACCCCGGCTACACGGCCAACCCGCTCGTTTTCTGTGGATGTCTCGGCGCCCTGCCCACCGGCTCGCATCCCACCGAGCCGCAGCCCGGTGACCGCATCGTCGTACTTGGTGGCAGGACCGGCCGCGACGGTCTGCGCGGGGCAACGTTCTCGTCGATGGAGTCCGATCACACAACGAGCGAGGTGTCCGGCAGCGCGGTCCAGATCGGCCACCCCATCCACGAGAAACAGACCCTGGATGTGATCCTGGAAGCCCGTGACGAAAGCCTCTACAACGCCATCACCGATTGCGGCGCGGGTGGGTTGTCCTCGAGTGTCGGGGAGATGGCCGAGACCCTCGGGGCCGTAGTGCACCTCGATCGGGTGCCGCTGAAATACCCGGGCCTGGCGCCGTGGGAGATCTGGTTGAGTGAGGCGCAGGAGCGGATGGTGATTGCCGTCCCCGAAGCCAAACTCCCTCGCGTTGCCGAGCTGGCCGTGGCTCGTGATGTGGAGATGACCGTGCTCGGCGAGTTCACCGGAGACGGCGTGCTCCGTATCAAACACATGGCTGACACTGTCGGCGAGCTCGACTGCGGGTTCCTCCATGGAGGCATCCCGCGCCAGCAGCTGCAAGCGGTGTGGGCTCCACCCGTGGTCGACGGTAGCGAGATCGGCGAGGTCAATCCGGCACGTGCCCTGCTCGATCTCCTCGCCAGCGCCAACATCCGCTCCAAAGAGGACACGGTCAGACGTTATGACCACGAGGTGCAGGGAGGCACCGTGGTCAAGCCGTTCGTGGGCGCAGACGAGTCCGGGCCGGGAGACGCCGCGGTGGTGACACCTCTGGCTGCGGGACCTGGAACGCCCGGCGCAGCGCTTGCGATCGGGACCAACCCCGCTTACGGGCCAATCGATCCGTACCGGATGGCTTGGGCCAACATCGACGAGGCGGTTCGCAACGTCGTCGCCGTCGGCGCCGACCCGGACCGAATCTCGATTCTCGACAACTTCTCGTGGGGTAATCCTCGCATCGCCGATCGGCTCGGCTCGCTGGTTCGCTGCACCCAGGGTTGCTACGACGCGGCAGTCGCATACGGGACCCCGTTCATCTCCGGGAAAGACAGCCTCAACAACGAATACACCGGCATCGACGGCAACAAACACACAATCCCGGGGACGCTGGTCATCTCGAGTCTCGGCATCGTGCCCGACGTCACTCGAACGGTCACGAGCGCGTTCAAGCAGCCCGGCAATCGCATCTACATCGTCGGAGCCACAGGGCAGCATCTCGGCGGCTCGGCGCTTGCCGCCTGGGCGGATCACACAGGCGGTCGAGCCCCTGCACCGGTCCCAGAGGCTCCAGCCGGGTACCGGGCGCTGCACCGGGCCATCACCTCAGGACTGGTCCACAGCTGTCACGACGTCGCCGAAGGGGGTATTGCCGTCGCGGTTGCCGAGATGGCCATTGGCGGTGGTATCGGAGCGAGCATCGATCTCGCCACAGCACCCGGCGCCGGGGCGCTGGACGGATTGACGCTGACGTTCTCAGAATCGCTGGGCCGTCTGCTGGTGGAGGTGGGCCCCGACGATGCCGGTGAGTTCGAGCGGATCATGGGTGACTACCCGACGGCGCCGATCGGGGAGACCACGGCTGGGGACGAGATCGAGATGACGGCAAGCGGCTTCGCGTTTGGTGTCGCCATCAGTGCGGCCCGGGATGCCTGGCGTGGAGGGATCGTATGAAGCCGCGCGCACTCGTCGTGCACGCCACCGGCACCAACCGGGATCACGACGTCACCGCAGCCCTGGAATTAGCGGGAGCGACCCCCGAGATTGTCCACATCAATGCCCTCCGCGACCGGACGGCTCGCCTGCCCGACTATCAGATGATGGTGCTACCCGGCGGGTTCTCATACGGCGACGACCTCGGTGCAGGCAAGCTCTGGGCGATTGCGCTGCGGGCACGTCTTGGTGACGACCTCGAGGAGTTCGTGACAGGGGGGAAGCCGGTCATCGGCATCTGCAACGGTTTCCAGGCACTGGTGAAATCGGGATTGCTGCCTGCCCTCGATGGTGGCTCAGGGCGGCAGCAGGCAACCCTCACGCGGAACGAGTCGGGACGCTTCGAATGCAGATGGGTCGAGCTGGTACCCGAGGGTGACAACATCTGGACTTCAGGGCTCGACGAGAACATCCACTGCCCGGTGGCCCACGGTGAAGGACGGTTCCTCACGACGGAAGACAATCTTGCCTCCATCGAAGAGACGCGGGCTAGTCGCCGTTCGCTACGCGACGAGCGAATACCCTGGGAACCCGAACGGATCGATGAACGACATAGCCGGAATCACCAATCCAGGCGGGAACGTGCTCGGCTTGATGCCGCACCCGGAGAACCACATCATCCCCGAGCAGCATCCGAAGCGCCACCGTGGTGCCCAGCGGGGTTTGGGCCTGGCACTATTCGAGAATGGAGTGGGCCACGCGGCCCTGATCTAGGAGGACCCGTGACGATCAGCAAGGCGACCATCCTCGCCGCGATACCCGATGCCCTGCTCAGAACCGATTTCCCCGAACTTGGCCAGCGGATCGAAGGCAAGGTACGCGACATCTACCTGACGGATGACACCAGGATCCTGATCACGACCGATCGGGTGTCGGCTTTCGACCAGGTGCTCGGGGTGATCCCTTTCAAGGGACAGGTGCTCAACCAGCTGAGCGCATGGTGGTTCGCTCAGGTTGCCGACATAGTCAAGAGCCACATCCTGACAGTGCCCGACCCAAACGTCACCATCGGCGCCGAGGCCGAGGCGCTCCCCGTCGAGGTGATTGTCCGCGGGTTCATCACCGGGGTCACCTCCACTTCGCTATGGACGCTCTACGACCAGGGTGTCGAGCGGCCGTACGGCCTCAAGCTGCCCCCGGGGCTGCACAAGAACGACCCCTTGCCCGAACCGGTGATCACCCCGACCACGAAGGCGACCGGTGGTGCCCACGACGAGCGGCTCACCAGCGAGGAAGTAGTCGAGCAGGGACTGGTAGAACCGGCTCTCTGGGAGCAGGTGAAGAGCGTCGCTCTCGAGGTGTTCGAGCATGGCCAGCGAGTTGCGGCCGAGGCGGGGCTGATCCTCGTCGATACCAAGTACGAGTTCGGGTTGATCGATGGGGAACTGGCCCTCATCGACGAGATCCACACTCCCGATTCGAGCCGCTATTGGATCGCCGACACCTACGGCCTCGGAGAACCGCAGAACTTCGACAAGGAGTTCCTCCGGCTCTGGTTCGTCGAGCAGGGGTATCGAGGCGACGGGCCTGCACCGACCATGCCGAATGACTTCGTGGCCGCCGTCGCTGCCAGGTACATCGATGCATACGAGCGGCTCACCGGCAAGACATTCGGGCCTGGCGAGCAGCCCGCCGCCGACCGGATCAGGAGGGCGCTGGCATGACGTCACTGGTACCGATCATCATGGGATCGAAGTCGGATCTCGACCACGGCAAGACCATCGCAGCCGCACTCGCCGGCTACGGCATCGAAAGCGAGATCCGGGTAGCGTCCGCTCACAAGGCGGCCACGTATCTCCTCGACTTGCTCGCCGCATACGAGACCGATCCCCGGCCCAAGGTCTATGTGACCATCGCCGGCAGATCAAACGCCTTGAGCGGATTGGTGGACGGCAACGTGGTTGCACCCGTGATCGCTTGCCCGCCGTATTCGGATCGTTTTGGCGGAGCGGACCTTTTCTCGTCGTTGCGCATGCCATCGGGGATCGCACCGCTGGTGGTGCTCGACCCCGGTGGTGCCGCGCTGGCGGCAGCCAAGATCCTCGGAGTGGCGGACGAGAGCGTCCGCACCGAGGTGAAGGCGGCGCAGCGGGGCTGGACGGAGACGATCGTCAACGACGATCGGGGAATCCAGCCGGGTTAGGCTCGCACCAGGGAGCACCACTCAACGACGAGGCATGATGGACGGGTTTCTGCGAGACGATGAGCTGGACCGGCCGCACGAAGAATGCGGCGTATTCGGCATCTATGCCCCGGGAGTGGATGTAGCCAGGGTGTCGTTCTTCGCCCTGTATGCCCTGCAGCACCGTGGCCAGGAGAGCGCCGGAATCGCCACCAGCGACGGGATCTCGGCAGCAGTGCACAAGGACATGGGCCTCGTCTCTCAGGTGTTCAACGAAGCAAATCTCTCCCGGCTGACGGGTCACCTCGCCATCGGGCAGACTCGCTACTCGACGACGGGCTCGTCGCATCTGCGTAATGCGCAGCCCTATCTGATCGAGACCATGCACGGCCCGCTCGGGGTGGGTCACAACGGCAACCTCACCAACGCCCCGCAGCTACGCCAGAAGCTGCTGGAGAGGGGCGTCGGGCTCACCTCATCCACGGACAGCGAGGTGATCACCCAGATGCTCGCCGCTCCCACCGGGGCCAACAACGGGCCCGACTGGGAAACGCGGATATCCGGATTCATGGACGAGGCCGAGGGGGCATACTCCCTCGTGGTCCTCACCCGCGACGCCGTCTTTGGCGTACGCGACCCGCACGGCTTCCGCCCCCTGTGCATCGGCAAACTCGACAACGGCAGCTATGTGCTCGCCTCCGAATCCTGCGCCCTCGGAACGGTCAGCGCCACGTTCGTTCGTGAGGTTGCTCCCGGGGAGATCATCCGCCTCGACGAGAACGGCTACCACAGCACCGCGCGACAAGCGGCAAGCCCGACCTCGCTCTGCGTCTTCGAATACGTGTACTTCGCCCGTCCCGACTCGGTGTTCGAGGGCCAATCGATCCACCGGGTACGGCAGCGTCTCGGTGAGGTGCTCGCCGCAGAGGCGCCCGCAGATGCCGATGTGGTCGTCGGTGTCCCCGACTCGGCGACTCCGGCCGCCATCGGCTATGCCGCCGCCTCCAACATCCCTTACACCGAGGGTCTCATCAAGAACCGCTACATCGGGCGCACTTTCATCCAACCGAGTGACCAGCTCCGACGCTCCGGCGTGCACCTCAAGTACAACCCACTTGAGTCGAACCTGGCAGGGAAGCGGGTAGTGCTGGTCGACGACTCCATAGTCAGAGGGACGACGGCAGGCCCACTCGTGGCGTTGCTCCGCGAGGGGGGTGCAGCAGAGGTCCATGTCAGGGTGTCGTCACCGCCAGTCAGACATCCCTGCTTCATGGGCATCGACATGGCAGACAGCGAGCAGCTGATCGGTTTCGTCAAGACCACCGAGGAGATCCGCGAGCACATCGGTGCAGACTCACTGGCCTACGTGTCCCAGGGGGGCATGATGAGAGCAGTCGAAGCAGAGGGGCCTCCCGACACCGGGCACTGCAATGCCTGCTTCTCCGGAGACTACCCGATCGATCTGGGCAGCTATTGGGAAAGCAGAGACAAGATGGCTTTCCAGGGTGCCTGGTCCGAAACTGAAAATGGAGATGACCAATGAGCGACAACGTGCTCATCATCGGTGGCGGAGGGCGGGAACACGCCCTTGCCTGGAAGCTGGCACAGTCGGACCTCGTTGAGCGAGTTGTGGTGGCTCCCGGCAACGGAGGCACGGCAACCGCGGGCGGCAAGATCGAGAACATCGCCATCCCGGTGACCGAGATCGATCGGCTCATCGAATTCGCCAGGGACAACAATGTCGCACTGACGGTGGTCGGCCCGGAGGCGCCGCTCACTGCCGGCATCGTCGATCGATTCACCGCCACCGGATTGCGTAGCTTCGGGCCCGATGCTGCCGCCGCCCGGCTGGAAGGATCGAAGACCTATGCGAAGGCGCTGATGGAACGAATCGGTGTTCCCACGGCCGCCTACCGAGTGTTCACCGATCACACCGAGGCACTCAACTACGTGCGATCGGTTGATCACGACATCGTCATCAAGGCATCCGGGCTCGCCGCCGGAAAAGGGGTGATAGTTCCCGGATCGCGAGCCGAGGCAGAACAGGCTCTGCACCGCATCATGATTGACCGTGAGTTCGGCGACGCAGGAGACGAGGTCATCATCGAGGAGTTCCTCACCGGCCAGGAAGCCACGCTGCTGGCTTTCTGCGACGGTGCCACCATCGTTACGATGCCGGCGGCCCAGGACCACAAACCGCTGCTCGATGGGGACAAGGGCCCCAACACGGGCGGCATGGGCGCATACGCCCCCACCCCCTTGATCGACGAGGATCTAAAAGCAGAAATCGTGAAAGAGGTGATGCGCCCGGTCATCGAGGAGATGGCAGCTGAAGGGCACCCGTACGTCGGCGTGCTGTACGCAGGATTGATGCTCACCCCTTCCGGCCCGAAGGTCCTCGAGTTCAACTGCCGCTTCGGCGATCCTGAAGCCCAGGTGATCCTGCCGTTGCTCCGCACCGACCTCTACCAAGTGCTCCGGGCCTGTGTTGACGGCACGCTCAGCCGGCTCGACATCGAATGGCGCGACGGGGTTGCGGCCACGGTCGTCGCCGCATCCGCCGGCTACCCCGGTGAATACGAAAAGGGCATCCCTATCAGCGGTCTCACCGAGGCGGGCAGCGTGCCGGGGGTGACTGTGTTCCACGCAGGCACCGCACTCGGGGATGGTGTCGTCACCGCGGGAGGTCGAGTCCTTGCGGTGACCGGGATGCAGCCGACCTTGCCGATGGCGCTCGCCTGCGCCTACCACGGCATCGAGCACATCGATTTCGAGGGCATGCAATACCGTAACGACATCGGGGGGCGCATCTCGGCCCTGTTCGACGAAGACACCGCGTCGGCGCCACGGTCGATGACCTACGCCGAAGCAGGGGTCGACATAGACGCCGGCAACCGCGCCATTGCGATGATGAAACGAGATGTCATGTCGACGTACGGTCCCGAGGTGATCGGAGAGATCGGCGGCTTCGGCGGCATGTACGACGCGTCCAATCTCGGTGACGATGCTGTGCTGGTGGCGTCGACCGACGGGGTGGGCACCAAGACCAAGATCGCCACGGCCATGGGCCGCTACGACACGATCGGCCAGGACATAGTCAACCACTGTGTCAACGACGTACTGGTGCAAGGAGCCCGCCCCCTGTTCTTCCTCGACTACGTGGCAACCAGCAGCCTCGATCCGGCGATCATCTCCGCAGTGGTCGGTGGCATGGCCACCGCCTGCCGTCTCGCCGGATGCGCGCTCCTCGGAGGAGAGACGGCCGAGATGCCCGGGGTGTACGTAAAGGGCGAGCTCGATGTCGTCGGCACCATCATCGGTGTGGTCGCCCGCGGTGACGTCATCGATCACAGCGCCATCGAGGTGGGGGACGTTGTGATCGCGATTCCATCGTCCGGCCTGCACACCAACGGTTTCTCACTAGCCCGCCGTGTCTTCGAGCACTGGGACCTCAACGACCGTCTTGCCGCGCTCGGCAAATCACTCGGGACGGCGTTGCTCGCCCCACACCGCAGCTACCTCGAAGAGGTGATGCGGGTGCGCCAGGCCCGGATCGCCATCCACTCGCTGGTGCACGTCACGGGCGGCGGTCTAGTCGAGAACCCGGCGCGGGTGCTCGCCGCGGACAAGACGATGAGAATCGACAGGACGTCCTGGTCGCTGCCGCCTCTCTTCGCCCTGATCAAGTCGCAGGGGAATGTCCCCGACGAGGAGATGCTGCGCACCTTCAACCTGGGTGTCGGCATGCTGGTGGTCGTAGCGGCTGGCGACGAGCGCGCCGCTCTGGAGACGATTGGCCCCGATGCGTGGAGGATCGGTGAGATCATCCCGCGCACCGACGATCCGGTCGTGTTCACGTGAATCGGGTCGTAGTTCTCATCTCAGGGAATGGCTCGAATCTGCAGGCACTGATTGACAGTGGTCACGCAGGCGACATCGACGCCGAGATCGTCGCCGTTGTCTCCAGCGATGCAGAGGCATTTGGTCTCACCAGGGCCGGGCAGGCGGGGATCCCTACCGAGGTGGTGGATCTGGCCACGGTGGTGCTTCGGGCCGGGACCGCAGCGAGTTCGACGCCGAGGTGGCAGACCTGGTGGCGAGTTTCGAGCCGGACTTAGTGGTGCTGGCGGGATGGATGCTCGTGCTCAGCGAGGTATTCCTCGATCGATTCCCGGATCGGGTGATCAACCTGCATCCAGCGCTACCGGGGACGTTCCCAGGCACTCACGCCATAGAGAGAGCGCATGCTGCGTATCAACGTGGCGAGATCAGACGCACCGGGGTGATGGTGCATCGGGTCGTACCCGAGATCGACGCTGGTCCCGTGGTGACGGTGGAGCCTGTCCCCATCTTCCCCGACGAGACCGTTGAAGAGCTCGAGGCCCGCATCCACCACGTCGAGCACAACCTGATCGTCGCCGCGGTCGATCTGATGCTACGAGGCGAGGTGTAGCAACGTCTCGGCTTGCTCCAGTCGCTGGCCACCAGCGAGCACCGGGGCAAACAGATCACCGTATTGGCGGAGCCGGGGCCAGATAGAGGCGATGGTGAAGTCATCAGGGGTGACGGTGTTGAGCTCATTCCACAGGATCGGTGTCGACACCGGCGCACCCGGTCGGGGGCGCACCGAATAGACGGATGCGCACCTCGCCCCGGAGGACTAGATCGACGGCGGCGACGATCAGGTTGTGCTCCACCTCGTGGATGCGCTTCTCGAGATCGTCCAAGGCTCCCGGGAAGATCGGGACCCGCTCCAATGTCACCACAGGCCCCGCATCGATCTCAGGAACCACCCGATGCACCATGACGCCCGTCTGGGTGATCTCACCTTGTTGGAACGCGGTGTAGGCCCTCTCGATGGCGTGTGTCCCGGGGAAAGTCCCCGGTAACGCGGGATGCAGGTTGATCACCCGTCCGGGAATCGATCGAGGAATGCCTCGCTGAGCACGAGCATCCATCCCGCCAGCACCACTAGGTCCGGCTGGAAACTCGCCACGAGCTCTGCCACCTCGGCATCGAACTCGATCCGGTCCCGTCCCGAGCACGCACCGCGGCCAGGTCCACGATCTCGGTGGGTATTCCGGCCTGCCCGGCCCTGGTGAGACCGAATGCCTCTGCATCGCTGGAGACTACCGCTACGATCTCGGCGTCGAGATCACCCGCGCGACGCTGTCGATCAGCGTCTGGAGGTTGGAGCCGTTACCCGAGATGAGAACGACGATCCTGCTCACGTCAACACAACCGGCTCGTCGGTGCGGGGGACGATCTCGCCAATGCTCCACGCATCGGGGCCGATGATCTCCAGGGCGCCGCGGCTCGTCGCCGCGGCGACGACAACCAACATGCCGACCCCCATGTTGAAGGTGCGGAACATCTCTTCGTCGGGGACATTGCCTTGCGAGTGGATCAGGGCGAACAGCGGCGGCAGCGACCACGACGATCTGTCGATGCGCATCGCCTTGTCGTCGGCGAGAACCCGGGCCGGGTTCTCGATTAGACCGCCCCCCGTGACGTGAACGAGCGAATGGATGGAGATGCCCGCCTCCCGGATGCTCATCACCTCTCTCAGATAGCTGCGGTGTAGGGCCAGCAGCGCCTCCCGAGCGACGACCCGAGAGCGGCGACCCGATCGTCGAGATCCCAGTGTTCGAACACCCGGCGGGCCAGCGAATAACCGTTGGTGTGCAGCCCGGAGGACTTGATGGCGATCACTGCATCGCCGACCTCGATGCCGCTGTGATCGATCGCTTCGGCACGGGCGACCACACCGATGATGGTGCCGACGACATCGAGCTCGCCCTTTCCGTAGACCCCGGGCAGCTCGGCGGTCTCACCTCCGAGCAGCGCGCAGCCCGCCAGCCGGCAGGCGGTCGCCATACCGCCGACCACGGTGGAGGTGATGGCCGGATCGAGTCGGCTGGTGGCGAAATAGTCGAGGAAGAACAGCGGCCGGGCACCCTGGACCAGAACGTCGTTGATGCAGTGGTTGACGATGTCCTGGCCGATGGTGTCGTAGCGCTCCATCGTGGTGGCGATCTTGGTTTTGGTCCCGACCCAGTCCGTGGAGCCACCAGCACCGCGTCGTGCGCCGAGCCCGGATGCGTCATACATGCCGCCAAAGCCCCGATCCCACTGATCACCTCGGGCCCGTATGTGGAGACGACGGCTCGTTTCATCATGGCAACCGCCCGGTTCCGGCGTCGATATCGACCCCGGCGTCGGCATAGGTGAGTCGACCTCGGCAGCGGCCCTGACCCGGTGTCTTCTCGATCATCCCGGAGATCCTCCCCCCGATGTCGTTGCGGTATTGCATGCCGGCGAAGTCGATGTGCTCGATGCCGTGATAGGCGCAGGCCAGAGCCATCGGCAGGGTTGGCTGCACCCCGGTGACGGCCAGGACTCTTCCACCAGCGGTGACGACATCGTCGGCAGAGTGCGGTTCCGGCGTGGAATACCGTGACCCCGGGCACGCTGTTGGCTTCGCCGATGCCCGTGATGGGAATCCCCTTCTCGTACTCGCCGGGATAGCCCGCCGAGGCGGCCACGACGGTCGCCGCCACTGCGTCCCCCCATTCGACGATGAGCCATCGAGCGTTCCCGCCACGCAGGCCGACAGGATCTCGTAGAGGTCGCTGTGCAACAGAGGCAGCACCACTTGCGCCTCCGGGTCGCCGAACCGGCAGTTGAACTCGAGGACCTTGGGCCGGAAGTGGTGAGCATCAACCCGCATACAGCACCCCCACATAGGGGTGTCCCTCGGCGGCCAGCTCATCGAGGACCGGTCGCATCACCTCTTCCACGACCTGGCTCCAGGTCCGCATCGACCAGCGGGGTCGGGGCGTATGCCCCCATGCCGCCGGTATTGGGGCCCTTGTCCCCGTCGAGCAGCGGCTTGTGGTCCTGGGCGGCCGGCATCGGGACGATGGTGGCACCGTCGCAGAAGGCGAGGACGGTGGCTTCCTGGCCCGCCAGGAATTCCTCGATGAGGACTTCGTCTCCCGCTGCGCCGAACTCGCGGTCGACCATGATCCGGTGCAGGGCGTGGTTGGCCTCGGCGAGGGAGCCCGGGACGATGACCCCTTTCCCGGCGGCGAGGCCGGAGGCCTTGATGACGACCGGGTAAGCGACCGACCTCACGTACGTGACCGCTTCGTTGTAGTCGGTGAAAACGCGGTACCCGGCGGTGGGAACCCCGGTTCTTCTCCATCAACTCTTTGAATAACGCTTCGATCCTTCCAACCGGGCCGCAGCGGCATCGGGTCCGAAACAACGGAGTCCTGCGTCTGGAACCTGTCGACGATTCCCGCAGTCAGCGGCGCTTCCGGGCCGATCACGGTCAGGGCAACATTGTTGTCCTGGCGAACTCGATGAGCCGGTCGATCTCGTTCTCGCTGATCGGGACGTTCTCGATCTTGCCGCCGGCGGCTGCCGTGCCACCGTTGCCCGGGGCGACGAAGACTTGCGCACTTTCTCCGACTGCGCCAGTTTCCATGCGAGGGCATGCTCCCGCCCGCCGCCACCGACAACGAGCACGTTGTCGGTCATTGGTCTCTCCTTTCGCTTCGGACCACGCACCCTGGAAGGCCATCTTGTCCCGGCTCTCCCAGTAGCAGTCGAGCTTGATCGGGTACTCGCCGGAGAAGCAGGCGTTGCAGTGGCCGGCGCCGGGAGGTCCCGCCGATTCGACCGCCTGCATCATCCCTTCCTCAGACAGGTAGGCCAGCGATTCGGCCCCGATGTGCTCCCGGATCTCCTCGGTGGTCTTGATGAATCCGATGAGCTGCTCGCTGTCGGCCATGTCGATTCCCATGAAGCAGGGATGCCGCACCGGCGGTGACGACACGCGGACGTGAACCTCGGCAGCGCCTCCTTCCCGCAGCAGCGCGACGAGCGGGCCGGCCGTTGTGCCGCGGACGATCGAGTCGTCGACCAGCACGACCCGCTTCCCTGCGAGGTTCGATTCGAGCGGGTTGTACTTGAGGTGCACCCCGGAGCGGCGCAGCTGGTCACTCGGCTGGATGAAGGTGCGGCCGATGTAACGATTCTTGGTGAGACCCTCGGTATACGGGATGCCGGAGGCGGCGGCGTAGCCGATGGCCGCCGGGGTAGCCGAGTCCGGGACGCCGACGACCACGTCGGCCTCGGCGGGTGCCTCCCGGCCAGCGCCTCGCCCAGCTTCTGGCGCACCCGGTGGATCGATTGGCCCTCGAACACCGAGTCGGGACGGGCGAAGTAGACGTACTCGAAGACGCACAGCGAGGTCGGGCTCGCGGCATGTCGTGCGGTGCTGTGGTAGCCGTTCTCGTCGAGACGGATGATCTCGCCGGGGGCCACCTCACGGACGAACGTGGCGCCAACGGTGCCGAGGGCGCACGACTCGGAGGCGACCACATAGCCGCCGTTTTCCAGCTCGCCGATGCACAGCGGGCGGAACCCCTGCGGGTCCCGCACCCCGAAGACGGCGTCACGGGTGAGCACCACCAGGGAGTATGCGCCCTCGGCCTCGCCCATGAAACCGGCGATCCGGGTTTCCCAGTCGGGCCCGTTGTTGGCGCCCGGTGGGGGCGGCGAGCATCTGGGTGATCACCTCGCTGTCGGTGGAGGAGGTAAGCCCGACGCCCCTCTCCAGCAGCTTCTGGCGCAGTTGCGGGGCGTTGGTGAGGTTGCCGTTGTGGCCGACCCCGAGCGGCCCGTGCATGGTCTCGATCAGGTACGGCTGGGCGTTGCGGAGATGCGACGAGCCGGTCGTCGAGTAGCGGGTCTGCCCGATGGCGAGGTGCCCTTCAGCCGGGAGAGATTGGCCTCGTTGAAGACCTGGGAAACCAGCCCCATGTCCTTGTGCACGGCGGCCGAGATCCCGTCGCTGGTGGCGATGCCGGCGCTCTCCTGGCCACGGTGCTGAAGAGCGTACAGGGCGAAGAACGACATCCGGGCCACGTCGGTGTCCGGGGCGTAGATGCCGAACACGCCGCACGCCTCGTGCGGCCGGTCCAGCTCGTCGTCTCGCAGAAACCCGTCCATCATCCCTCGTCATCGAGTGGTGCTCCCTGGTGCGAGCCTAACCCGGCTGGATCCCCCGATCGTCGCTGACGATCGTCTCCGTCCACTCTCGTTGCGCCGCCTCCACCTCGCTGCGGACGCTCTCGTCCGCCACCGAGGATCTTGGCGGCGGCCAGGGCAGCCCCACCGGGATCGAGCACCACCATCGGTGCGATCCCGGACGGCATCCGCAACGACGAGAAGAGGTCGGCGCCGCCAAAACGATCCGAATACGGCGGGCAGGCGATGACGGGTGCAGCCACGTTGCCGTCGACGAGACCGCTCAATGCGTTCGATCGACCGGCGATGGTGACATAGACCTTCGGTCTGGGATCGGCCTCGTACCCGGCGAGCATCTCGAGCAGATAGGCGGCCGCCTTGTGGGCGGAGGCCACCCGGATCTCGCTCTCGATGCCGAACCGGCGAGCGCGGCTGCGATGGCCTTGCCGTGCTCGAGGTCCGACTTCGAGCCCATGATGATCGGGACGAGCGGCGTCATGCCAGTGCCCTTCTGATCCGATCGGCGGCCGGCTGCTCACCGGGCTCGAATGTCTTGCCGGTGAGCCGCTCGTAGGTTCGATGTACCTGGCGGCGACCGCGGCAACGAATTCGTCGGGCATCGTCGGAGCCGTTCCCTCACCGCGGTAGCCCCGCTCGACGAACCAGAGCCGCAGGAACTCCTTGTCGAAGTTCTCCGGTTCCCCGAGCCCGTAGCTGTCGGCGACCCAGTAGCGGCTCGAGTCGGGGGTGTGGATCTCGTCGATGAGGGCGAGCTCCCCGTCGATCAGGCCGAACTCGTACTTCGTGTCGACGAGGATCAGACCGGCCTCGGCGGCCACGCGCTGGCCGTGCTCGAAACCTGAGCGCGCCGCTCTTGCACCTGCTCCCAGAGAGCCGGGCCCACCAGGCCCTGCTCGACCACTTCCTGGCTGGTCAGCCGCTCGTCGTGGGCGCCCCCGGTCGCCTTCGTCGTGGGGGTGATCACCGGCTCGGGCAAGCGGGTCGTTCTTGTGCAGCCCCGGTGGCAGGTTGAGCCCGTACGGCCGTTCGACACCCTGGTCGTAGAGCGTCCACAGCGAGGTGGAGGTGACCCCGGTGATGAACCCGCGGACGATGACCTCGACCGGGAGCGCCTCGGCCTCGGCGCCGATGGTGACGTTCGGATCGGGTACAGAGAGAACGTGGCTCTTGACGATGTCGGACACATGGGCGAACCACCATGCGCTCAACTGGTTGAGCACCTGACCCTTGAAAGGGATCGCCCCGAGCACCTGGTCGAAAGCCGAGACCCGGTCGGTTGTGATCAGGATCCTGCTGTCGTCTTGCAGGTAGATGTCACGCACCTTGCCCTCGATCCGTTCACCGAGCTCGGGGAAGTCGGTCCTGAGCAAGGCGCCGGGTATGGCGGCGAGGATGCTTGCCT
>CAWJPT010000025.1:0-10067 GCA_963844835.1 uncultured bacterium | reverse complement strand
AATCGTGCATACAGATCGGCGAGGGCAGCGTGGTGCTTGGTCGCATGCTCGCGCACGTCCATCGTGGCCAATCGGAATCCAAACGCAGCAACACGCCGGATCAATCGCATCAACATGCCCTCGGCAATCAACTCGCCCCTGGCAGCCTCCAGCGACCGGTACATGACGGCGAGCTCATCGAGCAGGTCACATGAGGTCGCGTAGTCGAGACCAGGCTGATGTGCGGCATCATCGGCGATCCGGGCCCTGGTATTCACCAGACGCTGGTGAATGTACGCCGCCTTCTGCCGGTAGGCCTCGCCCTCCGACAGCCGGGAGAAACGCCGGTATATCGCGGGCATCAGCTCGGCATCGACGGCCAGAGAGTCCCGCAGCTCGTCGCTGATGTCGACAATCCGCTCGGAGGCGCTCAGATCGCTCGCCAGCTGTTCGACGGCGAGGATCAGCTCGCGCAATGCGTGCTGATGCTGCGCCTCGAGGACGGCCAACGTGGTCTCGGCGGTCACGTTGGGGTTCCCATCACGGTCCCCACCAACCCAGGTACCAAAATGAAGCGGATGCGCGTCGAGCGCCAGCACTGCTCCGGCGCGGCTCAGCTGGAAGTCGAGCTCATCGAACAGATCGGGGGCGACCTCACTGAAGATGTGGTCGAAGTAGTCGAGCACCGTCACGCGCCTCATCGATAGGAGACGGCCGGTCGACGCGCAGCTCATCGGTTTGCCAGATCAAATCGATCAGCTCGGCGAGCTGCCGTTCGGTACGGGCGCGCGCCGAGACGCTCAGCCGGGGATCAGCCCGTATCTCGAGGATCTCGGCGAGCCTGATGATCTTGCTTCGAATCGAACGACGCGATGCCTCAGTCGGGTGTGCCGTGAACACGGGGCGGACGTCGAGTCGGTCGACTACCTCCTGGACCAACTCGGTTGGGACCGGCTCGGCGAGCACCTTGTCGATCGTCGCCGAGAGAATGCCGTGGTGCTGGTTGCGCCGCATCGCCTGATCGTCGAGCCGGTAGGTCTGTTCGGCGACGTTGGCGAGATAGAAGTACGTGGTGAAAGACCGGACAAGCGAGATGATCGTCGGCAGGTCGAGCTGCCCGAGCAGCTCGAGCAACTCTTGCCGGTATGTGGCCGACTCCGGAGTGCCTTCTGATTGACGCACCTCCCTCACCAGAGCGCGTACCCGCTCTACCAGGTCGAGCAGCGGCTGCCCTTCTTGACGCACCAGAGTCTGTCCGAGCAGGTTGCCTAGCAATCGGATCTCGGAGCGAAGCGCCACGCTGGAGTCGGAGGGCAGTGTCATCACCGGCGAGCGTAGCGGTTGCGTCGGGGAGCCCGGACGGGTCAGCTGCTGAATGCAAGCGCCTGGGCGGGGCTCCACCGGCGGCTCAAGGATGCGTAGTAGGTGGCAGCCCGGTCAACGTCGCCCTGCTCGAGTGCGAGCAGGCTTGCGGCCACATCGGCTACCGACTCGTCGAGCACCAGGTCGCCTTCTGAGAAGAGCGTGGCTACGTCGCCGTAGTCGAGCTCGACCATCCCGTCGTCGGGAAAAGCATCGAGCCAGGATCCCAGAGACCTCACCTGGCCGGTGACCGCAGGATCGAAACCTGCGTCTGAAACGATGCGGGCTGCGCGATCCACCCGATGCTTGGCATCGGACAGAAGGGCGCGGTAGCGGATGGACATTCCTCGGGAGTGCTCGTATATCTCGCGCTCCTCATGGAGGAAGGCACCGAACCATCGAATCGGCACATGCCACGGCGAGGTGAGGATGTACGACCGCATCATCGGAGAGCCATCGCGGAGCGATTCGAGCTGCGAGCTCGCCTCGATCACAGTGCCGCGCGGGATGAGACCGGCATCGGGAAAGGCGTTGTTGAAGGCGAGCATGCCCTCGAGCTTGCGCAAGCTGGAAGTTGCGCGGGCAGACATATCGCTCACCACCCCAATCGACCAGGAATGCGTCGTCGGTGTCCGACTCTCGCCACAGGAAATGATCATCGACATGCAACGGACCATCACCAGAACGGGCCTGATGCTCGTAACGCGGCAAGCTCTCTTCTCTGAGATACGAACGCAAATGGGCGGTGCGAATCATGACTCGATCCTACCGATCTGCACGGCAACGCAACGCACAGGCTCTGGATGGTATCTCCAGGACCATTCCGGCCGCGATTCACTAGAATTAGGGTTGCTTGGTGGCCAGCAACGACGGTCGCTGCCGTTGGGAAGGAGCTTTCAGTTGGGAGTATTCGAGGCAATTGCCTCCGACACCCACGAAGAGATCCTTTACGGCCATGATCCGATATCTGGGTTGAAAGCGATCATCGCAATTCACTCCACCGTGCTTGGTCCCGCTCTCGGCGGGACTCGCTTTTTTCCGTATCAATCAGAAGACGATGCCCTATTCGACGTGCTCAGGCTCGCCAGGACAATGACGTACAAGTCGGCGGCTGCCGGGCTCGACCTCGGCGGCGGCAAGGCGGTGATCATCGGCAATCCCGAGCAGCTCCGGTCCGAACGCCTCCTCCGCTCCTTCGGGCGCCTCGTCGACTCGCTCGGTGGACGCTACGTCACCGCCGAGGATGTCGGCACTACCGCCGCCGACATGATCACTATCGCCACCGAGACCAGGTGGGTCACTGGTCTGCCGGAGTCACATGGCGGCTCAGGTGACCCTTCTCCCGCCACCGCCCGCGGCGTGATCGCGGCGATGAGAGCCCTGGCCGAGCACGTGTGGGACACCGACGACCTCTCGGGAAGGGTCGTTGCGGTGCAGGGGGTGGGCAAGGTGGGCTCCAGCCTCGTCGAACGGCTCGCCAAGGCGGGTGCCAGGACGATCGTGGCCGACGTTCGGCGCGAGGCGGCCGATGCCATGGCCGCTGCTCACGGATCCTCTGTCGTCGACATCGATGAGATCACTGAAGTCGAATGCGACATCTTCGCCCCGTGCGCCCTGGGTGGAGTGGTCAACCCCGAGTCTGTGAATCGGCTGAACTGCAGTGCAGTGGTCGGCTCCGCCAACAACCAGCTCGCCACCGAGGAACAGGCGCAGCAGCTGACAGACCGTGGCATTGTTTATGTGCCCGACTTCGTCGCCAACGCGGGCGGCATCATCAATATCGCTCACGAGGTGAGCGGATACGACTGGTCGAGGGCGGCAGCAGCCATCGACCGCATCCACGAGAACACCGCACATGTGCTTGGCACGGCAGCCGAGCGAGGAGTCAACCCGAATGTCGCTGCTCTCGAGGTGGCCCGGGAGAGAATAGAGAGCATCGGCAGCATCAAACTGAAGCGGCGCGGTCACGCACCGGATTGAGGCCACCAGGAGGAGACAACATGTTGGAGTTGGACAATGTGAGGGACCACAGCGCCCTGGGGTTATCCGACGATCAGTTGATCGACATCTATCGCAAGATGCTCCTGGCGAGGAAACTCGATGAACGCGTCTGGGCACTGAACCGGCAGGGCCGCGTCCCGTTCGTCGTTTCCGTGGCGGGCCACGAAGGCACCCAGGTTGGTGCGGCGTTCGCCCTCGACCCGGAGCGGGATTGGTCGCTCCCGTACTACCGCGACGTCGCCTTCAACCTGGCGATGGGGATCTCACCGGAGGACCTGTTCCTGGGTGTGTTCGCCAAGGGCTCGGACCCGGCTAATGCCGGGAGGCAGATGCCCAACCATTGGAGTGAGCCAGACCTGAACATCTTCTCCCACTCCTCGGTGATCGCGACCCAGTTCCCCCATGCTTGCGGCATCGCCCAGCAACTCAAGTCGACCGGCAGCGACGGCGTCGTCATGGTCTCCTCCGGTGAGGGCGCCACGTCGGAAGGTGACTTCCACGAAGCAATGAACTTTGCCGGATTGCACAAGCTGCCTGTCGTCTTCCTCGTCGAGAACAACCTCTACGCCATCTCGACTCCGACCAGGGAAGAAGTTGCAGGCACCGTCGCCGCCCGGGCGGGTGGGTACGGGATGCCCGGCGTCGCCGTCGACGGCAACGATGTGCTTGCCGTCTACGGTGTGATGTCGGCGGCGGTGCAGCGAGCCCGCTCCGGCGACGGCCCTTCGCTCGTCGAAGCCAAGACCTACCGCTACTACGCCCATACCTCCGACGACGACGACAAGGTCTACCGGACCGCCGAGGAGGTCGAGCTGTGGCGGCGGAAGGACCCGATCCTCGTCCTCAAGCAGTACCTGGTCGAGTCCCGGCTGCTCGGAGAGGATCTGGAGGCTGCAGATCGAAACGGAAGTCACCGACGAGATCGCAAACGCGGTCAAGGCGGCTGACGCAGCTCCCGAGGCGCTCGACTGGGAATCGAACGTCTATGCGCTCCCGATCGTCCCCGACCACCCAGCCACCGAGGTCGAGCCGGAACCGACCGGCCCGGAGAAGAACATGATCACCACCATCAACGAGACGCTCCACGACATCCTCGCCGAGCACGATGACACAGTTGTCTTCGGTGAAGATGTCGCCGACCCGAAGGGTGGCGTCTTCAAGGCAACGCTTGGCCTCACCGACCGGTATGGCGCCGATCGTTGCTTCAACGCACCGCTCGCCGAGTCATTGATCGTCGGAGTGGCAGTCGGGATGGGGGCAGCCGGCGCACGGCCGATAGCCGAGATCCAGTTCGCCGACTTCATCCATCCGGGGTTCGATCAGATCGTCTCCGAGGTTGCCCGCCTCCACTACCGCACCAAGGGCCGGTGGTCGTCACCGATGGTGATCCGGGTTCCGTACGGCGGCGGCATCCGCGGCGCCCTCTATCACTCCCAGTCGATCGAGGCGTTCTACGCCCACATTCCAGGCCTGAAAGTGATCGTCCCTTCGACGCCTGCCGACGCTCGAGGCCTGCTGTGGTCGGCGGTCGAGGATCCCGATCCGGTGATGGTCCTCGAACCGAAGAAGCTGTATCGACTGGCAACGGGGCCGGTGCCGGATGGCCCCCATCGAGTCCCGATCGGTCAGGCGGCGCTACGTCGCAAGGGCGACGATCTCACCATCATCGCGTACGGCACGATGGCCCACTTCGCGGTCGAAGCGTCAGACCGGCTGCGACAGGAGGACGTCGAGGCGGCGGTGCTCGATCTGCGCTCGCTGCGACCCCTCGACTGGCCGTCCATCGAACGAGCGGTGCGGCGCAATGGCAAGGTGCTGATCGTTCACGAGGACAACAAGTTCGGCGGCTTCGGAGCGGAGATCGCAGCCCAGATCGCCGAGAAGTCCCTCGACTGGCTGGATGCTCCGGTACGGCGCTATGCCAGCCCGGAGGTGCCCGCGTTCCCCTACTCGGCAACTCTGGAAGAGCAGGTGTTCCCGTCCGTCGAGGGCATCATGGAACAGGCGAGGTCCCTGGCGGCGTACTAGAACGCGGATCACGCTCCCCGAGTGCCCCAGCCGACTGGGCGTGCCTGTTTGCCGTGCCTAACCTCGCCCGCATGGAATACGCCATCCGACCCGCCCGTCCGGACGATGCCGACGCGATCGTAGGCTTCACCCGGGACACATTTGAGTGGGGCGACTACATCTCGGACGTCTTCCCTCATTGGGTAGGCGACCCACGAGGCCTCCTCGTAGTAGCCGTTGACCGGGACGACACACCTGTCGCGATGAGTCGCGGGGTCATGCTCAGCGAGACCGAGCTCTGGCTGCAGGGCGCTCGCGTCAGCGAGTCGTGGCGCCGTCAGGGAATCGCATCGGCGCTCGGCGAGTCACTCGTTGCCTGGGGTGCAACAGAAGGTGCCCAGATCGCCCGGCTCATTACCGAAGGGTGGAATGAGCCAGCCCAACGGCAAGTCGAGCAGAACGGCTTCCGACGAGCGGCAGACTGGGTGATGGCATGGCGAGCCGTTCCCGGCCGCGGTCCGGTGATAGGCGGCAACGGAGGACAGCGGGCAAAGGCCCATCGCAAGCTCGAGATCGCTCACTCGTCCGAGGCACTGCCTGCTTGGGTGTCATGGCGATCCGGGCCTCTGGTCCAACCAGCTCGTGGCCTCCACGTGGATGGTTGGCGTTGGGCACGGCTCACTGCCGAACATCTCGAGCAGGCCGGCCGCAATGGCAGGCTGTGGACGTCTCAGGCGGGCTGGCTCGTCACGCGACCCGACTCCGAGAACCTCTATGTCGAGTGGCTCGAGTGCGGGCCGGAGGACATCGATGACATGCTCCGGGCAGTCATGGATCTAGCCACGGATGCCGGAGTGGGTGAGGTCCGGGTCATAGTGCCGGACATCGACTGGCTGACCGCCGCTCTGCGGCAGGCCGGCTTCGAGGTGGATGCGCTTTATCTCTACGAGCGATCACTCTGATCCAGGGTCAATTCCTGACGGCATCCCAATACAGCTCGATCGGGTGCACGACTCTGTAGCCCGCCCCGAGATGTGAGCGCAACTGGATCTCGCACCCCGGATTGGCGGACACGACCATGGTGAGACCCGTGTCCCGAATCTGCTGCGCCTTGCGCTCCCCAAGTTCGTTGGCCGCCTCGAACTCGTGAACCATGTAGAGACCGGCGGCACCACAACACAGCCCGTCTGGATCGATCTCGACGGGCTCATAGCCTGCCGCCCGGACGATCTCACGCGGCGCGGCGGTGATGCGCTGGGCGTGGCGCAGGTGACAAGGATCCTGTATCGCCACCTTGGTCCCGGACGACGGCAGCGTCGGCAGGAACCCGTCTGCGATCAACTCCGCAACCAGTTCGGTGATATCCCGGGCGCGTTTCCCTACCGACTCACCCCCCTCAGCCCACTCGCCGTACTCCTTGAGATGCGCCGAGCAGCCGGCCGCGTCAGAAACGACGAGATCGAAACCGGCAAAGGCTGCCGTGTTGCGGGCGGCCATCCGTCTGGCATCCCGGGCCGCGCCCTCATGTGCGGCAAGAGCACCACAGCACTGCTGTCCCTCGGGACTATGCACCTCGTATCCGGCCATCTGCAGAATGCCGCGAGTCGCGTCGTGCACATCGGGGAACCACTCGTCCATTACACACCCGGCGAGAAGGGCAATCTTCCCCATGGGTCGGGCCGGAGTGTCCCCGTGCACACCGACGATGGTGTGGGGGAAGATGCGCTGGCGTCTCAGCCCCCGAGCGAGCTTGAAGCGTCTCGGCAAGAAGCGGAGCACCCCGAGACGCTGGAGCACGCCAATGGCAGAGGTCGTGATCGCAAGCAGCCACTTCATGTTCAGCACCCGGCCAACGAGGAAACGCCGGATACTGCGCGCTCGTGTCGGTTGATCCTTGGCGAGCTGCTCACGGGCGCCCTCCATCATGCGCCCGAACGGCACAAGCGAAGGGCACGCTGCCTCACAGGCCCTGCACTGGAGGCAGAAGGACATCATGTCTGCGTAGGTTTCGTCACTCGGCATCTCGCCACGACTGATTGCTCCCATGGCAGCGATCCGCCCCCGCGGTGACGCAATCTCGTCTCCCGTCAGCCGGAATGTCGGGCAGTGAGGCAAGCACAGTCCGCAAGTGACACAGGCGTCGAGCTGAGCTTGTGATGGAATGGCCACTAGACACCTCCGGGCAGGATTCCGGGGTTGGCGATACCGCGAGGATCAAAGGCCGCCTTCACCCGACGTTGCAGCTCGATCGCTCCTGGGGCCGATCCCCACGGATCGAGCCCCAGCTCGGCAGGTGCTTGGGCCACCACCAACGAACCACCGTCTGCCTCCGCTTGCTGCCGCAGCAACTCCAGCTCCGTCACATCAACACCGTCCGCGGTGAACCGAATCTCCCCGACTCCGTGGCCCGCCTGGAATCGGCCGTCGAGGTCCGACACCATTGCTACGCCTGTTGCCGTCTTCCCTTGTGGCATTCGCAGCACCAGCAGCACCGATCCGGTCAGCGGCTGCGGCCAGTCGTGGCCCTCTACCGACACACCGCCGATCCGCTCCGCCTGGGCTTCGAGCTCTTCGGCAGTTCCCGACAGGAACACGCGGGCATCGTCGTTCGTCTCGATGACGGCGAGGGGACGGTACGCGGCGCGGAACGCCTCGACCGGATCATCAACTGTCACCGTTGCCCGCCCTACCGAGAGCGGCCACAACTTCAAGCACACCTCTGTGATCATGCCAAGCGACCCGAACGATCCCGTGGCCAACCTGGGAATGTCATAGCCGGTGACGTTCTTGACGATTCGGCCACCCCCGCGGATGACCCGTCCGTCCCCGGTGGCGAGCCGGACCTCCAGCATGCGGTCCCGGATGGGGCCATAGCGGAGACGTCTCCACCCGGACACACCGGCGGCGACGACTCCTCCGACCGTCGCGGCCCCGGCGATCTCGGGCAACACTGCGGTCTGCCCGGCCGCGGCCAGGCGGGCTTCCAGATCAGCGACGAGCACGCCGGGTTGCACCACGATGGTGAGATCCTCGGCCTGCCAATCCACGATCGAGTCGAGTTTGTGGCTGGTGACGACGATGTCAGGCTCAACCCGATAGCCCATGCCCTGATGGGAACCCCCACCCCAGAAGAGAACGCGCATCTGATGCTCGGCGGCGATTGCCATGACCGCGGCTGCGTCCTCCGCCGTCTCGGGTGCAACGGTGAATTCCGTTGGTGGCGCTCCCGGCACCGGGTCCGATAGTGCGTCGCGGGCGACGCGGGTGATCAACTGACCGATTGTCATGATTGCCCGCCTTCCGGCAACGTCGCCATCCCGTAGTCGAAGCAGCGGGACCCCCTAGGCAATACCTTCCCGGGATTCATCACACCCTTCGGATCGAATGCTTCCCGCAGTCGAGCCTGCGCATCGAGGTCGATCGGGTCGAACACCAATCCCATCAAGTCCCGCTTCTCGATGCCAACGCCGTGCTCTCCGGTGAGCGACCCTCCGGCCGCGACCGATACCTTCACCATCTCCTCGGCGGCCCGTCGCACTCTTGCCGACATGCCCGGCTCGCGAGCGTCGTAGGCGACCAGCGGGTGCAGGTTGCCGTCACCGGCGTGGAAGACGTTGAGCATCTCTATCCCGAACCGCTCACCTATCTCGTAGATCTTGGTCATCACCTCGACGAGACGAGTTCTCGGCACCACCGTGTCATGGAGGTAGTAGTCGGGGGCGGCTTGCGCCACGGCTCCAAACGCGTTCTTGCGGGCTTTCCACAACAAGGCCCGCTCCGCCTCGTCGGCGGCGACCCGGATGGAGGTTGCCCCCGCCTCGTTGGCGATCCGCTCGATCATCGCCGTTTCGGCCGCCACTCCGGCCTCGAGGCCAACAACCTCAGCGAGCAAGATCACCGCGGCATCGACGGGGAGGTTGCCGTGCACGAAGTTCTCGACGGCGATGATCATCGGCTGATCCATCATCTCGAGCGCAGCAGGCACAATGCCTGCACCAATAGTGTTGGAGACTGTTGCCGCGGCGGCCTGGATGCTGTCGAAGGTGATCAGGATCGTCCGCACCGACGGCGGGTTCTCGGTGAGCTTCACCAGGACGCGAGTGACTATGCCGAGCGTGCCCTCGGAGCCAACGACGACGGACCGCAGATCGAGGCCGGGGGTATCAGGAGCTTCGCCACCGAGGACGACCACGTCGCCGTCGGCGGTGACCAGCTCGACACCGAGTATGTGAGCCACCGTTGTGCCCTCGGCGAGACAGTGGGGGCCGCCGGCATTCGTCCCGACATTGCCCCCAATGGTGCATGCCGCCTGAGAGGACGGGTCGGGTGCGTAGTGAAGTCCGAGATGCGAAACGTGGCGGGTCAGGTCGAGGTTGAGGACGCCGGGTCCGACCCAGGCGGTCCGCCCCTGAGCGTCGACGTCGAACACCTGGTTCATACGGGTGAGCACAACCTGGACCGCAGGCTCGACCGGAACCGCACCGCCCGCCAAACCGGTCCCGGCACCTCTGGGTACGATCGGCACCCCGTGATCACGTGCCGCCCGGACACATGCAGCCACCTCCTGGGTGGTCTCGGGCAGGACCGCCGCAACGAGCTCGCCACGCGTGACACCGGCGTCCTTGTTGTAGACGAGCAATTCGAGTGGGTGGGAGTGGACCCGATCAGGTCCGAGAATCGCCTGCAGCTCGTCGACGAGGCTCATGGCTACAGGCTAC
>CAWJPT010000024.1:0-302736 GCA_963844835.1 uncultured bacterium | reverse complement strand
ATCCGGAGTTGGCCCTTGCCGGGGCGAACGACCGCTTTGCCGCCCGTATCAGGCACATGGAGGGAGTGGCCGCCGCGGCAGGTCGTTCCCTCTCCGAATACACATTGGAAGAGCTCGATGCTATGTGGAATCAAGCCAAGGCGTCGCTGCACGGCTGAGTGAGGTTGCATCGCGAATTACTGGGTCTAACCTCGGAGTAGTGGTAAATTCGGGCGCACAGAGAGGGCCCCTACATGACGACAATCACCAAGGTATGGGCCCGCGAGGTCCTGGACTCCAGGGGTAACCCGACGGTTGAGGCCGAAGTAACGCTTGCTGGCGGTGGCTTCGGCCGGGCACTGGTCCCCTCCGGAGCTTCAACAGGGGCTCTCGAAGCTAACGAGCTTCGAGACGGCGGCGACCGCTTCGGCGGCAAGGGCACACAGCGGGCCGTCGACAACGTCAATCAGATCATTGCCTCCGAAGTCGTGGGAATGGACGCAACGCGTCAGGAGCTGATCGACCAGACCATGCTCGACCTCGACGGCACTCCCAACAAGGAGAAGCTGGGGGCGAATGCGATCCTCTCGGTCTCGCTTGCAACGGCGCGTGCCGCGGCCGGTGGGCTCGGGATTCCTCTATTCCGCTATCTGGGCGGCACTGCAGCCAGAACACTGCCCGTTCCCTGTCTCAACGTGCTCAACGGTGGAGCCCACGCTGCCAACTCTGTCGACATCCAGGAGTTCATGCTCGTCCCGGGTGGGCTCCCCAGCTACAAGGAAGCGTTGCGAGCCGGAGTCGAGACCTACCACGCGCTCAAGAAGGTGCTTGCGGGCCGCGGCCTCACCACCAACGTGGGCGATGAGGGTGGCTTCGCTCCCAACCTCCCTGCCGACCGGGCCGCGCTCGAATTGTTGTCCGAGGCAGTCGAGACCGCCGGCTACAAACTCGGGGAAGACATCTCGTTTGCCATCGATGTTGCTGCTTCGGAGCTGTACCGGGCGGGTCGTTACGAGCTAGACGGTCGTCAGCTCACATCCGAGGAGGTCGTCGACTACCTCGCAGGGCTCGTCGAGGATTTCCCGCTGGTATCCCTCGAGGATGGTCTCGCCGAAGACGACTGGGACGGCTGGAAGATCCTCACGGAGCGACTTGGCGACAAGGTTCAGATAGTCGGCGACGACATCTTCGTTACCAACGTCGAGCTGGTGCAGCGGGCGATCAACCAGAAGGTTGCGAACGCGGTGCTGATCAAGGTGAATCAGATCGGGACACTCTCCGAGACGCTTCATGCCATGGAGCTAGGTGTCGAGAACATGTACGGAATGATGATTTCGCATCGTTCGGGCGAGACCGAGGATTCGTTCATCTCGCACCTGGCGGTGGCCACCAATGCCGGGCAGATCAAGACGGGGGCTCCGGCGCGTGGGGAGCGGACGGCCAAGTACAACCAGCTGCTTCGTATCGAAGAGACGCTGGGGTCCGAGGCCCGGTTCGCAGGTTGGAAGCCGTTCAAGCGATAGGGAGACCATGACGACGGTGGACACACCGGCGGTGCAGCAGCCGAGAGGAGGGAGGCGGGGAGCCCTGCTCGCCGTGATGCTCCTCGTCGGTCTTGCCATCGTGCTCGCCGGTGTGTTCCCGTTCCGTCAGCTGATTGCCCAGGAGCGGCTTGTGGACAATACGCAAGCAAAGCTCGATGCGCTCGTTGCCGAGAATGAGCATTTGCAGTCACAGATCGATGCAGTGCAGTCCCCCGGGGAAGTGGAGCGGATCGCCCGCGAGCAATACGGGATGGCGCGCCCAGGCGAGACGTCCTATGTCGTCGAATTGGAGGGCGGGCCTTCGAGCGAGGGCGTGACCCCTGTCGAGTCGGATTTCGACTCCCGATCGCTGCTGCAGCGGTTCTGGGATTTCCTCACCGGGCGTGACCTCGTCCCCGATGAATGACCGACAGGTCGTCGCCGCCCAAATCGAGAGAGAGCCACGTTCGATTGTCGATGTCGTCGCTCGTTGTCATCTCGCGGTGCCGGTCGTCATCAGAGTTCCGCCACACCTGGATGACGGGACACCGTTCCCTACGACTTACTGGCTCACGTGCCCTCTGGCGACACGTCGGATCGGTCGGCTAGAGGGCGCCGGTGGCGTGAAACAGGCCGAGCAGATGATTGATGATGACCCCGCGTTCGGCGAGGCCTTCCGCACCGCGATGGAGCGCTACGAACGGGACCGGGACGCGCTGATAACGGCCGGTGCGCCAGAGCACCATCCCCGCGGTGGGGTAGGCGGCTCGAGACGCGGAGTCAAGTGTCTGCATGCGCATTACGCCGATCATGCCGCAGGCAACGAGAATCCGGTCGGTGCGATCACTGCCCACCAGATCGAACCGTTGAACTGCACCGTGCCGTGTGTTGCCGACAGCGGTGGCCACGTTGTGCGAAACCCCAAGTGGGTCGAACCGTGAGAGTCGCTGCCGTCGACATCGGGACCAATACCGTCCGTCTACTCCTTGCCGAGGTAGCGGTGTCTGCCGGCACCGTGAGGCTGCAGGACGTGGAGCGCCGGGAGATCATCACCAAGCTCGGTGAGGGCCTCGATGGCTCGGGAAGGCTCGGTGACGTGCCGATCGGCCGCGCCGTCGAGGGACTCGAGCACTACGCCGGATTGATCGAGCGATTCGGGGCGGTTGTGTTCGGGGGAGTAGCCACCGCGGCAACGCGCAGCGCCGCCAATGGGGCCGAGTTCACTGCCAGGGTGACAGCGGCGCTCGGGTTTGCCCCGAGGGTCATCGACGGTATCGAGGAGGCCAGGCTCACGTTTCTCGGAGCTACTTCCACCGTGAATGGGGACGAGGTCTACGGCGTTGTCGATGTCGGCGGTGGTAGCACCGAGTTTGTCACCGGTCGTCGCGAGCCCGAGTATGCCGAGAGCATCGACATCGGCTCGATCAGGCTCACCGAGCGTGTCGCCAGACTCGGTCTCGACCGCACCGACCAGATCCGCGACTATGTCGATGGTCTTTTCGCCGGAGTGAGCCCACCACGACAACCAACCGCAGTGATTGGCTCGGGCGGCACGTTTGTGACGCTGGCTGCAGTTTCGCGACGGGTTGTGCCCGCCGAGATCGAGGCGATGCATGACGTGACTTTGTCGATGGACGAGGTGGTGCGCACTGTGGACATGATTGCGGCGATGACATCGGATCAGCTTGCTGCGATGCCCGAGGTGAATCCATTGCGAGCGGGAGTGCTCCGAGCGGGAGTGATCTGCGCAGAGCGGGCCATCGCTCGGGTGGGGGCTAGATCAGTGCAGATCTCGGTCAGTGACATCCTCGACGGCGTGGCGATCGAGGTTGCCTCGGGGAGTTGGCCTGCCCCGGAGTGAGCCGGCGCCTCATCGCCCGGAAATGACCTTGTTAACTCTTGACTTGCCATCTCGGGTTTGTCTTGGCAGAATGATAACGATATCGAAAACGTTATCAACGGGAACGGGAGACCTGTGATACCGACGAGTGATCGTGTCACGATCGCAGATGTCGCAGCCCAGGCTGGGGTATCGATAGCGACTGTGTCGCGCGTGATCAACGGTCGCTATGGGGTCGCACCTGGTACCTATACCAAGGTGCAGAGCGTGATCGAGAAGCTCGGCTACGAGTCGAGTCTCATCGCCCGCAGTCTCCGCTCACATCGGACCAACGTCATCGGTATCATCGTCGCCGACTTCGAGCCGTTCAGTGCTGAGCTCCTCAAAGGGGCGAGCAGGGCGCTGCGACACAGCGGGTACGAGCTCATTGTCTACTCGGGTGTTGGTCATCATGAGGACCAGGGTGGCTGGGAGCGCCGCTATCTGTCCCGGCTCAACGGCACCCTCACCGACGGAACGATTCTCGTCACCCCTCGGGTGGTCGAGGTTTCGAGTGACGTGCCTGTCGTGGCCGTCGACCCGCATACCGGGGCTTCCACCCTGCCAACCATCGACTCGCAGAACCTCGAGGGCGCGTCGCTGGCAACCGAGTACCTGCTCGGCCTGGGACATCGCCGCATCGGCTTTCTGGCCGGCCGCCCGGATCTCGAGTCGGCCCGCCAGCGTGAGCACGGGTATCGCAAGGCGCTCGAGAATGCCGGTATTGCTTTCGAGTCCGACCTGGTTCGTGTCGGCGAGTACACGGCTGAGTCGGCCGAGGATCCTGCTCGTGAGCTGCTGCAGAGAGATGATCGACCCAGCGCGATCTTTGCTGCCAACGACCTGTCGGCGATTCAGGTGATGCAGGTGGCCCGGCGGCTTGGTCTCGACGTACCAGGAGACCTCTCTGTGGTCGGGTTCGACAACATCCCGGAGTCGGCAATGACCGATCCACCTTTGACCACAGTTGATCAATCGATCCAAGGCATGGGTTACGAAGCCGTTCGCCTGCTGATCGACCTGATCGACCAACCTCACGCGGAACCAATCCATCTCACGCTACCGACGGAACTGATCGTCCGGCAGTCATGCCGGGCCATCGGCTGATCAGAGCAAAGCATGGCCAAGGAGGAGAGCACAGAAATGAGCGGCAGAGATTGAAAACGTTTTCAACTGGCACGATGAGTGGGGTCGAAAGGACCCGGAAGGAGAGAATGTGAACACAAGATTCGGGAAGCTACTCATTCTGCTTGCGGTCTTCGCAATGATCGCAGCGGGATGTGGTAACGGGGACTCCGATGCGGCATCTGATACAACGACGACGACCACATCAGAAGCCCCCGCAACCACTTCCGGCACCACCGAGACTACTGCGGCTGAGACGACTACAACGGCAGCGGCAATGGAACCGGTGACCATTGAGTGGTGGCACATCGAGAACAATGACCCAGGGCTGAGCCTGTGGCAGGACGTCGCCGATGAGTACATGGCGGCACATCCCAATGTGACCATCAATATCACCGTCCAGGAGAACGAGGCCTTCAAGGCGGCCCTGCAGACAAACATGCAGGCAGGAGACGTCCCTGACATCTTCCAGTCTTGGGGCGGCGGCGGTCTCCGCGAGCAGGTCGATGCCGGGCTCGTCAAGGACATCGGGGATCTCGCAGCACCGTGGATCGACCAGCTCGAGCCCGGTTCGCTCTCGATGATGGAGATCGACGGCAAGCTTTATGGGGTCCCGTGGGACCTCGGCATTGTCGGCTTCTGGTACAACAAGACATTGTTCACCCAGGCCGGGATCGACGCACCACCGACGACGTGGAGCGAGCTGCTTGATGACGTGCAGAAGCTGGAGGACGCCGGGATCACCCCGATCGCCCTCGGCGCAGGCGACAAGTGGCCCGCGATGTTCTGGTATGCCTATCTGGCCTTGCGCATGGGTGGCGCCGATGTCATGCAGCAGGCGGCTGTTGATCACAACTTCAACGACCCGGCGTTCCTCGAAGCCGGTCAGAAGCTCGAAGAGCTGATCGCGATGGATCCGTTCCAGCCCGGCTTCCTGGCAGCGCCATGGGACGGGCCTGACGGCCAGGCAGCGGTCATCGCAAACGGCCAGGCAGCAATGCACCTCATGGGGCACTGGGCGCCGGGCACACAGAGTGCAAACGGGCCCGACCTAGCCGCTACTGGTGAGCTCGGCTGGTTTGCCTTCCCAGGTGTCGAAGGCGGCGCGGGTGATCCCAACGATGCGTTCGGTGGCGGCAACGGCTACGCGGTCGGCCGCGACGCTCCGCCTGAGGCCGTTGACTTCCTCGGCTACCTGACCAGCCTCGATGTCGCCAAGAGGTTGGCGGCTACGGGATCGCGTCTGCCGGTGACCATCGGCTCCGAGGAAGCGATCACGGATCCCAACCTCGCTATGGTCATCGCCGGTCGTAGCAAGGCCCCGTACGTCCAGCTGTACCTCGATCAGGCTTATCCGCCTGAGGTTGGTGCTGCCGTCAACGACGTGATCCAGACTTTGTTCGCAGGGACCGGCACGCCACAGGACGTCGTCGATGCCGTGAACGCGGCCTGGTAGCAGGACAGCACAAGTCCCCTGATACGGGTGGGGCGTTGACCCCAGCGCCCCACCCGCTGCTAACAGCTGCTCCTACCGCAGCTAGGCAGAGGGTAGGCCGGCGCCCCTCCGGCCGGCCTACCCTCCCCCCTTTGCCGAGAAGAAAGATGAGTGCGAACCGATGGTGACGACTCGTGCGGAGTCACTGGGAACCCGCCGCGCCAGGAAGCGAAAGTGGCCCATCGTCCTTGCGTTCTTGTCGCCTGCCCTCTTTCTGTACCTGCTTTTCGTGATCTACCCCATCGCACAGGGGATGAGGTACAGCGTGTTCGACTGGAACGGGTTGGAACCGCTGACCCAGTTCCTCGGCTTCGACAACTTCCGAGACGCCTTCGCCGATCCTTCGTTCACCGGGGCGCTCAAGCACAATCTGATCATTCTGGTCCTCACCCTCCTGTTGCAGCTCCCGTTTGCGATGTTCCTCGCCGTGCTGCTGGATCAGAACCTCAGAGGCCGCGCCTTCATGAGGATGATGTTCTTCGCTCCATACATCCTCAGTGAGGTAGTCACCGCCATAGTCTGGCGTCAGATCTTGAGACCGGGAGGCGTCCTCGACACCGGCATCTCAGCGGTGACCGGCTCGGCTAACGTCCTCTGGCTGGCCGACCCGAAGATCGTGCTCTACACGGTGTTCTTCGTACTGTCGTGGAAGTTCTTTGGTTTCCACATGATCCTGATGCTCGCCGGTCTGCAGCACATCCCAGACGAGCTGGAGGAGGCAGCCGCCATCGACGGCGCCTCCTGGTGGCAGACCTTCCGATACATCACAGTGCCGCTGCTCGGTCCAACCGTGCGGGTGTCGGTTTTCTTGGCGATGATCGGCTCACTACAGCAATTCGACCTGGTCTGGGTGATGACCGGGGGAGGTCCGGTCAACGCTTCCAACACGATGGCCACGTACATGATCGACTGGGCGTTCCGACGTAACCAGTTCGGCTACGCAAGCGCGGTGTCGGTCATCGTCTTCTTCCTCTCGCTGCTCGTGGCGCTCGCCTACCAGCGATGGGTATTGCGCCGCGACATCGAAGGTGCGCTGACCGCGATGGGGAGGACCTGACCATGGCGTTGCAGCAATCGACGTCGGAGCGCATCCACGATCCAGGGCGCAGGCTGCGCGCCCAGTCCGCATTGGCCCGTGGGCTGCTGTA
Source organism: uncultured bacterium (assembly GCA_963844835.1). Lineage (GTDB taxonomy): Bacteria > Actinomycetota > Acidimicrobiia > Spongiisociales > UBA5794 > JAAETI01. The sequence continues at coordinate 295,587 of CAWJPT010000024.1, read as the reverse complement.
CATGGTTGCCTTTGCCGTGCTCGGGGTGATCATCATCCCGGTTCTCTACGCCGCGCTCGGAGGATTCCGGGACTCAGCTCAGCTTGCGGGAGATCCGGTAGCGCTGCCTAATCCCTGGATCTTCACCAATTATGCGGATGTGCTCACCACGGGATCGTTCTGGCATCAAGTTTGGAACAGCACCTTGATCGCGTTGCTCACGATGCTGCTGGTGCTGCCGACCGCTTCTCTCGCAGCATTTGTCATCTCACGGTTCTCGTTCAGGGGTCGTGAAGGCGTTTACACGCTGTTCACCCTCGGTCTGTTGTTCCCGGTAGCTGTTGCGATCCTGCCGCTGTTCATCGTCATCCGGCAGTTCGGGCTACTCAACTCGGCGATCGGAGTCGCACTTCCGCAGGCAGCCTTCCAGCTACCTCTGTCGATAGTCATCCTGCGTCCCTTCTTCTCAACCATCCCGGGTGATCTCGAGGAGGCGGCCATTCTCGACGGGGCGGGGCCACTGCGTTTCTACTGGTCGGTGCTGCTGCCGCTGTCGCGACCGGTGATGAGTACGATCGCCGTCTTGACCGTGGTCACCAGCTGGAATGCGTTTCTACTTCCGTTGATCGTTCTCACCGACTCAGGGGGTTGGACCCTCCCGATCGGGGTGACCAACTTCTCGACCCAGTACACGACGGATACGGCCAGGGTGCTTGCCTTCACGACGTTATCGATGATTCCCGCCCTTGCTTTCTACCTGGTTGCCGAACGCCAACTCGTCCGCGGCCTCTCTGCAGGAGCTATCAAAGGATGACCACAACACCAGTGCCCCCGGGGCAAACCACCGCTTACACAGATCCCGATTTGCCGGTTGCCGATCGGGTGGAAGACTTACTGGCTCGAATGACGCCCGACGAGAAGGTTGCCCAGCTCGGGTCGGCGTGGGTATATCAGCTGACCACCGACAGAGAGTTCTCGCCGGAGAAGGCCGACCTCGTCTGCGAGCACGGCCTTGGTCAGGTATCACGGGTTTCGGGAGCAAGCAGCCTGAGCGCCGCTGCGGCAGCCAGGATCGCCAATCAGATCCAACATCACCTATTGACCAAGACTCGCCTCGGCATACCGGCGATCATCCACGAGGAGATCTGCTCCGGTGTGATGGCACGAGGCTCGACCGTCTATCCACAGGCGATCGGGGTTGCCAGCACCTTCGATCCGGAGCTCAATCGGCAACTGGCCGATGCGGTTCGACAGCAAATGAGAAGAGCAGGGGCGCATCAGGGTCTCTCTCCGGTCCTGGACATTGCGAGAGACCCACGGTGGGGACGCACCGAAGAGACATTCGGAGAAGATCCGCATCTTGCGGCCATGATGGGTGTGGCGTTCGTCGACGGTCTCCAGGGTGATGATCTCAGCGACGGCGTAGTTGCGACGGCAAAGCACTTCGTCGGCTACGGAGTGTCGGAAGGTGGTCTGAACTGGGCACCCGCTCATATACCCGCCCGCGAGCTGCGTGAGGTCTATCTCCATCCGTTCGAGGCAGCGGTCGAGAGCGGGCTGCGATCGGTCATGAACGGGTATCACGAGCTCGACGGTGTGCCCTGTGGGGCGAACGAGGAATTGCTCGACCAGATTCTGCGACGAGAGTGGGGATTCGACGGTATCGTCGTCTCCGACTACTTCTCGATCGAGCAAGTCGGGACGTATCACCGCATGGCCGCTACCGACCGCGAGGCCGCCGTCATCGCGATGCGGGCCGGAGTCGATGTCGAGCTGCCCTTCACCAACTGTTATGCCCGGCCTTTGCTTGCGGCGATCGAGGAGGGCACGGTGGCGATGAGCGCAGTCGATCGGGCCGTACGCCGGGCACTCCGCCTGAAGTTCGAACTCGGTCTCTTCGAGAACCCGTATGTGGAAGAGGAACTGGCGGCAGCGGAGGTGAACTCGGCGACACAACGCGCCCTCGCTGCCGATATCGCCCGCAAGAGCATGGTCCTACTCGCCAACCATGGTGCGCTGCCGTTGGGAGAGAAACCGGGCAAGATCGCCGTGATCGGCCCCAACGCCGACTCGGCACGAAACCTGTACGGGGACTATGCGTATCCGGCCCACATCGAATCGTTGATCGAGACCCGTGACCATGAGAACGTCTTCGAGATGCCGGTACCGGAAGGCAACGAGCTCGACGAGGTGGTGTGTGACGACCCGACGATTCTGGACGCCCTGCAATCCGTCTACGGCGATGCGGTCCGCTACGCCGCAGGCTGCGGCATCAACGACGATGACACCAGCGGGATTGCCGCCGCGGTCGAGCTCGCAGCCGATTCCGATGTCGTGATCCTCGTCGTCGGCGACAAGGCTGGTCTGACTCCGGAATGCACCAGCGGCGAAACTCGGGACCGGGCCTCGTTGGATCTGCCCGGTGTGCAGGAACAGCTGGCGCGCGCCGTCATCGAGACGGGAACACCGGTGGTGACCGTTCTGGTGGTCGGTCGTCCGGGTGGCAGCATGTACCTGCACGAGAAGTCGGCTGCCGTGCTACTTGCCTGGCTGCCCGGTCAGGAGGGTGGCCATGCGATTGCCGATGTGCTCACCGGCGCGTTCAATCCCGGGGGCAAATTGCCATTGTCGTTCCCGCGAGGTGTCGGTCAGCTACCAGTCTTCTACGCCCACAAAGTCTCCGGGGGCCGATCACACTGGCGTACCGACTATGTCGAGATGGCGGCCAAACCGATGTACCCGTTTGGGCACGGCCTGTCGTACACGTCGTTCTCGGTAGATGCCGTCGCGATCGATAGGGAGGCAGCCGGTGTTGGCGAGGTCGTGGCGGTCTCGGCACGCATCACCAACACCGGTCCATTCGCCGGCGACGAGGTGCTCCAGCTCTACATACGAGATCCCGAGGCCAGCATCACCAGACCGGTGCTGGAGCTGAAGGGCTTCGCCCGGATCCCGATCCCCGCCGGGGAGAGCCGTCTGGTCGAGTTCGAGCTGCCCGTCAATCAACTGGGCTTCTACGACCGGTCGATGCAGTACGTGGTCGAGCCTGGGACGATCGAAGTATTCGTGGGTAACTCGGCCGAGCAGCTCACCCGAGCCGGTAGGTTCGAGGTGGTTGGGACGGATGCCGCCATTGCAGTCGAAAAGGAATTTGTCGCAACCGCCACGGTGTCCGCCGTCTAGGCGTTCGGCCTGCTAGCTCCCGCGGTGCGCCTCGTGCAGATGTCTTACCGCTTCCGTATAGCCAGCGAGGAGCGCTTCGACCTGGGCGACCGCCTGGTTCCGCAGCGGCTCATCCAGCAGCCGGAGCACTGCGGCAACGATGGCCAGAGCCCTGGGGACGATGTGGACCGTGTCGAAGTCGTTGTGGAGCGCTCGTCTTCCCGATCGGATTGCCCAAGTCGCCGCCGACCGCGCATCTGTCGCGTCGTCGCGTTCTCCGGCGAGCATCAGATGGGAAACGGCAAGCCGCAACATGACATCACACGCCAGCCGTGTATCGAACTCTCCGGCGAGAAGAGCTTCCCCCGAGTTCACGTTCTCGGTGAGCAGCGCGATGCGGTCCGTAGCGGTCTCGGTGGCCGCGAGCCGATCGAGAAGTGCTCTGTCGGAGGCGATCCAGCTGATCATTCGTTGAACTCCCATTTCAGATCGTCCTTCACGCTGGGGCCGATGCCCTCCCCACCGTCCTCCTGCCCGTAGTAGTTCTTGCCGCCCTTCACCAGTTGTGACGCATTGACAACGAAGTCGCTGAGCTCGTCACTCGTCTCATCGACGGGGACTGCCTGGCGCGAGTAGTCCGAGGCTTCTCCACCGAACCAATCCGCAAGTCGGCTGGTGAGCGGGGTCATGTAGGTGTCGACGGCATCCTGGAGGTACTCGCCTCCTGCTTCGACCATCCAGCGGATGAAGATGATGCCGTCCTGCACTTGTCGGGGTATGTCGTAGTCCTCGAGCTCACGCTCGGTGTCGTCGACGATCTCAGCGGCACCCTCGACGGCTTCCTGGTAGAGATCGACGTTGTCCCTCACCGTGCCGAGGTTTTCCTTGATCGGGTTCACATAGCCGTCGATGCCCTCTCGGTCCTCGCCGTCGACGCCGAGCTGATCCAGCGCGCTGTTCAATGAGTCGATGCGATCGAGACCGGACTGGAGCCCGCCCGACACCTCCTCTGCGGTATCGGTGTACATGAAGTCGCTGCCGTCGGCGTTCGATCCGTCCCCGGACTGGTCATCGGTGGCGTCGTCGCTCTCGGCCTGCTCGGCGCCGGGGCCGTCCATCCCCAGGTCACCGGCGCCTGCAGCTTCACCGGCCATGACCATCAATCCCATGAAACCAACCAGAACCGCCAACGCCGCCTCGGTGTCGTCGATGTCTTGGTCGGCACCGGCCTCGTCGCCTGTTGCTGCTCCGGTGTCGCTGTCGTCCGCAACGATCGAGGTGGTTGTGGTGTCCTGCCCGGGGGCGCCGCTGGTCGAAGACGACGGTGGCTGTGTGGTTGTCGTCGTGGCCGGGGCGACAACCTCTTCGACGACACAAGGGGACGCCGCCGCGAAGGCAGCTTCAGCCACAGAGCCCAGCACATCGACCGCCTCATCTGGTGCATAGTCGAGTTCCTCGACCTGCAGTCGAACCGATGCGTAGCTGTTTTGGGAATGCCACTCGACGACATACATGTCGCCGTTCATTCCCTCAGTGCTCTCGGCTCCACAGCCGAGTGTCAGCGGAGGAGTGCGATTGCCATCCGACACCCACCAATCGGCCGAGAACCGGTAGATGATCGGGTTGTCTGCGTATGACGAGAAGTAGGCGGCGTTCACATTGTTGCTACCACCGTTGGGCGTTTCGTTGAAGAACCCACCTGCCAGGTAGTACTCGTCGATGAGGCCGGGCAGCGGGATCGGCGACACCGGAGGCTCACCAGGTATCACACACGGGTTTGCGATCGCTTCCGCTTGCGCCAGCAGCGCATCCGCCGCGGCCGTCGCCGCCTCGCGAGAGACGGCCCACCCGAGTTTGGCGTCGATATACACCTTTGTCTGGTGAGTCGGGCTGAGAGTGACGTACTCGAGGTACTCCCCGTCGTCAACGTCAACGACGACTGTTTCGGTCTCCGATGCGCAGATATGACGCTCCCCGTCCCAGAACCATTCGACGGCGAGACGTATCGTTCCAGCGCTCATGGCGACGTCGGGATCGACCACCTGACCGTCCCAGTTGACTGCGTAAGGGCAACTGAGGATCGAGGACGATTGGTACTCGCTCAGGGAGAATTGCGGCTTGTCGTCGAGGTCGAGGATTGGCGTGGTCTCGCCGACGGCAGCCGGGCAGGCTATTCCGGCATCGCTCTGCTGCGCACTACTCGCGGGCGCCGATCCGAAGGCGAGCACGACGGCGATGAGGGCGATGAGGGCGGCAGTGGCGGCCATTGGGCGTCGAGCCGTGATGATCTTCCCTGCCGTCAACGCTGCGGAAAACCAGCAGACTGCAAGTCCGAGCTCTAGCACCGAGAATCGGTTGAGCAGTGCTCCGACCTGGGTGATCAGAACCGCCGCAATGAATACAAGCGGCGCGATGCGGCTGCTCGACCCAACGAAAACGCCGACGACGAGCCCGATGGCTACCGCGGCCACCGTAACCAGGCCACCGAAGCTCCCGACGATCCAACCGACCAATAAGGGCACGGCCAGCTGGGTCACCAACCGAATCGTGGACCGCCGCAGATCGGCGACAGGGGATCGCCATGGTGGTTGCAGCATCCGGATAACGAGTAGAAGCGAACCCCCCGTAACCACCCACCCCAAGGCACGCAACGGAACCCCTCTCACGAATGGACCCGTCGTGAGCGTATGAGCTGGTGACGACAGCGGCCAGGGTCGGAAGTCCCAAACCGGTCATGGAGATGAAACGAGGGCCGGGACCCTCCGGTCCCGACCCTCCTCAGAGCCTTACCCGGCTAGTCGTCGGCCTTGGCCTCGGCAACCACCTTGTCGACGAGATGCGCAGGGCAGCTCCTGGTAGTGGTCGTGCTCGGCGGTGAAGGTTCCCCAACCCTGGGTGAGCGACCGGAGATCCATCGCGTAGGTGACGATCTCAGACGTCGGCACCAGTGCTGTGATGATCTGGCGTCCGCCCGGGGCGGCCTCGGTCCCCTGCACCTGGCCGCGCCGCGAGGAGAGATCACCCATCACGTCACCCTGGTAGCCGGACGGCACGGTGACCCTGATCTTGGAGACCGGCTCGAGCACGATCGGCCCGGCGCTTTCCATCGCAGCCTTGAAACCGAGCCGCCCTGCCATCTTGAAGCTCATCTCAGACGAGTCGACTGAGTGGTACTTGCCGTCGTAGCAGCGCACCCGAACATCGACGACCGGGAATCCGAGCACACCGCCGTCTTCCATCGTCTCCACGATGCCGGCTTCCACCGCCGGGATGAACTGGCGGGGGATCGAGCCGCCCTTGATCTCGTCGACGAACTCGAAACCCTCGCCACGTGCGGTCGGCTCGAGCTTGAGCATGGCGACCCCGAACTGGCCGTGGCCACCGCTCTGCTTCTTGTACTTGCCCTCGGCCTCGGCCTTGCGGCTGATCGTCTCCCGGTAGGGCACCCGCACCGGCTCGGTGTCGACCTCGACGCCGAACTTGCGGGCTGAGCCGTTGCAGCGTGATGGTGAGGTGCGTCTCGCCCATCCCCCGCAGCAGCGTCTGCTTGGTCTCGGCGTTGCGTTCCACCACGAGCACCGGGTCCTCCTGCTGGATTCGGCGTAGTGCGTTCGCCAGCTTGTCGGTGTCCGCCTGGGTCCTGGCGTGTGATGGCGGTTGCCAGCACCGGCGTCGGCCGGAAGATGGGTGGCGCCGAGACGGGCTGGCTCTTCACAGACAGCGTATCTCCCGTATCGGTGTCGTCGAGCTTGGCGACCGCACCGATGTCACCCATGGGCAGCGAATCGACCAGCTCGGACTCCTTGCCGATCATCACGGCGATCTTGGCTGAATTTCTCGTCCTCGCCGGAGCGCTGATTGTGCAGCATCTGGTCGCTCTTGACTGCGCCCGACAGCACCCGGAATATCGAGATCTGGCCGACATAGGGGTCGGCGATGGTCTTGAATACCTGGACCAGCGGGTCGCCATCCTTCTTCACGTCGATGTCGACCTCAGAACCGCCCGCCTTGACGGTCAGCTTGTCACGGCGCAGCGGGGAGGGGCCGATCTCGCAAATGAAATTGGCGAGACGGTCCACGGCAATCGGACCGGTGGCCGAACCGCAAACCACAGGAAAGACCGTTGCCTCGGCGACGCCCTTTGCCATGGTCTTCTCCAGCTCGGCAGCGGCAGGGATATCGCCCTCGAGGTATCGCTCCAGCATCTCATCGTCCGCAACGACGATTCCCTCGATGAGGTTGTCATGAACCTCGTGCTCTCTCGCCTCGAGCTCGCTGGGAATCTCGGCTTCTTTGGCCGAGCCGCTGTCGTAGATATACGCCTTGTCGGTGAATAGATCGGCGATACCGTGAAAGGCGCTCTTCTCACCGATCGGCAGCTCGATCGGGGCGATCCCGGCCCCGAACACGTCGCGTAGCGAGGCGAGCGTGCGATCGAACGAAGCCTCGTCCTTGTCGAGTTTGTTGATGAACACCATGCGCGGGACACCGATCTCCTCGGCAATCCGCCACGCTCGTTCAGTGCCAACCTCTACGCCATCGACGGCCGAGACGACGAACACCGCCAGGTCGGCAACGTGAAGGCCGGCGTAGACGTCTGCAACGAAGTCCGCGTAGCCCGGTGTGTCGATGATGTTGACCTTGTAGCCGTTCCACTCGATCGGGGCGAGAGCGAGGCTCACCGAGTGGCCTCGCTCATGTTCTTCCGGATCGAAGTCCGTGACTGTGTTGCCGTCCTCTACCTTGCCGAGCCGGGTGACCGTGCCGGCGCGGAAGAGAAGGGCCTCGGCGAGTGTGGTCTTCCCTGCTCCGCTGTGGCCAACTAGAGCGACGTTGCGGATCTTCTCAGATGGGTAGACCTTCACGGTTTCTCCTCGGAAATAGGCAAGAGACGTGGGCAACGAGGATACTCGAAGCGGGTGGCCTAGAGCCAGCCCGGGGGAGCGGGGCTACTACTCTTTTCCCGCTGGCCCGGATGGCGAAATCGGTAGACGCGGTGGACTTAAAATCCGCTGCCCCATGGGCGTGCAGGTTCGAGTCCTGCTCCGGGCACGCGGACCCGCCTACGGGCGGGTCCGTCTGCAGTTCGCTCTGCGAACTGCGGCAGGGGAGAGATATGTGAAGCCGTTGGAGTTTGCTTTGCAAACTCCACGGGGGTTGCGGGCGGGTCCGTCTGCAGTTCGCTCTGCGAACTGCGCTGTCCATGACTGCCGGCAGGTTGGTTTGATACCCCCGGGGTGTCGCTGGATCGCCGCTGGTGGCCGATTTGCCGGAGTTGTGTCGCGGTGGGGCGAGGGTTCGAGTCCTGCTCCGGGCACGCGGACCCGCCTACGGGCGGGTCCGTCTGCAGTTCGCTCTGCGAACTGCGGCAGGGGAGAAATATGTGGAGCCGATCACGTTGGAGTTTGCTTCGCAAACTCTACGGAGGTTGCGGGTCCGTCTGCAGTTCGCTTTGCGAACTGCGTCATATGGGCGGCCACTGACGTGATCGGCTCTGCCGGGCGCTGATTGTCGATCGCGCCGGAACCTCCGGGTACATCAGCGGCGCCGCGGTCATCGCCGACCACCAACTCATTCTCTTCGCCAATCTGGAGGACTCCGGAGACGACACGACCCTGGACGCGGGTATCAGACCCCTGCAAATCTGAGCGGCCGGGATCCAGTGATCGGCCTCAAAAATGTGCCGAGGGGAGTTGGCAAGACCATCGTGGTCAGCCTCGGCAGTCACCCCGGATAGCAGGGAACCTCCTGTCGCGGTGGCACCGTCATAATGGGTAGCGAGTGGCGCGGGAGAGCGATGATGGCTGCAAAGGTGTGCGTGGCGATACTCACGATGGTGGTGTCGTTGGCTGGATGCTCAAGCGGTGAGCCCGTCGCATTGACCGGCGATAAGGAGGCAGCAATCACCGCTGAAGCCGTTGAGATTGCCTGTATGCAGGAGTGCAGCTCGGCGATATTCGTGCGCGATCAGCTGTTCACCGCGACCACGAGGCTCGGGAGCGAAGTGGGAATGCCTGCGTCGGCGATGGCGGCGATCGATGATGCGCTCGGCGGTGTCGAGTTTGTCGACCTCGAGAGCGCCGAGGCGTTGTTCGGCGACGATGGCCTCGTCAACGGAGGCGAGGGAGTGCTGATCTCGGTCGGACCGATCGAGAGACTTGCGGCCGACGTCGTCGGCATCGAGGTGGCCGTACAAACGGCACTCGATGGAGGGTACGGCCAGGTGATCCAGTTTCGTTGGGTCGGCGGTGCCTGGGAGCCCGCCACTAGTGAGGACACCGGAATCACCGTGACCAGTTGGGTTTCCTAGCTGTTTCGGCAGAGCCCATCCCACATGCCCAGCCAGGATGTCCGGCTCGCGGCTTTCACTCCGCACCCGCTCGACTGGTGATAGCGACGCTGACCGCACCTGCGACAGTACCGGCAACGGCGCCGATCACCCCAGAGTTGACTTCGACGTCGAGTAGCGCCAGGACGCCGACGAAGACCAAGGCGACAATGAGGCCGACAACGGCTCCAATTGCCACGAGGATCCCGAGGTTCTTCTTCGTCATAGCCGCTCCGTTTCTCTATCGTCACTGTCAACCCAGCCTCGAACCGTTGCTCTGGCTCAAGAGGCCACATCCGCACTCCACTGTCTGGTTTGCGGCAATCGGTGGCTAGGGCCGAAGGTCCAAGGCCGTGCCGTCGATTGTCCTCAAAGGGCAATACCCGAGAGATCTCACCGGAAACCGTCGATACTGCCGGACTTGGCGAGTCGCACCACCCGGGATCATCTACCTCCCGCAGAACCATCAGTGCGAGCCAGACGCATGCCGTGCCCTGCAGGTCAGTTTGAGAGAGCCGATCAGTCGAAGGGGTCCTTGGGCGGAACCTCCAGGGGGCGATAGTGGACCCCCGGCTCGGGGTGCTCCGGTGTCCCGAAGCCCTCCTTGTCCCAGTCTCCTTCACGTTCGCGGCGGCGGAGGAATCGGCCGAGCAGCACCATGCCACCGATGAACAGGGCGGCGATCACGTACCCCATGGGTGCGCTCCTTTCGCAGTTCACTGCACTTTCATTGTATCGAGCCGGTGGAGTGGAGACGGCGAAGGTGCCAGGGCCGGGCGGCCAATCGTGCCAGCATGGGGGTGTGGCATACGACATGGAGACAGTTGAGCGAGTGCGAGCGTTGCTTTCGGCGCGGTCCGACGTGATCGAGCAGAGCATTGTCGGAGGAGGGCTCGGATTCATGGTTGGCGGCAACCTGTGCTGTGCAGTGACGTCACGAGGTCTCACCGTGCGCCTCGGTGCCGAAGGCAAGCTGGCCGCGCTCGAGGAGCCACATGTCGTGCCGCACCGAGTAGGGGCTGGAGAGACCAAGGCGTTCGTGGTCGTTGAGCCGGACGGATATCGTGACGACCGCGCTCTAGCCGGGTGGGTGGAACGTGGACTCGAGTTTGTTGCCACGCTCGGGTGACGATCATCGTGCGCCCGGTACAGTGGCGCCATGGCCGATAGCTCCATCACAGGACGCAGAGAGCCACCCCGATTTCGGGTGCTGGAACTCGAACGCAAGGAATATCTAGGACCCCGCATGATGCGATTGACTCTTGCGGGAGCCGAGCTCGCGGGCTTCGAGATCGAGCAGCCGGGAGCAAGTGTGCGGTTGCTCGTCCCCTCACCCGAGTCGAGCAAGCTGGTGATGCCGGAGTGGAACGGCAACGAGTTCCTGCTTCCCGATGGGAGCAGACCGGTCATCAGAACTTTCACGCCTCGGGCCATGAGCGCCGAGGGGCTCATACTCGACATGGTGATCCACGAGGAAGGCACCGCATCACAGTGGGCCACAAACGCCGGACCCGCTGCTCCGGCAGCCATCAGCGGTCCCGGTCGCGGCTACCAGATAGACAGGTCGGCCACGAGGCTCATCCTTCTCGGCGATGAGACCGCCATTCCCGCGATCAGCCAGCTGCTCGAGAGCATTCCAGAATCGGTTTCCGTACACGTCACCATCGAGGTACGTGACGACTTCGGGAGAGTGGATGTGCCCGACCATGCGGGAGCGACCGTCGCCTGGCACGACGTACGGAGTCCGGGCGATATGGGAGAAGCCATGCTGGCCTCGCTACGTGACGGGCCAATCGATGAGACCACCCGCGTCTGGTGTGCGGGGGAAGCCGCAGTGATGCACCGTGTCCGCAGCTACTTGTTCAAGGAGATGGGGATACCCAGATCCCGGGCAGCGGTCCGCGGCTACTGGAAGGCCAGGGGGTAGGGACTTCCCGGTGATAGGCTCGCATCGGCTTCGCTGATACCTGTAATTCTCAATGCGGGCCGGGACCAAGCCGATACCAGGTAGAGCCACGGTTGGAGTGACCAAATCGCCAGTCCACGATCTCGAGAACGCAATGATGACGACGCCCCAGATGCCGGCAGGCATGCGGCCGATCGGCTTGCGCCCGACGAGTTGCCGAAGAGACCGGTAGGCCGCTACATCGTCGGGTTGGCGGTGATCGCCGTTGCCGCGGTCGTCTCCACAATCCTCACCTCGACGGCTCTCGGCCGCCAGGGCCAGGATGCCATCCTGCTCGAGGTGGGCACCCAGCAGATCTCGCTGAGCGAGTCCATCGAGAATGCCGCGGTCGACGTCGAGGTCACCGACGACCCGGTGGAGAGAGCCAAGGCAGTCAACCGGCTGAGGAACAATCTCGAGACGTTGCGGTTGAATCACATCGGGCTCCGCTTCGGGTCGGAGACTCTCGATCTGCCCAGTGATCACAGCCAGACCTTCAATGATCAGTTCGATGCGGAGATCGACCCTCACTTCAACACGATGTCACGCCTCGCCGACGAGCTGATTGCCAACGCGTCGTCGGGTGCGGCGCTGCGGGTCGGCGCCGCCGCTGATCTCGCCAGGGCCTCCGAAGAGTTTCGTGAGGGGATGAAGGGATTGGCCACCCTCATCAAGGAGGAGTCTCAGGAGCGTGTCGCCAGTCTCAGGATCACCCAACTGGTACTGCTATCGGTGATGATGCTTCTTCTGATCCTCGAGGGCCTTTTCCTGTTCCGTCCGGCCGTTCGGGATGTGCGCAAGGAATGGGAGCAGCGAGCCGCCGAGCACGAGTCCGAGCGGGCCCAGGATCAGCAGAAATTGAGCTACCTCGCCAGTTATGACCCACTGACGGGGTTGATCAACCGATTCTTGTTCGGCGATCGCTTGGAGAACGCCATCGCAAGGGCACGACGTGACGAGACGCTGGTCGCCTTGATGTTCCTCGATCTGGACGACTTCAAGGCGGTCAACGACCACTATGGCCACGCTACCGGGGATGCGTTGCTCAAACAGGTGGCGAAGCGGATAGTCGGCGCCGTCAGAGAGACCGACAGCGTCGGTCGCATCGGCGGTGACGAGTTCACTGTGATCCTGGAGAGCGCCGTCCGACTGGAGGACGCCGGCCAGGTGGCAACCAAGATCCTCGACTCGGTCTCGGAGCCGTATCTGATCGGCAATCGTGAGCTTCGGGTGACTGCATCGATCGGTATCTCGATGTACCCGCTCGACGGAGCCGACTCGCAGGCGCTGCTACGTGACGCCGACATCGCCATGTACTCAGCCAAAGCCGCCGGTGCCAATACGTATCAGTACTTCACCCCGAAACTCCGGCAGAGTGCGTCCGAGCGGCTCGGCCTCATCGACGGATTACGCCGCGCCGTGGCTACGGGGGAGGGGCTGCGGCTCGTTTACCAGCCCTGGATCGACATCGGCACCGGCAAAGTGGATGGTGTCGAGGCACTGCTCCGATGGGAGCATGAGGAGCTCGGCATGGTGCCGACGGAGCGCTTCGTCTCGTTGGCAGAGGAGACCGACCTGATCGTCCCGCTTGGTCTTTGGGCGATGAACGAGGCGTGTCGGCAGCTCAAGGCCTGGCATGATTCGGGGTTGGAGCCCTTCTCCGTGTCGATCAACGTGTCTCCGCGGCAGCTGAAGCGAGGCAACCTCGCCGAGGTCGTCGAGAGCACGCTGCAGCGCACCAGGCTCGATCCTTTGTGGCTCAAGCTGGAACTGACCGAGCGTACCTTGGTGGAGGACACAGAGACGGCTCGGCGCACTCTGGAGAGACTACGGGCGCTAGGGGTATCCATCGCCATCGACGATTTCGGCACCGGGTACTCGTCGCTTTCGTATTTGAAGAGCTTTCCCATCGACGCAATCAAGATCGATCGAGAGTTCGTGCGGGACGCTGTGCTCGATCCGGACACGGCAACGGTCTCCGAGTCGATGGTCAAGCTGGCCACCGATCTACGGCTCGATGTGATCGCCGAAGGTGTTGAGACGCGCGAACAGCTGGAGCTGTTTCGGGGGTTCGGATGCCACCTGGTCCAGGGTTTCTACATCTCCCGCCCGCTCGCCGTCGACCGGATGGCCCGCGCAGTGGAGAAGGGCTTCGGATTCAGTGCCTCGGCGGGCAAAGGGACTTCGGCAGCTGGGTGACCCTACCCGGGATCGGCCCGGGGCGCCGTCGCCGGTCGCCCCGGGGATCGCACGTCGCATCAGGTCAGCTCGGCGGCGCGATGCAGCATGGCCGCCATCTGACCCTTCGTGACTGGCTGGTCCGGGTAGTCGAGATCGTTTTCCGGCGGGTTGCAGCCGCGAACCACACCCGCCGCTGTCGCTCGATTCAAGGCGCTCTCGTGGACGCTGCCGTCGTCGTCGAAGTAGTCAACCGGCGTTGGGGCGAATCCGAGCCTTCGATCGAGGAATGTTGCCATTTCCGCCCGTGTCAAGGGAGTCTCGGGGCAGAACGCACTGTTGTACGGTGGATTGCCCCTGGGTTATGCCGTGTTGACGCATGCGCCGCCGACTACGTTGCACGCTCTCGGGTACTCCGAGACCCCGAGGCCTGTCGGCCAGTGCCGTCCAACATCTAGCTAGAGCTGTTGTGAGCGACTCAGGTTCGATCGTCCGGGTGAGCCGCCGAGGGTTCGCCAAGGTTCCCCACGCCACTAGCCTGGCGCCCGTGATTACTGCAGACCAGGTCTCCATCGGGATCGGAGTCGGCACCCAACCCCCATTGCGCCGCACCGAACTGACCACGCGTGCCGCCCGTATCGCCAGATTCGATGCGGTGTGGACGGTCGACCATTTCCAGGGTTGGTTCCCTCAGGAGCTGTGGAACAAGGACTTCACCTGGATGGCTTCGCCCGAAGGGACACCGCACGCCTATTTCGACTACCAGGCGCTGATCGGTCACCTCGGCTCACGGGTCGGGCACATGCAGATCGGAGTCGGGGTCACCGAGGCGCTGCGCCGTCATCCGGTGCTGCTGGCCCAGGCCGCGATGACCTGGTCCCACATCACCAAGGAACCACCGATCCTCGGTATCGGCGCCGGGGAGCGGGAGAACACGGTGCCGTACGGGATCGAATTCGATCGTCCCGTCTCCAGACTCGAGGAAGCGCTGCAGATCATCCGCCGCAGTGTCGAGGCCTCCGGACCGTTCGATTTCCCCGGTGAGTTCTACGAGCTCGAGAAGGCCGTCATGGATCTGGCACCGGCACCGGGGCGCCGACCCCAGATCTGGGTGGCGGCACACGGGCCGCGGATGCTCCGTCTCACCGGGAAATACGGCGACGGTTGGTACCCGACATTCCCGATGCCTCCTGAGAAGTACGCGGCGTCGCTGGCGCGGATCCGCACTGCGGCCAAAGACAGCGGGCCGCGATGGAAGCGACGCATCGTTCCGGCAGCGCAGATGATCTTCGTCGTCGGACGTACCGAGCGGGAGGCTCGCAAGTACCTGGGAGATCGCTTCATGCGATTCCTGACGCTGCTTGCTCCTGCGTCGCTGTGGTCCCAGAACGGGGTCGATCATCCGCTCGGTGACGACTTCGGCGGGCTTGGTCGATTTCATCCCTTCCGAGCATCCCGCCGGCGCGGATCGAGGAAGCACTCGCGAAGGTGCCCGTCGATATCGTTGCCGAGAACGTCCTGTGGGGAACTCCGGACAAGGTCCGGGAGCGGCTGGAGACATATGTCGACGCAGGGATGCGGCATATCGTGCTCAATCCGGCGTCTGCCGCCATCTCCCGCCGGAGTGCCGTGTACTCGCTGAGGGCCACCTTCAGCATCCTGCGTCGCCTACGCCGCTCCGCCAACGCCAGGCTCGGTGCGCCGTGATCATCGCCCGTGACCTCTTCATCGAGGCCGGGGCAAGCCCGCTCATCGAGGAGGCCTCGTTCTCGGTGCACCCCGGCGACAAGATCGGTCTGGTCGGCAAGAACGGCGCGGGCAAGACCACGCTGCTGCGCACCCTCGCCGGGGAGCTCGAGCCGCTGGCAGGGACGATCCGCCGCAGCGGGGTCATCGGCTACCTGTCCCAGGAAGCTGCGCTGAAGGAGCTCGCCGATGAGGAGGTCAATGCCCTCGAGCGAGTTCTGACGGCACGTGACATCGGCAACCTGGAGCGACGTATGGAAAAGGTCCGTCTGCAGATGGAGGCCAGCCGCCGGTGAGGAGCGGGACCGGCTGATTGCCCGTTTCAGCAGGCTCGATGATGAGTTCACCGCCCGGGGTGGTTACGTGGCCATAGCAGAAGCCAAGCGCTTCGCCGCCTCGGTCGGGATCAAGGGCGACGATCTCTATCAGAAGGTCGTCACCATGTCCGGTGGCCAGCGACGGCGGGTGGAGCTGGCCAGGGTGCTGTTCGCCGAGACCGACGTGCTCATCCTCGACGAGCCGACCAACCACCTCGATCTCGATGCCAAGGCGTGGCTGATGGACTTCCTGGGGTCCTATTCCGGGGGCCTGCTCGTGGTGAGCCACGATCTGCCGTTGCTCGACGAGGCGATCACATCGGTGCTTGCGGTCGACGCGGGGAGGCTCGAGCCGTATCGGGGCAACTACAGCTACTACATGGAGGAGCGGGAGCGGCGCAGGGAACAGCGGCGGCGTGAGCGCAAGCACCAGGACGAGCAGATCGCCAGCCTCGAAGAGGGCATCCGCCGTTTCAAGGGCTCGCACCGAGAAGATGGCGAAACGAGCGCGCTCCTGGGAGACGAGGGTCGAGAAGCTAAAGGACAAGCGTGTCGAGGTTGGCGCTCAGGATCGGAAGGTTGCCGTCCGCTTCCCGCAGCCGGCACCGTCGGGGCGGACCCCGTTGAAGGCGACCGGGCTGGCGAAGGCTTTCGACCACAATGTGGTGTTCGTCGATGTCGATGTCGATATCGATCGGGGGGAGCGCATGATCATCATGGGTCTCAACGGTGCAGGCAAGACGACTTTGCTGCGGATGCTCGCCGGCGTCGAGACGCCCGACATGGGCGAGGTCGAGATCGGTCACAACGCCACGGTCGGCTACTACGCCCAGGAGCACGAGCAGATCCACGCCGGGCTGACCGTGCTCGATCACATGCGACAGGTGTCGACCATACCCGACCGTGAGCTGCGCACGATCCTCGGCCACTTCCTGCTTGCCGACAAGGTGGAGCAGGATGCCGGGACTCTGTCGGGCGGCGAGAAGACGAAGCTCGCCCTGGCGCAGCTCGTGGTGCAAGGCGACAACGTATCTGCTGCTCGACGAGCCGACCAACAACCTCGATCCGCAGGCGAAGGAGGCTCTGCTCGGGTGCGCTACGCCAGTACACGGGCACGCTGATCCTGGTGAGCCACGACACCGACTTCGTCGAGGCGCTGCAGCCAGATCGGATGATCCTCATGCCGGACGGCGACGCCGACTTCTTCGATGATTCGATGCTCGAGCTGGTCGCCCTTGCCTGAGAGGGAGCTGTGAGCTGCCTGAGCTAGCTCTCGGTCCTGGTGACGCCGCCTTCGGTGGTTTCGATCACGAGCCCATCCGTGGGGTCCCAGGAAGCGACCAGGGTCGATTGGTGCGATCCGTTGGAGAGCACCATGGTGACCTCGCCCGGACTCCCGTTGATCCCATTCGGCGGGGAGCAGTGCATACCCGTGCCTGGGGATCAGCCAGATGATCCGCACCTTGCCGTCGGCGCCGGAAACGCTGATTCGACCTCCGGTCAGATCCACGACCTCAGCGCGAGGGCCCGGCGTGGCCACCTCGGAAGGCCTGTCGTCAGGAGGCAGCAAGCTCTCGTCGAGATCGGCACCCGGGTCGAGCGCGTCCTCGGACGGTGGCTCGGTGGTGGTTGTCGTCGCGGAGACTCCATCCTCGTCGCCATCGGGGCTCGAGTTCAATTGCGACGCTGCATCGACTGTTCCCTGCAGGCCTGTAGAGCTGTCGAGCTGCCGGAGGCAAGGCGCCCGTCCAGTTGACCCACATTCCTCAGTCAAGGCAGCGACTTCCGACGCCGAAAGGGGACGGAGGGGCCGGTCTGTGACCTGCCCGCCTGCCACTGCTACGGCGCCCGTTGAGACCAAACTGGCCACGACGGCAGCTGCAGCCCATCCGGCGACGAGAAGGAGTCTCTGCCGCATTGAACCCATTGTGGATTTTTCCTCCTTTGGTACCTGCCAAGAATAGATTAAGGAATTGCTAAGGCGGTCTTGAGATTTCTTTCAGGAGTTCTACAGTGGCCACAATGGCTTCCGTCGTGATCATCGAGGACGAGCAGAGAATTCGCGAACTGGTGGCGCGAGTCCTGGCGGACCGTGGCCACGATGTGGAATCTACGGCCACCGCCATGGAGGGACTCCAGGCTGTTGTACGAGTCTCCCCACAGCTCGTCATCCTCGACATGGGACTTCCCGATCTCGATGGCGCCGAGCTACTGAAGATGATCAGGGCGGTGAGCGACGTCCCGATCATCGTTGCCACCGCCAGGAGCGAGGATCGTGACGTGATCCGGACCCTCGATGCCGGCGCCGACGACTACCTGGTCAAGCCGTTCTCGGTCGATCAGCTCGAGGCGAGAGTCCGTGCAGTGCTGCGCCGCTCCGGCAGTCGAGGGAAGACAAGCGCCTCTTGGTCGTCGGTGATCTGGCGATCGATGTCGCCGCCAGAGAGGCCAGGCTGGCCGGTGAGTCCGTATCGATCTGAGCCCCAAGGAATTCGACGTCCTGCGATTCCTCGCCGAGCGTCGAGGAGAGGTTGTCTCGAAGCGGGAGTTGCTCGCCGAGGTATGGCGGCAGCCGTATGGCGGGAGCGAGAAAACCGTTGATGTGCACATCTCCTGGCTCAGGAAGAAGCTCGGCGAGACCGCTGCCGAAAGCCGTTATCTGCAGACGGTGTTCGGGGTCGGGGTGAAGCTGGTAGACCCGGCCGAATGAGACAGCGGCTCGCCGATCTGGTCACTTGCGATCAGCAGCCTGGTCGTCATCGCCTTCGTCATCCCGCTGGCGCTCACGCTCCGCAATCAGGCACAGAATCGGGCCTTGTCGCGTGCCGAGACCCTGGCTCAGGCGATCGCGACCGCCCTCGCCGTCGACAGCTCACGACAGGAGGGAGGGCCGGTGACGGTGCGAGCCGGCCCAGCCTCGTGCTCGATGTCTTCGCCACCAGTGCCGAGTCCGTGACCATCATCTTCCCCGATGGCCAGGAGGTCGGGGCGCCTGGTCCTCAACCGGACAACATCGACGTGGCGTTCTCGGAGGCAAAGGCCTTCACCGCGTTCACCGATGGCGGTGCCGAGGTCCTGGTCCCGCTGCTGTCTGCGGACGTGCCATTCGAGGAGATCGACGCGGTGGTCCGTTCCTTCGTGCCCGAAGTCTGAGCTGACCAAGGGAGTGTGGGTCGCCTGGGGGATGCTGGCGGGGTTGGGTGTGTTTCTCGTGCTGGTGGCCGTGGTAACCGCCGATCGCCTCGGGCGTTCAATCGTCCGCCCCATTTCCGAGCTCTCCGATGCGGCATTGGCTCTCGGTGGCGGTGACCTGGACCGCCGGGTCAGCTCCCTCCGGACCGGATGAGGTCGCCGACGTCGGTGTCGCCTTCAACTTCCTCGCCGAGCGGCTTCGCCTGCTTCTCGCCGAGGAGCGAGAGTCGGTTGCCGATCTGTCGCACCGGCTCAGGACTCCATTGACGGCGCTGCGGCTCCAGGCAGAGACGCTCGCTGACCGGGAGGCGTCCGCCGTGCTGCTCGACGACATCGATCGGTTGGAGAGCGCCGTCGACCGGATGATCGAGCAGGCTCGCAGAGCCCGCAGAGGAAAGAGGGCCCGGAGCAGTCTGATCTCGGGGCAGTGGTCAGGCACCGGGCGACGTTCTGGAAAGTGCTCGCCGATGAGCAGGATCGCCCTGTTGACGTGCACACCTCCGGCGGGCAGGCTCCCGGTGGCGATGAGCGCCCAGGATCTCGGTGCTCTCATCGACACACTGCTCGAGAACGTCTTCTCACATACAAGCCCGGGCGTCGGTTACCGGATCGAGGCGTCGGCCCGGACAACGTGCGATAGCCAGGTCGTCCTCGTCGTCGAGGACAGCGGCACCGGATTCGAACACGATGGCGCGCTCGAGCGTGGTGAGAGTGGGGAGGCTCGACCGGGCTGGGTCTCGATATCGTCATGAAGGCAGCGCAACGAACCGGAGGTGGCCTCGAGATCGGTGCGTCGGCTCTTGGTGGCGCCCGGGTCGAGGTGGTTTTCGGGCTCGGAGAATGACACCGTTCCCGGCGTCGGGCCCGTAACGCGGAGAGCTCCCGAAATGGCGAAGGACCCGCCGGGCTGAGACGGGTCCTTCACACTTTCGCAAGAATGATGGGCAGATGAGGGGCGTCCACCCTTGCGAACTGTTGCTTTGCTGCGTGGCGTAGCAAGAGAAGAATCGCAGCCGGCTGGTTAGGGGCGGGTCGGCTCGGTGATAACAACTCCTAAAGCCTGCCGATTTCAGCCACCGAGATCAGATGCCCAGTCCCCTGACTCGTCGCCGGGTAGATGCCGGTCGAGATCGAGGGGGAGTGGTCAATGACCTCGACCGTTCGCTCCGTCCCATATCCCGCCTCGGTCGCTTGCTCGAGACGGAGTTGTGGGCCGTCACCCCAGGCGACGTAGTCGATGAGGCTGTCAGGATCGTCGAACGCACCGCTGCGGTGCAGAGCGAGCTCTCCGCCGGAGGCGACGATCTGGCCAACCGAAGGACCGAGGTGCACGACTGCGGCCATGCCGGCGAGATCGAGCGGTGGATCTGCTCCCAGCCCGAGCACGGCCTGCTCGCCGGGACCGATCTCAACGTCGGGCAATGCCTGTACCGCAGTCCCCTGGCTGAGCCAGAGCCCGTCGAGGTTGCCGGCGCCGTTGCCCCAGTTGGTCATGACCACGAAGGCGAGATCTCCGAAGACCACCTGTGACAGGGCGAACTCGGCGGTGGCGTTCGGTGGGAGTCGTGGTTGTTGTCGTTGTTGTGGTTGTCGTCGACGCGATCGCAGTGGACTCGATGCCGGGATCGTGGTTGCCGTTGCTTGCGGTAGCGACGTCAGGCTGGCGGGCGGCCGGGTCGGTTCTGTCGTCTCGCCATTCCCGCTGCATGACGCGAGGATGATCACGGCAATCATGGCTAGGCGTCGCATGTCCGGCAGCGTACACCGCTTCGGGGTATGTGGGTGGTGTGGAAGAATCGGCCCGATCGCCACCTCGAGACAGCCAAACGCCGCTGGGGCGCAAGGAGTTGAAATGACTGCTGACAGTTTGCTGCCACCTCATTACCCGCAGGAGTGGGAGAGTGACGTTGCTCTCCGTGACGGCACCACGATCCGGATTCGTCCCATCAAGCCATCGGACGGCGATGGATTGCAGGCGATGGTGTCACGAATGTCACGACAGTCGGTCTATCACCGCTTCTTCCAGGTGAAGACGCATCTCGAACCGGAGGAGATCGAGGCTTTCACCAACATCGACTACCTGGATCATATGGCGCTCGTTGCCACCCGGGGCGATGACATCATCGGCGTTGGCCGGTACTGGCGTGACGATGCCGCCCCCGAGCTCGCCGACGTTGCCTTCGCCGTTGTCGATGCTGAACAGGGCAAAGGGATTGCTACCCGGTTGGTCCGCTACCTGACCGCCTACGCCGACAAGCAGGGCATCACTGCCTTCCGTGCTTCTGTGCTCGCCGACAACCACGTCATGATTCGTGTCTTCCGCAATGCCGGCTACCCGATGCGCCGCGAAGAGAGCGAAGGGCTCTACAAGGTCGAATTCCCCACCGCCGACATGACGGGCTTTGGTAGATCTGACGAGATCGACGAGCAAAGGGCCATTGCCGCATCGCTCATGCCGGTGTTCTATCCGAGTGCGGTTGCCGTGATCGGCGCCAGCCGGGACCCCCGCTCCATTGGTGGCCGGTTGTTCAACAATCTGATCAACGGAGACTTCACCGGTCCGGTGTTCCCGGTGAATCCGAAAGCCAATGTCGTGCGATCGGTGAAGGCATACAAGTCGGTGCTCGAAGTCCCCGGGCGTGTGGATCTGGCGTTCATCGTGGTTCCTTCTCGCTTCGTCAGCCATGTCGTCCAGGAATGCGTTGAGAAGGGCGTCAGAGGGCTCGTGGTGATCAGCGCCGGATTCTCCGAGACCGGTGCAGCAGGAGCCGAATTGGAAGACGAGCTGATGGAGATCGTCAGGAGCGCGGGAATGCGCATGGTTGGGCCCAACTGCATGGGTCTCGATCAACACGGACTCCGCTATCTCTATGAACGGGCAATTCGGTCCGCTGTCGCCGCCTGCCGGCAACGTGGCCATGTCCAGTCAGAGCGGGGCCCTCGGTATTGCGATCCTCGACTATGCAACGCAGATGGGCATCGGCATCTCCACGTTCCTCAGCATCGGCAACCAGGCTGATGTGGCTGGTGACGATCTACTCCTCTACTGGGAGTCCGATCCCGGCACCGACGTCATTCTGCTGTACATGGAGTCATTCGGTAACCCGCGCCGCTTCGCAAGAGCGGCAAGACGGATTGCCAAGAAGAAGCCGATAGTCGCGGTGAAGTCGGGCAGGACGGCGGCGGGGGCGAGAGCCGCTTCGAGCCATACCGGTTCGCTCGCCAGCCTGGACGCTGCTGTGGGCACTCTGTTCCGGCAGGCAGGTGTCATCCGCACGGACACGCTAACGCAACTCTTTGATGTGACGTCGCTGCTGGCAAACCAGCCGCTGCCGCTCGGTGGACGGGTCGGCATCCTGACTAATGCAGGGGGGCCCGGGATCCTGGCCGTTGATGCCCTCGAGGCAAACGGGTTACACGTCGTCGAGTTCAGCGACGAATTGAAGGGGACGTTACGTGGCCATCTATCGCCGGACGCCTCGGTGACGAATCCGGTGGACATGATTGCGTCGGCGGGCCCCGCCGAATACTCGGCGTGTATCGATGCGCTGCTCGCTTCCGATGAAATCGATGCCCTGATGACGATCTTCATCCCTGCTGCTCCCGAAGGCGTTGAGGAGATTTCCACTGCCATCCGGGATGCCATGTTTGCCCACCACGGTGAGAAGACCTCGCTGATCGTCTTCATGAGCTCGGGTGGAGCACCGCCGGTGTTCCACTCGGACGACAAGAAGATCCCGACGTTCGCTTTCCCCGAGCAGGCCGCCTTTGCATTAGCCAAGGCGGTCGAGCACGAGCAATGGCGGCAGAAGGACGAGGGAGCCTTCGTCGAGCTCGACGGTATCGACGCAGAGGCTGCCCGCACCGTGGTGGATGCTGCTCTCTCGGCTGATGGCTCCGGGTGGCTCGATCCGGATGATGTCGAGGCCGTGCTCGGTGCCTACGGGCTGGAAATGCCCCGGTCAGAAGTCGCCGGGAATGTCGACGCCGCGGTTGCCGCGGCCGCCGCGATGGGTGGTCCCGTTGTGCTCAAGGTTGTCTCGGACTCGGCCTTGCACAAATCGGACGTCGGAGGAGTCGTCCTCAACCTCGAAGGGGAGGTTGAGGTACGCCGGGCGTATGCCGAAGTCACGTCCGCCGTTGATGACGCCCAGGGTGTGCTCGTCCAGCAGTACGTCGAGGGTGGCCATGAAGTGCTCATCGGGATGACGGAGGACCCGAACTTCGGCCCACTCATCGTGTTCGGGCTCGGAGGGGTGTTCGTCGAGCTCATCGGAGACGTCGCCTTCCGCATCCATCCGCTCACGGACCTAGATGCCGTCGAGATGATCAAGGAGGTCAAGTCGGCGAAGCTGCTCGAGGGCTACCGTGGCGGCGCCCCCGGCGATATCCATGCGGTGCAAGAGGCGCTGCTGCGTGTTTCCGCGCTCGTTGCGGATCTTCCCGAGATAGTCGAGATGGATATGAACCCGGTGAAAGTGGCGGAGCCCGGCAACGGTCTCAGTGTCGTTGATGCCCGTATCAGGGTCAGACCCGTCAAGGGTGCCTACCTGCCATCCCGCCGCGACGTGCTCGCCGAGTTGTAGCCGGCAGACCGGGTGATCCCGGGGGATCCGTCGGGTCGGGCACCGGCTACATGTGTTGGCACCCCGAGCCTGCCAGAATGGGAGGACGCCAGTCCCGGAGGACCAATCCACATGCGTGTAGTTGATCTGATGACGGCAGACGTCATCACGGCATCGCCGGATACGCCTATCAAGGCCGCGGCGAGGTTGATGGTTCGCAACAAGGTGAGTGGTCTGCCCGTGATCGACCAGGACACCAAGGTTGTGGGAATCATCACGGAGGCCGATTTCCTCAGGCTGGAAGTGGCACGTGAGGAAGCAGATAATCCGCAGCCGGTGGAACGGGTCGAGCAGGTCATGAATCGGTCGGTGCTGACGATCAATGCCGATGCCACTGTCACCGAAGCCGCGAGGCTGATGGTTGTCAACGACGTCAACCGGCTCCCGGTGACCGACAGCAACGGCAAGAGTCTCGGGATCATCTCCCGGCTCGATGTTGTCGCCGCGTTCACGAGGCCGGACGAGATCATCGAGGACGAGATTCGCGAAGACCTGCTGCGGCGGGTGCTGTTCGTCGATCCGGACGACATCAGCGTGGACGTCACCAACGGTGTTGTGACGCTGAGCGGCGAGATCGGCACCCGCAACGAAGCTCGATTGCTCGCCGAGCTGGCTCGCAGGCTCGACGGGGTGATCAAGGTACAGACGGACCTGACATGGCGCCTGGATGACGGCGACTAACGACACGCCCGTCCGATTCTTCACGGCGAGTGACGGTATCGAGATTGCCTTCTCCGATTCGGGAGCGGGTCGACTTGCGGTCTTCGTGCACGCCACCGGGTTCTGCAAAGAGGTATGGGACCCGCTGATCGCAGACACCAGGGATCGCGGCGTCGACTTTCGTGCGATCGCCGTCGATCAGCGTGGTCACGGTGACTCCGGCGTTCCTGAACCTCCCTTCGATTGGTGGGACACCGGTCAGGACATCGTCGACATCGTCGGTAGCGAGGAGTCGGTCGTTGGCATCGGCCACAGTTCCGGCGGAGCTGTGCTGGTGCTCGCCGAGCTGTTGCGGCCCGGGACCTTCTCCTCACTCGTTCTCATCGAACCGATCATCTTGCCTCCGCCGTACCAGCGGTACCCGGACAATCCGATGGCCAGGGGAGCGCTACGCCGCAAGCGCCGCTTTGGCGGCAGGCGCCAGGCGTTTGACAACTTCATGTCCAAGTCAGCATTTGCCGGTTGGGAACCACGCGTCATGTGGGCCTATGTCAACGGGGGCATGCGTGCGCAGAACGGTGGCGTGACGCTCAAGTGCACCCCGGAGGCGGAAGCGGAGTCCTTTTTCGCCGCTACCACCCACGGCGCCTGGGATCGGCTCGATGAGATCGATGTGCCGACCGTGATCATCGCAGGAGGGCGTTCGACGACACATCAGGAGCCTTTCCTCGCCGAGCTCACGGGCCGCTTTCCCCGGGCGCGCTACGAGATCATCTCTGACGCCTCGCACTTCGTGTGTATGGAGCGTCCCGAGCTGGTCGCCCGATATGTGGCAGAAGCTGTCGCCGACCGGCAACTCGGCGATGAATGACGCGGCGCTCAGCTAGCATCGACATCCGTGCTTTTCACTGATTTCGAGCTCTCCCAGATTGCAGAGCAGCTCTCCGGAGATCCATCCGAGCTGCGCAGTGCGTCGGTTCCTGTTTCTTGCGATCCGCTTGCCGTGGTGCGCGCCGGTGGGCGGCTTGTGGCGCACAGCACGTACTTCCGCACGCCTGCAGGCGAAGAGGTCGCCAGCCTCGGAGTGGCACGAAAGATGACTACTACCGGGGCAGACCGCTTCTCCAGCATGGAAGCGTACGTTGCCGGCTTGCCCCCACTCGCCCCGGGGGCGCGGCTGGTCACCGGCTTCTCCTTTGATCCTGATGGGTCATCAGCGCACGAGTGGACCGGGTTCGGGTCATTGGATGTGGTATTGCCAACTGTCGCAGTCGTGCGAGACGAGACCGGGACCCGTCTTGTTGTGGCGCTGGCGCCGTGGACCGACGAAGTGCCGATTCTCGACACGCTCGCGAGCCTCAGTCCATGGGACCCGCCCCGACAGCCTGATCCCGGTGTCCACACCGTCGAATCGGTACCGACGACCGGTGAGTGGCAAGCCGAGGTCGCCGAGGCCATCGGAGCCATTCGGGAAGGCTCGTTCGAGAAGGTGGTGCTGGCGCGCTCGGTGCTGGTTCACTCTGAGCGGGCCACTGATCCCTACGATCTCGTCTACCACCTCGGCGAGGCCAATCCTGCCAGCTACGTCTACGCCGCCGTGGTCGGGGCATCGGCATTTGTCGGCGCCAGCCCAGAGTTGTTGCTGGCGCAACGCGACCGTGACATCCAGCTCAATCCGCTCGCCGGGTCGGCTCGCCGGGGAAAGGGCGACGATGACGTTGCCGTCGGTGAGCAACTGCTCGGGAGTCACAAGAATCGAGCCGAGCACGCAATCGTGGTTGACGATCTGATATCCCGACTCGGCCCGCTCACCGCAGATCTCGACTACCCATCCGGGCCGAGCCTGCGCAGGATGGCAACCGTCCAGCATCTCTCGACCGAGATCACCGGGCGGCTCGCCGCTGGAGTCACCACGTTCGACGTTCTTGCGGCGATCCATCCGACACCTGCCGTTGGCGGCATGCCGCGCGCTGCGGCCTTGGCGTTCATAGACAAGGTCGAGGCAATGGATCGCGGCTGGTACTCGGGCGGCGTCGGCTGGCTGGATCCGACCGGTGGTGCGGTGGTTGCGCTGGCGTTGCGATGTGCTCTCGTGCAAGAGCGCACGGCTCGTCTCTACGCGGGAAACGGCATTGTCGCCGAGTCGGATCCCGCGTCCGAGCTCGACGAGACACGGCTCAAGTTCCAGCCGTTGCTCACCCTGCTGACCGCTACCTGATCATGCGGCGAACGGCATCGCTGATGGTGCGGTGGGCGGAGAGATTCTCATCACGATCCGTGCGGATCTGAACGAGTCGGGGGCGGGTCGGCACAGTTTCGATGACTCGCGAGAGCTCTGTGACGTCGTCAATGTCGTGGGCGTCGATACCGAACCCGGTTGCCAGTGCGATGAAGTCGGTGCCGTGAGGTGTTGCCAGGTAGGTCTCGAACACGCCGGGATCGAGGACATCGGGATCGTGCTGAGGTAGGAAGTGGAAGATACCGCCCCCGTCGTTGTTGACGACGACGACCGTGACGGGTAGCCGGAGCTGTGCGGCGGTGCCCAGCGAGTTGAGGTCGTGGAATAGCGATACGTCTCCGACGAGGACGATTGAATTGATGCCGGCGGCGGCAACTCCAAGCGCGGTGGCTACAACGCCGTCGATGCCGTTGGCGCCACGGTTGCCGGACAGAGTGATCCTCTTCGATCCCTTGCCTGCAAAGCTGTCGATGTCACGGATGGGCATCGAAGAGCCGACCGTGATCGCGCTCCCTTCCGGGGCGGCCGCCACGACGGTGCGCGCCACCGCCGGTTCGCCCGTAACCTCGAGTTCCGCTAGCAGTGTGGCAACTGCGGCATCGAGATCGAGCCAGGCGTTGAGCCACTCGTTGGATGCCGCGACGGACACCGATGCCGCGAGCGCCATGGCGGCCCCGGTCGGATCCGTCTCGATCGTTGTCGTTGCGCTGTTGGTTGCATCCCTGCTCTGAGTATCGACCAGGATCTGCTCCACATCTGTGTGTTGCTCGAGCCACTTCCACGTAGCCTTCGATGTCGGCACCGGCCCGAATCTGAGGATCACGTCTGGTGACAGGAGATCGAGAGCACCACCTGCTGCGAGGTGATCGCCGTACCCGAGCACATTGTCGAGCGGGTGGTCGCCGAAGCGAACTCCGGAGAGTGGGTCGGCGATGATTGGGAACCCGGTGGCTGCGGCAACGGCGGCGCACGCACCCGGGAAGTTCGGATCGTTGCTCCGCCCGGCAACGATCAGGCCGCGGCGTCCGGGCAGGGTATTTGCCAGTGCGCTGAGGTCGGGAGTCGGGTCTGGTTCGTTGTCGACCGGCTCGAGCGGAATGTGATCCACGGTCTCGGTTGGTCCCAGGAGAGGTTCTCTGAAGGGAAGGTTGAGGTGGACGGGCCCCGGTGGGGAAGCTGTGGCGTGGGCCCAGATGTCGATAGCGATCTCGCCGGGTGTCTCGGGCGGCGTGTCGTCGTCGGGGGTGAGAGCGTCGGCGAACATTCTCACCGCCGTTCCGAATAGGGAGATCTGGTCGATGGTCTGCGGCGCCCCCCGGCCACGCAGCTCTGGCGGTCGGTCGGCGGTGAGCACGAGCAGCGGGATCTCGCTGAGATCTGCCTCGACGACGGCCGGGTGGTACTCGACTGCTGCGGTGCCCGAGGTACAGGCGAGGGCGACGGGGACACCGGTGGCGCGGGCAAGGCCAAGCGCAAAGAACCCGGCCGCACGCTCATCGAGCAGCCGCCACATGCGGATACGGGGCTCGGCAGAGAAACCGGCGATCAGAGGCGTGTTGCGTGAGCCGGGGGAGATGCAAACGTGGCGCAGGCCGAGGTCGGCGAGGGCGGCGGCGAGCGAAATGGTGAAGCGACGATTGGGCATCCAGGCAGATTACCGGATTGCAGACTCTCCCATAATGTTCTATTATTACTAGAACAATGTTGCTGAAGCTCGATCCCGCAAGTGACCTGCCCCTCTATATCCAAATCGCCGGCGTCGGTACGCCGGGCCGTAGCCGATGGCGACGTATCTCCCGGTGACCGTCTCCCCGCTGCCAGAGACCTCGCCAAGTCCCTCGATGTCAACATGCACACCGTGCTGCGGGCATACAACGATCTCCGCGAGGAAGGGGTGATCGAACTTCGCCGTGGGCGAGGAGCCATCGTGCGTGAAGGCTCCAGCTCGCTGGTCGGCGTCCATCATCTGGTGGAGCAGCTCGCCGCCGAGGCCGGTCGCCACGGCGTATCGGTAGACGAGGTCATCGAGTTGCTGAAGAAGGAGTTCTAGTGAGACGAACGCTGATTCTGTATGTGATCCCGGCGGTACTGCTGATCCTCGTGGCCCTCCCGTTTGTATTGTTCTGGTCGGCGCTTCCCGACCCGATGGCCATCCACTGGGGCTTCGGCGGCCGGCCGAACGGATCCGCACCACCTCTGGTGCTGCTGGCCGTCCTGGCGGGCTTCTTTGTCGCGATCGCAATCTCCGTGAACCGAGTTGTAGCGGCAACCCCGGGCGAGACGCCCTCTTTTGCGGCTGGTTTGTTCGGGGTCGGGGGGTTGCTGGCAGCCATCTCGTGGTTCGCCGTTCTGGCTAACCGCGACGTGTCCTCCTGGCAGAACGCCGGGTCCTTCGACTGGGTCAAGCTTCTGATCTCAGCAGTGATCGCGCTTGGGGCGGGGGCGATTGGTTGGTTCATGGCCGGAGGCAGCGAGGCAAGGACCGGGGCGGCTCCCGGCGCAACTCCAATGGTGGACGCTGCTGATCCGGGGGCAATGGTGTGGTCCGGTCGCGGTGTCGGCAAGGTGACGACGGCTATCGGGATCGGTGCCGTCATCGCCGGTCTGGTCACCTGGGGTTGGGCTGGATTGCTGTTGGTCTTGATTGGCGTTGCGGGTCTGATGTTTGCACTCGTCCGGGTCACAATTGCCAACGGAGTGGTCGTCGTCGGCATGGGTTGGTGGGGCTTTCCGCTGTGGAAGGTCTCGCTCGACAACGTGACCAGTGCCGAGGTCGAAGACGTCCGGCCCCTCGCCTATGGGGGATGGGGCTACCGGGTGCGACCAGGCGCTCGTGCCATTGTGGTCCGCGGTGGTGAGGGGCTTCGCCTGGTGCGGAGCGAAGGGCCTGATCTGGTCTACACGGTCGACGACGCCGTGACGGGTGCCGGACTGATCAACGCCATCGTTGGGGCGCCCCCGGAGGGCTGAACCTTCGCCCTCCGGTCAGGAGAGCGCGCCGGCGATTCTGTTGGCATTGGTGATCAGTAGGCCGGGCAACGTGTCCGCCCCGCTCCCGGGCTCGCCGAGTGAGCCTGTGTATAGCTCGACGATCTCGACCGTCGAGCCGAGCTCCGATGCCAGGGCGGTCGCGATGGTCTCGGATTCCGTCGTCTCGCCAAAGATCGCCCGCACTCCGGATTGCTCGACCTTGGCGACGAGGGCGCTCAGCTCGGCCGAGCTCGGTTCGGCGAGCGTTGAACCGCCGGGGATCACGACACCGATGACCTCGAATCCGTATCGTTGTGCGAAGTACCCAAACGAGTGATGGTTGGTGACCAGCTTGCGATTTGCCTCGGGAATGGAGCTCAAGATCTCCTGGATCTGCTCGTCGGTTTTGGCCAGCTCGGCGCCGTAGGCCTCAGCGTTGCTGCTCCAGTCGATGGCAGGATCGAGAGCAGCGAGCTCCGTGGCGATGATTTGCGCCGCGTCGGCATCTCGCTGCGGGTCCAGCCAGAAGTGGGGATCGTCTCCTCCTCCTTCGTCGCCGTCTGAGAACGGGATGGGATCCACCCGGGGTGCTATCTCGAGGATGTTGGAGCCGTCGCTGCGTGCAGACTCGAGGACGTCGCCGAGGCCCTCCTCTAGCCCGAGGCCGTTGGCAATGACCAGGTCGGCGCGCTGGATGGCGGCGGCCTGTTGTGCCGATGCCTCGTATTCATGAGGGCTTGCTCCCAACGGGATCAGGGTGGTCACGGTGCCGGAGTCTCCCACGACGTTGGCTGCGATATCACCGAGGACGCTGGTGGTGGCGATGACTGTGATGCCCTGGTCGGTTCCCTCGTTGCTGTTATCGCCGCACGCAGCGGTGAGGAGGGCGAGGGTGATGGCCATCAACAGAGTTCGGTGGAATAGTCGCCGGATACGCATGGATCGGTCTCTCCTCGAGAGAATGAGAATTATTATCAGTTAGTGATGGCACTGTATCGGAGTCCTGAGAGATGTGCAAGCTCGCCGTTGCGGCTACGCCTTGAGCAGCTTCTCCAACCGTCTGGCGGTGATGGAGAAGCCGATCACAGTCATCGCCACCAGGAACCCGATGTGGGCGAGAATCACCGGCCCGATCGTGCCGAGGGTCAATGCCCTGATGATCTCGACGCCGTGGTAGAGCGGTGATATCTGGGCGATTGCCCCCAGGATGGGCGGGTAGACGCTCAACGGGAAGAAGGTCGCAGAGAACAAGAACAGCGGCATCATGACCATGTTGACCATGTCGAAGTCCTGCCAGCTCTTGAGGTAGGTCGTGGCGGCGAACCCGACCGAGGCGAAGGCGACCCCGATCAGCAGCGCTGCCGGCAGCGCAAGCAGAGCCCACCACGACTCGAGCAATCCCATCACCAATGCCACGACCAGGAACGCTCCTGCGTAGAGCCCGCCCCGAATCTGCGACCAACCGATCTCACCGATCGCAATGTCCCAGACGTCGAGGGGGGCGGCGAGCATGGTGTCGTATACCTTGGCAAACTTCAGCTTCCAGAAGATATTCATGGTCGACTCGTAGACGGCGCCGTTCATGGCGGATGCAGCGAGCAATGCCGGTGCTACAAACGAGGTGTAGTCGATGAGCTCCCCATTGGGGCCGGCGATCGCCGGTACCGACCTGGCTCATTCCGATGCGGATCGAGAAGAGGTAGAAGACAGGCTCGAAGAAACCCGAGAACACGATCAGCCAGAGACGGCGGTACACGAGCACGTTTCGGGCCAGCACGTGCTGAGCGCGGATTCTGCCGATGCGTGGCGGTGCGATGCGTCGGTTCAGCGTCGTCGTCATACGCGCAGCCGCTTCTGGAAGAAGTGCCGGGCGATGAAGGCTCCGATGAGCAGGTAGACGATCAGCACGGCGTAGTGGACTATCGGATCGAAGGTCGTGGGGGTCCCGAGCGCCACCGATCGCGTCAGCTCAACAGAATGCCACAGCGGAGTCACGTAGGCGATCGGCTGTATCCATCCGGGGAGCAGGCTCACCGGGAAGAACGTACCCGAGAACAGAAAGAGTGGGGTGATCACGAATCGGAAGATCGTGGACAGACCCGCCTCATTCTCCAATCGCGACGCATACGCCGTCACCGGACCGGCGAAGGCGAGACCACCGAGCACCGATGGCACGATCAACAGCGGGGCCGTGGCCAGGCTGATCGCCCCGAACGCCACCATCACGCTGGTGAAGACCACCGACGTGAACAAGATGCGAACGGCCACCCACTCGAAATGGCCGATCACGAGATCCCGAATCGAGAGCGGGGTTGCCAGCGCGTCGTGGTAGTACTTGTTCCACTTCATCCCGCCCATGACCGGGTACATGGACTCGCCGGCCGCGGTCATCATCGTGGCCGCGGCGAGTAGTCCTGGAGCGAGGAAGTTCATGTAGGGGAAGTCGAGCTGAGCGGTCGCACCACCCCTGTCGACGAGGCTTCCCAATCCGAGGCCCATCGCCAGCAGGTAGAGGATCGGATTGAGGAAAGTGCTGATGATCGAGCCGCGCCAGGTGCGCCGGTAGACGCGAGCGCTGCGTTCGAAGAAGAGGAGCGAGCCGGGGGTCGCCATCAGTCGATCAAGCTCCGCCCGGTGAGTCGCAGGAATACGTCCTCGAGAGTGGAGCGCCGCACGATGGTGCTCTCGATCGGCAGCGTCCGCTCGGTGATATCGACCAGGGTCGTGTCGGCATTGTCGGTATAGAGCAGCGTGCGATCGGGAAGGTTCTCGATACGCTTTGCCAAACCCACCAGCTCGCTCTCTGCAGGTTGGGTGTCGATCGGGAAGCGCAGCTCGACGACGTCACGGGTGGCGAAGCGCTCGATCAGGTTGCGCGGCGAGCCTTCAGCGACGATCTTCCCTTTGTCCATGACAACCAGCCGATCGCAGAGCTGCTCTGCCTCGTCCATGTAGTGGGTGGTGATGATGAGCGTCACCCCCTGCTGCTTCAAACGGTAGAGGCGATCCCACAGGGCGTGGCGGGCTTGCGGGTCGAGTCCCGTTGTCGGCTCGTCGAGGAGGATCAGGTCTGGCTGGTTGATCAGCGCCCTGGCGATGGTGAGCCTGCGCTTCATGCCTCCTGAGAGTGGGTCGACGAGATCATCGCGCCGCTCCTCGAGATGGGCGAAGGCGAGGAGGTCGTTGATCCGCTCCTTGATCAAAGCCTTGGGCAGGTCGAAGTAGCGCCCGTAGATGAAGAGGTTCTCGTATACGGTCAGCTCTGTGTCGAGCAGATTGTCCTGTGGAACCGAGCCAAGCCGTGCCCGGATCTTGGCGCCGTCGGTGTCCGGGTTCATCCCGAAGACGGTCAGGGTGCCCTCCGTTACCGGCGACACGGCGCCGATCATTTTCATCGTCGAGCTCTTCCCGGCGCCGTTGGGGCCGAGGAAGCCGAAGACTTCGCCGGGTTCCACGACGAAGTCGACGTTGTCGACCGCGGTGAAGTCTTCGAAGCGTTTGGTGAGGCCCGCAGCGCGGACCAGCGGTTCAGTCATAGTGGGCAAAGCTATCACAAGGCCGAAGCACCCGGATCGGGCGGCGTTCCTCAGCGGGTTGACATCTCGGTGTGCTCGTTTATCTGGATGACGAGGCCGTCGGGGTCTTCGACGGTGACGGATCGCCCGAATGGCTGTGAGCAGATCTCGCCCGCCGATGTAATCCCGGCGGCTTCGAGAGCGGCGACCAAGTCTTCGAGCGAGGTGGCGGCTTCTATGCCAAGCCCCATGCCATCCTGATCGTGGTCGACGGTCTCTGCGTGATGGAGAGCAAGGGTCGCGTCACCCACCTGCAGCTCGGTCCAATAGGGAGAGCTCGACACCACCCTCGCTGCCGGCAACAGCCTGGTGTAGAAATCGACTGACTTGCCCATGTCGGTCACATAGACGAGCGGCGTGAGCTTCATCGTGTCCTCCGATTCACAGTCGCGGTCGTGCTGAGGATAGAGCCTCAAATGAGGATGCCTGCAGCCAGGAGCAGCCCGGCGATCATCTGCAGCCTTGCGGTGCCCTTCAGAACGCCGATCAGCGGCGGGCCGCCCCGCTCCCTGTGCAGGGTTCGCACCAGCGGGAACGCGAGCGGGACCCCGGCGAGCGTCACCAACGCCCCCGTAGGTAGCCAGGAACCAACAACGCCGAGAACGGGCGTCAGCAAACCACCAACGACACACAGGGCGTACAGAGCGACGCCCACCGGCCTACCCAGGATGACTGCCAGAGTCCGTTTTCCGGCGGCCGTGTCCGTCCCCACATCTCGAACGTTGTTGGCAAGCAGGATGGCGCTCGCCAGCAGCCCCATCGAGACTCCGCCAACCCAGGCACCACCGTCGATGGAACGGTCGAATACGTATCTCGTGCCGACGGTGGCGACGAGCCCAAAGAATATGAAGACGAACAGTTCACCTAGCCCGTAGTAACCGTACGGAATCGGCCCATTCGTGTAGCCGAGCGCAGCCACGATCGAGGCAACCCCGATGACGAGGATCCAGACCCCGCCCAGGTAGATCAGGTAGATGCCGGCGACACAGGCAAGCCCGAACGTCACGGCGATTCCCCACCACATCTGGCGAGTGGTGATCAAGCCCGAGGCGACGGCGCGGGTTGGCCCGATGCGATGAGTGTCGGTGCCCCTGGCACCGTCGGCGACGTCATTGGCGAAATTGACCCCGATCTGAATCATGAGGGCAGCGAACAGAGTCACCAGAAAGGCATCCCAGCGGAATGCCCCATCTCGAATCGCCAGTGCAGTGCCCACGAGCACGGGGGCAGCTGCTGCCCACAGGGTCGGAGGTCGCGAGGCGAGTAGCCAGGAGCTGAATGGAGGCGCCATCAATGAGCCGAACCTAGTAATGCCACGGAAAGTCGGAGTAATCCTGCTTGCGCTTCTCCAGGAACGCGTCTCGGCCCTCCTGGGCCTCGGCGGTACCGTATGCAAGGCGGGTGGCCTCACCGGCGAATAGCTGCTGCCCGACCAGGCCCTCGTCGGGCAGGTTGAACGCATACTTCAACATTCGCTGCGCCGTCGGGCTCTTTGCGACGATCTCAGTAGCCCACTCCAGAGCGGTTCGCTCGAGATCGGCGTGAGGCACAACCGCGTTGATGGCTCCCATTTGGAATGCCTCCTCCGCCGAGTAGTCACGTCCCAGGAAGAAGATCTCGCGGGCGCGCTTCTGGCCCACCTGACGAGCGAGTAGGGCCGAGCCGTAGCCGCCGTCGAAGCTGGCGACGTCGGCGTCGGTCTGTTTGAAGATGGCGTGCTCGGCCGAGGCGAGGGTCAGGTCGCACACGACGTGGAGGGAATGCCCGCCACCGACCGCCCATCCAGGGACGACGGCAATGACGACCTTGGGCATGTGCCGGATCAACCGCTGCACCTCGAGGATGTGGAGACGTCCCAGCCGCGCCGGGTCGATTCCTGTCTCACCCTCGTACTGGTATCCATCCTTGCCGCGGATGCGCTGGTCACCGCCCGAGCAGAATGCCCAGCCTCCGTCCCTGGGAGACGGCCCGTTGCCTGTGAGCAGGACGCAACCGACGTCGGACGTCATCCTGGCGTGGTCCAGTGCGGTGTAGAGCTCGTCGACGGTGTGCGGGCGGAACGCATTGCGCACCTCAGGGCGGTCGAATGCGATCCGCACCGCCCCGATCTGGCGGGCGCGGTGATAGGTGATGTCCGTGAAGTCGAAGCCATCAACCGGCTATCCACGCACCCGGATCGAATATCTCCGAGACCACGTAACCTCCGTTCTGTAGCGATGAATACTGTAGTGACCACATGACGACGATCCCCCTCGACACCGACTGGCTCGCAAGGACGGCCACCACCAGCCCAAAGGCAACTGCTCTGGTTGACGACGATGGGACGCATCTGTCTTACGAGGACCTCGATGCTATGGCGACCGTGGTCGCAGATCGTATACGGGCCACAGGGCTGACACCGGGGAGTATCCGGTTGGTCGAGGTCGGCCACGTCGATAGGGACCTGGTGGCCGAGCTGTGGGGGACGTGGCGCGCCGAGGTGGCCGCGCTCGTCGTCGATCGTGAGTCTCCGATTCTCACGCTTTCAGCCGACCGTGTCGCGAATTGGCTGAGTCTCCGAGCACCCGCGGTGCACACGATCGTGCTCACCTCCGGAAGCGCCGGCGATCCGAGGCCGGTCCGTCTGACCCGCGGCAACGTCATCGCCGCGGTCAACGCGTCGCAGGAACGGCTCGGCAACGATGCCGACGACCGCTGGTTGCTTGCCCTGCCCTTGTTCCACATCGGCGGACTATCCATCCTCTGGCGATCGGCTGCCGCCGGAGGCACCGTGGTGTTGCACCGTAAGTTCGACGAGCAAAGGGTCGCCGACTCGCTACGGAATGGTGCGGTGACTATCGCCAGCTTCGTGCCGACGATGCTGTACCGGCTCCTGGAGTTTGACCGAGGCCCATATTCCGGCATGAGAGCAGTATTACTGGGTGGCGCGGCGGCACAGAGGCAGCTGGTGGAAAGGGGGCTCGATGCGGGATTGCCACTTCTCCAGACCTATGGGATGACCGAGACTTGCTCGCAAGCAACCACAGTGGTCCCAGGAGAAGCTATCGAATCATTGGGGAGTGCGGGGCGCCCGCTGCCGGGGGTGACCATCATGACCGGGGAGGTAGGTGTCGGCGAGATCGTCATTTCAGGGCCTACCGTTGTCGCCCGGCTACCTGGGTGAGACCGACCGCGACGGTGACTTCCGCACTGGCGACATTGGCTACCTGGACGACCACGGCAGGTTGGTCGTGCTCGGCAGGGTCGACGACATGATCGTCACCGGCGGAGAGAACGTGTACCCGCAGCACGTCGCCGATGTGCTGGGCCGCTCCGGACTAGTTGATCGAGTCGAGGTCGTCGCCGTTCCCGACCCCGAATGGGGCCAGGCTCTGGTGGCGATTGTGGTCGGTGACGACTCTGCGCTGCCCGGGCTGCAAGAGTGGGCGAGGGGTTTGCTGCCGAAACACGAGCTACCAAAACACTGGATTGGAGTCAATGGGCTGCCGATGTTGTCTGGAGGCAAGGTCGACAGGATCGCGCTTGCCGAGATAGCGAGGAGAAACCATTGACCTGGAAGCCGGGAGATGCAGTGGTTCGCCGGGAGATTGTCGGCGGTGTCCCTTGGCTGGGCTGGATGGTGAATGTGGTCGAGGATTCACCTGATCTGCTTGCCACATACTCGCCTTCGGGCTCACCGTTCCATTTCCCCGAGGGGAACTGGCCGACCCGTGACGGCCGTCATCCCTGGCACGGTTATGGTGGTTGGCAAGGCTCGGGGACGTTGATGCTGCAACGACCGGGCGACTGTTACGCAGTGTGGCTGTTCTGGGATGGCCCCGACCGCGAGTTTCGAGGTTGGTATGTGAACCTGGAGTCACCGTTCGCCAGGACCCGGATCGGCTTCGACACTCTCGATTTGGAGCTGGACATCGTGGTTGCCCCTGACGGCTCCTGGTCAATGAAGGATGTCGACCTGTTGTGGCAGCGGCGGGAAGAAGGGCGCTTCAGCCTCGGCGAGGTCCGCAATATCCTCGATCTGGGCGACAGTCTCGGCCGTATGCTCGATTCCGGTGACTGGTGGTGGGATGCGGCCTGGGTGGACTGGGCTCCCGACCCGGATTGGACCGTTCCCGACATCCCCACGGGATGGGAGCGGGTCGCGTCGCCGCTGCAGATGACATGCGCCGCGGATCGAAGGTACTCGGTCTACCGACCACAGTCACACCCACAGAGATCTGTGCCGCACCGATCGCGATCTATCCCGTCGGGACCTGCCCGCACCAGGTGATACCGGTCGCCAACCCACGGGCGGGGATGTGGCGAGCAACCATTGATCAGGTCTGGTTGGGCGGTTACCGTCCGTCAGTCGCTGAGGCCCAGCTCCGCCAGAAACGCCTCGGATGAGGGCTCACGGCCCAGGAAGGCCCGCAAGTGCTCGATGGCGTCGCGCGAATAGCCCCTAGCCAAGACCTCATCCCGGTAGCGCTTTCCCACCTCGGGGCTGAGGATGCCTTCCTCGGCGAACACCGAGAACATGTCGTCTCCGTATACCTTCGACCACAGGTACCCGTAGTAGCCGGCATCGTATCCACCCATCAGGTGGCCGAAGCTGGCGCCAAAGTGAGTACCTTCGTAGAAGTCGAATCCGGTCAGCGCGTATGCGTCCCGGTACGCCTTGTCGACGTCAACCGGTCCTGCCGTGGCATGCAGATTCAGGTCGAATTGGCCGAGGAACATCTGGCGCATCGTGAACAACGCGATGTTGAGATCCCGTGCGGCGACCAAGCGGGACACGAGGTCCTGCGGGATCGGCTCGCCGGTTTCGTAGTGTCTGGCGAAGCGCTGCAGCACCTCAGGTTGCCACATCCAGTGTTCCATGATCTGTGAAGGGGCTTCGACAAAATCCCACTCGGTCTCGAAACCGGCGAACCGCCGTAGCTCGACCGTTGTGAGGCAGAAGTGCAGAACGTGGCCGAACTCATGGAAGAGCGTGAGCGCCTCATCGTGCTTGAGCAGTGATGGCGATGTCGCCGTCGGCTTGGTGAAGTTGGCGACAATAGCTGCGATCGGTTTTTCGTACGTTCCGTCCTTGCGCAGCTGACCGGTCACGATCGGGAACGCGGCGGCATGGCCGAATTTGCCTTCCCGGGGAAGAGGTCGGCGTAGAAGTAGGCGATCGGGTCGTCTCCGCCGCGGTTGCGAATCTCGTACAGCGCTACGTCCGGGTGCCATGCGCTCGGCGTCCTCTACCTTGCTGTATTCGAGGCCGAAGACCTCACCGGTGATCTCGAACATGCCGTCGACAACCTGGCTGAGCGGGAAATAGGCGGCGACCTCGTTCTGGTCGATCCCGTAATCACGTTTGCGGAGTTGAGTGCCGTAGTAGGCGCTGTCCCAGGATTGCAGCTTTGTGCCGCCGGATGCATCGTCGAGCGCCTTGGTGTCTTGCGCCAGCATCTCGGTCATCACTGCGATGTCCTGATCCCGTTTGATGGAGAGCCGCGGGATCAGCGATTCATAGAAATCGGCAACAGCCTCAGGGGTCTTTGCCATCTTCTCTTCCATGGCGTGATGAGCCCACGTGGGCACTCCGAAGAGGCGTGCCATGCGGGCACGGATCGTGACGGCTTCGGCGAGTAGCTCGTCATTCACCCCCGCGGCGCGGTTCCAGAACTTGTACTGGAGCACCTTGCGCAGATCACGCCGTTCCGCCTGTTCCACGAACGGGATGTAGTCGGGGTAAGCCATCCCGATTTTGTACGTGCCTTCCGCACCCCCGGCGCTCAAGCCGTCGATGTACTCATCAGGCATTCCGGCGAGATCATCCCTGGTGACCTCGATGAAGTCGTCCCACTCGTCGAGGTTCTTGGAGAACGCCACCTGGAGCTCGATGAGCCGCTGTTGGAGACGCTGCAACTCGGTGCGGTCCTCCGCGGAGAGCTCATGACCGGCTTTGCGGAAGTCGCGCAGCCAATGTGCGACGAGGCGGGCTTTGATACCGGTGAGCGCCCTGGCCTCATCGGTATCGCTGTATTCGCGGACCGCCTCGTAGAGATCGGTCCTGAAGATGAGGTCGCTGCCCCATTTGGTGAGCTGCTCGCCGACGCCGTTTGCCTTGTCGCGTACTGCACGATCCGGGTGCACCCTGGCCATGAAGGGGGATCTCCCGTAGGCCTCGCCCAGGATGGTGCCGATATCTTCGAGTGGCTCGATGGTGTTCAGCCATGTCCGTGGCGAGGCAGCGACGACGGACTCGATCAGTGTTTCCGAGCGATTGATGGCATCGGCGCCGATTTTCTCGACCAGATCAGGCGTGGTGGAGGTGTAGTCGTAGAGCATGGGCGAGAAGGGTAGCCCGCAATACCTCGAATGGAGCAGCCCCTATGCCGCGATTGCCAGCTTCACGACGATCGGCCGGTGCTCGGTGCCGAACATGGGCCCGAGGTAGCGATCGACCGTGGTCAACTCTGCAGAGTGAACCAGATTGTCGAAAGGAAGCCGGAAGAAGGCCCACCGGTTCGCCGGCCAGGTCGTCTGAATGCCGTAGCCGATGAGCGAGTCGACGAGATGCCCCTCCGCGAGCATGCTCTGGAAAGAATGCGACCACGGGCTCGACTGGAAATCGCCAACAACGACTGTCGGTACCGTCTCCTCTCCGGCAAGTCTGCCCACCTCGCTCATGTACTCCTCGTGAAGCCTGGCGTCTGATTCGTTGCTCGCGACCCACGATTGGACGGCGTAGATGACGATTGGCTGGGACCCGATCGACGCCTCGATCTTGGCAAGAGTATCTCGAACCTGGGTTATCTGCAGGAGCTCCACATCGAGATCCTGACGGGCCAGCACTGCGATGCCGAATGTCCTGTCTCCGGGGAGATCGTTGAGATAGCGATACGGGGCGGCGTGTTCGGGGAAGGCGATCCACGCTTCCGTTGCCTCGGTCAGCACCACGATGTCAGGTTCGATCGTGCTGATCCAGTTGAACGCGCTGTCCCGGATGGACGCCTTCTGGTCGACGTTGAAGCTCACCACGGTGAGGCTGTCGTTGCCGGTGGCCGGCGCCGGAGAGCCGATGTAGAGCGGGAGGATGACGAGGGCATTGACACCCGCCATGATCATGAAGAACAGCCCCGTCGTTTTGGAGAACAGCAGCGAGTAGGCGAGTGCGACGAGCAGCAGGATGATGGCGAGGTGGGCTCTGAAGTTGGCGATCCAATCGAATAGCCACCAGGTCGAGCCGAAGAAGGCAAGTACGGTGGCGAGGGAGGCAACGACTCCGATTGTGACGAGACCGAATCCGAGAAAGCCCTGACCGACGGCTATCCCGGCGGATGTACGAGATTTGGCAGCCACTAGCTCGCCCCCAATGCGTAGAAGAAACCATCGCGTGAACCGACGAAGACCTTTCCCTGCCAGACCGCCGGTGTTGATTCGATACAGCCACCGGTCACCCGCGACTCCCAGAGCTCTCGCGGCTGGCGCCGGTCGGAGATGTCGTACGCACGGAAGCCGGAGTCGACCTCGCAGTCGATGGCAACCATGAGCGTGTCGTCGACGACAACAGGCGACGACCAGGCATGCGGCCCGACCGTGTCACTCCAGACGACCGAGCCGTCTGCGGTGTCGACCGCCAACAGGTCACCGGTGTTGGTGATTGCGTAGAGGATGTCACCTGCCAGCGCCGGTGTCGCCCAGATGCCCCCGTCGAGGCCTCCCGCTGCGGGGACGTCGATGCTCCACACGAGCGGATCGGCCAGGTCGGGATCGAGTTTGACGAGTTGGCCAACCTCGGCACCGCGGGTAGTGGCGAGATCGATCTCGCTTGCCACATACAGCTTGCCCGCACCGTCAATCACGATCGTGGCGTCTACATCGTCACCCATCCAGAAATCGAAGACCATGCGGTCCTTGGTCCAATCCCCTTCGGAGATATCGAAGCCGACGACGCGCCCGGCACTGTTGGCAACATAGGCGGTATCGCCGAATACGGCTGTCGAGGTTTCGACAGATTGTTGCCTACCGACCTGAGCCAGCAGCTGGTCAGTCCACATCGGCGTTTCATACAGAATCTCGGGTTGAACGGTCACCAAACCTGTTTCGTCTCGTTTTCGGTTCAGCTTTACCGCAAACCACCAGGAGTTTTCGCCGCCCTCGAGGAGCATGTCGTTGACGATGGCGGCGCTCGAGTCCCAATCGTTGTTCCAAATGCCGGCAACAGAGGCGGCGTCGAGGCTCCATACTTCGGTGGGCACGTCACGGTCGAGCGCGATGATCCGGTAGCGCGGATCGCGCGATCCCGACGTACAGGAGCGGATAGCCGTCGGGATCGAGCACGACCGAGCCCTTGATGATGTCTCCCATGTAGAAGTCAGGACGAGTCCGTTCTCCGGTTTCGGCATTGACGAAGTGGACGTTCTTGTCATATGCGCCGAAGATCACCTCGGTCACCCCGTCTGGTCGTTCCCACACGACCGGCTGGCCCGTCCACCCCGTGCCACACCAGACGACGGGCTCGCCGCCCACAGGGGAGTTTCCGCACATGGCAGTGTCGGGGAACCGCCACAGAACGTCGAGCCCATCCGGCAGCGGCCCGGTGCCGTAGAACGTCCTGGTCGGGTTGCCCCGGAACATGGTGAGCCCGGTGACCGTTCCCCATGGGTGGCCGACGACGCTGGCCGGGACGAGGCCGGGCGGCAGGGTTGTCGTCGTGGTGACAGGTGCCTCGGTCTCGCTCGCCGCCGTGGTGGGCGTCTCCGTCGTCGAGACCTGGGCTTCGACATCGGGGAGCGGTGTCAGGCCGGTTGTGCTCGCGGTTGTAGTCGGCGCGGAGTCGCTCGGTGCGCAAGCAGCGAGCATGAGAGATAGGAACAAGAGAACGGTCCGGCGAGGCATCGGTCGAATCATAGGAACGGGCAGGGCGTATCACGATGATGCTCTTGGTGATCGGCGGTCTACCCTGCCCCCGATGTCTCCCAGTGATTCATACTTGAACGAGTTCTCCGAGCCGATCGGCTATCTCGACT
The DNA here is from genome assembly GCA_963844835.1 of uncultured bacterium. Taxonomy (GTDB): domain Bacteria; phylum Actinomycetota; class Acidimicrobiia; order Spongiisociales; family UBA5794; genus JAAETI01. The sequence goes on along the minus strand of CAWJPT010000024.1, from coordinate 253,666 downwards.
TTGCCGCGATCGGGCCACCTTCGCTGCGAGTTCGCAATGCCGTCGCTGAGGCATATTCGAGGGTGTCTGAGCCGGAGGGACCCGTCGGGCCCGTGATGCTCGGCAGGTACGAGGCTGCATTGGCCAGGTGCGGTCGATTCCTGGGTTTTGCCCCTGAGCTGGTGACCATGGTCCCGAACACCTCGACGGCGCTGTTTCATGTTGCCTTCGGTCTTGCCCCCTTTGGCGGGAACATCGTCGTCCCGTCCCACGAGTTCCCCACCAATCTTTACCCGTGGCTACGCGCCGCCGGCATGGGCGGGCCAGAAGTGCGGATGGTCGATGTCCCGGACCGTAGGGTGACCGCGGGAGCGCTGAGCGATGCCATAGACGACGACACGCGTGCCATCGCGCTCAGTGCCGTTGACTATCTCTCGGGATTCCGTCCCGACCTCGGCGCCCTCCGTGAGCTGGCCGACGATGCGCTTCTCGTCATCGATGCGGCGCAAGGGCTCGGCGGGGTCAAGCTCGATCTCACCGGAGTCGACGTGATCGCGACTACGGGGGTCAAGTGGCTGCGGGCGGGTTTTGGCACCGGTCTCATGGCTGTGTCGGCTCGAACCATCGAGATGCTCCATTCGACGTTGACGGGATGGTGGGGTGTCGAAGACTCGTTTGACTGGGAGGAGCTGCCGCCGCACCGCGCCCGTGACGATGCGGAGCGCTTTCACGACGGAGGACCTTCCTTCTTCGGCGCAGCGGCCATGGCGGCTGCGATCGATGTGATCGAATCGGAGAGCATGGCGGTTGTCGATGCCGCGGTCATGGAGAATGCCAGAGCGATTGAGGACGTGGTCCGTCAGGCAGACGGTGAGGTGCTGGATCCCTGGAACGAGGATTCGGAGCGGTCGGGGATCCTGTCCTTCCGTCTCGCGGATGAGCCGGCAGCAGTCACTATGCAGCGTCTCGATGAGGCAGAGGTCACCGTCTCGCTTCGTGGCGGCTGGCTGCGGGCCGCGCCGCATGCCACAACGGACCCGGCTGTTCTGGATGTCCTCGCCGAGGTTCTCGACGGCGAGAGCTAGGTATCCCGGTCCGGCACTATGCTCGCCGGATCGAGTTTGGAGGAAACATGCTCACGACCAAAGCTTGGAGGCGGGTGCTGATTGCACTTGCCGCACTGGCGCTCGTGGCCGGTGCTTGTGGAGGGAGCGACAACGGCGCCGCCGAAACCACGGCGGCTCCCGAGACGACGGCGGCTCCCGAGACGACGGCGGCGACAACGACCGCAGCTCCCGAGACGACGGCGGCACCTGAGACCACCGCTGCGCCCGTAGATGAGTGCGCAGTGGAGAACCTCGCACTGGTGGTACCCGATCAGTTGACGGTGGCCACCGGCGAGCCGGTGTTCCCACCGTGGATGGGCGTCGGCGACGGGAACTTCGATGTTCCCGAGTCGAAGACCGGATACGAAGGCGCACTCGTCTATGACCTCGCAGAACAGATGGGGTTCACCGACGATCAGGTCGTCTTTGTTCGCACCGGGTTCGACGAGGCGATTGCCCCGGGACCGAAGGACTGGGATTTCAATATCCAGCAGTATTCGATCACAGACCAACGCAAGGAAGTCGTTGACTTCAGCGACCCGTACTACACGACTCGTCAGGCGCTGGTCGCCCTGCCGGATAGCCCGGTGATCGGGGCAACGACTCTCGCTGATCTGTCTGATGCCAAGCTCGGTGCCGCCATCGGCACTACCAGCTTCGACTTCATCGAGAATGTCATCGGCGTCCAGGCGTCCGTATACGACGACAACGTCAATGCCATCTCCGCGTTGATCGCAGGCCAGCTCGACGGCATCGTGGTCGATCTTCCGACCGCCTACTACATGACGGCAGTACAGATTCCGGACCAGGGCGCTGACGGCGTGATCGTTGCGCAATTCGAGGCTCCGTCGCAGAATCCTGATCAATACGGGATGCTGTTCGCCAAGGGCAGCGCATTGGTCCCGTGCGTCAACAAGGCGCTGGCAAGCCTCAAGGACGCCGGTGTGCTCGATCAACTCGATGCCGAGTGGCTGGCACAGGGTGGCCAGATAGTGACGATCTCGGAGTAGGCAGATCACAACACCCGGTGCACCCCTCGATGATGTCGTGCGCCGGGGCCCGCAGCAGCTGTGGCCCCGGCGCAAGTCACAACAACGCGAGGAAGGCAGCCGCGGCGCGCTGATTGCGGCCGGGTCGACAATCATCGTCTTCGGGCTCATCCTCTGGGTGGTCCTCACCTCGGATGCGTGGCCCGCGGTGCAGCGTCAGTTCTTCTCATGGCCCAACTTCAAGGCCTCCTTCCCGAAGGTGCTCTCCGGCTTCTGGCTCGACATCGAGATGTTCATCATCGCCGAGGTCATCATCCTCGTGTTCTCGCTCGTCCTCGCAATGATCCGCTCGTTGCGAGGCCCTGCCTTCTTCCCGTTGCGGGCCATCGTGGTGACCTACATAGATCTCATCCGCGGTGTGCCCATGCTCTTGTTGATATTGTTGATGGGGTTTGGCATCCCGGCCCTGCAACTGAGAGGGGTGCCAACCAGCGAGATGTTCTGGGGTGTCGCCGCCCTCGTGATCAGCTATTCGGCGTATACCGCCGAGGTGTACCGGGCCGGCATCGAGTCTGTGCACGAGAGCCAGCGGATGTCGGCGCGCTCGCTGGGGCTCACTCAGGTCCAGTCGTTGCGATACGTGATTGTCCCGCAAGCGATCCGTAACGTCATCCCGGCGCTCCTCAACGGGTTCGTCAGCCTGCAAAAAGACGTGTCCCTGGTATTTGTCCTCGGCGTGCGCGAGGGGCTACGCGCCGCCGACATCTACAAAGCCTCGACGTTCAACTACACGAGCTATGTTGTGGCGGCAATGCTGTTTCTCGCCATCAGTGTCCCCGTGGCGCGGTTCACCGATTGGTACACCGATCGGGACCGTCGTCGCAGACAGGCGATGAGCGCATGAGCACCGCAAAGCTCGAGATCCGCAACGTCTCCAAGGCCTTTGACGATAAAGTTGTGCTGCGCAACGTCGATCTCACCGTCAATTCCCACGAGGTCGTTTGCTTGATCGGCTCGTCCGGATCCGGCAAGTCGACACTCCTGAAATGCATCAACCTGCTGGTCGACATCGACGACGGGGAGATCCGGCTCGACGGGGATCTGATCACCTCTCCTGCGGTGAACCCGAACGATGTGCGTCAGCGGATGGGGATCGTCTTTCAAGCCTTCAATCTGTTCCCGCACATGACCGTCCTCGAGAACATCATGCTCAGCCCGGTCAAGGTGCACGGGGTGAGCAAGCGCGAGGCGGAGTCGCGGGCTCGCCATTTGCTCGAGCAATTCGGTTTGCTCGACAGACTCGATGAGTACCCGGATCGGCTCTCCGGAGGCCAGCAGCAGCGGGTCGCCGTAGTTCGTTCCCTGGCGATCCAACCGGAGCTGATGCTGTTCGATGAGGTCACGTCGGCTCTCGACCCGGAGTTGGTCGCCGAGGTGCTCGGTGTGATTCGTGGTCTCAAAGAGGAGGGCATGACCATGATCGTGGCCACCCATGAGATGGGGTTTGCCAGAGACGTGGCCGATCAGGTCTGTTTCCTCGACGCCGGAGTGATCCTGGAGAAGGGGAAGCCGGAGCGGATCTTCACCGCCCCCGAGCAGCCACGGACCAGACAGTTCCTCCAGCGCATCGTGGACGCCGGGCGTCTCTAGACCCGGGTCGCCGTTCCCTGGATGAGGCCTCCGTCCTCGGATGACCAGATCTGATCAACCGACCATGTGGAGTGCTGGATAATCGCCGTTGTGTCCTGGTTGGCCCTGCATCCTCCCGAGACCTTCTCCCACAGACCGGCGAATCGATCCTGGAGACGGGCTGTGCGCGGTGCGTCAGATCGCACGTGCTCGAGAAAGTGCAACTTTCCGCCGGGTGCCGTCACCCGGGAAAACTCCTCGAGCGCTGCCGCGGGATTCTCGATGGTGCACAGCGAGAAGCCGACCACAACGGTGTCGAACGTACCGTCGGCAAAGGGCAAGGACTGCGCATCGGCGGCGACCAATCGAACCGGAATCTTGCTCTCCCAGGTCCGGCGAATTGCCCGATGCAACATGCCCCGATGGTTGTCGACACCGACGATGGCCTCGGCATTTCGGTAGTGGGGGATGTTGAGGCCGGTGCCGATGGCGACTTCGAGGACTCTGCCGGACGCCTCATTGCACAATCTGGCCCGCTGGTGGCGCAGCCCGAAGCGGTCGTTGGGAACCATGAACAGGTCGTATAGCCGGGCGAACATCGAATGAGGCGGTGTGACCATTGCATCACAATACTGGCACGCCTACGCTCCCTCGGATGTCACGAGGCGCCCAGTGAGCGGACCGAGGTTCATCGCCTCCCGGAGCGAGCCAGCTACGACCGCGCGCTGATCGATGCGATCCTCGACGAGGCGCTGTTCTGTCACGTCGGGTTTCGTCGTCGACGGCAGCCCCGATTGTGATCCCGACCATCCACGCCCGGGTAGGCGACGTGCTCTACTTGCACGGGTCGCCGGCCAGTCGGATGCTGCGGTCGATGCGGAGCGGTGAGGATGTCTGTGTCACTGTGACCCTCGTCGACGGGGTCGTCGTTGCTCGAGCCGCTTTGCACAACTCTCTCAACTACCGTTCCGTGGTCGTGTTCGGGTCTCCACGTGTGGTGGACGATCCCGACGAGAAGTGGGTAGCGCTCGAAGCGATCACCGACCACGTCATTCCCGGGCGCTGGGCCGACTCTCGCCCGTTGACCGAACGAGAGATGAACGGCACGCTTGTTGTTGCGCTGCCGCTGAGCGAGGCGTCGGCGAAGGTGCGCAACGGTGGGCCCAAGGATGATGCGGATGACTACGACCTCCCCATCTGGGCGGGCGTGATCCCGGTCGGCCTCAGTGCCGCCGATCCGGTCACCGACGTCGCCTCCCAAGTCCGGGTACCGGTTCCGGGCTACGTCGCAAATTACCGGCGACCGTGACTGTATTGGTCGACCTGAGGTTTACCCGGTGTTTTCCCGACGGTTAGCGATGGCTTAACGCAGCTTCATGCATGGTTGCGGGGACAGGTAGGAATACCGCCCGCAATCGAGGAGATGAAAACGTTGAGCATCAAGAGCAAGGGCGGAGGATCGAGATTCTCCGCTTCCCTCATCATCGGACTGCTGCTGGTTCCATTGAGCGCAGTTGCCGCTGTCGCCCTGGTATCCCCGGACGCACCGGCCGAAGCCGCCACGGTTTCGACCACAGTTGCCACGCTGGATGAGACAACAACGACCTCCACCTCCATGGTGGAGACGACCGTCGCCGCAGAGATCGCGACCTCCGATGATCTCGCCGCCGCTTGTGGTGACGAGGGGCTGAGCCTCGTCGACAAGGAAGCCGGGGGCACGATCAGCCCTCTGGAACAAGCAGCACTTGATTCGCTTCGTGCGATCTGCGATAGCGAAGGCATGGCTCTCCCCGGAAAACCCGCGCCTGAGCCGGTCGTCGAGACCGTGACGGTTGCCTCGGGGTCGGGGAGCAGCTCATCCGATGCCGGCTCGGCCTCGAGCACGACGACCACAACCGTCAACGCCCTATCTGCCCAGTTCGAAGAGGAGTACGCCGCAACCGTTGCCTACATCAACGCCGCTATCAAGGATGGAGCCTACGGAGAGAAGATCGATCTTGCCGGCAGCCTGGTCGCAGAGGCGGCTTCGCTCGCCGATTCCGGTAAGTACGAAGACGGGCTCGCCAGGCTGGCAGAGGCTCGGACCGCCGCCGATCAGGCCACAAGGGCCACCCATCACGACGATGACGACGATGAGCACGAAAGTCACGACGGTGGCGATGATCACGGCGGAGAGTACGACGACTGATGGCTGATCGATCGAAGAGCACCGTCTCGTTGCTCGCTGCCCTCGTGGTTGCGGTGATGGGCGTGATCCCGATGGCGTGGTTGTTGACCACGCCGCAGCAGGACCCCGCATCACAAGCTGCGACGGCAGCGACAACGGCAGCGACAACGACATCGACAACGCTCTCGACTCCGTCGACCACGATGGTCGTGGCGACGGTGCCCGAGCTGGACGTCACGGAGCTGGACGCCTCGGTGGTGAGAGTGCTCCAGGCAAACGGGTATGCGGAGCTCACCCCCGAGTCCGATGTGGCCACAGAGCTGCCACCGGCAGTCACCCGGGTGCTCATCGACCGTGGCGCGGTGTTGACCGTGGTCGAGGGCGACCCCAACGCAGCAGGAGGCTGAGATGTTGAAGAGACTCTTCCCGAGCCGCTGGGCGAGGATCATCGCATGGACCGGCGCCGCCCTCGCCTGGGGCACCTCGGTAGTAGCAGTGCAAGCACAGACCGAGCAGAGCGCCGCCACATCAGAGCCCGTCTCCACCCCGGAGCCGGAGCCTGCCGTCCAGGAAGTGCCCCAACCGCTTGCTGCCGTGCCCGCACCTCCGGAGGCGGGGCTGGTCGTGATTCGATACACGCCGGTTCCGCCTCCGGCCCCCGAAGTCATCACCCGGACCGTCACAGTGTCTGGTGGCGGTGGGGGCGGCGGGGCCACGACCAGCACCGGTGGTGGCGGCGGATCGACGGCGACGTCGGGTGGGAGCACGGCGTCCCGGCCCTCGATAAACGTCGCGAGCAGTGGATCATGATCGAGGTCGAGTTCGGGGCGATGGGCACTCGGGTCGTTGCCGTTGGTGCCGATCCGTCTGGTGTGGAGCCCTTCTTCGCGAAGGCGGAGAGGATCTTCAGCAGATTCGACGATATGAGCGAGCTGAGCATGCTCAATCGCGATCCGCGAGAGTCGGTGCTCGTTTCGGACGAGTTGGCTGCCTGCCTGCGAGCAGCATGGGACCTGCGCAGCCGCACCGAGCGGCTCGTTGACCCGGCCGTTGGCAATGCCGTCATCGAGTGGGGCTACGACCGCACTTTCAGCGAAGTCGAGGATCGTGACGCCGTCCCCGAGATCAGCAGCGTCAACGACTGGGCCGTCTCCGGCAACTCTGTGCTCAGGTATCCCGGCACGCTGCTGGATCTGGGCGGCATCGCCAAGGGTTGGACCGCCGATCAGGCAGTCACGCTCGGGCTTGCCGACGTGGTCTCGGCAGGTGGCGACGTCAGATCCGAGAATCCGGAAACGACCGTTTCCGTGAGAGACCCGTGGGGTGAGGTTGCTGCCAACGTCCACCTCGGCAGAGGCGGGCTGGCCACGTCGTCCTCGAGCCGACGTCGTTGGCGAGTTGGTGAAGTGCAGGCGAATCACCTCCTGGACCCGCGTCGCCTGGAGCCGGCGAGATCACCGGTAATCAGTGCCACCGTCACGGCGGCAACCGCCGTCGAGGCGGAGGCCGGGGCCAAAGCGGTGCTTCTCCAGGGAGAGCATGGGCTCACGTGGGCCGAGGAACAGAGCTGGATTCGCGCCGCGCTGGTGGTGTGGCATGACGGCAGCGTCTATGCCACCACCGGCTGGCAGATGGCAGCGTAAGAGGAGATACAACATGAGTATCGAATGGATGGTTATTCGCGGATCGGGAATCATTGCGTTCCTGCTGCTGGCCGGATCCACGGTGTGGGGTCTCTTGATCTCTACCAAGGTGTTGGGGCGTGCTGTCAAAGCAAAGGGTGTGACCTGGTTTCACGAGTCGCTTGGGATCGCGGCGTTGGTCGCGACGGGCGTGCACATGTATTTCCTGTTCAACCACGACTTCATCGACTTCGGCTATCGATCTCTGTTCGTTCCCGGGGCATCGGCGTGGCGTCCGCTCCCTGTCGCTCTCGGCGTCGTTGCGTTCTACTTCATCTTCATCATCACAGTGAGCTTCTATGTCAAGCAATGGATCGGGCAGCGCGCCTGGCGCACCATCCACACACTCTCGTTCGGCACTTTCCTCGCCGCAGGTCTTCACGGGGTCTTCAGCGGGACTGATACATCCCATCCGGTGGTGATGGGGATGTACATCGGCTCGCTTGCGATCGTGCTGGTGCTGCTGGTGATTCGCATCGCTCAGGCTGCTGCCCCGGCGCAGCCTGCTCGGGCGGCCACACCGCGTGGCTCCGGTCGCCGCACTGCCGTGAGTTCACAGCAGGACCAGACACTGGAGATGCCGGCACAGAGTTGACGGGTCCGGTTTGCTTGCGCGGCAGAGCGGCGGACTGCGGGTAACCTGAGGGCTCGTTCGTCCGTATTCCCGCCAAGAGGCCGTCAATGGACACCGCCGACACCGCAGACAATCTGAAGTCCGTCAACGCTCAACTCCCGACGAGGGAGTACCTGGCCGAGATGTGGGATCGCCGCGACTTTGCGATCGCGGTGCCACTCGAGCAACTCAGATCCGAGCACAAGACGACCCTGCTTGGGAACCTGTGGCATCTCGGCAATCCCCTGCTCGTGGTAGCCGTCTACTACTTCGTGTTCGGAATGCTGCTCAAGACGAACCGTGGGATCGACAACTTCCTGCTGTGGCTCACCATTGGGGTGTTCGTGTTCCGGCTCACCTCGAACTCCGTACTCGGGGGCGCCTCGTCGATCACCAACAACAAAGGCCTGATTCGGGCGATCAAGTTTCCGAGGACGCTTCTACCGATTTCGGTGGTGCTCAGCCGGCTCATCAGCTTCAGCATTGAGCTGTCGTTGATCGCGGCGTTCACCGTGCTCTCAGGCGTAGGTGTGTCGCGTCGTCTACTCGTCTTGCCGCTGATCGTGCTGGTGCACACTGCTCTCAACCTAGGTGGGGCGTTCATTGCCGCTCGACTCAACGAGGCTTTTCGCGATGTCCAGCAGATCATCCCGTTCCTGTTCCGGCTGCTGCAATATCTCTCCGGGGTAATGTTTCCAATCCAGAGATTCGTGGGAGCGGAGATAACGGGCGCAGCGAAGAGCATCATCTTGATCAACCCGCTGCTGTCGATCATCGATTTGTACCGATGGGCATTCCTGGGTACGCCGGTTGACACCGGTGCGCTGATCAAGACCACGCTCATTTCCATTGGTGTCCTGTGGTTCGGTTTCCGCTATTTCCGGGCCGCTGAGTGGAGATTTGGCAGAGCATGACGGCGCCGGTGACGATCAGTGTGCGCGATCTGGACTTGGACTATGAGATCTCCGAGGACAGGCGGGCTGCCTTGCGGGAACGACTCGTGAAGCACAAGGGAACGGGTCGTCGTGTGGTGCGCGCTCTGAGAGGTGTCACTTTCGATGCAAGGGCGGGGGACTCCGTCGGGATCATCGGCTCCAACGGATCCGGCAAGTCGACCTTGCTGGCAGCGGTCGCCGGGCTATTGCCGCCCACTGCGGGAGACATCCTGGTGTCTGCCGAGCCCAAACTACTAGGCGTCGGAGCGACGTTGTTACCGGCGGCGACTGGTTGGAAGAACATTCGGATCGGGTGCATGGCTCTCGGCATGACCGCCGATGAGGTCGAGGAGCAGATCGCAGAGCATCGCCGATTTCACCGATCTCGGCGAAGCTCTCGACCGCCCGTTGCACACCTACTCTTCGGGAATGCGGGCTCGGCTGCACTTTGCGGTTGCCACCTCGATGCAGCCGGAGATCTTGCTAATCGATGAGGCGCTTGCCGTGGGGACGAGGCGTTCAAAGAGAAGTCGGCGGAGCGGATCGACGGCTGCTGGAGAGAGCGGGGACTCTGTTACTGGTGAGCCACTCGCTCAACGAGGTCGTCGATCGGAGTAACCGGGTGTTCTGGATAGAACAGGGCCGGTTGCGGGCCGACGGAGACCCGGAGACTGTCGTGGCGGACTACAGGGCGTTCGTCCGCAAGAGCAGGCAGCAACGCGCCTAGTTGCCGACGGGCAGAGTGTCCGCGATCGCCTGCATGACGGTGGCTGCCTCGCCCACAATCCCGTTGGAGACGGCGGTGACCCCGAATAGTCGGGGAGCGGTGGTGCCTGGCGGTCCCGGTCACGATGATCGGTCTAGCCCACACCATCGCACCGTCGAGCGGCAGCGGCGTCATCGGGCCGAACTGGACGGCGGACCCGTTGGCGTTGAGCAGCGTGAACGTCCGTGCCAACTCCGGATCGGTATCGATGGCGCTCTGCGCCACCAGCGGGCTCGAGACCTGACGCCCGAGCCGTGGCTCGAGACGGAGCAGCACGAGGCGCTCCGGGTCGTCGTGATCGGCGATGGCTATTGCAGAGAGGAAGTCCCGGTTGGCGGTGGGGTTCGTCGATGCCCCCGGCCCGTAGGGCCGGATCGCCACCCAGTGGCCCTGCATCTCCCCTGCTGTCGGCAGGAAGAGAGACACTGCCTGGGACAGTCCGGGGGAATCCTTGGCGACGCCCTCTCCCGGAGCCGGAGTGATCGACCAGCGGTCCGAGCCGTTGAAGAGCGTCTCGGCGTCCGATACGTGGTACCTGCCGAGCAGGCTGGTCTGGACTGTCAAGAGGTCGGGCGGATAGAGCAGATGCTCGCTGAGGTCTGCAGGCATGTTGGCGATCGGCTCGATGAGACCGGGGAAGATCTGCTCCCATGCTTCGAGGATGGGGTCGTCGGCGCCACCGACCTCGGTTCGATACAGGTGAACCGTACCGTCGTAGGCATCGATGGTCGCCTTCACCGAGCCGTGGACGTAGTTGAAAGTCACCTGCGAGAGAGGGCTCGAAGAGGCGACAGTCCGGATTGGCGGGCATACTGCGAGTACGGGTAGGTGGACGCCCTGGTGTAGCCGTCCATGATCCATACCACCCTGTCCCCACTGACCACCGGGTATGCCTCGCCGTCCCATGTGATGAATGGCGCCAGCGTCTTGAGCCGCTCCCGCAAGTCACGTCGGAACAGCAGTTGAGATGATGGGGTGAGCTCTGCCGATGTGAAGGGCTCGATGTCTCCGAGCCCGATTGCGGTGACGACCCGTGCCCAGAGATCCCCGACCCGGATCCCGGTGTTGGCATCGAACGCGGTGCCGCCCTGCTCTTCTCGTTTGGTGCCCACGATCGCGTACCAGCCGGAGAGGCCCTCACCGAAGTACAACTGAGATCGTTCCGGATTCAGCACCTCGGCAAGCGCATCCACATCAGGGCGCCCGTCGTCGGCAACCGTGTCTGCCGGTACTGCAACGACACCGTCCCCATGCGTGTAGACGAGGTGGGATTGGACCCAGCCCTTTTCGGGGAGATCCTGCTGGTTGGCGTTCCTGGCGGCGATGAGGACGGGACGCCTGACCCCATCGATCGTGTAGCGGTCGAGGTCGACGTCGGTGATCCGGGTGGCCGTTGTTCCTTCGAGGACCTGCAATGGTGAGATGAGCTGACCCATGGTGAACACCGGCATGCGGTCCAACAATGTTGTTGCCGTGTCGCTCGGCGGTGCATCGAGCCCATCCGAGTACAGCGCTGTCTGCTGCTCCGTGGCGTCCAGGCGATAGGCAACTCTGGTTGCTTCGAGGTTGTGGGCGATGTAGGGGAGCTCGTGCTCAGCCTCTGCCGGCTTCACGATGACCGACTGGACGACATATGGCAACACCCAGATGCCGATCACGTATGCCACGACCCAGACACCGGCCGAGAGTTGCATAGGGCGCCATTTGCCGGTTCGCACCCCATAGATGGCCGCTGCCGCAGTAGCGAATGCAACAACGGCAAGGACGATCAATGCAGGGCTCAACACCTTCAACTCGGTGAATCCTGGGCCGTCGAAAGCGCCACTCTGGTTGGTGGCGAGCCCGGGCCGCTGCACCAGCAGATACATCAGTCCTTGGACGATGGCGAACAAGGCAGCGAGCGCACCGAGATGAGCGATGGCGCGCCGCGCAGATCGCCTGCCACGTCCCGGGAGGCGCAGTGCCCCGTTGGCGACATAGCCGGCCGCGGCGATCACCGCGGCCGTGATGAGAAGCCTGCGCAACCAGCTCCCCAAGTAGATGAGGAAGGGAAGCCGGAAGAGATGGAATCCGAGGTCGAAGCCGATCTCCGGTGCCTTTTGCCCGAGGCTCGGTCCGTTGAGGAACAGAACCCAGGGCTGCCAGCGCCCCATTGCGGTCGGTATCGCCTGGAGAGTCAGCAGAATGCCGATGCCGATCAGTAGCCAGCGATGCGCCGGCCCCATGCGTTGCCGGTAGCGAACCACAAGCCGGTTCGGTCGATTGTCTGGAGCTGGTCCCGTTCTCAGCCCTAGGTACACCGAGACGCCGAGAACCAGACCCGTTATCAAACCCGCGCCGAGAGCAAGCTCGATCTGGGCGGCGAGTCGTGTCGACCACACCGGAGCGGTTGTTACCGAGTCGAACCACCACTTGTCGAGGAGAGTCGCCGCGGTGAAGCGGATAACCCAGAGAGCGACGAGCAGCGCAACGAGGCCTGCGGCGAGCACCCGCTGGGTGCGGGTGCGGCGCTGCAAGAACGAGACGATAGGAAACTCGGGAGCGACGGGTCGGGTAGCCACGATCCCGGTAGGTTAGAAGGGCTGCGCTGGAATGCGAGTCACACTCTGTCGCGATCCGCGTCAGCGGGGAGGGTGACGGTCACTCTGCCACCCCCGGTCTCGCTGGTGCCGATGGTCATCTCGCCGCCACCGGTGTGTGCGAGGCGTGCCACTATGTCGAGCCCGAGACCCGTGGAGCCACCTGAGCTCAGCCCGCGTTCCGCCATTGCTGCTGAGAACCCGGGGCCCCGATCGTCGACGACGAGGATCACGTCCTTTTCGATGGATGCGACCGCAACGGTGAAGCCAACACCTTCCGCGGTGTGCGCAAAGACGTTCCCAACCAGGGCATCGATCATCGTCGTCGCGTCGTCAGTCCCGATGGCCACCGGTGCAGGTGACCCGTCGGTGATGAACTCGAGGTTGCGGTCCTGTTCTTCAGCAAGTGCCGTCCAGAACTGAACCCGCTCGGATGCCACGTCGGCCAGGTCGCAAGTGCTCGCTGCGTCTGTGCGTCCCGGGCGGCGTGCTTCGCGGATGACGAAGTCGACGGTGCGCTCCAGCTCGTCGAGATCGTCGAGGAGACGTTCGCTGCCGGGCCCGGGCTCCAGCGCCTCCGCGTCGAGCCTGACCGCGGTCAGCGGCGTGCGCAGCCGGTGCGAGAGATCTGCGGCTGCTTCTCGTTCCATGCGGAGCAGCCGTACGATGCGATCTGCCAGATCGTTCAGCTCGACACCGACTTCTTTGATCTCGGGGGGACCATCGGGCTTGACCCGGGCGTGCAGGTTGCCTTCGCCGAGAACGGATGCCGTCGCCGACAGCTCCCTGACCGGTTGCACCATCGATCTACCGAGCCGATCTGCGACCGCGATGGCAATGGCGATGATCGTCAAGCCGAGCAGGACCAACACGATCGTCGATCTGGCAACGCCCTCGGTGAGGCTCGCTTCGGCAACGAATACCCGGACTACCACCGTCTCGTTGGTCGTTGGGAGCAGCACCGGGGCGTACACCGCCTGCCCGCCTGGGACGGCGGCCCGGAAGCGAGCGCCGTTGCGGGCGGCATCGAGGTTCTCGCTCGCAGGGATGGGCTCGCCGAAGACCTGCTCACCGGCGTCGCTGATGAGGATGAATGAGGTCGGGTATGCATCGCTGATTTGCTGAACCTCACTGATGGCGTCCGTCGTGGGAGTGCCGGGTGCGCTCAATGCGATGAACTGAGCGATGCCGGCGGCCTCGTTCTGGGCCGCCGTCACGGCCCGGTCCGAGGCAAGGTCCCGGACGGTCAGGACGAGTGGGACGAGAAAGGCGATGACCACCATCGTGGTGACGGCACCGACAACGAGGTTGAGGCGTGCTCTCACGAGCCTGGATCGACGAGTTTGACTCCAACACCTCGGCGGGTGTGGATGTAGACGGGTTCTGCGGCGGTCTCGCCGAGCTTCTTACGCAGCCAAGAGAGATGCACGTCGACCGTCTTGTCGGCTCCGCCGTAGGGTTGCCGCCAGACGGCTGCGAGCAGCTCTCGCTTTCCGATCATCTTCCCGGGCCGCTCGGCCAGGTAGGCGAGTAGCTCGAACTCCTTGGCGGACAGATCGAGGCGCTCTCCGCCGAGCGTCGCTTCGTGGGCGTCCGGGTCGATGCACAAGTCGCCGATGGTGATCTTCGGGTTGTCTGCGATTGTGGTTGCCCGTCGCAGCAGTGCCCGGATACGTGCCTCCAGGTGATCGGTGGAGTAGGGCTTGATGACGTAGTCGTCGGCGCCGGCGTCGAAGATCTTGACGATCTCGTCCTGGTCATCGCGTGCCGTGGCGACGATCACCGGCACCTCGCTGACCGCCCGGATCATCCGGAGAGCTTCCTTGCCGTCGACGTCGGGCAGGCCGAGGTCGAGAACGACGATGTCCACGTCGCCGCTCACGGCCTTTTGGACGCCGTCCATTGCAGTCGCCGTCGACTCGACATCGTGGCCGCGTTCGGCGAGGCGAGTGGCCAGCGAATGTCGGATTCTCTGGTCGTCTTCGATGAGGAGAACTGATGCCATGGTCAAGAAGTTACACCGGTGTGGTGGTTGGGTCCTCGAAATAGCTGCGGTTTCATGCCGATTTAGCCGTCGCTTAACTCAGCATCGTGCTGATTGATGCATGCTGGTTCTGATGAAACGAATTGTGGGCTTGGGCGTAGCGTGGCTTGGCGCAACCGTTTTGTCGGTGCTGATTGCATCGACCGCGGTCGCCGGTATCCGCGCTCGCGTCGTCGAGACACCCGAGGCAATCGGGGCACCGACGACCACAACGACGGTCACCGTCGCCGTCACGGGTGACGTCCCGTCGACGACCCTGCCTTCCTCGACGTCGACAACGTCGACTCTCCCGACCAGCACAACCGAGCCTCCCGAGACGACCACGACGGTGGCCGAGTCACCGACGACTACGACTACGACGGCGGCTCCCACCACGACAACGACCACGACGACCACCGCGGCGCCGGCAATGCAGCGGAAGACATTTGCCTTGATCGGTGGAACGGTTGTCGTTGAGTACGGCGGCAACGAGGTCCGCGTGATCTCGGCTGTTCCCAACTCCGGCTATTACCCCCACATCGAGAACAAGGGACCCGACGAGATTCAGGTCGAGTTCGAAGGCAACGAGCACAAGTCCGAACTGGTCGCCTACATGGAGGGCGGCGAGTTGAAGTACGACGTCAAGGACGAATCACACGACGGTGGTGACGACGGCGGCGAGCACGACGACTGAGCCTTGTCACGTCGGTATCTGTCTCTTCATCTTCTGGCGGACGCTGTGCCCACATGTGGGCACACGGTACGCACGAACGCTCAAGGCAGCTTTCGCACCCGATCGCCGCGGCGAATCGTGCCCGGGGTGACCACACGGGCGTTCAAGCCGCGCAGCCGCAGCGACTTGCCTACCTCAGAGTTGACGAAGCGGCGCGCCTCGAGGCCGAAGCGAGCCGAGAACTTCTGGCACCCCGTGTGGGGGATTGCGGTGACTTCGATGACGGCTTCACCGATGGCGACCCGGGTACCGACCGGCAGATTCTGCTCACCGATATCGAGATCCAGGTAGAGCTGATCTCCGGCGAGTTGCCAGCGCTCCGGCGAACCCGCCACCAACGCGGTGAACCTGGCGTTCATCACATTGAGCTGAGTGTCCGGATCCGGCACGTCGCCCTGGCGCACTAGCCACGAGTCACCGAGGAGACCGTCCTCGATCGTGAGTTCTCCGACGTCGAGGACCTCGCGCCCGTCGATCTCGGGCCTTCGCACGATGAGCGCGAGCATGCCTTCGTCGCGGGGTGCCGCTCTGACTTCGTCGAGACCCGCTTCTAGTTGTTCCGTAGTGAGATGCTCCATGGATGCGATTCTGCCACTCAGCTTCACGAGGTGGGGACATTCAGCGAGCGTCGTCCTCCAAGCGCGCGATCAAGGCCCGGACGGCATCCTTCAACTCGGGTGGCTCGAGGATGCGGAAGCGGCATGAAAGACCGGCGAGATATCGTGCTATCCATTCGAGCTCATCGGCACCGATGCGAAGCAGGGTCCCGCCCCTGGTCGCTTCGACGACGCCGATGGTGGGGGAGACCAGGTGTTTCGCCTCAGCGAGCTTCACCTTCAACAGCACCCGGGCCTGCCATTTCCAAACCGCGACACCGAGGCCCTCGGACACCTGTGCGGCAGCGTCGGGCGGCGACTGATGGGTAAATCGCATCCCGGTGAGCTTCGGGTTGGTGATGCGGTCGACTCGGAAGGTGCGCCACGCCTCCCGATCCCGGTCCCGGGCGACCAGGTACCAACGCCGTGCGGCATGAACCAGCTGATACGGCTCGACGTGGCGCTCGGTCACCCTTCCCTTGGAGTCCGTGTAGCCGAACCGCATCCGCTCCGGAGTCCGGCAACCGCGGGCAAGCTTCACGAGAAGCTCCGGATCGAGCGCGGCGACCGGTTCGGCTTGCGAGCGAAGGGCAACGGTGGAGCCGTGGATGTCGCCGATCCGCTCCTGAAGTCGCACCGGAAGCACCTGCTCGATCTTGGCGAGCGCAGCGACGGCAGCGTCTTCGAAGCCGGGCAAGCTGCCACCGGCCGCGGTGCGCAGCCCGAGGGCGACGACAACGGCTTCATCGTCGTCGAGTAGCAGAGGGGGGAGCGCACCCCCGGGAGTGAGCATGTAGCCGCCTGCAGGCCCGGTGTACGCCTCCACCGGGTAGCCGAGGTCTCGCAACCGGTTGATGTCGCGTCGCAGGGTGCGGTCGGTGACCTCGAGGCGATCGGCCAGCTCGGGCCCGGTCCAGCGTGGCCGCGCCTGAAGAAGTGATAGCAAGCGGAGCATGCGAGCCGAAGGATCCATTGCCGTGCAGAATAGTCGAATTTACGGACAGGTTCTGTCCGCAACGGACACCTAGTTTCAAGGGTGTAGTTCGCAAGTGGAAGGACCCGGCGATGAACCCGTACACCCTCTCCGTCCTGGCCAAGATCAATCGTCAAAGAGCGTCTCGCCGAGGCCGAGGCCTCCCGGCTGCTGTTTCATGCCAAGAGGGCGCAGCGTCGGGAGGCACCGGTTGCTGCCGGAGACGCCGGTCGTTTCGAGTGCTCCTGTGTGCTCAACGGGATAGACGCCTAGAAACGTGTACACCTCGTAGCCTGCTCGTGCGTGTTCTTCATATGGACACGCTCACCGAGGTGTTGAGAATGCCGAGACCATTGCCGCTCGTTGCCGTCACGGAGGATTTCGAAGCTTTCTACAAGCGGCTGTATCCACGCGCCGTCGGCCTGGCCTATGCGCTGACCGGCAGAAGGCATGTTGCCGAGGAGATAGCTCAGGACGCCTTCATCGCCGGATATCGCCGGTGGCAGCGCATTTCCCAATACGAGAAACCGGAGGCGTGGCTGCGTCGCGTCGTGGTCAACCGGGCTACATCAGTACTGCGACGAGGGCTCACCGAGGTGAGGGCAATGCCTCGTCTCCACACGACCGGAAGTACCGGAGCTCGAGCCCGCCGCATCGGAAGTATGGGACGAGGTGCGGTCGCTGCCGCGTCGCCAGGCACAGGCGATTGCCCTCTTCTACCTGGAAGACCTCTCTTTGGAACAGATCGCCGACGTCCTCGAGTGCAGCCCGGGGACCGTCAAAGCGCACCTGAAGCGGGGACGAGATCGTCTCGGCCGCAAACTCATCGCCTGGAAGGAGGAAGCATGAACACCGAGGACAGATTGCGCCGTGCTTCCCGAGAAATGGACAGAGTCACGTCGACGATCTCGGCGCCGCCGATGGCGGAGCTTCGTCGCACCACCCGACGCCGAGGATTTGCGGTCACGGTTGCCACAGCCGCCGCCGTGTTCGTGCTGGTTGGTGGCAGCGTGCTTCTGCTCAGCGGCAGGGGGGACGACGACGCTGGAGCCGGCGGGGCCGGGGGAGACCACGACTACGACGACGGAGCCTACGACGACGACAACAGACGCACCGTCCTTTGATGGGATACCCATCGTCGTGCCTGATCTCGATCCGGAGCCCGAGTTCGATACACCCGGCACGGTGATCGCATCTACTTCGCTCCCCGAGCAAGTCGATCGGGATATGAGCCTGATCAGGGAACGGGATCTCTGGTCCGAGTTCGAGCACATAGCGGAGATACGCTTCATCGGGAGTGCTGGATCGGCCTCAGGGTATGTACTGATCGGATCTGCCGCGGTGCCGAACGAGCTTGGGGAACGAGCGTTCGCATGTGTTCTCGGCGTTGACGAGTCGGTATGGGGTGTGTGCAACTACTCGAGCGATGCCCATCTCTCCGTGACCAATTCCGACGGACCGCATTCGTTGGTCGGCTGGGTGGGTGAAGGCACAAGCGTCGTTTCGATGGAAACCGATGAGTCACGGATCTGGGCAAGGACTCGCCAGGGATATGTCTTCATCAGCGACGGCAGCAACCAGCCGACTGGGCATCGACTTCACCGCATTCAGCTCCGACGGTTCCATCCTGTCCACTCTTCCGGCGGACGATCTCCCGGGGCAGAGCTCAGAGCCATGCTCAGGATCCGACATTGCCCCAGCGGCGCTGGCGTTGAGCAGCATCCCGCAGCCGGTCGCCGTGACGCTCGGCGAGATCGTCGATGCCGCCCGCCAATGTGACTTCGACCGGCTCGAGCAGATCGCAGGTGACAGCTTCACTGCCTCGTACGGTGACAGCGACCCTGTGGAGCTGTGGACGACGCAGGAGGCACAGGGTGACAAGCCCATGTACTGGCTGCTCTCGATCCTCGATCTGCCGTACGGGACCATCGACACCGAGCAGGGCACGCTCTATGTGTGGCCGTCGGCCTACGCCCATCAGGGAAGCTGGGAGACGACTCCCGAAGCGGATGTCGAAGCGCTGCGCTCTGTCTACAGCGATGAGGAGATTCAGGGCTTCGCCGACTTTGGTGGCTACTTCGGATACCGCATCGGTATCTGGGAGAACGGTGACTGGTCATTCTTCGTAGCGGGAGATTGATCACCCCTCGCCTTTTATTTGCAGCGGCCCGCTGCCGATAAGTAGAGCAGTGTTCCCCGATGAGGGGACGCGGCGGGCCAAGAAGCGGTCGCCCTCGGGTGGGGAGGGCGATCGCGGCGCGTCACCCGTTGATCTCGTCTCGCCACTTCAGCCAGGGCTCGATCGGAGAGAGGTCGTAGTCCGGGCCGCTGAATCCGAAGGTGAATTGGGTGATTCCCAGCGAGTGGAACTCCTCTGCAAGAACCAGCGGATCGCCGGTGATCCGTGCGTGGTCGATACCGGCGGAGTGCTCGATCTCCTCCGGGTCGCGGCCCACCTCCTCGCACCACTTCGCCAGCACCTCCGACTTGTGCTTCATCGTCGCCGGCGATCCAAAGGTATGCCAGATGTCGGCCTGCTCGGCGACGATGCGAAGGGTCACCTTCTCGCCGCCACCACCGATGAGGACCGGGATCTTCCGGGTCGGGGGTGGATTGCCCTTGCCGAGCCGTTCCTTGATGATCGGCAGATCACGATCCAGGTCCCTGAGCCTGCCGCCCGCCGTACCGAACTCGTAGCCGAACTCCTCGTAGTCACGCTCGAACCAGCCCGAGCCGATGCCGAGGATGAGCCGGCCGCCGGACATGTGATCCACCGTCCTCGCCATGTCGGCCAGAAGCTGCGGGTTGCGATATGAGTTGCAGGTGACCAGGGCGCCGATCTCGATGTTGGTTGTCTGCTCCGCCCATGCCCCGAGCATTGTCCAGCACTCGAAGTGCTTGCCGTCGGGCTCTCCGTAGAGCGGATAGAAGTGGTCCCAGTTGTAGACGATGTCGAGACCCAGTTCCTCCGCCTCGGCTGACGGCGCGGCGAATGTCCGCATAGTCGGCGTGCTGTGGGTGGAGCTGAGCGGCGATACGTACCGGATGCAAGTAGGTTCCTTCCTGTTCGGCGAAGACGGATGAGCCTAGGACCGCGGAAGTCGCAGATGCGACGCCTACCCGGATCGCCGGACGGTATGCGTCCTCACCGCCCTTCGATCTGGGGCCTCCCACTAGGGGAAGGCCCCAGACATCGATTGCGTGTCGCTAGTTCGTTGCCACTCCGTAGAACATGAGTGCGCTCGGATCCAGGCTCGAGCCCATGATTCGGGTCTCACCTGTAATGTTGCTGAACCCCGCTCTGTGGATGGCCGGCGCAAAGTGCGACCGGACGTTGCAGCCATCGGCAACCCAGCTCCACGGATGGCGCAATGCAGCCTGGACTCGAGCTCGCCAGGTCCCGTCTGGTGCGGCGACGTGCTCGATAAAGGCGAGTCGGCCACCCGGACGCAATACACGCCTGATTTCAGCGAGAGCCTTGTCCTGATCCGATACCGAGCAAAGGACCATGCCGGATACGACGAGATCAACGGAGTTGTCGGGAAGGTCGATTGCCTCGGCCTTCCCCGCCCTTAGGTCGAGATTGATTCCGTGCTTGATGGCGGCGGCGCGCAGCCCGTTATGCATCTCGGGGTTGGGTTCGAAGGCGACGACCTCGGTGGTCTCGGGGTAGTGAGAGAAGCTGGCCCCATAGCCAGGGCCGATCTCGACGAGACGCTTCGGGATATCGGTGAGAACTGCGTCCCGTGCGGGCTCGAGAGGCTCGTTGAACGAATCTCCCGCTATTGCCCAAACCCGGGCGAACCAACGTTGAGATAGGTTTCCTCTTGTTTCGATTGCGTGTGTCATTGTCTCTACTTTCTGTTGATCTCAGGCAGCGCAGGGAGCGAGCCTGGTTGCGATGCTCCCAACGAGAACTCCGTTCTCGAATCGGAACCGGGCACCGAGACGAGCAAAGAGCCTGCAGGCAGCAACGTTGTCCGATGCCACGTACAAGCCCACGGCCGACAGTCCTCTGTTGGCTGCCATGGCGAGTACCGCCTCGGTTAGGTGGCGTCCGAGACCGACGCCTGTGTAGGCGTCGGTGATCTCCACTGCCAGCTCTGCCTCAGTCGCCGTGATCGCCACCCGGGCCATCCCGGCTGGGTTCCCTCCGTCAGTGGCGATCACCGCCAGGTGATTGATCCCGTCAACGGCAGTGAGCGCGTCGATGAGATCGCGGCGGATACGCGGCATTGGACGAAGAAATCGTTGGTATCGGGCATCGTCCGACATTGCGTTGAGGATCGCGGAGACATTTTGTCGATCGGTCGTCGGATCGAGAGGGCGGACAGAAACTGTCCTGTTGTCTCGAAGGGTGATTTGAGAGGTCATGAAGAGTGCTCCTCGGTGTGCGTTGCACAACCATGGAACACGCCCCTTGCAGGACACTTACAGGAGGGTTTCAGTCGAGCAGGAATTCGTGAATGGTCTGTATCACCCGGTCGTAGTCGGCAGGCCCGGGATAGTGGTTGATCCCGTCGAGGGTGATGAGGCGAGCTCCGGGGATCCCTCTTGCGAGGCTTTGGCCACCGGCGATCGGTATCGCGCGGTCCTTGCGATAGTGGATGACGAGGCTGGGAACAGCGACTTCGCCGAGTATCCCGGACACGTCCGCTTGGTACATCTGGTTCAAGAGGCCCTCCGCCACCTCAGGTGTGGCGGCCTCACGTTGGAACCGGGCGAAGCCGTCGGCCTGCTCCGAGCCTGCACCGGGGAAGATGAGCGAAGCCAGCACCTGGGATCCCATTCCCCAGCTGGCGCGCACCAGGCCGAGGATGGAATCGGCCACGTCTCGTGGAAACGTCTCGGGACCGCATGCGTAGGTGCCGAGCAGTATCAGTCTTCCAAACAGTTCGGGGCGTTGGGCCGCGGCGGCGATGGCAATCGGGCCGGCGCAGCTCGAAGCAAGTACCGCCGCCGGGCTGTCGCCGATGGTCTCGAGTACGCCGACGAATTCTGCGACCGATTCGTCGAATGTGAGGTTCGGGCGAGCGGTATTCGACATACCGGTCCCCAGGCGATCGAACATGACGATTTCGAATTCCCCGGCAAGACGAGAGATGAACGGCGATCGACCATCGAGACCGGCTGCGAGAAGGTCCAATTTGCACAGCCATGCCGGATGGATCACTAGTCGCGGACCAGATCCAGCTCTCCCGATCGCGATGAGATCGCCGGCACCGATGTCTTCGTAGCTCACGGCCATAGCCATCTTGGGGGCGGGCTCCGCCCGGGGTGGCAACGGTGGCTCCAGTTGGTCGAGGAGAATCGCTACTTCCAACTCACGAAGATCCGCTGAGGGCTCCAGCCCGGTTTGTTCGGCGAGGAAGTCGGAGTACTCGGAAAAGGCCCGCAACGCTTCCGGTTTGCGTCCGGTTGCATGCAGTGCACGTATCAACAGGGATCGTGGTCCCTCTTCAAGGGGGTGCTCGCTGACCATGTGTTCGATATCGGGAAGCGCCGAGGCGGCCGCTCCGGCTTCGATCATCCGATCGAGTCTCTCCTGCACACAATCGTCGTGTAGTCGCTCGAGGCGGATTACCTCGGCATGGGCGATGTCCTCATATCCGAGGTAGGGCGAGCCGCGCCATTCCCGTTCAGCCTCGCGGTATAGATCGACAGCCTGGCTTCCCGGCGTGGACCGGGCTCGAGTGAGAGCTAGCTCGAATCGGGCCGCGTCGAGCCGATTCGAATCGACCTCGAGCAGATAGCCGGGCGTTTTGGTGACCAGATCATTGCCAACTACTGCTCGCAGTCTCGAAACGAGCGTGTGCAGAGATGCCTCGGGATCGACCGGCTGATCGTCACCCCACAGACCTTCTGCCAGCCGGGCGGGAGATAGAGCATTGCCCTGGGCCGCGATCAACAGAACCAGCAACTGTCGAAGCCGGGGTCCCAACCGAGCAGGCTGCCGCGGTGATTCGACTTCTAGCGGTCCCAACACCCGGTAGCTCACGGTCATGGCGATATGATCGCGCATCGAGCGTGACCTGGCTGGCGAAGAGACGCCGGCCCCATCGCAAGCTGATAGCGTTGCCGCCATGAATTACGAGCTGCGACCTCTCACCGCCGAACATGTTCCCGCATTCCGCCAAATGGTGTCTCTGGGCTTCGGAGGCGACACGGATTTTGACGACAAGGCTGCCGCGGAACGTTTTGACGCGCTCTTCTCTCTCGATCGGGCCTTTCCGGTGTTTGACGGCGATGAGTTGATCAGCACGGGATCGGATTTCGAGTTCCGGATGACGGTGCCGGGCGGCGCCCAAGTCGCGACTGCAGGGCTCACCATCATCACCGTGCGCCCGACCCATACCAGGAAGGGTGTGCTGACCACGATGATGCGTGAGCACGTTCGCCGCGCCCGTGAGCGTGGTGAGATCCTCGGGGCGTTGTGGGCTTCGGAGGCGTCGATCTACGGACGATTCGGGTACGGGCCTGCGGTGCAGCATCACGAGATCAAGTTCGACGCTCGCTACGTTGGACGTGGTGGCAGCGAGCCCGGGATCACGGTCCGGCTTGTCGAGCAGGATCGCGCCGAAGCGCTGCTTCCTTCCATGTACGCAGCGGCACAGCAACAGCGCCCCGGGATGCTCCAGCGGACCGCGAATTGGTGGAAATACCGCTTGTTCTACGACCCTGAGAAATGGCGTAACGGTGCAAGCGCCGTGAGGCATGCGGTTGCATTCGACGGTGAAGAACCGGTCGGTTACGTCTCGTATCGTCAGAAGGACGAGTGGGAGCTGATGTCCAATGGCGAGGTTCGCATCCGCGAGCTCGTGCCGGTGACTAACGCCGGATATCGTGCCCTATGGCACTACGTGACCAACATCGATCTGTTCCCGATCGTCAAGCACTGGAACATGGCGCCGGACGATCCTCTCTGGCTCCTGTTCAAGGATGGGCGTGCCGTTGGCACGACTGCGGTTTCCGACGGCATCTGGGTGCGGCTGATCGATGTGACCCAAGCGTTGCAGGCGAGGGGCTACACGCGGGATGGGGCGATCGTGATGCGGGTGCACGACACATTCTGCGACTGGAACGACGGCACGTACCGGCTCGAGATCAGCGGCGGCGAGCCGAGCTGCATCCGTGTCGACGAGGAACCCGATGTGAGCATGAACGCCAGCACACTCGGTGCTCTCTACATGGGCGGCCGGGATGCGATTTCGTTTGCCAAGGCTGGCAGGATCGACGGAACCCAGGAAGCGGTTCAGAGGCTCAACTGGCTGTTCCGCTTCTCGCCGGAGCCGTGGTGCGCCGAGATCTTCTGAAGTTCAGCGCTCCGCATCCAGGTCTATGACCAGAGCGACGACGTCATCCATGGGCCGCCGGCTGCTGTCGACGAATCGGTAATCATCTGTGGCTTTGGCAAGCGGGTCGGGCTGGGGCACCTCACCGGGGTCTCCAACGACGATGATGCGGCTCACGGCAGCGTCGGCAAGCCCTTCCGCCCACTGGGCGAACAGCTCATCGGGGTCGGTGGCGAAATAGTGCTCCCGTTGGTCGTGCGCCGCCGCAGCGATCACGACGGCGCAGAATGCACCTGTCGCCGCGGCGCCGACATGCGAGCCGTCGGAGATGTCGCCGACGGCCACCTTGGCGAAGCTCCGGTATGCCGCGACTGCTTCCGGATCGGAGGCGAAGATGCGCAACTCGGCGACGCCTGGTTGCATCGCCGGCACGAGGGCGTGACCGATGTCTGTGTCTGCTCCGATGACGATGACCGGCATGTATTCACTCCGCGTGGTGTATGTCTCTCATCAGAATATTAAGGAGGCGTCTCAGCAATTCGGGATCAAAACCCGGTTGGGAGACGTTATACGTGCAGGATGATCCGTCGGGACGGATTCCGGTCTTCCCCCCACTCCCACACCACCGCCCCGACGAGATCATCCCACCACACCTCTTCTGGCGTCCAAACGAGCGAAATATCGCTCGTTTGGACGCCAAAACGGGTTGGGCCTTTGGCGTTTCGGGTTTCGATGGGGCAGAATCGAGTGCCCAAGATCGCCGATTGCCCTATTGTCCTATCGCTATAGTGGTAATTGACTCTCGAATCTGTCGAAGGGACCCTCAAAATGACAACTGTAGACATTGATCTCGGTGGCTATCAGCTCGGCTGGGCCGACGTAGAGGACTATGTCTTCAAGCCTGAGAAGGGTCTGAATGAAGACATCATCCGCCAGATGTCGGCGATGAAGAAAGAGCCGGAGTGGATGCTCGAGTTCAGGCTGAAGGCCTACAAGCGCTTCCTCCGCAAGCCCATGCCCACTTGGGGTGGCGGTGACAAGCTCCAGGCCATCGACTTCGACGACATCTATTACTACATCAAGCCGATGGAGGGCCAGGCGAAGGACTGGGACATGGTTCCCGAGTCCATCAAGAACACCTATGAGAAGCTCGGTATCCCCGAGGCCGAGCGCAAGTATCTCGCTGGCGTGACGGCGCAGTATGAGTCTGAGGTCGTCTACCACCGCAACCGTGAGGATCTCGAGAAGCTCGGGGTGATCTTCTGCGACATGGACACCGCGGTGCGTGAGTACCCGGAGCTGGTGCAGGAGTACTTCGGGACGATCATCCCGCCGAACGACAACAAGTTCGCCGCCCTCAACTCGGCCGTCTGGTCCGGCGGCAGCTTCATCTATGTCCCGCCGGGCGTGCATCTCGAAGAGCCGCTGCAGGCCTACTTCCGCATCAACGCCGAGAACATGGGCCAGTTCGAGCGCACGCTGATCATCGTCGACGAAGGTGCGTTCTGCCATTACGTCGAAGGTTGCTCGGCTCCGGTGTATGCGACCGATTCGCTACACGCCGCTGTCGTCGAGGTCGTCGTCAAGGAAGGTGGCCGTGCCCGATACACCACTATCCAGAACTGGTCGAACAACGTCGTCAATCTGGTGACCAAGCGTGCCGCCGCCTACAAGAACGCCACCATGGAGTGGGTCGACGGCAACCTCGGCAGCGGGCTCACCATGAAGTACCCCGCTGTCTGGCTGATGGAAGAGGGCGCCCACGGTGAGGTGCTCTCGATCGCTTTCGCCAACGAGGGCCAGCACCTCGATGCAGGCGCCAAGATGGTGCACGTTGCCCCGAACACGTCGTCGCTGATCACCTCGAAGTCGATCTCCAAGGGTGGCGGTCGCTCCGCATATCGCGGTCTGGTGCGTGTGGAAGACCACGCCAAGCACGCCAAGTCGTTTGTCCGCTGCGATGCGCTGATCCTCGACGAAGACTCCCGCTCCGATACCTACCCGTACATGGAGATCGAGGAGTCAGACGTGGACATGGGCCACGAGGCAACCGTCTCCAAGGTCGGAGAGGAGCAGCTCTTCTACCTGATGAGCCGCGGACTGACCGAAGAGGAAGCCACCGCCATGATCGTGGCCGGTTTCATCGAGCCGATCGTACGTGAGCTCCCGATGGAGTACGCAGTCGAGTTGAACCGGCTCATCGAGATCAACATGGTCGAGTCGGGCGCCGTCGGCTAGCCACCAGGACAGCCGAGTACGCTGAGCAGATGCGCATTGTTGTGGCGGAGTGCACCGTCGACTACGACGGACGGCTGAGCGCCCACCTGCCCATGGCCACCCGTTTGGTGATGGTGAAGGCGGATGGGTGTGTCGCCGTGCATGCCGACGGCGGCGCCTACAAGCCGCTGAATTGGATGAACGCGCCCAACACGCTCGTCGAAGAGGAGGGCAAGTGGATCGTCACCAACCCGAAGGGGGAGAGCCTCACCATCACCTTTGGTGACATCCACTTCGAGACGTCACACGAAATGGGAGAGGATCCGGGCCTGCAGAAAGATGGCGTTGAGCTCGAGTTGCAGCGCCTCCTCGCCGAGACCCCGGGATATCTCGAAGACGGCCTCGAGCTGATCAGACGGGAATACCCGACCCCGATCGGCCCCGTCGATTTGCTGTGCCGCGCCGGTGACGGCCGCGTCGTCGCCGTCGAGATAAAACGTCGCGGCGAGATCGACGGCGTCGAGCAGCTCACCCGCTACCTGGAGTTTCTCAACCGCGACGAGCGGCTCGCCCCGGTCCGGGGCATGTTTGCGGCGCAGCTGATCAAACCCCAGGCGCGAACACTTGCGGAGGACCGCGGCATCGACTGCGTCGAGGTCGACTACGACGAGCTGCGGGGCATCGACTCGCCCACGCTCAAGCTGTTCTGAGCATCACCCGGTTCGAACCGCGGTCACCACAGACAACCCTGGAGATGTCTCTCCGGCCACCAGGGACGTCCGGTGCTCGATGCCAGCGAAGCCGGCGCCTTCGAGCAGCCGATCCAGATCTTCATCGGAGTATGCCTCGTTGCTGAGCGCATATCGGGTCACATCGCCGGTGGTGGCATCGATTACGAAGAATCGCTCGGTCGACACCGCTCCGTCTGGATCCCAGAAGCTCTCGGTCAGCAGGAGATGCGGCCGTGCGGAAAAGAGGCCGTGCTCGTGAGCGGTCCAGGAAGGTGCCGAGTTTCCCGACCCCTGGATGTGTGCGTACGTCTGTGGCTCGATGATGAACACACCGCCGGGTCGCAGCGCGGCATAGGCCCGGCTGACTATCGAGCGGGCCTCGTCGCGTCGAAACACATTCAGCTGACCGTAGAGCAGCAGTGCAACGTCGAAGCCGGATCCAAAGTCGGCTGTGCGGATGTCTTCGAGGCGGAACTCCACGTCACGTGATGGCGCCTCCGCACGGGCGTGGCGAATTGAGGCGGGCGAGAAGTCGATCCCGACCCCGTCGTAGCCCGCGGCAGCGAGACGGTTCAGGTAGAGACCGGGACCGCAGGCGAGGTCGAGCACCCGTCCCGGCGGTGGCGTCACCAAACTCAGGATGGTGGAGATTTGAGCGTCGATCTGCTCGGTGCGCCTGCTGGCCAGATCGTGCCGCTGCGAGAGATGCTCGTCGAGCATCCGCTCGCTGAAGTCGGGGTCGTTCCACGGGATGTTGTCACCCTCGCTCCATGGTGCTGGCGGAGACGTACGGGCAACGATGTCATTGAGGGAAAGCATGTCTGTCCTTTGCTAGGCCGGAAGGCGTACAGCGGAGGTGAAGTCAGACAAACATGATGGCGTTGAGTGTAGCTCGGCCTCAGATGGGCGGGCGAACAGAGTGAGACCGCAACCGATCGGCCCGCCGATCCAGTCGCCCCGAATGGAGAAGTGCGGGCGGCTCCATCACCGCCAACTGGTTTGCTGCGACTACTCCACGCGTGTCCCAGGTAACGGGAAGGCGTCTTGGATTGCCAGATCCCGGACGCGGATGGGTGCTCGATAACGTGCGTGGCTGGTGTCGTTATGGGCGGGTGGTAGCCATCCATGCCTACTAGTGGTAGTATTTCGGTATGAAGCTCAGTGTCAGTCTTCCGGACGAGGATGTTCAGTTCCTCGATCAGTACGCTCAAACCCAAGGATACGAGTCCCGGTCCGCGGTGGTGCACAAGGCCGTCCGGCTACTTCGTGCATCCGAACTGGGAGCCGACTACGCCGACGCTTGGCAGGAATGGTCAGATTCGGGTAATGCCGAGGCCTGGGACGCGCTATAGGCGACGCGTTGGCTGGCAACTAATGCTGCGCGGTGAAATCCGGATGGTTGATCTCGATCCGGCACGACAGGGTGAAGCAAACAAAAGCCGACCGGCGGTTCTTGTTTCCAATGACGGTGCCAATACCACTGCCGCCAGGCTGGGACGCGGTGTGGTGACTGTGGTTCCGGTTAGTTCCAACGTCACCCGGGTTTATCCCTTTCAGGTGCTGCTTACCGCAAACGAAACGGGTCTCGATCGTGACTCGAAAGCCCAGGCTGAACAGGTCCGGTCCGTTTCTGTCGATAGGGTTTCCCACAAGGTCGGTACGGTGCCGCCGGACATCATGCTTGCAGTCGATGACGCTTTGCGTCTCCACCTCGCGCTCTGACGATCGGTGCTACCTGACTTGACGCCCACGACTACGCGTTGGCTGCCGAGAGTCAACGCCACTGGATGCCATCTCAGATCACCAAATCCCGGACGATGAGACGCACATCACCGAACCACGCATACCGGCACCTCTCTCCGCTCGGCGTGGCGGCCACGCAGGGTTGTACCAAGCGGTCGGCGGGTGTCTTCCATCACCCAAACTTTCGTATTACGATATTGAGATGTGGAAATCTACCGCACAGCCCACAAACACGGCATCAACGACGCCGATATCCGGCACGCCGTCGACAACGCCATCACCGTTGTTGACCTCGAACCCGACGCGGACCCTCCCAAGGTCCTGGCCATCGGACCGGACCGTGCCGGGAACCTGTTGGAGGTCATCTGGCTCGAACTCGCCAATGACGCTCAGCTGGCGATTCACGCCGTGCCGCTTCGACCCACTTTCTACGACTTGCTCCCGTTCCCCGGGGAGGACACACCATGAGTGACAACAAGACACGCCGCACCGCCACTGGCCGCAGCCTCACCGAAGAGGAACTGGACCACCTCGCCGCCGAAGTCGAAGAGACCGCATACGATGTTGAGGTACTCAAGACTCGTCGCCGCGGCCGCCCCCCGATGGGGTCGGGACCGGCAGATGTGGTCCCGGTGCGTATCGACCCGGAACTGAAGGCAGCGATCGAGGCTCGAGCCCAAGCAGACCACACATCCACCAGCGAGATCATCCGCGAAGCAATCCGCCGTTTCCTCGACGTGGCCTGACCTAGACCAGAGCAGACCAACAATTCTGTCGCAAGAACGGGCAGTACGGCGAGTGCGCCCGATCGGCACCTCGCCGCTCGGTCATTCGGCCACGTACCGTTGTCCTGCCAGTGTTGCTGGGTCAAGCTTCGGAGGGATCTGTGAGTGTGGCTGGAGGCCTTGAGATCGCAAGTGTTGACTGGTCGTCGTTTGCCGAGCATGACGGCCCGGCGACAAGGGTCATGTGGCTCTCGGCGATCTACTGAACAGCACTGACGTTGAGTCCGCGACGGCAGCGTGGCAGCACCTTGAGGCGAGAACGATCACATCGCCGAATCACGCACAGCGCCACGTATCCGCTCGGATGCGAAAATACAGAGTGTGGTGATTGGGCGTCTGAATAGACTCGCCAACAGGGAGCTGCGTCGCTCGTCGCATGAACCGATGCGGGCGATGTTGATTCGATACGGTTGCATTGATGCCCTATCTGTGGCATGTTTGTGGCATGGCAAGAGTCAGGGTTAGTACCACAGTGGATGAAGGGCTTCTCGAGGAAGCCAGAAGACTGCGAGCCGGAAGTAACGACGCTGTGCTGCTGGATGAGGCGCTTGGCGCACTCCTCGCTCAACATCGTCGAGCCCAGGTTGACGCGGGCTATGCAGCTTACGACGCGATACCTCTTGACGAGCCTGATGAGTGGGGTGATCTGGCGTCATTCCGAGAGGCGGCCGGATCGTCATGAGCGGTCTGCCCACACGGGGTGAGGTCTGGTGGTGTGAACTGCCGGAGATCTCTCGACGACCGGTGGTCGTGCTATCCCGTGCGGTTGCAATCCCCCGACTCCGCAGGACGGTGATTGCGCCGTGCACAACCGTTATTCGGGGACTGCCTAGCGAGGTTGTGCTCGAGCCGAGAGAAGACCCGGTTCCCAAGATATCGGCAGTCAACCTCGACTCGATCGAAAGCGTGTCGGTGGGAACACTCACCCAACGGATGGGTCGCCTCAGCGATGACCGCATGCGTCAGATCTGTGCCGCCTTCAACATTGCCATGGACTGCGCTCCATGAGAAACGCAAAGCCGAGCAGATCTCCAAGACGCAGGCGATAGCTAGCACATCACCGAATGTCGCCGAGTCGGTGGAGTGTCTAGAGCAGGCTCTCCAGGTCGTAGGCGAAGGAGGGATGACGAAGCTTGGTGAGGGCCTTGCGCTCGATCTGGCGGATGCGCTCCCTGGTCACGTCGAGTTGGCGGCCAACGTCCGAAAGCGTGCGGGGACCTCCACCGGTCAGCCCGTAGCGAAGCTGGATCACCTCGCGCTCGCGGTCGTCGAGCATCGAGAGCGCACGCTCCAGTTCGTCGCGCCTTGCGATGTCGGCAGCAACGACGAAGGGATCGTCTGCCTGGGTGTCCTCGACGAAGTCTCCGAGGCTGGCATCGCCGGCATCGCCAACGGGGTGGTCGAGGGATACACAATCATCGGGGCACTCGAGAGCGATGACTACCTGGTCGAGATCGAGACCGCTGACTTCAGCGATCTCGAGCGCCGTCGGCTGCCTGCCGTTCTTCTCGTGAAGCGCCGTCTTGGTTTCCTGAACCATCCGCACGACATCCACCAAATGAACGGGAAGTCGGATCGTCCTTGCCGTATTCCCAAGGCCGCGGGTAATCGCCTGGCGAATCCACCAGGTTGCGTATGTCGAGAACTTGAAACCCTTGCGCCAGTCGAACTTCTCGACTGCCCGGATCAGACCGAGGTTGCCTTCCTGAACCAGGTCGAGCAGATCTAGGCCACGGCCCGTGTACTTCTTGGCGATCGAGATCACGAGGCGCAGATTCGAGCGGATGAACTCGGCTCGCGCTTCCTCGCCCCGGTGCACCGTACGGCGCAACTCGAATCGCTCCTGTGAGGGGAGGGATTGCCCGGTCTCGAGCCGGACGGCTGCTTGCCGACCTGCCTCCATTGTGCGGGCCAATCGGACCTCATCCTCTGCGGTTAGAAGACCATGTCCTGCAACTTCGTCGAGATACAGGCCGACACCGTCGGCCTGGAGCGACTTACGCGCTTTCTGCGTCATACACCCAACCTCTAGTGACGCCACTCCTACCAAACCAAGGTAACACGGGCTGCGGAGCCCTTCAACGAATCGTATAGTCGTAGACTATTCATTTGCCCGTCGCGATGACTGCAAAAACTGTCGCGGGGACTACGATCTTTGCAAGCGACACTTGACCGCGATCGGGCAAGACCGGGAGTAAGCCCAGTTCAGGTCCCACACTCTATGAGACGAATCGCCATCACCCTTGTCGGCAGCGCTCTGCTGCTCTCCGCCTGCGCCGGGTCTTCAGTCCTCATGGCAGGTGAGTCGATGCGTGTCCCCGAACCACCTCCACAGATGATCAGTCTCGAGGTCGTTGGAGGAGACGATCTCACTCCTATCGACGCCACGGTCACGTCGGGGTCCGAGTCGGTTGCCACCGATGACACCGGCAATGCCGAGCTGATCTGGGACGAGAAGCCTATCGACGTGACCGTGACCGCTTCCGGCTTCCACGACGCGACGATGACGGTCTCCGAGAAACCCGTCGAAGGTCCCGTCGAGATCCGGCTCGATCCGGTGGTGCTCACGGGGCAAGTCACCAGCGATGACGGTCGGGCGCTTCCTGGGGCCACGGTGTCGCTTGGCAACGACATCAAGTCGATTACGAACAAAGACGGCGAGTTCACGCTCTCCCGGGCTGTTCCCGGTCAGGTTCAGATCGAGCGTCCCGCATGGGAGGGCACTACCGTCGCTTGGGACGGCAGCGCCGATAATCTGACGGTAGCGCTCGAGCCGAGAATGATCCGGGCGCTGCGTGTGGCAGGAGACCTGTCGGGTGCAGGCGATCTCGAGAAGTGGCAGTCGCTGCTGGATCTCGCCGACGAGACCGGGATCAACGCGTTTGTCGTCGATACCCAGGATGAGGGTGGGCACGTCTACCACGACACCGACGTCGAGCTGGCCTACGAGATCGGTGCCGTGATACCACGCTACGACGCCGAGCAGGTGATCAAAGACATGGACGCCCACGGGCTCTACAAGATCACCAGGATCGTCACCTTCCAGAGCAATCAGTTGGCGAGGGCTCGCCCCGACATCGCCGCGATCAACACCTCGACCGGGTTGCCGTGGACCAACAACAAGGGTCTGGCGTGGCTCGATCCCACCGACCGCAATTCGTGGGACTATCCGCTTGCCCTCGCCGAGGAGGCGTGCCGGATCGGGTTCGATGAGATTCAATTCGACTACATCAGGTTCCCGTCGGACGGGCCGATCGACCAGTTGAGCTTCGACGAGCTGAGCTCTGACAATTATTACGGAGAAGAGGCACAGCAGAAACGTGTCGAGACGATTGCGGCGTTCCTGGAGGAAGCGCACAAGCGACTCAACCCGATGGGGTGTGCCGTGGCCGCAGACATTTTTGCGATCACTCTCGAAAGCACGAGCGACGAGGGCATCGGCCAGTCGCCTTCCGTGTTCTCCAATTACGTCGACGTGCTCAGCCCGATGATCTACACCTATACGTACGGTCCCGGCTGGAAGGGTTGGGACAACCCGAATGACCATGCCACCGAATTGGTGACCGCAGCGCTCGACGCAGGCATCCCGAAACTGGAGGGTCAGGCGATGTACCGGCCATGGATCCAGCGAGCCTTCCTGGAGAACTCCGAGATCCTCCAGCTGCAACAAGTGGCTGAGGATCGAGGGCTCGGCTGGATGCTGTGGAGCGCCGGTACACATTTCAACGCCAATCTCCTGCCTCCTCAGGAATGACGCCGGACCTCGATCGTCTGACTGCCGAGATCATCGGCTGCCGTCTCTGCCCCCGGCTCGTCGCTTGGCGGGAGCGGGTGGCTGATGAGAAGCGAGCTGCATTCATCAACGAGGAGTACTGGGGGCGACCGGTACCCGGTTTCGGCGATTCCGCCGCCGAGCTCGTGGTGATCGGTTTGGCGCCGGCAGCTCACGGGGCGAATCGCACCGGGCGGATGTTCACCGGGGACAGGAGCGGTGATTGGCTGTACCGGGCTCTCTATGCATCGGGCTTTGCCAACCAGCCGGAATCAGTGGGACGTGGTGACGGGCTCGTGCTGGAGAACGCCTGGATCACAGCACCGGTACGTTGTGCTCCACCCCAGAACAAGCCTGCTCCCGACGAGCGGGACAAGTGTTCCACGTGGTTCCATGCGGAGCTCGATCTGCTCGACTCGGCGCGGGTCTACGTAACGCTCGGCCAGTACGCATTCGTGTCGCTGTGGCGGTACCTCGGTCTATCAGGATCCTTGCCGACGCCGCGACCGAAGTTTGCGCACGGGCGGGAGATAGGCCTTGCCGATGGGCGCACAGTCCTGACATCATTCCATCCGAGTCAGCAGAACACCTTTACCGGCCGACTGACTCGAGAGATGCTCGATGGTGTATTCGAGCGAGCACGGGCTCTCACAGAGCTTCGTCTCTGAGCTCGAGGTACCGCATCCAGCGGTCATGGGCAGCAGCCAGATACGGATACGGATTGACCACCCGGCCGTTGTGATGCAGCTCGAAGTGCGTGTGAGGTGAAGATCCCTCTGCGTTACCTGAATCACCGACGTATCCGATGACCGTGCCTGAGGCAACGTACATGCCGACCTCCAGATCGGGGGCATAGGCGAGATCTGGTCCTCCTCTGCCGTCGTCTGTCCCGGGATCGTCGTTGTTGAGATGCATGTACCAGCTCTCCCATCCGTCCCGATGCTCGATGCGAACGTAGTAGCCGGACGTCCCACCTTTGCGGATGGCAGTGACGAAGCCGTCGGCGACTGCGACGACAGGGGAGTGCTTCTCCCCGAAGACGTCGGTGCCTTCGTGGTGGCGGCCTCCTGATCGGGCATTGCCGAAGTCGTCGGAGAAGTGAGAGGTGACGTCCACGTGGGGAAAGTGCGTGAGCACGAAGTCACCCTGGGAGGACGATGCCGTCGCGGGAACCGGTGCTATCCATCCGCTGAAAGCGATGACCGCGGCGATCGAGACAATGGTGAAGAAACGTGATGAATGAGTGAACATGAGAATGAAAAGGGGTGTTGGGGAAGGTTTTGATTTGCGAGCCCGGGACTCTATCTACACCCGGGAGCTATGAGATATCGGCACAGCCTGCCCTGGACTGGAGTCGGTCCGGGAGGCGGCAGACGACCGCCCGCCCCGGGATGCCCGTAGTCACCACCAAATGCCCGACATATCGGGCGTTTTTTAGGGGATTTCGGGCGGTTAACCTCGTTTCTGCTCGCAACAGGAGATACGTGTGAACACCCTTGATCCCCAGGCCTCGGCCGCGGCCGGAGCCTCCGACCCGGCCTGGTTGGCCATGCGCCGCACCGCGGCGCTCGCCTACTACGAGAAGCTGCCGATGCCATCGCCGACGGAGGAAGTGTGGCGCTACGTCGATCTCGATTTCTCGGTCGACGATTTCTCGATCCCGGAAGAGCCAGGCAACGCCGCCGAGCTCGATAGCGGCATCGCCGCCGCTCTGCCGGAGATCGGCCGGATCCGTGCTCATCGTCGATGGCCGGGTGCTGGCCACCGAGCCGACCTCGACCGGTGCCGTCTTTGGATCGATCAGCAGCGTGCTTACCGATCAACCGGATTTGCTCGAGCCATACCTCGGGGCGCTCATCCCAGCCGACATAGACAAGTTCGGTGCCGCCCATGCCGCATTCGGCGGTGAGGGCGCCGCGCTCGTCGTCCCCAGCGGGTGTCGCAGTCGAGCAACCATTCTTCATCGATGTGCAGGCCGCCACCAGCGGGGCGGTGACGTTCCCCCATCTGTCGCTCGCAGCAGAAGAGTCATCGCAAGCCTCGATCGTGATCCGATACCGGTCGGATGACGACGTCGATGCTCTGGTCATCCCGCAGCTGGAGATCTCCGTCGGAACCAACGCCACCCTCTAGGTGACCGTTATCCAGCACTGGGGCCGGAAAACGAGGGCGCTTTCGCACGCTCGGGCTCTGGTCGGTCGTGACGGTTCGTTGCATCTCGGCGAGGCAGGGCTTGGTGGTTCCATCTCGCGGTTGCTGCTGGATGTCGATATGGAGGGCAATGGGTCCTCGACCCGGGTTGTCGGCGCTTACTTCGGCGACGAGCAGCAGACGCTGGATTATCGCTACACGATGCATCACGCCGGGGTCAACACGAACAGCGACATGTTCCTGAAGGGCGCGGTCCAGGACGAGGCGCTGTCGGTGTTCACCGGCATGATCCGGATCGACGAGGATGCACAGAAGACCGTTGCATTCCAGACGAACCGGAATCTGATCCTCTCCGAAGGCGCTTCGGCACAGTCGGTGCCGAATCTCGAGATCCTGGCCAACGACGTGCGAGTGCGGCCATGGTTCGACGATGGGGCCACTCAATCAGGAGCAGCGCTACTACCTGATGAGCCGCGGCCTCGATGGGGCCAGGGCCGATCGACTGCTAGTGCACGGCTTCTTCAACGAGGCGCTCAGCAGATTCCCGGAACCGGCGATTGCCGGTGTCGTCACCTCCTGGATCGACGCGAAGTATCGTGCCGCCCAGGAGGCGGGGAGGGTTTGATGACCCGAGTCCGGTTGCACCCCTCGCCGAGCTACCGGACGAGGCGGGGGTACGAATCGAAATCGACGACCAGCGTATTGCCCTATTTCGCGTCGGTGATGAGGTTTACGCCCTCGGCGATCGGTGCAGTCATGCCGAGGCGTCGCTGTCGGAGGGCGACGTGTTCGACGACGAGGTCGAGTGCCCCAGGCACGGCGCAGCTTTTGGGCTCGCCGATGGTGAGGCGCGGTCGCTTCCGGCGACCAGTCCGGTTCCCGTATACAAAGTCGACGTCGAGGATGGCGTCGTCTACCTGATGATCGACGAGGTGTCCTGATGCCAGCTGCCCTACAAGTATCCAATGTCCGTGCCTCGTTTGGTGATCTCGAGATCCTCAAAGGGGTGAACATCGAGGTCCCGTTTGGTGAAGTGCACGCACTGATGGGGCCGAACGGCTCCGGCAAGTCGACGCTGTGCCACGTGCTCATGGGCAAGGACGAGTACACCGCTTCGGGTCGCGCGCTGGTGGGTGGCATCGAGGTGATCGGCTTGCCGGTGGACGAGCGTGCCCGTGCCGGGTTGTTCGAAGCGTTCCAGTACCCGGTCGAGGTACCGGGAGTGACCCTCAACGATCTGGTCCGGGAGATGGGCGAGGTCCGCCGCGACGCCGATTTCGAAGAGCGAGTCGAGCGGGCACGCCGAGTCACTCGACATGAACCGGTTCCGGGAGCGATCCGTCAACGGTGCCCTCTCCGGTGGCGAGAAGAAGCGGTCCGAGATGTTCCAGCTCGCAGTCTCCGATCCCAAGGTGGCGATCTTGGACGAGATCGACTCCGGGCTCGATATCGATGCGGTTCGTGAGGTGGCCGGCATGGTCGAGGATCTGCGCAGCGACGACCTCGGCGTGTTGATCATCACCCACTACAGCCGGATCCTGCGCTACATGAACGTCGACAAGATCCACGTGATGGTCGCAGGCAAGGTGGTTCGCACCGGCGGCCCCGAGATTGCTACCGAGCTCGAGGCCAGCGGCTACGTCGATCTCCAGGACGGCGAGGCATCACTGCCGGCTCCGGAGCTACATACACCGTTCGACGTCTGATCCTGTCGAGGATCTTGGCGACGCTCGGGCCTGTAATGTCTTGGTCGAATTGACCTGAGGTGCCGGTGGAAGAGCAGAGATACAGCTTCACAAGTCGCGAGGACGCCGCGCTGTACATCCGTCAAGTCGGCATGTTGTGGCTGGGCTGGGTCATCGGGCTCAGCGGTCTGCTCCTCACCAACGCGTGGATGCTGATTACGTGGGGTGTTACGACGGTTGTCGTGCTCATGTTGTTGGCAAGGCCGCTACAGCGCCGTGCCGAGAACCTGGTGCCGAAAAACGAGGTCGTCGGAGGCAAGCTGGAGACGACGTTCCGCGGCGGGACTGCCCGGGACCGGGCGCTGCGTGATCTCGCCTATGGCACCGAGCCGCTCCGCGTAGCCCTGAACACGGTAGGTCGCAGTGAGCACTGGGTGATGGTGCGTCATCTCATCGTGGCGCTCACCATCTTCGGGCTCGTCTACGTGATCATGAACCCGGGCGTATGAACGGTGGTCGGTTTGCCGTCGGTGTGCTGATCGGTGTCATACTCGCGGCGGTTGTCTCCTTCGGTTTCCACGACGACGGAGAGACCGCCACAACGCAGACCACCAGCACGACCGAACCGGCGGCGGTTGCGACTGTGGAGCCGTGGTTCATGCCTGGAGAAGCGCGATTCGGGGCCACTGCTGTGCTACCCGTCAGCCTCGATGTCGTGCGCGGCGTTGCCTACTTCGACTACGAGCTGGTCGGGCTGGGCCCCTCCCTCTCTCCCCACGAGGAGGCAGATCTGGATATGCCGGCAGGAGATCCGATGCAGATTCCGGAATCCTGGGAATTGACCACCGTCGCGGGGGCGACGGTCGAGGCATCCACGGGGCCGTCCGAGTCATCTGTGAGGTTTCAGCTCCCCAACGAGGACGACGAGGTGGCCACGATCTCAGTGGTTGGTTGGCGACTGCCGGTGCCGTTCGGAGATTCGGTGACACTGCCGGTCCATCAGGGAGCGAGCGGGCAGCTCCGGCAAGGCACGGTGACGCTGTCATCGGTGCTCGTGCAGAGCATCTCGACGATTGTCACCGTGGACTTCGATGGGTCGGGCGACGAATGGGAGTCGTGGGTGTGGCTACGGCCGCGCGATGGTAGGTGGCGGGCGTCGGGACGGCAGGGTGGTGGGATGCAGCTGACCTGGGACGGCACCGATGCCCCGGATTCGATCGTCCTCGACAACGTCGGGTTCGACTTGCTTCCCCAACCCGGGTCGGTCCTTGTTCTCGACGCGACGGGGGCATCGTGAGCGGCATCGATTACGAGGAGCTGATCCGGTCACCGCTCGATGATCTGGATTCACGTGGTCCGTCACGTTGGGGCCCGGTGCTCGGCGGTGTCGTCGTGGGGGCCATCGTCGGCTACCTGATCATGGTGCTGCTCGGTGGTGGGGATGAAGCGCCTGAGGCAGAGGCCGTATCGGACGCCACGACCACGACCATGATCGAAGTCACCGCACCTCAGTACCCACTCGGCTTTGTCGAGCTCGTGCCAGGTCTGGCCGCCCGCCCCGAGGAGATTGTCATCGAGGACGGCACCATCACTGTCGGGTTCACGAGCGCGGTGGAGCGTGGGCAGGACCCTGCCGAGACACCTTGGCCGCGGGGTGGCTCCTGGCTTCTCGAGACAACGTCTGGCGAAACCGTGTTCTCGTCACGCGTGGTCTTTGGAGGGGACGCTCCCGGGTTGTTCTCGGTGCAATTTGTTGCGCCGGATCTCGACTCCGGCGATTTCGCGCAGATCCGCTTGGTGGAGCGATGGGACGCCGTGGGGCACGATGGCTCGGCCTCAATCCCATTCTCGGGTGAGCCTTTCGAGCTTGCCGAGCCGCTCTCTATCCCGGTGACCCAGTCGGTGACCCTGCTGGTGCCACGGCTCGAGTTGGGCCGGTTCCAGGGTGTCGCGGATTGGCAGATCAGCGGTGCGGAGCTGGGAGCCGTCGTCGGCATGAACCCGGTCCTGGTCGACGAGGCCGGTGATGAGGTGGGTAGCTACGCCATACCCATCCAGATCACTCCGCCCGCCACCGAGGGGACGTTGTATTTCAACTGGCAGCGCAGCTTCCCCGACAACCAGGAAGGTGCCGTTTCCGTCTCTCTCGACTACACGGTCGATGTGATCGAATCATCAGTTACCGATGTCGGTTTCTCTCTGGTGGACGTACCCGTGAACCGGTGACGATCAACTAGGTTGTTGATATGGACGATCGTCTCGTTGATCTGCTTCGTGCAGCCAATCGCATCCTTGTTTTCACTGGTGCCGGCATCTCGACCCCGAGCGGGATCCCCGACTTTCGTGGCCCGCAGGGTGTGTGGAAGACGCGCACGCCCATCTACTACCACGAGTTCATGACATCGCTCGAGCAGCGACGCGCCTACTGGCAGCAGAAGATGGAGGATGCCGACGCCTGGGGGCCTGCAAGCCCAAACGAGGTGCACCGCTCGATCGTTAGGCTCGAGGAGTCGGGCAAGCTCGAGATGGTCGTTACGCAGAACATCGATGGGCTGCATGCGGCGGCGGGAACGAGCAAGCCGCGGCTCATAGAGATCCACGGCACGAATCGTGAGATCGAGTGTCAGACGTGCCGGGAACGCAGCGAGCCGGGTCCACATTTCGCCGCATTCCGGGAAACCGGGGAACCGCCGGTATGCCATTGCGGCGGGTATCTCAAGCCTGCGACGATCAGTTTCGGCCAAGATCTGCGAATCGACGATCTGTCCCGCGCCTATGAAGCCGCAGAGCGATGCGATCTAGTGCTTGCCCTCGGGTCGACACTTGCCGTCAACCCTGCAGCCCTGATTCCCCTGCACGCCACCATGCGGGGAACTCCGTACGTGATCATCAACAGCGGCCGAACCGAGCACGATGGTCGGCATGTGGTGACGCTGCGTCTCGACGGCGATGTGCTTGATGTCGTTCCCCCGGCGATAGACGCCGCACTCTCAAACTCCACTCCATAGAGTCACTACTCTCGGAGTTACATCGATTCCGGAGGAGAACACAAATGCGTACCGAACGTGACTCAATGGGTGAGGTCCTGGTACCCGACGATGCGTACTACGGCGCATCGACGCAACGAGCGGTCGACAACTTCCCGATCTCCGATCTCAGGTTCAGCCGACGCTTCATTTGGGCGCTCGGTCTGCTCAAGGGTCGGCGGCGCGGGTCTCCGGACCGGCAGGCTATGTCGATCGAGCCAAGGCCGATGCCATCGCCGCGAGCCGCCGACGAAGTGCGTGACGGCAACCTCGATGCACCAGTTCGTGCTCGACATCTTCCAGACGGGCTCGGGCACTTCGACCAACACGAACGCCAACGAAGTCATCGCCCACCGAGCGTCCGAGTTGATCAGCGGCGATTCCTCTCTCGAAGGACGTCCATCCGAACGATCACGTCAACTTCGGTCAGTCCTCCAACGACGTCATTCCTGCCGCCATCCATGTCGCTGCGGTAGCGGCGATCCGTGAGGATCTGTTGCCGGCGCTCGACAAGTTGAGTGGGGCGCTCGCCGACTAAGGCCGACGAGTTCGCAGACGTAGTCAAGTCGGGCCGCACTCACCTGATGGACGCCACACCGGTCACGCTCGGCCAGGAGTTCGGCGGCTATGCCACCCAGATCCGGAAGGGAAGGAGCGGGTCGCGAAGGTGCTGCCCGAGCTCGAGGAGCTGGCGCTGGGTGGCACTGCGGTCGGCAGTGGGTTGAATGCCCCGGACGGCTTTCCGGCTGCAGTGATCGCCGACATGGCCACCATCACGGGCTATCCGTTCCGCGAGGCCGACGACCACTTCGAGGCGCAGGCAGCAAAGGATGCGACGGTCAACGCCTCAGGTGCCTTGAAGACCGTTGCCACTTCCATGTTCAAGATCGCCAATGATCTCCGCTGGCTGTCGAGCGGTCCCCGCACCGGCATAGCCGAGATCCAGTTGCCGTCGCTGCAACCGGGATCGTCGATCATGCCGGGCAAGGTGAACCCGGTGATGTCCGAGATGGTCATGCAGGTGGCGGGTCAGGTCATCGGCAACGACGTCGCCATCACCTGGGGTGGCGCCAACGGCAACTTCGAGCTGAACGTGATGATGCCGCTGATCGCCCATAATCTGCTTCAGTCGATCAGCCTGCTCGCCAACGCCGCAGACCAACTTCACCGACAAGTGTGTCGTCGGCATCGTCGCCAACGCGGACCGGGCCCGCGAGCTGGTGGAGCGCAACATCATCGTGGTCACCGCGCTCAACCCTCATATCGGCTACGACAAGGGTGCCGTCGCCGCCAAGGAGGCGTTCGCCAGCGGGCGGAACGTGCGCAGACATCGTCGTCGAGAAGGGTTGGCTCACTGCGGAGCAGGTCACCGAACTGCTCGACATCAAGCGGATGACCGAGGGAGGGGTCGCCTGATTGTTTGCAGAGCAAACAATCAGGTTGGAGTTTGCCATGGGCAAACTCCGGCCAATGGTACGCAGGGCAGACAATCAGGTTGGAGTTTGCCATGGGCAAACTCCGGCCAAGGGTACGCAGGGCAGACAATCAGGTTGGGGTTTGTCATGGGCAAACTCCGGCCAATGGTACGCAGGGCAGACAATCAGGTTGGGGTTTGCTGAAGGCAAACTCCCGCTGTCTTATCGCGCGCTGGGCCGCTGGGCGGACAGTCACGTTGGAGTCTGCTGAGGGCAGACTCTCCGCTGTTGTCGCGTTGAGGCGCTGATCGAGCACCTACTGCGGTTCTTCGGCTAGGCGGAGCCTCCCGGTGGGGCACCTAGTCTCTCCGCTCATGGCGGAGAGACAGAGAAGGCTCGGGGTGAGCCTCGGGTACCTTGCCGGGCTTCGGCTCGTCGTGAACACGGCCGCGAGGTTTGTCTCGTTCTTCCTTCCTTCCATTGCCCGCGGTCTCGACGTGTCGCTGGAACGGGCCGGAGACCTCATCTCAGTGCGATGGGCAGCCGGTCTCCCCGCGCCTCTCTTTGTCTCGGCCGCCAGCCGTGGCAGGCCGCGCCGTAATCTGATAGGTCTCGGTCTTGGGTTGTTCGCAGTCGGCTCTCTGGTCGCCGCCGGGTCGTCTGTGTTCGCTGGTGCCATGGTTGGGTTTGTTGCGATGGGCGTCGCCAAGCCGCTCTTCGATGTATCCGCCCAGGCCTATCTCGCCGATCGTGTCCCCTACGCAAGGCGGGGCCGGTACATCGGGATATTCGAGCTCACCTGGGCGGGAGGTCTGCTCGTCGGAGCACCGTTCACCGGTTGGATGATCAGGCGGGCCGGATGGGCCTCCCCGTTCTGGCTGTTTGGTGCACTGCTGCTCGCCGGAGTCGTGCTGCTCCCGAGCTTCCTCGACCGTGACACAGGCGACGTGCATGGCGACGCCGGCCGCCTGCGAATCGACCGTCCTTCACTGGCGTTGCTCGCGACGGCCAGCCTCTACGCCTGCTCGGCGGAATTGATGTTTGTTGTGCTCGGTGCCTGGTTGGAAGACTCCTTTGGCCTTTCCATCGTTGCCGCAGGGGGCGTTGCCGTCTTCATCGGGGTCTCCGAGCTGCTCGGGGAGGCTGCCACAGTGGCGTTTGTGGACTACATCGGGAAGCGTCGCTCGATGATGGCGGGGATAGCCACGGCGGCCGGCGGCCTTGCGCTCTTCGCAGTTGTCAACGGCTCGCTGGTACCGGGAATCGGTGCGGTGATGGTCGCGTATTTTGGATTCGAGCTGGCCATTGTCTCCGGGATCCCCTACGCATCAGAGATCCATCCGCACGCCAGGGCGCGATTCCTCGCATGGCTCGTGGTCGGATTCTCGCTCGGCAGAACGGTCGGATCAGCGCTCGGGCCGCGGCTCTATGTCGACTCGGGGATCGCGGTGGCCGCCGTGGTCGCGGTCGCGTTCAACCTGGCCTCACTCGTCGTGTTCATCACGGGCGGTGCCCCCGAGAGTGCGGCAGAGGAGCGATCCGTGGCAAACTCAAGGCAATCCAATGAAGGCGAGCAATGACGATTGACTTTGGTGAAGTGCGCAACGGCGTCCTATTCACGGACCAGTACCAGCTCACCATGGCGCAGCTGTACTTCCGTAGGGGGCTCCACGAGCGGCAGGCGCAGTTCGACTACTACTTCCGCCGCTACCCGGACTACGGCCGTCATCAAGCAGGCTATGCCGTCTTCGCCGGCCTCGACCCGTTGCTGGACTGGATGGAGGAGACCCACTTCACAGACACGGACCTCGGGTTGCTGCGCAGCCAGAACAACGCAGCAGGGCAGCGGCGATTCGATGACGATTTCCTCGATTGGCTGCACGAGAACGGCAGCTTCGACCAGGTACTCGATGCGGGCGGTGCCCGAGGGCAGGATCGTCCACGCCAATGCGCCGATCGTCATCGCACAAGGCCCGCTCGCCATCGTGCAGATCCTCGAGACGTCGTTGCTCAACCATCTCAACTACCCGACGCTGATCGCCACGAAGGCGTCGCGGATCCATCAGGCGGCGGGCGGCCGTCCTGCCCTCGAGTTCGGGATGCGACGGGGCCCGGCGTCCGGGGCGAATCCGGGAGGGCAGCGCGGCCCTGATCGGTGGCGCCGACTTCACCTCGAATGTCGGGATCTCCCACGAGCTAGGTGTCGACCCGAAGGGGACCCATGCCCACTCGATGGTTCAGGTGTTCATGGCGCTGGGGGAGGGGGAACTGGAGGCCTTCCGGGCCTATGCCGACGTCTATCCCGACGACTGCATCCTGCTGGTTGACACCATCAACACCCTCAAGTCGGGTGTGCCCAACGCCATCAAGGTCTTCGAGGAGTTGCGTGCCGCAGGGCACGAGCCGGTCGGGATCCGGCTCGACTCGGGTGACCTCGCCTACCTCAGCATCGAGGCGGCCGACATGCTCGATGCCGCCGGGTTCGAGAACGTTCAGATCGTCCTGTCCGGCAACCTGGACGAGCTCGAGATCTGGCAGATCCGCGCTCAGATCCTCGACGAGTATGCCCGGGCCGGCAAAGACCCGTCGCCTCTCATGGATCGACTCGTCTATGGCGTCGGGACCCGTCTGATCACCTCTCAGGGCCATGAGGCCCTCGACGGTGTCTACAAGCTGGTGGCGGTGCAAGATGAC
Source organism: uncultured bacterium (assembly GCA_963844835.1). Classification (GTDB taxonomy): domain Bacteria; phylum Actinomycetota; class Acidimicrobiia; order Spongiisociales; family UBA5794; genus JAAETI01. Next base: position 209,385 of record CAWJPT010000024.1, on the reverse strand, counting down.
GACAGCTGGGTGCCTGCCATCAAGGTCTCCGACTAGCCCGGAGAAGGTGCCGATCCCGGGTCAGAAACAGATCTGGCGGCTCTACGACCGGCGGGGAAGAGCCACCGCCGACGTGATCGGCGTGGCGGGGGAGGTCCTTCCCGATGGAGAGATCATGCTTCACCACCCGCATCGGCTCGGCGTGGGCAGGACGTTGCATCGGACAACATCACCCGGATCGAAGACCTGCTGGTCGAGGTGTTCCGGGACGGCAAACGTACCGGCGAATCACCCGACCTCGATGAGATGCGGGCCCGCCGCATCGAGGACCTGGACCGGCTCGATGTCGGTGTGCGCCGTCTGGTCAACCCCCACATCTACCACGTGTCGCTCACCGAGCAGATGAAGCGCCTCCAGCTCGATCTCATCGATCGAGCGAAAGGCAAGTAGGCGGGGTCTTCTCAGCTGGCCTGTTTCAGGGCGTCGGTGAGGGTGGTCCATGGCAGATCGGCGCATTTGATCCGCACCGGAAACTTGCGGACCCCCTGCAGTGCCTCGAGGTCGCCGAGCACGGCACCGGGGCGGGCAGGATCGACCGGGCTCTCGCCCTCCTCGATCGACATCATCCTCTTGAAGCTCGAGGTCAGCTCGCGGACCTCATCGACGGTCATGCCGACGATGGCGTCCGCCATCATCGATCCCGATGCCTGGGAGATGGAGCAGCCCTGACCCTGGGTCGCCACGTCGACGATCACCCCGTCGGCGATCACCAGATCGAGGGAGAACTCGTCGCCGCACGACGGGTTGAGCCCTTCGGCGTGGCATTGCGCGTCGAGCAGCTTGCCACGGTGTCGGGGATTGCGGTAGTGGTCGAGGATTACTTCGCGGTATAGCTCTTCGAGTGCCATTTCATCTTTGCTTAGTTGGTGAGTCCATAACGATACCGCCACGGTGAGCCCCGTCGGAAACGGAGGGGCCAGTTCTGTGTCTCTACCCGAGGCCGAAGATCTTGCGAGCCAAGTGCAGGCCGTGCGATCAGCTGGTCGATGTCTTCCTTGACTGGTGTAGATGTAGAACGATGCCCGGGTCGTCGATTGGATGCCGAGGTAGCGCATCAGGGGCTTTGCGCAATGATGGCCGGCCCGCACCGCGACACCCTCCTGATCGAGGATCGTCGCCACATCGTGCGGGTGAATGTCGCCGAGCTCGAAGCTGACAGCTCCGCCACGGACGGTCGACGTCGGAGGGCCCGACTACTCGCACGTCGGGTACTTCGGCGAGTCGCTCGAGAGCGTACGAAGTGATGTCGATCTCATGCTCGCGCACCGCCGGCATCCCGATCTTCTCCAGGTAGTCGATGGCAGCACCGAAACCCGATGGCCTGTGCGATCGGTGGTGTCCCCGCCTCGAACTTGTGGGGGATCGGCGCCCAGCGGGACTCGTACAGCCTGACGTCGGCGATCATCTCACCGCCACCTTCCGCCGGCTCCATCTCCTCGAGGATCTCCCGTCTTCCCCCACAACGCCCCGATACCGGTCGGGCCGAGCATCTTGTGGGCGCTGAAAGCAATGAAGTCGGCACCGATATCAGCCACGTTGGTCGGCAAGTGGGGCACCGATTGAGCGGCATCGACGATGGCGACGGCGCCGACCGCATGCGCAGCAGCCACCAACTCGGCGACAGGGCCGATGGCACCAGTGACGTTCGACATCCCGGACACCGAGACGATCTTCACCCGCGAATCCATGATCTCGTCGAGCTTGGACAAGTCGACTCTGGTAGTCGTCGTCGAGCTCGAGATAGACGAGCTCGGCACCAGTGTGCTTGGCGATCAGCTGCCACGGAACGACGTTGGCGTGGTGCTCCATGACGGTGAGAACGATCCGGTCGCCTTCCTGCAGCCGGTTGAGCCCCCAGCCGTATGCAATCATGTTTATGCCCGATGTTGCTCCTCGGGTGAACACCACCTCGCTCGAGGAGTCGGCGCCGATGAAGCTGGCGATCTTGGCCCGGGCGCCCTCGTATGCGGTTGTTGCCTCTTCGGCGAGAGTGTGCGCCCCGCGATGCACGTTTGAGTTGTAGTAGCGGTAGTAGTCGGAGATCGCATCGATCACCTGGTTTGGCTTCTGTGTCGTCGCCGACGAGTCCAGGTAGGCGAGACGCTTCCCGTTCACCTTCCGTCTGCAGGATCGGGAAGTCCGCTCGCAGATGATCGAGCATCAGCCGGCACCGACCCGGTAGTTGTCGTACCCGGTCTCCTCGATCTCTTTGGCGAGGTCTGCGTCGCCGGTCTCGACGATCTTCCCGTTGACGAAGATGTGGACGACATCGGGAGTTATGTAGTCGAGCATCCGCTGGTAATGGGTGATGATGAGGAAGCCGCGCTCGTCGGAGTGGAGACGCTGGACGCCCTCGGCGACGGTGCGCAGGGCGTCGATGTCGAGCCCGGAATCGGTCTCGTCGAGGATGGCGAGCTCGGGGTCGAGCACCGTCATCTGGAGCACCTCGTTGCGCTTGCGCTCACCGCCGGAGAAACCTTCGTTCAGGTAACGGTCTGGCGAACGACTGATCCATTCCCAGCTCCTTCATCACCTCGGCCACCTTGAGCCGCAGCTCGAGCACCGTGTAGTCGGTACCGGTGCGGTTGGAGAGAGCGGTGCGCAAGGAAGTTGAGCACCGATACGCCGGGGATCTCCTCGGGGTATTGGAAGCCGAGGAACATGCCGGCCTGGCCGCGCTTGTCGGAGGTCCACTCGGTGATGTCCTCACCCTTGTAGTAGATCCTGTCCCTCGGTCACCGTGTAGCTGGGATGGCCCATCAATACGTACGAGAGCGTTGACTTGCCCGATCCGTTTGGCCCCATCAATGCGTGGATCTGGCCGCGTTCGATGGTCAGGTCCATGCCCTTGATGATCTCGGTGTCCCCGGCGGAGGCGTGCAGATTTTCGATTACGAGTAGACGGTGTCGTCATAGGGCGCAGGATAGCTCTGCGATTCTCGGGTTCTAACCCCTACGCGGGTAGTGGAATATGGTCTGTCAGCCACCGAGCGCCTTCAGTAGCCTCTCCTGCATGCCGGCATCGACCTCAGAGAGCGGCGCATACTGCTGGAAGTAGATGCGCCCAACTCCCTCTTTCTCGTACTGGGCAATGGTCTCCGCTGCCTTGCTCGAAGGTTCCGTGCAGCAGCCGCCGGTCGGTCAATCGCTGCTCGAGTTCGTTGGGGCTGACGTCGCGTGCCGCCGCGGCGGCGCCGAGCACCTCCCTGTACTCCGCCTCGTCCTCACCGAGGAATGTTGCCGAAGTGATCGAGATCTTCATCCGAGCCGGATCTCTGCCGAGCTCGACGGCGGTTCTCGACATGACGTCCAACCGGGCGGAGAGGTCCTCAGCGCTGCAGGCAAACATGTTGTACTCGTCGGCGAACCTCCCGGCGATTGCGGGCGTCCTCTTCATTCCTGAGCCACCGATGATGATGGGCAGCGTTGAGCTGGGCCGGGGGAGAACGTCGATGTCGTCGAGGCTGTGGTGCCTCCCTGTGTAGCCACCATCGCTGCGTCCGAATGCTGCGTGGATGTAGGCGAGGGTCTCGAAGAGCAGGCTGAACCGGGTTCGCATCTCAGGAAGCTGGATGCCGAATGCGCGGTGCTCGCCCTCCATCCAGCCGGTGCCGATCCCGAGCTCGAATCGGCCACCCGACATCTCGTCGATGGTGGTCGCCGTCTTGGCAATGACGGCAGGATGACGGAACGTCAACGGGGTCACCAGGACCGTCAGCTTGATGGTGTCTGTCTCCCTGGCAATCCCGGCGAGGCTGGTCAGCGCGTCGGTCGCAGGAAGGCTCATGTCGCCGTTCAGATAATGATCAGAACGGGCGAACGAGGTGAATCCGGCTCGCTCCGCGGCCTGGGCGAGCGCCGAGGAGCTCTCTGTATGTCCCACCCAGTTGCGGCTCGACCATCAAGCCGAATTCCATTCTGGCTCCTTCCTGTTCACCACCGGCGGGCACGCCACTCGGGGATGGCGGGCCGTTCGGTCCCAATTGTGGTGTCGCGCCCGTGGCCGGGCAAGACGATCGTCGCATCAGGCAGCGAGAAGTACTCACGCTCGATGCTGTCCATTATCAGATCAAAGTCAGAGTAAGCGAAGCGGGTTGCGCCGGGCCCGCCTGGGAACAGGGTATCGCCTGTGATCACTGCTCCGTCTGTGACGAGACCCATTGAGCCTGGAGTGTGGCCGGGTGTGTGCACCAGCCTGACCGTGGTCCGTACCGATGATCAGAGGGCCGCTATCGAGTGTCCTCGTCGGGATCGATCGGACATATGCTCCCGGTCCGCGTCGTTGAGCCGCACCGGGATACCCAGCCGGTCGGACACTTCCCTGGCGGCGCCGACATGATCGGCATGGCCGTGTGTCGTGATGATCGCTCTCGGCTCGGTGCCGTCGGCGAGTCTCAACACGGCATCGGGGTCGGCGGCGGCATCGACGATTACCGAAGCTCCGCTGGTGCGGCAGATCACGACGTAGGTGTTGTTCTCGAAGGTGCCGACCTCAGCCTTGCGAATGGCAACCGTTTCGTTCTCGAAATGCGACACCGACGCCATGGCTACCTCCCACGCTCGGTCAGCGTAGCGACCGGGTCACTGTCCCGAGGACGCCAGGTTGTCCATCACGAGCTTCAGGTTGTCGACTCCGATCTCGCCGGCGAGACGGAGTGCCACGGTGCCGTCACCGTTGAGGAAGACCCAGAACGGGAAGGAGCTACCACCGAAAGCATTCAGAACGGCATTGGCCTGGTCGTCGCGGATGTTGGGAGAGGTCCAGCCTTCCCGCTCCAGCCACGCCGACGGCGGCCAGTTGTCTGCCCCCGAGTTCGCTGAGGTAGTCACGGAGAGGATGTCCACACCCTCTACGCCTCCACCGGAGTTGAGCCAGGCCTGCACGCGGGGAACTTCTGCCTGGCAATGGGGACACCAATGGGCGATGAACATGATGACCTTGGGGGTGCCGTCGGGTTTGATCGAGACGGTGTTGTTGTCGAAATCCTGTCCGGTGACCTCGGGTGCCATCATGCCGACGGCCGGGTCGTTGGCGGCAGAGGTCCCGTCGTCCGAATGCCGGCAGCGACGCACCGCGTGATCTCGGGTGTGCCGTATTCGCCTCCGCTTTCGGCCGGCTTGTCTGAGCTCAGCACGATGGCGGCGATCAAGGCGATGGCGACAACAGCAAAGACGATCAGGAGGATCGGGTTGCCGCCACTCGACTTCTTTTGTCCGTTCGACCTCGACGGAGTCTTGTTCTTCGCCTTTGTCGTCATCGTCCGCAGCCTTTCTCGCCCACTCCTCGGCAGAACCCTGTCGGTGGGGGTGCATCATGGCGCGTTCGAGACGGCGGAAATGACGGTCTGCAAGAAAATGCCAGTTGGCTTCGGTCTGTCGCCCGCTTGCTCTAGCGGCTCTCGTTGGTCCGGGAGACCCACATCATGACGAGCACGAGCAGCGAAGGCGCTCAACGCCATGTACGGGATCGAGATGAACCCGAAGACACGAAACCAGAACGAAGTGCACGGCACCGACGGTGCTGCAGCTGGTGCCCTCCAGATTGGGGAACCATTGGATCAGGTAGTGGTAGATCGATATGATGCCGCCGATGACCGCCAGCGGTGCGACATAGACCCTGATCTTCGCATCGTTCCGGTAGGCGGCGATCCCGAGGATGATGGCGATCGGGTACATGGCGATGCGCTGGTACCAGCAGTCGGTGCACGGGATCAGGTGGGCCACCTCGCTCATGTAGAGGCTGCCGAGCATGGCGACTCCCGCGACGATCGCGCCGAACAGCAACTCATGGCCCATGCAGCATCTCGTGGACGCGATCTCTGAGTGCTACCGCGGCCGCGGAGAATCGAGCCACACCTGCGATCAGCGACTAGCCGACCACCGCCACGTTGGCAGCAAGCGCCAAGATGGCGAAGAAGAGCTTCATCGTCTGCAGATCGAACAGAGGTCCTCCTCGGCTGCGGCAAGCCTATATCTGATTCTCCGGGTCGGGAACGGTCGGCGCCGAAACCCTACGGCTGTCGGTACCATGGCTGGTGCATGGAAGCGGTAATCCTTCTGCTCGGCCTTTTCATGATCCTGGCTCTCATCGGTCTCGCCTTCATGTGGCAAGGCACGATCCGGATGCCTGGTGGGCCGGTTTCGTATGGTGTCGAAGAGTCGATCAAGTACATAACTCCCAGACTGTCAGAAGCCACGGCGAAGTGTCAGTCCACAAGAGCGTGCGCCGCATTCTGGAGTGGGAGATGAAGTACCTGCACGACCACCTGGATGCAGGCCGGTCGAGCCGGTTGTGCTCGGGAGCGATGTCGTAGCGATCGCTTACGTCCTCGAGCAGACGGCACGCCAAGGCTTCTCATACGATCCGGCGATCGTCGCCGAGGTGATGCAACTCCAGGCCGAGTACATGGAATCGATCGGTGCGCTCGATCGTCCCGTCGGCGAGGACGAGATGAAGGCACTCGGGCTCGATGATGGGTGATCAAAGGGCATCCTGGGAAGAGCGCTACGAACAGGGAGCGAAGCGGCAAGAGGTCTTTGAGACCCTGTCATTCGAGCCGGTGCCTGCGCTCGGCATGCCGGACGGGGAGGTTCCTGAGCGGGTCGGGTTCCCCGGCCAGTACCCATACACGCGTGGGGTGCATGCCACCGGATACCGGGGCCGTTTGTGGACGATGCGGCAGTTCGCCGGATTCGCCTCGGTGACAGATACCAACGAGCGGTTTCGTCACCTCCTCGATGCCGGCCAGGGTGGGCTCTCGGTAGCTTTCGACATGCCGACGCTCATGGGTCTCGACGGAGACGACTCGATGGCGCTCGGAGAGGTCGGGCACTGCGGTGTCGCGGTCTCCTCGGCCGGGGACATGTCGACGCTGTTCGATCGGGATTCCCCTGGACGAAGTCTCGGTGTCGATGACGATCAACGGCCCGGCAGAGGTGCTGTTCGCCTTCCTGCTCGTCGCTGCCGAGGAACAGGGTGTCGCGTGGCACGGCACTCCGGGGCACTCTGCAGAACGACATTCTCAAGGAGTACATCGCCCAGAAAGAGTGGATCTTCCCTCCCGAGCCACACCTGCGGCTCATTGTCGACATGATCGACTTCTGCGCCAGGGAGGTGCCGCAGTGGAACACCATCTCCATCTCCGGCTATCACATCAGGGAAGCCGGTGCTACCGCCGCCCAGGAGCTGGCGTTCACCCTTGCAGATGGTTTTGCCTACGTGGAGGCTTGTCTGCGAAGAGGGCTCGACCTCGACGAGTTCGTGCCAAGGCTCTCCTTCTTCTTCGACTCCCATCTCGACTTCTTCGAGGAGATCGGCAAGTTCCGGGCTGCCCGTCGGATCTGGGCACGTTGGATGCGCGACCGCTACGGCGCCACCTCGGAACGCTCGCATGAAGATGCGTTTCCATACCCAGACCGCAGGGGTGTCTCTCACCGCACAGCAACCGGAGAACAACATCGTCCGCACCGCGATCGAGGCCCTGGCCGCGGTGCTCGGTGGAACGCAGAGCCTCCATACCAACGCTATGGACGAGGTATTTGCCCTTCCCACCGCCAGGAACGCCGAGATCGCCTTGCGCACGCAGCAGATCATCGCCGAGGAGACGGGTGTGGCCTCGACCATCGATCCCGCTCGGGGGCTCGTGGTTCGTCGAAGAGATGACCGACCGCATCGAAGCGAAGGCAGAGGAGATCTTTGCCGACCATCGACCGTATGGGCGACGGTTCCATGCTCGATGGTGTGCTCACCGGCATCAACGAGGGCTGGTTCCAGTCTGCGATTGCCGACTCTGCGTACGAATACGAGAAGGCGCTCGACACCGGGAGAGCGGACCAGTCGTCGGTGTCAACAAGTACGTGACGGAAGACGAGGGCTCTCTCGACATCCTGCGCATCGGCGCCGAGGTCGAGGCCGACACAGCGGCGATAGCCTGGCGGCGACTCCGCGGCGGCCGGGATCAGGAAGAGGACCGATGCGACGCTACAGGCGCTTCGTGAGGGCGCCGCCGGTGACGCCAACCTGATGGAGTTGATCATCGAGGCGGCCCGAGCGCGGTGCGACCCTGGGCGAGATCGTTGCCGCCATGAAGGATGTCTTCGGCGGATACCGGGAGCAGGCCCGTGTTTAGGCGGGTGCTCAGGAGGAGGTTCGGCGAGATGTTCCTCGCCGTGTTCTTCACCCTGGCGCCGTCGACGTGCCCGACTGGCGAGCCGACCCGGCGATGCGCATCGTCGCCGTGCTGCCGATCGGCGAGCCCGCGCTTCCGCTCGTTGACACCCATTCGGAGATCACTCCTAGAATCCTCCAGTTCGTCTATCCGATTAGGAGGCACCCTTGCTGAAGTGGAGGACCCTGGTTGCAGTCTTGCTCGCCTTTGCAGTGGTGGCCGCAGGCTGCGGCGATGGAAATGCGACATCCACGACGGACGGGTCGGTCGACTCACCCGACGATGTGGTCTTCGGGCAGGGCGAGTTGCCATCGACGATGCCGGAGGGTTTCCCGCTCCCTTCGGGGAGTGCAATCGGGTCGACGATGGTGGTCACCAAGACCGGGTTCACCGAGCTCGTGGTGCGCATCAACAGTGACCAGGGCGTCGCCGCCGAGTACTTCAATCAGAACCTCCCTGCTGCCGGCTTCTCCGTGGACAAATCCGAGGAGAACGGTGATGCATGGTCGATCAAATTCAGTGACGGCAACGGCAAGGGCACGATCGATATCAGCACCCCGACGACGGGCATCAGCCAGGCGGTGATCCGTTACAACGTGCCGTAGCCCGGCTCGCTCCCGGCTCCGGCAGCTTTCTGGGGGTCGACCTCCTTTAGACTGCGAGGCAAGCTCACCAGGAAGGCGACCGTGGGTCGGCTCAATCGATTCGAGGCACACCGGTTCATCGGCACCCGTGACGACATGACGCTGTATGACTGCGACGACGACGAGATGTTGTCGATTCTGCAGGCCCGGGTGACCGCTGATGACCTGCTTCGCCGCAATCTGCTGCAGTCGTTTGCCCCCGATACCGAGGCTGAGGCCAACAATCGGGGGTTCCGCCTCTCGTGACGCGATTCATCGATGCACACGTTCATCCCCCGGTCCAGGAGCTCCTGGAAGGCCCGCTGGCGCCGTTCCTGCCGGGCATCGAGCAATTCATGGGCGCGGCGATCGTTCCCAAGACCGGGGAAGAGATCGCGGCGATGTATCGCGAGCGGGATGCCAAGGCCATCCTGCTCGGTTGGAACAGCCGGCTGGGAAGCGGATATCGATCGTTCGGCAACCGAGGAATCAAGGCCCTCGTCGACATCGCCCCCGACGTGTTCTACGGGTTTGGCGCCGTCGACCCGACGGGAGGCGCCGGAGCGGTCGCGGGGGTGCACGAGGCGGCCAGGATGGGCCTGTCCGGTCTCTCGTTCCATCCTGCTGCGGAGAACACGCCACCGCTGCCGCGAGGGAATCGGCATCTCTGGGAGACCGCACTGGAACACGGGCTCATCGCGCTCATTCACACCGGCTTCACCCGATTGGGGGCAGGTCAAGCAGGCGGCGGAGGCGTCGGCTTCGAGCATGCCCGGCCGATCAACGTCGATCGCCTCGCCGCAGCCTTCCCCGATCTGAAGATCATCATGGCCCACACCGGTGTCCTGTGGCTGGACGAAGCCGTAGCTATCTCCATCCACAAACGCAATGTGCATCTGTGCCTGTCTGCGGTGTCACCAAAGGCGATGAGCCCCGACCTGCTCGATACGATCCGTGGCCCGCTCCGGGAGAGGGTTCACTTCGGTAGCGACTACCCGTTTGGCAATCCCGATGAGTGGCTGGCCGAGTGGGAGTCACTTGGTCTACCCGACGACCTGACCCGTGCGGTCCTGGTTGACAACATCACCGCCCTGCTCGAGGGAACCACGGCCTGAGCGAGCGGTGAGCCAGGGCGTCTGCTGAGCGGCCGGAATCCAACCGCTCTCCTAATCGCAGGCGGCTTCGATCTCCTCCGGGGCGACCGGCATACCCAGACCGGCTTCAACCAGACAAGCCACCTTCTGTTCCCGGAAGTAGAAGAAGTGATCGCTGCCCTTGAGCACGTGGAGGGTGGCGCCCGCCCGATTGGCGTAGTCGATGACGAGATCGGGTGGCACGAGCTGGTCGCGATCACCGATGATGAAGGTACGCGGCACCGGGAGCAACGATTCGGGATCGGGGAGGCGCTGGCTCGACTGCGGTCCGATACCGGGTGCGATCCCGACGTAGTTGAGCTCGGCACGGTCCCTGGCGTGCCAGCGCAGCGCAACGCCGGCACCGAAAGACCATCCGGCTACACCAAACTCGAGATCGGGGTGCTCCTTCTGGGCGAAGGCGACGGCGGCGGCAACGTCGTCGATCTCGCCGATGCCGTCGTCGTGGGCCCCGCTGGATCGGCCGACACCTCGGAAGTTGAACCGCAGCACGGCTACGCCACGTTCCACCAGATGCTTTGTGATCTCCTCTAGCAGCGGTACCCGCATCGTGCCCCGGTGTAACGGGTGCGGATGGCACAGTACGACCCCGCGGGAAGGCTCAGCTGGTACATCCCAACGTGCTTCCAGATCGACGGAGGACGAGACCCGGATCGTGGTCATAACCGGGTAGCCATCCAGATTGCCGCGGCGGCAAGGATCACCAGTCCAGTGATCAGGGATGCGACGAGTAGGTACCGGGTCTGCATGATCGCGAGGTTACCGGCTGAGAGCGATGAGATCACCGCTCCTAAGCTGGGGCCGGGAAGGGAGGCTGGATTGGACGTAAACCTCGATCGCAGACAGCTGTTCACCATGTTCGGGGCGCTCTATTTCGTCCAGGGCGTCATCCAGGCATATCAGCTCTCAGGGATCGGCTGAGCCGAGCATGGCCCCCTCACCCCGAGTTGCGATCCTGCTTTCGATTGCGGCGCTCCTTCTGGTGCCGCTCGGACAGGTCGTCCTCGAGCTGGGAGTGATCGGGACGCTACTCGCCCTGGCGCTCGGGCTGTGGGCCAGGCGGTCGGGCGACAGGCACATCGTCCGAATATCGACGCTCACCGTTCTTCTGGCAGTTGTCGGCCTCTCCGGACTCCCATTTGCGATCTGGATCGTGGTGGGGCTGATGTGGCTGCTGTCCCGGCGCTTCGAGATTCTCGCCCCTGAGCGAGGCTGGCTCGAGCCGGGGCGGGCGTCATCGGGTTCGGTTCTCCTCACGGTGGTGATCATCGCTCTCGCCGGGGTCGGCCTGACCGTGTGGGCGACGACGACCAACGAGTTCGGAGCGTCCACGCTCGAAACTGTGGCGACGATGAGAGAGCTCAACCCACCGACGATCGGACTTCTCGTCGCCGTCTTCGTCGTGATGAACGCCATCACCGAAGAAGTGGCCTATCGAAACATCGTGTTCGAGGCGGTGGGATCGGTGTTCCGCCCGTCGGCGACAATCGTGTTACAGGCAGCCGCGTTCGGATCACTCCACGTGGCGGGATTCCCGGCGGGGGCCGTCGGGGTCCTGCTCGCTACCGGGTACGGGCTGCTGCTGGGAGTACTCCGGCACAGATCCGGCGGGCTTCGGTTTCCCGTCATCGCCCACATGGGTGCGGACGTAGCCATCGCCGTGCTGGCGCTGTTGCTCGTCCCGTGATGGGTGCGGCGGTTTCGACCGCCGTGGCGTACGGGTTCAGCCGGGGTTTGGTATAGGGGCGGCCGTATGGCCGCCCCTACGAAGGCGACACACGGCGAATCCCGCCTCGCCGAAGGCCTTGGGTCGCGGATCTGACCCCGGCTGGGCCGGGGTGGGTTCGGAAACGGCTTGCTGGGTGGGTCAGGTTTCGGGTGGGTCGGTTCCGTGTCCGGGTTTGCGGAACCGGCGGCGTCGGGCTGGTGACGTCGGGTCGAGTTCGTAGCCGCGTTGGTGGATCACGACGTGATGATGAAACCAACACAGGGTGGCGAGATTGGCGGCGGTGTTGTCACCACCCCGGCTCCGAGGGACGATGTGATGGGGTTGCAGCCGGTGACGGCTTGCACAACCGTCGATGACACAGCCACCGTCCCGGGCGAGGACGAACCGGCGGGTCCGGGCCGGGATACGGGTGGTCGACGTCCCCACGGCCAGCGGTGTCCCATCAGTGGTGATGGCGGTGACTTCCACGGGTGCGTGGCAGAGAATGGCTTCGAGGGTGACGGGTCCAACCCGGGGACCGGACACCAGGAAGGCGCCGGTCTCCCCGGCGTTGGTCGGCTCGGTGGCGTCGACGATGATCGTGGTGTTCACCGGCACCGGAGTCCCGGCGTCGTCGCCGTTGGTGGTAGTGCTGGAGCAGAGCTGCACCAGCACATCGGCCCGGCGAGCAGAGCGAGGATCAGGGGTTGCGCCGGGTGAGGCGGGAAGCCGGTCGGCGACGTGGTCGAGCACCTGGGACACCAGCGCACCCTCGACGGCGGGGAGGAGACCCGCAGCTTCCATCCGGTGTCGAACAGGTCAGGCTGGATCACGACATGGCGGCGAGCATGCACATCGGACTCTTGGCGGCGGGTCACACGCCGCCGGTTGGCAGCCTTGCGTTCGAGTCCTGCCAGATCGAGTTCCGCATGGAGGTGGCCGTCGCTGCCCGCTGCGATCGCTACACGATCGAACGATGCCCCGCCGTCCAACGCGGTACCGAAATGGTGTTCTGACCGTGCCACCCGTTCCAGACGAGACGCCGTGTCGATGGCGATGTCACAGCGGGACGACACCCACTCCACCAGCGTCCGCGATCCGTCGGCGGTCGGCAGCTGACGCCGATCGGCCTTCCGAACCACGTCGGCCTGGATTCGCCGCAGCCGGGCGATCTGAGCCTCACACGACACCAACAACGACTCGAGCGAATCAGTGCTGAGAGAAGCAACATCGATTGTGGGTTGAGCAACAGACACGAGCACACATCTCGAATCGGGGTCAGGTTGTGATCCTGATCTGCGCCCTCAACGACCCTGCGAAGGGCTCCACACCGTTGCTTGGACTGATCTCACTATATCGAACACGTGTTCGATGATCAAGTCCGGTATGTTCCGTGCATGCCAGCCATCCGCACGGAAACCCACGGACACGTGCGGCGCCTCACCCTGTGCCGCCCCGATGACTACAACACGATCACACCCGACCTCCGGGACGCACTCTCCGCAGCGATCGACGATGCAGAGTCCGACGACGACATCCGGGTGATCCTCATGGACGCCGAGGGCCCTGCGTTCTGTGCCGGATACGGGCTCGACTGGTCGACCGACGCCCAAGCCGTCGAGAGGACGTGGGACTCGGTCCAGGACCAGCAGATGATCGGATCGTTCGCCGCCACCTGGGCGAAGCTGCACGACTGCTCGAAACCGACCATCGCTGCTGTCCAGGGGTGGTGCATCGCCGGCGGCACGAACATCGTGTTCAACGCCCACCTGATCATCGCGGCAGAATCCGCCCCGTTCGGCTATCCGCCGTCGCGCGTGTCGGGAATACCCGAGGCACCGTGGACCTGGGTGGCGCGAATGGGCCTTCAGAACGCCCGCCGCTACATGCTCACCGGGGTGACGCTCCTCGCGGTAGCGCTCGGCGGTCTGGTGTCCAGCACTCTCGACACCGAGACCGCAATCGTCTCTGTGGCGGTCTTCTGGGGGGTCGCCGTTGGCCTGCAATGGACGACTTACGTGACGCTGTCGATGGATGTGACCGACACCCGGATCGCAGGGTCGATGTTCGCCATTCTGCAGACCATGTCGAACATCGGGATCGGCGGCGGCGATGGGGTGGCAACTGCCCTTTCCGACAACGTCGGGTTCCCATCGCTGTTCCGTTTCTTCGGGTTGGCCAGTGTCGCCCTGATCCCGCTGCTGTTTTGGGTCACCCGGAGGTTTGCGCCTGTATGGGAGCAGAAGGACAAAGTTGTAGTGACTGGGGATGAGAGTGTTTGACCCTGTAGCGGTCCTCGGTGATCTGATACGCATCGATACGACCAACCCTCCCGGTAACGAAGCCGCCGCCATCGAGATGATTCGTCGCTTGCTCGAAGAGGCCGGGATCGAGCCCGTCATCCTTTCGCGCGATCCGGCCCGACCCAACCTGGTTGCCCGCATCACTGGCCGGGGAGAGGCGCCTCCTTTCCTGATGCAGGGGCATGTCGATGTCGTTCCAACGGCTGATCAACAGTGGGAGCGGGATCCATTCGGAGGCGAGATCGTCGACGGCTACATGTGGGGGAGGGGAGCTCTCGACATGAAGGGGGCGGTCGTGATGATGTTGCACGCCTTCATCCGTCTCGCAACCTCGGGTATGAAGCCCGCAGGAGACATCATCCTTGCGGTCGTCTCTGATGAGGAAGCAAGCGGTCTTCACGGTGCGCGCTTCCTCGTCGAAGAGCATCCCGACCTGTTCACAGGGGTCAAGTACTGCATCGGTGAATTCGGTGGGTTCCCGCTGCGTATGGGCGAGACGATGTTCTGTCCCATCCAGGTGGCGGAGCGGCTCAGCATCCGGTTCGATCTCACCATCACAGCCGAAGGCGGCCACGGGTCGATGCCTCGCCGCGGTGCCGCCATGGCGAAGCTCGGCAGGCTCCTGACCGCGCTCGATCGAAAGCGGATGCCGATTCACATCTCCCCGGCGACCAGGCTCATGGTGGAAGGAATGGTCGGGCACACGTCCGGGGTGACACAGCGGGTATTGCAGATGCTGCTGAATGAGCGGAGCGCCGCTGCCGCGTTCCGCCTACTGCCCGGCCAGCTGGGAATCCTCGAACCAGTATTCCGGAATACGGTCAGCCCCACCATCGTGCGCGGCGGCGACAAGCACAACGTCATCCCGGGTCAGATAGACATCACTCTCGACGGGCGCATGGTCCCTGCGAGCTCGCCTGAGCAGATGGCTGCCGAGTTGCACGACATTGTCGGCAACGATGTCATCGTCGACTACACCGTTGACGGTGAACCGGGCCCGAGCCGTCCCGACCTGGGGCTATTTCCATTGCTGTCACGTGTGATGACTGCTCGAGACGACAATCTGGTGCCGGTGCCGTTCCTCATGCCCGCCGTCACCGATGGCAGGTGGTTTGCTCAACTCGGCATCCAGCCGTACGGGTTCACACCATTGCTCGTCCCAGAGGATTTCGAGTTCCAGAAGTACACGCACGCGGCGAACGAGCGAGTGCCGGTGCGGGCGATCGAGGCGGGCGCCGAAATCCTGTACGACCTTCTCCAGCGATACCCAGGCTGAGACCCCTGTATCCGACGATTTCGCGGAGCGCTAGGCTCAATGCCGACCCGAATTACCTGCGGAGGCATGGTGTACGACGTCGTAATAATCGGTGGCGGGCCGGGCGGATACGCAGCCGCCCTCTACGCTCACAACTTCGGACTCAAGGTTGCGCTCGTGGAAAAGGAGAGGGTTGGTGGAACCTGCCTGCTTCGTGGCTGTATCCCGGCCAAGTCCTGGCTGAAGACAGCGGAGGTCTTTGCGCACATCAAGAGGGCCGGTGAGTTTGGTGTGAACGTGGGGGAGCCGAGCCTCGACTGGGGTGCCGCCCTGGAACGCAAGAACAACATCGTCGATGGCCTGGTGCGTGGTCTTGGCGGACTGCTCAAGGCCAGGAACGTGGATGTCATCAACGGTTACGGGCGTCTCGCCGATGGTGCGGTGCAGGTCACGACCGAGGACGGTCAGACCCAGCGTCTCGAGGCAAGCAACGTGATCCTCGCCACTGGCTCGAGAGCACGGGCGATCCCCGGCTACGAGTTTGACGGACGTTTCATCGTCTCCAGTAACGAAGCACTCGATTGGCCGGAGCGGCCCCAGCGGGTGGCGATCATCGGAGCGGGCGCCATCGGGTCCGAGTTTGCGCTCATTCTCGGTTCCACCGGATCGGAGGTTCACCTCTTCGAGATGCTCGATCAGGTGATTCCCGGCGCCGAGCCCGAAGCAGCCAAGATTCTTGCTAGGGAGATGAAGAAGCGGGGCATCACGGTTCGCACCGGTATCGGGGTAGGACCGGCAGAGGTGCACGACGACCACGTCGTCGTTCCGTTTGGCGATGATCGTGTCGAGGTCGACACGGTGCTCGTTGCCGTCGGCAGGGCACCGGTCACCGAGGACATCGGCCTGGAGACGACGAGGGTCGAGGTCGATCGTGGCTTTGTGAAGGTCGATCTGAACACGATGCTCACCGCAGAACCGAGCATCTATGCAGTAGGTGACATCGTTGCCGGAACTCCGCAGCTCGCACACGCCGGCTTCGCCGAAGGCATAGCTGCGATTACCCACATCGCCACAGGGGAGGCGGCACCGGTCGACTACCGGGCGATTCCGTTGGTCGTCTACACCGATCCCGAGGTGGCTACGGTTGGTCTCACCGAGGCCAAGGCTAGAGAGGCTGGATACGAGATCGAGGTGCACGACCACGGGATGCGTGGACTGGGAAGGGCCATCATCCATGGCGAGGTCGGCGGAACGGTCAAGATCGTGAGCGAGAAGGACGGCCCGATCCTGGGAGCAACTGTCGTTGCCCCCGAGGCCGGTGAGCTCATCCACGAATTGATGTATGCCGTTGCCTGGGAGGCGCTGCCGCAAGAGGCGGCCGCTTTCATTCACGCTCACCCAACGATGTCGGAAGCGATCGGCGAGACGCTGCTGTCGGCCGCGGGTCGCAGTCTGCACTGAGGATGTACAAGGAGATTTGAGATGGCGACCACTGTCGAGATGCCCCAACTGGGCGAAACCGTAACCGAAGGCACGATCCTCAGTTGGGCGAAACAGCCGGGTGACACCATTGCCGTCGACGAAGTGCTGCTCGAGATCTCAACGGACAAGGTGGACACCGAAGTACCTTCACCGGTCGCAGGGGTTGTGCTCGAGATCCTGGTCCCCGAAGGCGAGACCGTTGGCGTGGGAACGGCGCTCGCCGTCATTGGTGAAGAGGGCGAGCAGGTTGCGGCGGCGCCGGCGCCGGTTGCGGCCGAGGTTCCCCAGGAGCAGTTGCCAGAGGAGCCACAGCCAGAGCAGGCAGCAGCTACGCCGGCCCCCGAGCCCGAGATCCCTGCGCCTGCTCCAGTCGCTCCGGCGGCATCCGACGATGAGCCAAAGCGTGCGGTCCTCTCACCGGTGGTGCGCAAACTTGCCGCCGAGAACGACATCGACCTGAACCAGGTGACCGGCACCGGTGAAGGGGGTCGGATCACCCGTAAGGACGTGAGCCGCTTCATCGAGGCCCGCAAGGCCGGCTCACCGCCGCCGCCTCCGGCGGTGCCTTCCGCAGAGGTGTCATTCGAGCCCGCTCCCGCACCCGTGCCGACCGCTGCTGCGGCACCGGCACCAGCGCCCGCCCCGGCACCGGCACCAGCGCCCGCCCCGGCACCGGCACCAGCGCCCGCCCCGGCACCGGCACCAGCGGCTCCTCCGGCCGGTCCCGCACCTGCCCAGCAGGAACAGATCCAGCCGACGGCGACCAGCGCAGGAGCCCGACCTGAGGCGATTCCACGGTTGCGCAAGGTCATCGCTGAGAACATGGTGAACGCCAAGCGCACCGCGGCACATGTGTGGACCGCTGTTGAAGTCGACTACAGCCGCGTCGAGCAGGTTCGCCAGGGGCACAAGGCCGAGTGGAAGAAGCGTGAAGGCTATTCGCTCACATACCTGCCGTTCATCGCCAGGGCCACCATCGATGCCCTCGGTGCCTATCCGGTAGTCAATAGCGCATTCGACCTCGAGAAGGGGACACAGACGTTCCACAGCGGCGTGAACCTCGGTATCGCCGTTGATCTCAATGAGAGCGGCCTCGTGGTCATGAACATGCCGGGTGCGGATGGGCTCGGGCTCACCGGGCTGGCTCGTGGTATCCGTGGTGTTGCCGAGAAGGCACGCGCCGGCAAGCTGGAGCTCGACGACCTTTCGGGTACGACCTTCACGATCACCAACCCTGGTCCCTATGGCTCGTTCATGTCGGCGCCGATCATCAACATCCCGAACGTGGCAATCCTGTCCACCGATACGGTGGCGAAACGGCCCGCCGTCATCACCCAGGCGGACGGCACGGACGCCATTGCGATCAGGCACATCGGTTATCTCGGCTTGACCTGGGATCACCGGGTATTCGACGGCTCGACCGCAGTGCTCTTCCTGAGGCGGATCAAGGAGAATCTCGAGACCTGGGACTGGGAGCAGGAACTGGCGTGACGGAGTCCCAGCTACGTGTTCGCTGGCTGGGGCGCCTGCCATACGGGGAGGCCTGGGACCTCCAGAAGGCCTTTTGGGAGGGCCGGGTCGGCGGCCGCAGCACTGACGACTACCTGCTGCTGCTCGAGCACCCGCATACGTACACGGTCGGTCGCAACGGGGACGGGTCCAATCTGCTCATCCCCGAGTCGGAATTGGACAGCATCGGCGCCGAGATCCACCATGTCGATCGTGGGGGTGATATCACGTATCACGGCCCCGGACAGTTGGTCGGGTACCCCATATTCGAGGTACCCCGGCTGAGCAATGGGTTCGACATGGTCGGCCACGTGCGACGGATCGAAGAGGCGATCATCGCTGCGCTCGCCGACCTCGGCATCGAATCCTGGGCGGAGCAGGGTCTCACCGGCGTGTGGACCACTCGAGGCAAGATTGCCGCCATCGGGGTCCGTGTTGCAAGGGGCGTGTCGATGCATGGCTTTGCCATCAACGTCGATCCCGATCTCGGCTACTTCGGGAACATCGTCCCGTGTGGCATCACCGACCGGGCGGTCACCTCTATCAGTGAGACCGCTGCTCAGCCCGTTTCCATCGAAGATGTCGTTGATGTTCTCATCCCACATGTGGCGAGAGTCTTCGGCCACGACAGAGCGGAGATCCAGCTCGGCGCCTTCGCCAGGGGAGCTCGTCGCGAGCCTTACGCCGTTGACGCCATGGTGGAGGCCGGCGTCTTCTCAGGTGGGCACGCGTGTGAGGTGCCGATAACAATCAACGGTCTGCTCCCGGACGAGCCGCCCCGGCCCGAGTGGATGAGGATCAAGGCCGACATCTCATCGGACGGCTACCGGGAATTGCGCAGGCTGATGAGGGGCAAAGAGCTCAACACGGTCTGCGAGGAGGCCGGCTGTCCGAACATCTACGAGTGCTGGGCATCGGGGACGGGCACGTTGATGTTGCTAGGCGAAAAGTGCACCAGAGCCTGTGCCTTCTGCGATGTCCAGACCGGCAAGCCTGGTGAAGTCGACACGGACGAGCCGCGTCGCGCCGCAGAGGCGGTGGCTGCCATGGGGCTGCGCCACGCCGTCCTGACCAGCGTGAACCGTGACGACCTCGCCGACGGGGGCTCCGGGATCTTTGCCGAGACGATCACCCGGATCCGCGAGTTGATGCCGGATTGTGACGTTGAGGTCTTGATCCCGGATTTCAAGGGGGACCAGGACGCGCTCGAGACCGTAATGTTCGCCAAGCCCGCGGTGCTCAACCACAACACCGAGACGGTGCTACGGCTGCAGCGAGAGGTGCGCACCGCCGCCAATTACGGCCGATCGTTGACCCTGCTGGCGCGGGCCAAGTGGATCAACCCCTCCTGCACGGTGAAGTCGGGCCTCATCGTCGGGATGGGGGAGACCGAGGACGAGATCATGTCGACTCTCGCCGATCTGCGCGCAGTCGGTGTCGATCTCGTCACCATCGGCCAGTATCTTCGACCGACGGCACGGCATCGGCGGGTGCACCGCTACGTCCATCCCGACGAGTTCGCCCGCTACCGCCAGGAGGGCGAGCGGTTGGGCATCGCCCATGTCGAATCGGGGCCGCTGGTGCGCTCCTCGTATCATGCCCGAGAGTCACTGGAGACCGCACAGGCATGACGGGATTCGACTACGCGGCCCGTCTCGAGCGGGCTCGACGCGAGCTGGAGCGCCAGGGCGCCGACGCACTGCTCGTCTCCCTCGGCTCCGATCTTCCCTATCTCACCGGCTACCGCGCCATGCCGCTGGACCGGCTGACGATGGCGGTGCTCTCCAGCGATGGTGAGGTGGTGATCGTGGTTCCCGAGTTGGAGGCACCACGGGTCGAGCCGCACCCGGGCGCCTTCACGATCGAAGCCTGGTCTGAGACTGAGGACCCGGTTGCGGTTGTTGCTGCTCATGTCGGCTCGGCCCGGACCGTGCTCATTGGTGACCAGACCTGGTCGGTCTTCCTACTGCGCCTCCAGGAAACCCTTCCCGACGTGACCTTTCGCTCCGCCAGAGCCCTTGCGGAGGCTTTGCGAGTCATCAAAGACCCGGCCGAGATCGATCTGTTGCGCCGGGCCGGACAGGTTGCCGACGACGTTGCCCGCCGCCTCGCCGCGCATGAGTTCATCGGCAAGACCGAAGCTTTCGTCTCGCATGAGGTGGGTGAGATGCTGATGGCAGGAGGCAACGAGACTGTCGAGTTTGCCATCGTCGGCTCGGGGCCCAACGGGGCGTCACCGCATCACGAGGCGAGTGATCGGGTGATCTCTCCAGGTGATCCAATAGTTGTCGACTTTGGTGGCAAGTACCACGGCTACAACTCGGATACGACCCGGATGTTCCACGCTGGTGAGCCATCACCGAGATACCGGGAGGTCCATGCGGTGGTGCAGGCCGCTCAACAGGCCGGTGTCGACGCGGTGCGGCCGGGAGCGATGGCGGAAGCCGTCGATGCGGCCGCACGCCGGGTGATCGAAGACGCAGGTTACGGCGAGTTCTTCATCCATCGCACCGGTCACGGCATCGGTCTGGACGCTCACGAGGATCCGTACATCGTCGCGGGCAACACGCGCCGCCTCGAAGCCGGCATGACCTTCTCTATCGAACCCGGCATCTATCTCCCCGGCGAGTTTGGCGTCAGGATCGAGGACATAGTTGTATGCACCAACGACGGCGCAGAGCGTCTCAACAACTCGTCGCGTGACGTAGCCGTTGTCGACTGACATTCCAGAGATGCGGGCAGGGAGAAGTACCCTGACCCGGACCGAACACCAACCGCCCATGGAGGAATTGTGAACATCGAGCAGCTAGCGGCCAACACAATAAGAGCCCTGTCGATGGACGCCGTGCAGAAAGCCAACTCCGGCCACCCCGGAGCACCGATGGGCATGGCTGACATGGCAGTTGTGCTGTGGAGCAAGTTCCTGAGGGTCGACCCGAAGAACCCG
Source organism: uncultured bacterium (assembly GCA_963844835.1). Lineage (GTDB taxonomy): Bacteria > Actinomycetota > Acidimicrobiia > Spongiisociales > UBA5794 > JAAETI01. Next base: position 188,197 of record CAWJPT010000024.1, on the reverse strand, counting down.
TCGTGGGAGAACCGTGACCGCTTCGTGCTCTCCAACGGCCACGCATCGATGCTTCTCTACTCGATTCTCCATCTCACCGGTTTCCCGATAAGCATCGACGACATCAAGGATTTCCGTCAGTGGGGCTCAGTGACCGCAGGCCACCCTGAGCGCGACGTCGCGGTCGGCATCGAGACAACGACTGGGCCGCTCGGCCAGGGTTTTGCCACAGGAGTGGGTATGGCGATTGCGGAGGCGAAGCTCCGTGAGGAGCTCGGCGCAGATCTGATCAGCCATCACACGTACGGGTTCGTTTCAGACGGCGACATCATGGAAGGCATCGCAAGCGAAGCTGCCTCGCTCGCGGGCCACCTGCAGCTCGATCGGCTCATCTACTTGTACGACGACAACGACATCACGCTCGTCGGTCCGAAATGGTGGAGTTACAACGAGGACACCTCCAAGCGCTTCGATGCGTACGGGTGGCAGACGCTGGCAGTGGACGGCCACGATCAGCCTGCGATCGCAGAAGCAATCGAGGCCGCTCTTGCCGACGAGAGGCCGTCGCTGATCTCATGCAAGACCCATATCGGCTTTGGCAGTCCCAACAAGCAAGACTCAGCTTCGGCGCACGGATCACCGCTCGGCGAGGAAGAGGTGAAACTCGCCAAGGAGAACCTGGGCTGGGAGTACGAGCCGTTCCACGTACCCGCCGAGGTGTATGAGTTCTTCAAGGATGCGCTCGACGATCGGCGCCAGGCCGCCAGCGAGTGGGAGCGCAACCTGGAGATGAAGCTCGCCGCTGACACCGATCTGGCCGCGGCATGGCACAAGCACTTCAACCCTGGTGCGATCACGATCCCGGTGCCCGAGTACGACGAAGGCGCCAAGGTGGCCACCAGAGCGATCTCCGGAACGGTCATCAACGCCATCGCCGCCGAGCGGCCCGATCTGGTCGGGGGCTCAGCAGACCTGGCTTCGTCGAACAACACACTGATCAAGTCGTCTGTCGACTTTTCTGCCGCGGATCGTTCCGGGCGGAACATCCGGTTTGGGGTGAGAGAGCATGCCATGGGCGCGGTTGTCAACGGAATCAACGTTCACGGCGGTATGCGCGCCTTCGGAGGCACCTTCCTCACATTCTCTGACTACATGAGGGGAGCGATCAGGCTCGGTGCCGTCATGGCCGCTCCGAGCATCTGGGTGTTCACCCACGACTCGATCTTCCTGGGTGAGGATGGGCCGACGCACCAGTCCATCGAGCATGTCACCGCGCTCCGGGCGATCCCCGAGCTGTGGGTGGTCCGTCCCGCCAACGCCGCCGAGGTAGCAGGCGCGTGGGAACTTGCGCTGAATCGTGTCGACGGGCCGACCGCGCTCATCCTCTCCCGTCAGGGCCTCCCGGTCGGAGGTACAGACTCCGTACCCGTTGCCAAGGGCGCATACGTCGTGCGTGACGGTTCCGACGTGGTGATCGTTGCCACGGGCTCGGAGCTGGCGACAGCACTCGGTGCTGCCGACATACTCGAGGGCAACGGCAAGTCGGTGCGGGTGGTCTCAATGCCCTGTCGTGAGGCTTTCGCGCTCCAGGATGATGCCTACCAGGCTGAAGTGCTCGGTGTGGGGCTGCCGCTGGTCTCGGTGGAGGCAGGCACGACCTTCGGATGGGGTGACATTATCGGCAAGGACGGTCTCGCCATCGGCATCGACCGATTTGGTGCCTCGGCGCCTGGTCCCGTGCTCGGGGAGAAGTTCGGGTTCACCCCCGACCAAGTCGCCGCCAGGGTCGGCGAGTGGCTGGGTTAGCTGCTCAGCTGTCCTTCATAGGGGCGAGTGCTTCGAGGATATGTCGGCGGTAGTCGACCAGAGCCGTGCGCCCCGCCTCGGTCAGCGCAAGTGTGGTCTCCGGCTTCTTGCCTTTGTAACCCTTGACGACGCTCACATAACCGGCATCCTCGAGCTTGGCTAGATGGGAACCGAGATTTCCCCAGGTGAGCCCGGTCTGTTGGAGGAGATATGTCGCGTTTGCCGACTCGACAACGAACAGATTGGTCATGATCGCCAGCCGCGCCGGTTCGTGGATCAGGCGGTCGACCCGATCGGGAGACGTGCCGTTAGCCATTGGGCTCTCCGCTCGTCGGCACGGGCGCGTACCGCCGCAAGAACGTGTAGAGCTTGTAGATGCCCACGACGGTGATAGTGCCGCCGGGGATGCCGAGAGCAACCCAGGGAGCCAGTCGATAGCCCCAGAACAGATCCGGCCAGATGAGCAGTGGCATGGCAAGGCCCCACATGACGCCGTGGAAGTAGAACCGGGGGACATCGAGGAAGTAGGCACCTGCGCTGAAAACCACGACGCCGTTGATGAACCACAGGACCGGGAGGACTACTCCGACGGTGTCATCGTTGGGCGCACCGCTGAGCAAAATCACCACGCCGAATATCACAACACCGAGCACGGTGGATGCCAGTAGTGCCAGCGCGGTGCCTTTGATGCGCCTGCGTCGTCGGGGGCCCGGCTGAAACGATCCGAGTCTCGTGCGCAGCAGGTGTCGGCGCACTATCAGTAAGGGGATGGTCACGCCGAATGCGAGCCCGATCATCCACAGGAGTGTCTGGCCGGGGACCTCGGTGCCGTCGGCGATCACATTCGAGGCGCCGGTGATCACCAGCATGATCCCAACGTACACGTCGACGAGTCCGTCGTCGTGGAAGCGGCGGAACGCCTCGCGTTCGAGTTGCTCGAGGTCAGTTGCTCCGGTGGTCATGTTGCGCTTCTCCATTTCCGGCTTAGGCACAGAGTACTCTGTAGCACAGAGTAATGGATCACTGTCGGTTTGTGAAGGGAGTTTGTGACCGTCTTGTGATGCAGGATGCGGGTTGGCCGAAATGCTGCCGACCGGGCGCTAGGTTCTACGCCTATATGGAAGTGACCCCGGCATTGATTCTTGCCATGTGGACGGCCGGCATGGCTGGTGGCGCAGCCGTTGTCTCGTACTGGGCCATCGTCGGCCCCGGGTTCAACTGGCTCTTGTCGGCCGTCGTTGTCGTTGCCGGTGGGATTACCGCATTGGCGGGAGACGCCACCGTTGGGTTGGTCGCCACCGCTGCAGTGCTCGGTGCCGGCGTTGTCGCCACAAAACGGAGGCTGTCTGCCGCTCTCTTCACAGCCGGAGCGTTGGGGTTCCTGGTCATGGCAGCGGCTGAGGGAGGAATCGTCCAGGCGGTGTCGGGGTCTCTCTTGCTTGGAGGCATGACCAGCGAGATGGCCCTTGGCCATTGGTTCCTGGTCGATCCCCGGCTGCCGCGTTCCGCCTTGCAACGTCTCGACGTCGCCGCCGCCGTCGGGGTGGTACTCGACGTCGTTGTGGTTGTGGCGCTCGGCGCATTCAGCGCCGGGGACGCAGTGATGATCGCCGCCTACCTTGCTCTGGCCGTGCTCAGCGCCCTGCTCGTCGCTGCCGTGTGGTTCTCACTCCGAGAGCCGACCTATTCGGGGGTGATGGCTGCGACCGGGCTGTCGTATCTGGGTGTGCTCACTGCATTTGGTGTTGTCGTTGTTGGCAGGCTGTTGATCGCAGGTCTGTAGGATCGTCGGGTGAAGATCTACACACGAAAGGGCGACGACGGCACTACCGGTCTGTTCTACGGCGGTCGGGTCGCCAAGGATTCCTCCGGCCCGGCGGCGTACGGGGACATCGACGAGGCTGGAGCATGCATCGGCTTGGCGAGAGCCGAGACCGAGCCGGGATCACCGCTCTACGCCGAGCTTCTACGCATCCAGCGCAGCCTGTTCATAGTGGGCGCCGAATTGGCGACGGCACCGGAGAATCGAGACAAGCTCGTCGACGGGGAGACCAGAGTCACTGCCCAGATGGTCAACGATCTAGAGGTCGCCATCGACCGGATCGCGGCCGAGCGGGGAATGCCCGAGGTATTTGTGGTGCCGGGCGGTACCAGGCTTGGTGCGGCGCTGGATCTGGCAAGAGCCGCCGCCAGGAGGGCGGAGCGGAGCATCGTGACACATCTACGCGGCGGGGGTTTCGACGGAACCCACGTTCTGGCATACGTCAATAGGCTCGCCGACTACCTGTTCATGTTGGCCAGGGACGCTGAAGAGATTTGGACACCAAGCAAGGAGACAGATCCGCAATGAACATCACCGTCAGCCCTGATCTCGAGAACGCCACCGGCGATCTGCTGGTCCTTCCCGTCTACGAGGGCCGCAACTGGGGCCCGGGTGTAGACGCCGTAGTGGCGGAGCTCGGTGATTGGCTCGAGCCATATCTCGAGGGGATGGACTTCACGGGCAAAGTGGGCCAGACGGCGAGTGTGCCCGGAGTTGGCGGATTCACCGGAGTCCTGTTTGTCGGGCTCGGCGAAGAGGCCGACGCCGACGTGCTCCGCAAGGTTGCCGGCACTGCAGGTCGCGCCTCGACGCAGTACGAGACGGTGGTGACCACACTGAGCGACATTGCCATCGACGGCGCCGTCGACGCGGTTGTTTATGGTTTCCTCCTGGGTCAGTACAAGTTCGGCAAGTATCTCTCCGAGCCCAAGCCGGTGCGGACGTCGACTCTGGTGCTGACCGGAGACGCCGCGCCGGGAGAGATCGAGCATGCGCAGGCCATCGCCTCGGGTGTCGCCATGGCTCGTGACCTGATCAACGAGCCAGCAAGCAGCAAGAAGCCGGAGGTACTAGCCGGCATTGCCGCCGATATGGCTGCCGAGGTGGGTATAGACGTCACCGTGTACGACCGCGACCAGATAGAAGAGGAAGGCTTTGGCGGCCTACTCGCGGTGTCACTTGGCGCAACCAATCCTCCACGGATGGTCGTTTTGAGCTATCGCCCCGCGGGTGCGACCCGCACGTTGGCCTTGATAGGCAAGGGAATTATCTTCGACAGCGGTGGTCTCTCCATCAAGCCTGCATCGGCCATGGAGACGATGAAGACCGACATGTCGGGAGCAGCCGTCGTTTTCGGCACCATGCGTGCGATCGCCACGCTCGGGTTGAAGGTGAACGTAGTCGGGATAGCTCCCCTCACCGAGAACATGACCGGTGGCGCCGCACAGCGTCCGGGAGACATCTACACCTCGAGAAACGGCAAGACCGTCGAGGTGCTCAACACAGACGCCGAGGGCAGGCTGGTTCTTGCAGACGGTCTGGCACTCGCTGCTGAGACCGAACCTGATCTCATGGTCGACATCGCCACACTCACCGGGGCGTGCAAGGTGGCGCTCGGAGCCAAGATCGGTGGCCTGTTCGGCTCGGATGACGATGCTGCGAAACGGGTCATGGGTGCCGCGAAGCGCGCTGGGGAGAACATGTGGAGACTGCCGATCGAGGACGGTTACCGCTCGAAGCTGGATTCCCCCATCGCAGACCTCAAGAACATGGGCGATCGTTATGGGGGAGCGATCACGGCTGCACTCTTCCTGCGTGAGTTCACGGCAGGGCTTCCCTGGGTGCATCTCGACATTGCAGGCCCGGCTCGTGCCGACGCTGACGACGGCTATATAGCCAAGGGAGGCACCGGCTTTGCTGTGGCGACGCTGGTAGCTGTTGCTGAGGACATGGCTGGATCCTGAGTATCAGCGTCTTCCGGTGCATATGCACTCTCCGTGGTGGCATGGCTAGTTGGGCGAGCGTCTTACGACGTAGTTAGCGAGCACATAGTGTGGTCGTAAGGCTTTCTTTAACATTCGGAGAGAGGCTCCGATCGTTGCAGCAATGCTCCTGTATTCATTGAGAAAACCCCGGTATCAGAAGTGCTGCGGGGCTACTAGGGCCGATAGTCCCTACCCAATATGGGCTTTAGACCGGCTACTTTCCGCAGCCAAGTCCTCAAGCAGCACCCGATTCGGGACGATACGCAGCGTGTTCGGCAATCCTGCTACCAGAGGAACACGCAATGGCTGCGCTGGCCAGACGGCTCACCACACTGCTCACCACGGCAATCCTCGCCGTCGGTCTGGCGGCGCCGGCGGCATCAGCCGGGTCATACGAGAGCGACGCGCTCGCCATGCTCAATCAGGCAAGGGTCGCGTCCGGGTTGGCGCCGGTCACGATGAAGGCTGATCTCGCCGACGACGCACTTGCCTGGTCGAAGCACATGCAGAGCGAGCAAGAGCTTTCGCACAATCCGAATCTGTCATCTGTGGCCCCCGATTGGGACAAGCTCGGGGAGAACGTTGGAGTTGGAACCAGCATCGGGTCGCTCCACGAGGCCTTCATGAACTCGGCGAGCCATCGGGGCAACATTCTCGGTGACTACGACTCCGTCGGCATCGCGGTTGTTGCCGAAACGCCGACGAAGCTCTGGATCACAGTTGTGTTCATGAAGTCGCTCAATGTGGTCACAGACGATCCCGAGCCGTATGCGAAGGAACAGCCGCCTGCGCTCACCGGCCAGCCTGCGGCCACCCCGGCAACCGAGCCGGCTCCCGCAGTCGTCAAGAGCTCGGCCGCCGTCGCCTCCACCACACCGGTTGTGGTCCGAATCGTCTCGGTGCGCACCTACGGTCCCATCGCCTGCTGATCCGTCAGCCGGGCGACTTCGGGTTGATCTCATCAGCCGAGGTGGTCGACGTCGCTCCACGTTGCCATGACTCGAACAACCTCCGGTAGATGCCGTCTTGGGTCACCAGCCGAGCGTGGGTGCCGTCTTCGACCAGCCTGCCACCATCGAACACGAGCACACGATCAGCGGCCTCGGCCGTCGACATCCGGTGCGCGATGGTGACCACGGTTCTTCCCGCGGTGAGTTCGGCAAGCGCACGACTGATACGTACCTCTGTTGCCGGGTCCACTGCTGAGGTTGCCTCGTCGAGCACGAGTAGGTCGGGATCGGCGATGGCAGCGCGAACCAGCGTCACCAGCTGACGTTCGCCAACTGATAGGGAGCCACCTCGCTCGCCCACCGGCGTGTCGAGACCTGCGGCCATCTCGGTGAGCCACCCGCCGAGGCCGAGCCTGCGGAATTGCGCCTCCATCTCGGCGAAGGTCGCATGGGGGTTTCCCATGCGGACGTTGTCGCCGATACTGCCCTGGAACAACATGCCTTCCTGGGGGACCATGACGACCCGATCCCGCAGGGACTCGAAACGCACCGTACGCAAGTCGATCCCTCCGGCGGTGACCGTCCCCTCAGTGGGGTCCATCAATCTAGTGAGCAGTTTGGCAAAGGTCGTCTTGCCGGAACCAGTCTCACCAACGACCGCGACCCTGCTACGTGGCGCGATATCCACCGTGACGTCAGCGAGGGCTGCAGGCCCTGAGGCGTTGGCGGCAGTCTCGCCGGCGCGGGGATAGCGGAAGGTGACTCCGGTGAAGGTAGCACCGACCGGCTCGTGGGGAAGGTCCACCCCATTCGGGCCGGGATCGGAGACATCCGGGGCAATGTCGAGGATGTCCAGCACCCGGCGCCAGCCCGCTACCGCCGTTTGGGCCTCGTTCACCGCCTCGCCGAGCATCTGCACCGGCTGAACAAACAGCTGTACCAGAAAGAGGAACGCGACGACCGTTCCAACGGTGGTGACGTTGTGCACGGCCAACAAGGTGCCGACTACCAGGATCGCCGCCATTACGAGTGCCGATAGGATCTCTCCGACCCCGGAGAAGGTGGCAGAGAAGTTGCCGGCATGAACGGCTGCCGTGCGGTGGTCTTCGATGGCGGCGTCGAGCCGGCGCCGGCTCCTGGCCTCGATACCGTATGCGCGGATGACAGGGGCGCCGACGACGGTCTCGGCGAGGAGCGCCAGCATGCGGCCGACCTTCTCGCGCACTATCAGGAACGCGACGTCGAGTCGGGTCTGGAACCACCTCATGGTGAGGGCGATAATCGGGATCAGGGCGACCACAACGAGACCGAGGGGGAGTGAGAGCACCAGCATCACAACCAGTGCGAGTAGCGCCTGGCCGCCGTTGACGATCAGCATCAGTCCCGCCCACTGCATGAATCGACTGATCTGATCGACATCGGAAGTGACCCTGGCGACGAGCACTCCGCGCTGTTCGGACGCCTGGTGCAACATGGAGAGGTCGTGGATGTGGCGGAAGGCGCGAATTCGGAGGCCGGACAATGCAGTCTCGGATACTCTGGCGAGTCGGAGGTTCATCCAGCCGGTCGCTCCGGCCGTGAGCAGCACGGCGAGCATTGCAGACCCGACCATCTTGGCAACGAAGTTCATGTCGACCGTTCCGCCGCTGAATCCGTGGTCGATTATCTGCTGCACCGCAATGGGGACGATGACGCGACCGGCCGTCGAGGCGAGGGCAATGGCGATGGTCCCCGGCAGGCCACGGCGCAGTTCCGGGGAGAGGCTCAGGCCTCGGCGAATGGTGTCACCGGCACCCCGCCGCCGCGTGTCTGCATCGGCAGCGCTCATGATCCCTCCTGCTGCTCGTATGCGTCGATGAGCTGCCGATACGACTCGAGCCTCGAGTAGAGCTCGGTGTGGCTGCCCCTATCGATGGCGCGTCCATCTTCGACATAGATCACCTCGTCGGCGAGCACGATCGACGAGCGCCGGTAGGCAACAATCACGACTGTGGTGTCGAGAGCGGCGAGCCCGGTGAGGATCTCACCCTCAACGGAAGGATCGACCGCCGACGTGGCATCGTCCAACACGAGGAGCCGGGGGTGGCGGGCAATCGCCCTGGCAAGTGCGATCCGCTGCCGCTGTCCCCCGGAGAGCGATGCTCCGCGTTCTCCGACGAGTGTGTCATAGCCGTCCTGCAGCTCTGAGATGAATCCGTCCGCCCTGGCGAGCCGGGCAGCTGCGAAGACGTCGGCTTCCTTCATAGGCTCTCCGAGGCTGATGTTGTTGTACACCGTGTCGTTGAACAGGAACGTTTCCTGGAATACGATGGCAACCGAGTTGGCCAGCGTGGGGCGGTCGAGGTCCAAGAGCCCGTGGCCGTCGAGTCGAATTGAACCCCGGTCGGGGTCGAACAGCCGGACGAGCAAATGAGCGATGGTCGATTTGCCGGATCCGGTGGGGCCGACGAGAGCAACCGTTCGGCCGGGTGGAACGTCCAGCGTCACCGACTCGATGCCACGCTGGTCTATCTGATCGCTTGTCGTTTCGATCACCTGACGGCTGGCGGAGAGATCAGCGTGTTCGGTATCCGGATAGAGATAGCCGACCTGTTTCGCACTAGCGGCGGCGCCGCCCAGGGTGGTCGGGGCATGCGGTCCGTAGCTGACGGTTGCCCGCTCATCGAGCACACCGTCGATTCGGTCCATACCGACAACAGCTCGGGGCAGGTCGCCGAGCAACCAACCGAACACCCGCATGGGAAGGGCGACCATGCGGAACAGATAGGCAAAAGTAATCAAGGTTCCTGGGGTGAGGATTCCCTGGTCGACTCTCCATGCGCCGACACCGAGGACGGCCAACACGCCGATGTTGGGTAGTGCTTCGATGATGGGATCGAAGACCGCCCGCAGACCACCAACCTCGACCATGCGGTCGCGCAACGCATCCGAGCGGGCGCCAAATCTGCCCACCTCGGCGTCCTCTCGACCGAGTGTCTTGACGACAAGAGCCGCGTCGAACGACTCGTGGGCGATCTCCGCCACCTCTGCGCGAAGCCGCTGTGCCGAGGCGGCGACGGCCCTCATCTTGCGTTGATAGAAGAAGTTGGCGATCAGGATCGCGGGACCGATCGAGAACCCGATCAGGGCCAGGAACGGGTCGGTGAGTAGCAGCAGCACTGCGGTGACGATCAGCATCACGGTGACCCCAAAGGCCATGGGGAGTGGGGCGGCGACCCATGAGGCGGATTCCACGTCCTCATTGACGTTGGACAGCAGCTGGCCGGTGGGGTGACGGCGGTGCCACTCGATCGGGAGCTCGAGATACCGGTCGGTGATCTCGATCCGATCCCGTGCCTGGAGCCGGTATTGGGCGTGGTAGGCGCCGAGCCTGCGGAATGTGATTCCGGTGGCTCGTGCGAGCGCAACCCCGATCACGGCGAGGGCGGCACTGACGAGGGAGGCAGTTGCGACCTCACCTGCGTCGACCGCCGGGATGAGGATCGAATCCGTCACCCATCCGATGACGTATGACGAGACAATGGTCATCGCCGCAAAGAGCACGGTCCCCAAACCGCCGATCGTGAACTCGCGTGGAGCCCGCCGAAGCTGGCGTGCAATCAGGGTGCGCCCCTTGCCGAGAAGAGCCACATCGATGGCGCGCTCGTCCGCTGTGGTGTCGTCGGTTCCCATGAGATCAGAGGCTACGCACTGGTGGCATCAACCCAAAAACGATCCTCAGCAGTACTCGGCCTCTTGTCGCAGCGGCGGCGGTTCCTCGCCGCCACAAGACGGACATTGGGGATTCCGCTCCAGCCGGACTGTGTGAATCGTCTCATCGAGAGCGTCGTAGGTGAGGAGCTTTCCGTACAGCGGCTCGCCGATGCCAAGGATGATCTTGAGCACCTCTGTGGCCTGCATGGTTCCGATCACACCCGGGAGCACCCCGAGCACGCCTGCCTCGGTGCAACTCGGGGCGAGATTCGGTGGCGGCGGGGCGGGGAACACGCACCGGTAGCACGCCGTCTCGTATGGCTTGAACACAGCCACCTGTCCCTCGAAGCGGAATACCGAGCCATGGACCACTGGGATTCGTGCATACATCGATGCGTCGTTGATCAGGTAGCGGGTGGCGAAGTTGTCTGTGCCGTCGACGACGATGTCGTAGCCGGAGAGGATTCTGACGGCATTGGCCGCGGTGAGTCGTGTCTGATGAGGGGATACTGCAACGTGTGGGTTCAGGTCGAGGATGTGACGGGCGCCAGACGCCGTCTTCGGCACGCCCTCGTCGTTGGTCGTATGGAGAATCTGTCTTTGCAGATTGGACAGTTCCACCACGTCGTCGTCTACAAGCCCGATGGTGCCGACACCGGCCGCGGCGAGATAGAGGGCCACCGGGGAACCGAGCCCGCCGGTGCCGACGATCAGAACCCTCGCATCGAGCAGTTGCTGTTGGCCTGCCATACCGACCTGAGGGAGTGCAATGTGACGGGCGTAGCGACGACGTGAGGTCTCGGTGAGACCGGACTCCGCCACTGTGTCCAGACCGAGGCCCATCCAGCGCTTGATGCCACCTGCAAGAGATGCGACGTTGCGATAGCCGATGTCCTCGAGCTGAGCGGCCGCAAGTGCCGATCGTTCCCCGACGGCGCAGTACAGGACGATCGCTGCGTCGCGATCCGGGACGGCAGTGCCTATCTTCGCCGTCAGGTCCGACATCGGGATGCTGATCGCCCCGGGCAGCCGTCCGATGGCGAGCTCGTGTGGCTCGCGGACATCCACGAGGGTGACAGATCCGGCTTCGAGCCGCTTGGGCTCGATCTCCGTGATCCTGGCACGAGCAGCAGTGAGGCGGCTCAGATATTCGTCCATGGTCCTATCACCGTAGCGCCGGTGGAGGGCGTCGACGCCCGTTAGCTGATGATTGCCCTCACTAGTTGAGGCAGGATCGTGCCTGCCATGCCGTCGAGCCGGAGTGAGGCGACTGTGTCGAGGTCTGTTGGAGCGTTGTTGATGATGATGAAGGCGTCACCACGGGAAGCAACCTCGAGCGGTATGTAGGCAGCCGGATAGACCGAGAGGCTGGAGCCGACCGCGATAACGGCGTCTGCTTCCTCTGCCCACTCGCTCGCTTTCTCCAGCTCGTGTTGTGGGAGGACCTCGCCAAAGAAGACAATCGTTGACTTGAGGATGCCGCCGCAGTAGTCACATCGAGGATCGAGGTCGCCGTTTGCCCAGCGTCGCTCGATTACGGCGGGGTCGTGGGGAGCCCCGCATTGCACGCACGCGATCCCGTCGCTGTTTCCGTGCAACTCGGCGACGAATTCCTGGGGGAGCCCGGCAGCCTGGTGCAACCCGTCGATGTTCTGTGTGACGCAGCCGACCAATCTGCCTGCTTTCCAGAGGTCACTGATCGCATAGTGGGCGGGATTCGGCCTGGCATTGCCGAACATCTTCGGGAAGCGCTTCTGCCATGCTCGGATCCGGGTCCGCTGATCCGCAAGGTAGCGATCGAGTTGGAAGTCTTCGGGAGACATCTTGGTCCAAACCCCGTCTGTCCCGCGAAAGTCGGGTAACCCGGATTCAGTGGAGATTCCGGCGCCGGTGAAGACCAAGATCCTCTTGGCGTCGAGCAGCAGGCGAGCGGCGTATGCGAGATCCTGGCTCATAACCCGATACGCTATCAGGTGCCGCACATCGCTCGAAACCAGCTTTGCGCGCTATCAGTGCGTCTATGCTGGCAGCCTCTGGATGGGGGAATCGAGATTGTCTAGTGACTCAATGAACCGTGCCGAAGCGCGGTCGCTGGCGGGCTGGCATCGCTGGCCTCTCGTGGGAGTAGTCGTTACCGTCCTGGTGGGCCTGTTTCACCTGCCGTTCCCGTACCACGGTGATCAGGCGCTGTTTGCGGTCTACGGCCGGATGATGGCCAGCGGCGCGGTCTCTATCGCGACATGTGGGACGTGAAGCAACCGGGTGTCTTCATGACCTATCGCTTCGTCGAGTTCGTCGGTTTTAGCGAGGTGGCAGTCCATGCCTTCGAACTGATCCTCCTGATTGTGACCGTCGTGGTGGGGATGTGCTTGTTGCGTCGCCGGTTCAGGCATGCGCTGGCCCTCGGAGCGCTGCCTGTGTTTGCGGTTGGTTTCATCTACCTCGGGGCGCGCACGAACGAACTGGCTCAACTGGAGACGTTGACGATTCCGTTCATTGCGGTTGTCGTCTGGGCTCTGTTTATCGGCCAGGCCCGGTCTTCGCTCAGGTGGTTCATTGCCGGCCTATCGGTCGCGGCGGTTGGGCTGTTCAAATCCTTGTTGGTGATCGTCCCCCTCGCCCTGCTGTTATATGCGCTGATTTCCCGGCCCGACAGGAAGCACCGTCGCTCGTCGTCGCTGATCGCGGCCGCGGCGATCGGTTTCCTCGTGCCAGTCCTGGCATTTCTCGTCTGGACGGTGAATCACGACCTGGTCAGCCGGGTCTGGTACACGTTTGTTTCGTACCCGCTACATGCGTCGACAGGCGGTCTGCGCGACACCGCCAGGCTGGTCAAGTCGGGGGGAGCGTTCGTCCTGCGATTTGCCCCGTTGCTGGCGCTGGCTGCGGTGCGAGTGCGGCGGCTACTGAGCGGTGAGCGGGATCGATTCTCGGTTGCCATGGTGGTGTGGTTCCTGGCGGGCTGCCTCACCGTGCTGGCGCAGCTGTGGTGGTCTTACCTGTTTCTTGTTCTCGTGCCGCCGCTAGCGATCCTGGCCGTGGAAGGTCTCGACGATCTCCTGGCCCGTGGTGCCATGACCAGGCGGCTGGCGATCGCACTTGCGGTGCTGTGTCTCCCCGCGGCCGGGGTATTTGCGCTGAAGGTGCCCCCGCTCGTGTCGCACGGGTTTGCGCTGGGTTCGACCAATGCCGTGGAATACCGGGCCGCGGTCAGCGAGCCATATGCCGCCGCTCTGGATGAGGTAGCAGCGGTTGCTGTGGCGCGTGACGTCTATGTCCTCGGTGACCCCCTCATCCTCTATGTCGCCGATGCTCGTCAGGCGGTGCCGCCGCAGGCGTGGTCGATCGAGGCATGGGACGATCAGACACGAAGCTGGGTGGTCGATTCCCTGAGAACGAGCCCTCCCGAGCAGGTGTTCGTGTCAGCCGACGCCGCGCAGCTGCTCGAGGATTCCGAAGTCGCCAGCACGATCGCCGCCGGCTTCGACGAGATCCGCTCGTCTGACCAGGGGATCTGGTATCAGCGCCGAAAAGAGTGAAAGCGCCAGTCGCTCTCTACCTCTTGGCCTTGCACACCCAGTTGCTCGGGCCGCCGTGCTCTAGGAGCCAAGCCGCCACTCCGATATTGGCGTAGGCGTCGAAGACGTCGGCGCCGGCGAATCCCGCTCGGGCGGCTCGCTCGGGCCATAGCCGGGCGAGGTGCTGGAACAGTCCGCTCGCAGAGCTGTGCGGGTTCTTGGCGTTGGGGTCGCCGTGTGACTCGCATTCCATGATGCGCAGCGCCCAGTCGATACGGTTCTCGGGGAAGTACTGGGCGACCACGGGGCGCCATCGCTCCACCTTCCAGGGGAACTCGCCGGTGGCGTTGTCGTAGGGCCCGTTCACCTTGGCTAGAGCGGCTAGCGTCTTGGCCTGGGCGGCTTCTGCTTGGGAAGTCACGTAGGCCTCGCGCGGCGCTCATCTCAAGCGTCTCGATGGCGAAGGCGGGTGGGGCAATGGCGATCAGGGCAACCGCCAGGGTCAGAAGTGTGATGGTGATTCTTTTCATAGCACGCGTTAGGTAGGGGGTTGATTGCGGGGATGGGCACACGCTTGCCCAAACGAGAACCCGGCAATGATCGCCGGGCGAGACAGGAGCATAGGCTCGTCCCGGGGCTATGGGTGTCAATTCGCAGCCACGCTGGGTCATCTTGGGATCATGCCGGTAGCCGCCGCGGCGCGGACTCTTGGCGGACAGTCACACATTCGGGTGCTGTCTCCTGAGGTCAGGAGGAAGAAGCTTCACCTGGATGGCGTTGAGGCGAGGAACCTTGGTACGGACGAAGACGTGCCCGTCGTGGGTGTGCACCAGGCCGACCCGAACCAGGACGTGGATGTGCGTTGGCCGGCGCAGGGAGCGGCCGCGGATTGCGGCGGTGGCGAGTCGGAGCAGGTCGGCGACCGCTCCCGGGCCGATCGTTGCGGTCCAATAGAGCCGGACGTATGGATTGGTGGGCGAGTAGCTGACGCCGTCAGGCGTGTCCCAATCCCAGGGGATGGGGCGGATCACAGATCGCTGTCTCGCCGTGGCGCGGATAGGACCAGCGACAGCACCCGGGGGAGGCGCTGGTTCCACAACGGAGGACGGCGTTGTCGTGGTGTCCCCGGGCGCTGTCGTGTTCTGATCCATGTCAATGTAATATCAGACATCGCTAAACAACGTCAATAGGCCTGTACGAGAACGCGAAAAATCCCAGCTGGCTCAGGGAACAGCCTCGCCGGTCTGGACCTGCCACAGCATGGAGTAGATGCCGCCATGGGTGATCAGTTGCTCGTGGGTCCCGGACTCGACGATTTGGCCACGATCCATCACATGGATGACGTCTGCGTGCCGGATCGTCGAGAGACGGTGGGCGATGACGACGGTGGAGCGATCCACGACCAGTTTGGCCAGCGAGCGCTGGATTGCCGCCTCGGTCTCGTTGTCCACCGAGGATGTTGCCTCGTCGAGAATGAGGATGGGTGGGTCGACGAGAACTGCCCGTGCTATGGACAATCGCTGTCGCTGACCGCCGGATAGCTTCTGGCCCCGCTCGCCGACGATGGTGTCGTACTGCTCGGGCAGGTCCATGATGAACCCGTGAGCTTCTGCGATCTCGGCGGCTCGCATGATCTCTTCGTCGGTGGCGTCCGGCTTCCCATAGGCGATGTTGTCGCGCACCGTCCCGTGGAACAGGAAGACATCCTGGCCCACCACCGCCATCGCCTGTCGGAGGTGATGAAGCTCGAGGGTGCGGATGTCGTTGCCATCGATGCGGATCTCGCCGTCTGCGACGTCGTAGAGCCGCAGCAGGAGTTTCACCAACGTGGTCTTGCCCGACCCGGTGGCGCCGACGAAGGCCGTGGTGGCTCCCGGCATCACATCGAGATCGATGTCGGTGAGGACCGGATAGTCCGACCGATACTCGAAGTCGACGTGATCGAACTCGATGTGACCCGCCACCTCGTCTCGCAGCAGCACACCATCTCCCGAGACGATCTCGGCAGGTGTGTCGAGCACGTCGAGTATCCGGTTTGTCGAGGCCATTGCCCGCTGATACTGATCGAAGGTCTGGCCGAGCCGGGTCAGCGGCCACAGCAGCCGCTGGGTGAGGAACACGAGCACGCTATACGAGCCGACGGCAAGATTGCCTTCGAGGGTGAGGAAGCCTCCCAGCAACAGGGTGACGCTGAATCCGGCGAGGATGACGATCCGGATGAGCGGGGAGAAGGCGGCGCTCAGTGTGATCGCTCTGCGGTTTGCCTGCCGGTAGCGCTCGCTCTCGGATGCGACCCGGTCGATCTCTCGCTGTTCGGCCGTGAAAGACTTGATGGTGGCAATGCCACCCAGGTTGTTGGCGAGTAGGCCGCTGATTGCGCCGGCGGTGTTGCGCACCTCGGCGTAGCGCGGTTCCATGCGGCGCTGGAAGCGGAACGATCCCCACACGATGACGGGGATCGGTAGGAACGCAAACCATGCGATCGATGGTGCGATCACGAAGAAAGTGCCGCCGATCAACACCACAGTCGTCAGTACCTGGAGCACCTCGTTTGCCCCCGTGTCGAGGAATCGCTCGAGCTGATTGACGTCATCGTTGAGGATCGCCATCAGGTTGCCGCTCGACTGGTCTTCGAAGTACGCCATCTCCAACTGCTGGATGTGGCCGTATGTGTCCAGCCGCAGCTCGTGCTGGATGGTCTGTGCCAGGTTGCGCCACGAGACGCCGAGCAGGTACTCGAACAGCGACTCCAGCCCGAACACAACCGCGGTGAGCACGGTGAGGACCACGAGTTGCGATCGTGCCGACTCGAAGCCGAGGTTGGCCAGGAAGGCGCCCTCCTGGTTGACCACGACGTCGATTGCCATGCCGATGAGGACCGGTGGGGCTATGTCCATCGCTTTGTTCAGGACGGACCAGGCTGCGGCGGCGAAGACGTGGCGTCTGTGGGTCTCGGCGTAGAGCCAGAGACGACGAAGTGGTGGTTTTCGTTGCATGACGGCGACAGAGTAGGAGAGTGGCGTGCTCGTCCGGCACATCCGGGTCGATGCCATACTGGGCCGATGGATCCGTTCCCGATGTTCCCACTCGGCGCCGTGCTCTTTCCTGGGGGCGTGTTGCCTCTTCAGATCTTCGAGCCGCGATACGTGCAGCTGGTCGAGGACCTCGAGCGTTACGAGAATCGCTTCGGAGTCGTCCTCATCAAGCGCGGTGTCGAGGTCGGTGGCGGCGACGAGCGCCATGATGTCGGCACGGTGGCGGAGGTCATGCGACGGGAAGATGTCGGCGATGGGCTGTACCTGCTCGTCACGATGGGTAGGGAGCGGATCATGGTCACGCAGTGGCTGGACGATGACCCTTACCCGAGAGCGGTCATCGATCCGATTCCCGCGGTGAATCCGTCTCCCGGCCTTGCCGATGCGGTGCGCTCGGCCGCAAACGCCCTGAAACAACTGATGGGGATCGCCGTGGAAATGGGGGCGGATGGTAAGGGCCTCGAGCTCGAGCTACCCGATGATCCGGTGGATGCGTCCTGGGCGCTCTGCACCGCGGCGCCTCTCGGCCAGTTCGACCGGCAGCGGCTCCTCGAGTTGGACGATCCGACGGCTCGCCTCACCACCCTCACAGCGTTGCTCGATGCCAAAGCCGACGATCTGAGACGAACTCTGCTCCACTAAGACCTTCTGGCGTCCAAACGGGCGATATATCGCCCGTTTGGACGCCAGAAGCGGGTTGTCTAGCCGCCGCCACCGCCGAGATCAGGGACGCCGATGTAGATCGTGACGGATTGGCCGGGCTCGACCAGTGAGCCGGCAGGCGGATTGGTTCCGATCACCTTGCTCACCTGGCCGGGGTCGGTAGTGGGGCGATTCTCGATAGAGAAGACCAGGTTCAGGCCGGATTCCTCGTTGAACGCCGTCGTTGCCGCCTCCACGTCGCTCAGCGATAGACCGGAGAAATCGATGAGGACCGGTCGGCACCCCGGATGAGAACTGGACGGTGACTCCGCCTCCCTGGGTGACCGAAGTCCCTGCTGCGGGGCTCTGGCTGAGGAACGTGCCCTCTGGCTCGACCGATGCCACCTGTTCGATGGTGGGCCGCAGACCGGCGTGGAGGATCTCGGTCTTTGCCTCGTCCTCGGTCATACCGCTCACGTCGGGCACCTCGGTCTTCGGGACCCGGAAGAAATCGCTCGTCCCTTCGGGTGCGGGTGGGAATTCCTCAGCGGGGAGGTCCTGGAGGATATATGTCATGAAGTCGTTCCACACCGGCCCGGCGACCGTGCCGCCGTAGGCACGCCTGATCGTGCTGCACCTTGTCGGTCCGCTCGTCGTATACCGCGAAGTTGACCATCTCGATCTGGGCATCCGGGTAGCCGACCCACACTGCCGTTGTGTACTGGGGGACGGCGCCGACGAACCAGACATCACGGAAGTTCTGTGCGGTGCCGGTCTTGCCGAACTGGTCCCTGCCGATGTTGGCTGCCGGTGCGGTACCGCCGGGCCGAGGCACCTTCCTGAGCGTCTGTACGACTGCTGCCGTGAGTGCCTCGTCGAGCACCCTGGTCGGGTTGGTCTCGTGCTGGTAGATGACGTTGCCGTCGGCGTCGGTGATCTTCTCGATGAGGTAGCTGTCCTTCTTCTCACCGTAGTTGGCGATGGTCGAGTAGGCCGACGCCATCTCGAGCGGGGTCACGGTCTGAGTGCCGAGGGCGATCGAGAGAACCGGCTGGAGCGGCGATTGGATACCGAGCTTGTGGGCAGTGTCGACGATCTTGTCTGGGCCGACCGCAGCCGACACCTGGGCGAAGACAGTGTTCTTCGAGGTGTATGTGGCCTGCTCCAGTGTGATGATGCCCGAGCCGCCGCCACCGGCGTTGCTCACCGTCCAGATGTTGCCCTGATCACTGCATGGGTAACCGCAATCGATCTTCTGCGGGCTGGTCTGATCCCAGTAGCTGCCGAGGGTGATCGGCCAGCCGTACTGGCTCCCGTTCTCCAACGCGGCGATGAGGGCGAAAGGTTTGAACGAAGATCCGGCCTGGCGCCTGGCATCAACGGCGAGGTCATACGGCCTCTCTCCGGCCTCGTAGTCTGTGCCGAAATCGAGCCCGGACGAGATCACCCGGATCGCTCCGGTGCTGTTCTCGACCATGGCAATGGCGCCGGTCGGTCCATCGGGGTCGCGGAACCAGGAGCGCAGCATCCTGTTCGCTTCCTGCTGCTGTGCATAATCGACGGTCACGTCGATGGTGAGACCGCCGCCGCCCTCACATTCGGTGTCGCTGGCCGGGCAACCGAACAGCGCTCGCTTACGTTCCGTATAGGTGTCACCCAGCACGGTGAACTCGGGATCGCGCAGCAGCCGATCGGTCGTCTCCATGATGATGCGCTGGTCGACCTCCTGAAAATCCTGGTGCTCTATCGGCGCCAGAGGTTCCTTCTGGGCGGCCTCCGCTTGTGCCGCGGTGATGAACCCGTTCTTCTCCATCTGTTTGATCACCGAATCCCGGCGATCCCGCACCGAGTCGACCTTGTCGGGGTCCCTCATGTCATAGAGCGTTGGGTTGCGAATCGGCACCGAGATAGCAGCGGCCTCGGCGATGGTGAGCTCGTCGAGCGTCTTGCCGAAGTACTCCTGCGCTGCTGCGGCGACGCCGTATGCGTTGTAGCCGAAGAACTGTGAGTTGAGATAGAACTCGAGGATCTGGTCCTTGGTGTAGCGTCGCTCCAGCTCGGCGGCGATGATCGCTTCGCAGATCTTGCGGTCGAGAGTGATCTCATCTGTGAGCACGTTCTTCTTGATCACCTGCTGGGTGATCGTCGAACCACCCCTGGTCTGCCCGGTCTTGGCGTTGTCGATGGCCGCGCTCAGGATCGAGGAGAAATCGATGCCTGCGTGCTTGTAGAAGTCACCGTCCTCGGCCGAGACCACCGCATCCTTGACGATGTCGGGGATCTTGTCGATCGACACCGGCTGGCTGTTGCGCTCGGTGATCTTGCCGAGCAGTACGCCGTCGCTGGTGACTACCTCTGAGAGACTGCCCAGAGCGGGGAAGCTGAGGTCGTAGTCGTCCGGGTTGCAGAAGAGAGGATCGGTGACGTCCTGGACGGTGCCGAACGCTGCATTCGACTCGAGAAAGGCGAACATGCCGAATAGCGAAGCTCCCAGCACCGTTATCAACGCGAGCATGGCGAGGCTGGAGACGCGCTTGCCGCGCCTCTCCCGGCGTTCCATCAGGTGAATACTTGGGTCCATAGGGTTACGGATAGTAAGACGTTTCCGGTGTAGAGATGGTTCCCGCAGGTAGCATCTCACACGGTCGATGGGATGATAGGTATGTCAGGGAATAACGAGCGGCATTGGGCGACGAGCGGCTTCGAGATCGAGTCGGTCTACGGTCCTGAAGCGCTCGATGGCTGGGATCCCGACGACCAGCTCGGTGCTCCCGGTGAGTATCCGTTCACGCGTGGCCCGTACCCGACCATGTACCGCGGCCGGAAGTGGACGATGAGGCAGTACGCCGGCTTCGGTTCTGCCGCCCAGACGAACCAACGGTTCCGGGCGCTGCTGGAGGCGGGCCAGACCGGTCTTTCTGTGGCATTTGATCTCCCCACCCAGATGGGCCTCGACTCGGATGCCCCATTGGCCAACGGCGAGGTGGGGAAGGTGGGCGTCGCCATAGACACCATCGAGGACGTGAGGATGCTCTTTGAGCAGATCCCCCTTGGTGAAGTATCCACGTCGATGACGATCAACGCCACCGCGCCGATCCTCCTGCTGATGTACCAGCTCGTTGCCGAGGAACAGGGTGTTCCCGGGACGGAGCTGCGGGGGACCGTGCAAAACGACATCCTGAAGGAGTACATCGCACGGGGCACATACATCTACCCGGTGCAGCCGTCGATGCGCCTCGTGACGGATCTGTTCGCATACTGCGCCGCCGAGGTACCCAGATGGAACACGATTTCGATAAGCGGATATCACATTCGTGAGGCAGGCTCGACAGCCGCTCAGGAGATCGCATTCACCATCAGCAACGGTCTCACCTACGTGGAGGCCGCCCGCAGCGCAGGGCTCGAAGTCGACGACTTCGCTCCGCGGCTCTCTTTCTTTTGGAACGCCCACAATCATCTGTTCGAGGAAGTCGCCAAGTACCGGGCGGCCCGCAGGATCTGGGCCCGATTGATGCGGGATCGAGTGGGTGCGCATGACCCTGCGTCGCTGCGGATGCGCTTTCACACCCAGACCGCAGGCTCGACGCTCACTGCCCAGCAGCCGCAGGTGAATGCGGTCCGCACCGCATACCAGGCACTGGCCGCCGTTCTCGGGGGTACCCAGTCGCTGCACACCAATTCATTCGACGAGGCGCTCGGGTTGCCTACCGACGAGTCGGCGCTGCTGGCGCTGCGCACCCAGCAGGTGTTGGGATACGAGTCCGGGGTCACCGACACGGTCGACCCGCTGGCCGGGTCCTACTACATAGAGACGCTCACCGACGAGGTTGAAGCCGCGGCGATGGATCTCATCGGCCAGATCGACGATCTCGGTGGAGCGGTCGCTGCCATCGAGGCGGGCTTTCAGTCGCATCAGATCGAGGAAGCTGCCTATCGGTACGCCAGGGCCGTCGAGCGCGGTGAGGCGACGGTGGTTGGGGTGAACCGATTCACCATCGACGAGGAGGTTGGCCCTGAGATCCTTGCCATCGATCCGGCTCTGCAACGAGGCCAGATCGAGACTCTCGCCGAAATCCGGGCCGTTCGGGATCAAGAGGCGGTTGACACCGCACTGCGGGAGCTCGAGGACGCAGCCCGCGGTGATGCCAACGTTCTGTATCCGATGAAGATCGCCCTGAAATCCATGGCCACTCTCGGCGAGGTGTCGTCGACCCTCGCAAAGGTCTTTGGCCGCTACGGAAGCTGAATGTAAAGCGAGCGGGCGAGACGCGACGAAGCGTTACTTGATCACCATGAGAACGGCGCCGTTGGCGACGGTATCACCAGTTTGCACCCGGAGATCCACGATCACACCGTTCTTGGTCGACCTGATCTCATTCTCCATCTTCATCGCCTCGAGAACGCACAGAGCCTCACCCTCCTTGACCGACTCGCCGGCGTTCTTGTTGATCTTGACGATGGTGCCTTGCATCGGCGCCGTAACGATGCCCGAGTCATCCGACGGACCGGCCCGTCGTTGCAGCTTGGGGGGGCGACGGCGCGGAGCCGCCTTCTGCCCGCCGGATGCGGGAGCGGCGAGCACAGGAGCCCAGTACCGCACCGGGAATCGCCTGCCGTTGACTTCTACGGTGATCGATCGCTCCTCCAACTCCTCGTCGGAGGGCAGGTGAGGAGTCGGGCTGACCTCCTGTTCCAGATTGCTGAAGTCGAGGCTCTCCTCCACGAAGCGGGTGGAGTAGTGACCGTCTCGGAACTGAGGAGTGGCGAGGATAGCGAGATGAGCCGGGATCGTGGTGGCGATGCCGGTGATCTGGAACGACTCGAGCGCGTTACGACCTCGTGCGATTGCCTCAGCCCGATCCCTGCCCCACACGATCGAGCTTGGCGACGAGGTTGTCGTAATACTGGCTGATGACCGATCCCGCTCCGACGCCGCTGTCAACGCGGACTCCGGGGCCGCCCGGCTCTTGGTATTCGACGATCGTCCCGGGGTTTGGCATGAACCCCCTTGCGGGATCTTCCGCGTTGACACGAAACTCGATGGCGTGACCTCGCGGCCGAACGTCGGTGAATGACAGAGGCTCACCTGCCGCAATTCGCAGTTGCTCTTTCACCAGATCGACACCGGTTACCTCCTCGGTGATGGTGTGCTCCACCTGGATGCGGGTGTTCATCTCGAGAAAATAGAGCTCGCCGGTCCGCGAGAGCAGGAACTCGACGGTGCCTGCTGATACATAGTGGGTAGCCCTGGCAACGGCGAGGGCCGCCTCACCGACCTTGGCACGTTGTTCGGCCGTCAGACCAGGTGCCGGAGTTTCTTCGATGAGCTTCTGGTGGCGCCGCTGCGTTGAGCAGTCTCGCTCCCCGACGAAGACGGCATTGCCGTGGGTGTCGCAGATGATCTGTGCCTCGATGTGCCGCGGCAGCTCGAGGTACTTCTCGACGTACACCTCGGGCTGCGAGAAGTAGGCGTCTGCTTCCCGGCGCGCTGCCTCGAAGGCCGAGCGAACCTCATCCGGGCCGTGTACCACGCGCAGTCCCTTGCCGCCGCCCCCGTGGGCGGCTTTGATCGCGACCGGGTAGCCGTGCTCGGCGCCGAACTCCTCGACCTCCTCGGGCGATTCGAGGGACTCCAGTGTTCCGGGCACCGCGGCGACACCGGCGTCGGCGACCGCAACGCGCGATGCGATCTTGTCACCCATGGCGGCGATCGCATCAGGCGGTGGTCCCACCCAGATGATGCCGGCGTCGATGACTGCGCCGGCGAAGTCTGCGTTCTCGGCGAGGAACCCGTACCCGGGGTGCACGGCGGAGGCGTTGGAGTCTGCTGCTACCTCGAGGATCCTGGCGACGTTGAGGTACGACTCGGCGGCCGGCGCCGGGCCGACGTTCCAGGCCTCGTCTGCGAGCCTGACGTGCTTGGCGTTGCGGTCGAGTTCGGAATAGATGGCGATGGTGCGGAGACCGAGCTCCTTGGCCGCTCGGATCACACGTACCGCGATCTCGCCGCGATTGGCTACTAGTACTGATTCCACGAAGTCATCCTAGAACTCGGTTGCTAGAGAGGGATGTTGCCGTGCTTGCGTGGCGGCATTGCCTCGCGCTTGGTGCGCAGCATCTCCAATGCTCGGATCAGCCGCGGTCTCGTTTCTCTGGGCTCGATCACCTCGTCGACAAAGCCACGCTCGGCGGCAACGTACGGGTTGTTGAATTGGGCTTCGTATTCGTTGATCAGCTCCTGGCGGCGCTGTACCGGGTCATCGGCGCCGGCGATCTCCCTGCGGTGGATGACATTGACGGCACCCTGGGCGCCCATCACCGCAATCTCCGCCGTTGGCCAGGCGTATACGACATCGGCTCGCAGTGCCCGGGAATTCATGACGACATACGCACCGCCGTACGCCTTGCGCGTGATCACCGTGATCTTGGGCACTGTCGCCTCTGCATAGGCGTACAGCAGCTTGGCACCGTGACGGATTATGCCGCCGTGCTCCTGCTCGATCCCGGGCAGGAATCCGGGAACGTCGACAAACGAAACGATCGGGATGTTGAAGGCGTCGCAGAAGCGGATGAATCTCGCTGCCTTGGCTGAAGATGCGATGTCGAGAGTGCCGGCAAGGACCGCAGGCTGGTTGCCGATGATCCCCGTCGCGTATCCGTCGAGCCTCGCAAAGCCGACCACGATGTTGGCGGCGTAATGCTCGTGCACCTGATAGAACTCCCCGTCGTCGACCACCATCTCGATGAGATCCACCATGTCGTATGGCAAGTTCGAGTTGTTCGGGATGATGGTGGTGAGCTCCTCGTCCATCCGATCGGGAGCATCCATCGGCGTGAAGAACGGGGGCACCTCCATGTTGTTCCTCGGCAGGAACGAGAGCAGGTAGCGCACCTCCTCGAGGGCGGTCCGGTCATCAGTTGCGACGAAGTGGGTGACGCCAGACTTGGAGCCGTGAGCGTGGGCACCGCCCAGGTCCTCGAATGTGACATCCTCCCCGGTGACCGCGCGAATCACATCCGGCCCTGTGATGAAGAGATGAGACAGGCCTTCTACCTGGTAAACGAAATCCGTGATGGCGGGGGAGTAGACGGCACCACCGGCGCACGGTCCCATCACCACCGAGATCTGTGGGATCACGCCCGAGGCGCGCACGTTGCGCTCGAAGATGCGGCCGTAGCCGTCGAGAGCGACCACGCCTTCCTGGATGCGAGCTCCGCCGGAGTCCTTGAGCCCGATGAGCGGAGCTCCGGTGTCCATGGCGAGATCCATCACCTTGCAGATCTTGTCGGCCACGACCTCACCGAGGCTACCCCCGAACGCAGTGAAGTCTTCTGCGAATACGAATACGGTACGGCCGTCGATGGTCCCCCACCCGGTGATGACGGCATCTCCCAGTGGCCGCTTGTCCTCGATGCCGAAGCCGGAGGCCTGGTGCTGGACGAGCATGTCCATCTCGTTGAACGTGCCCTTGTCGAGCAAGGTCTCGACGCGCTCGCGGCGGTCAATTTGCCTAGATCATGCTGGCGATCCTCGGCACGGCGGCTGGCGGGCTCCTGCGCGGCGGCTCTGAGCTTGCGCAGTTGATCGATCAATTCATCGGTGGTCACGGCCCGGTCTCCGTTAGTGTCGTCTTGTCTCTCTTTGACTCACAGAAGCGCGATATGGCTACACCCTACGTGACGATCGTCCGGGATGTGGTGTCTTCCACACAGGATCTGGCAGCTTCCGAGCTCATCAGCTCGCCGGTGCCCATCCTCGTTGTGGCCCACGAGCAAACCAGGGGACGCGGTCGGCTCGGCAACGATTGGTGGCAGGCACCCAGGGCAGTCGCCGCTTCTCTGGCGCTGCCCGCACACTGGTTTTCGGTCCGTGATACTTTCACCCTGGCAGTGGGTCTTGCAGTCAGGGATGCAATAGGCGTGGTATGCGACGTCGTGATCGACCTGAAATGGCCGAATGACCTCGAGATGGGCGGTCGGAAGGTCGGAGGGATCCTCGTCGAGCGTGACGAGGATCGGGTCGTTGTCGGGTGCGGTCTCAATCTCTTCTGGCCGGACGCCCCTGAATCGGCCGGCGGATTGCTCAGCAACGATCCCGGTGCAGACCTCGGGGTGACGATCAGCCAGGCATGGGCCTCCAGGGTCCTGGCAGGGGAGGGGCGGTGGGACAGGCGCGCCTATCTGGATGCATGCTCGACGGTGGGCGCCATGGTGACCTGGGAGCCCGATGGCCGGGGATGGGCGACCGACGTCGACGAGAACGGTGCGCTCGTTGTCGGCACGGGGTCCGGCGAGCTGAGACTGCGCTCCGGTGAGGTGCACACCGTACGACCCACGAGCTGAAGCTTTCGATTCGGCCCGGATAGGTCGAGGTCAGGGCTTGCGGCGCCTGATCTTTGGCGGCTTCCGCTTTGCGGTGCGTTGTTGTACGCGGCGGGCGTCGGAACGAGCCCGCATCGAATCCGCCATTTCGGTGTCGCGGAACCAGTTGCCGATCCTGCGGAAGAAGCTCGGCTTGGGTGGTTTCGGTTGCGCCGTTCGGGAAACCACAGACTGGGCGACCTTGGTGCGTTTCACGCGCTGGCCGATGGTGGGAGATGCCACCCTGGTTTCACGTGGTCCGTAGGTACGGCGCCGTACGTGACGGCCGACCGAGCCTGCCGCCCCACCTGCCACTCGGCTGGTGCCGAGCTGGCGCTGCGGCTGGAGGATGCCGATGGTGGCAATGAGCGCGATCAGTGTCAGGCCGACGATGGTCAGCCACCACCAGTTGTTACCGAGGAACGAGTCATCGCCCGAGCCTCCCGGCCCTGCCGCGATGAGGGTTGTCGTGGTTGGATCGGCCGGTGCGAGTGTTGTTGAAGACGTTGTCGTAGTCGGTGCGCGCCGTTGTCGTCGGTGCCGCTGTCGTCGTTGTGGTGGTGGTCGTCGTCGACGTCGTTGTCGATGTAGTCGTCGTCTCCGGTGCTTCTGTTGTGGTTGTTGTCGTCGTCGTTGTCGTCGGTGGTGGCGGGGGCGCGGTTGTCGCGGGAGGGCGCGTGGTTGTTGTTGTTGTGGTGGTGGTGGTAGTAGTAGTAGTAGTTGTGGTGGCTATTGAGACCGAGAAGGTGCAGGTACCTCCGCTTCCCGCTGTCACCTCGCTCACAGTGACCGACCCGGTTCCGGTGGCATTGGCGCCGGCACTGACGGAAACCACTACAGACCAATCGCCGCCGCTATCGCCGACGGAGCCGCCTCCGACCGCACTAGCCGAGACACCGGATGACGAGATAGCGGCGACGGCCGCTCCCGCCGAGTTGAAGCTGACCGTGCGGGAGATGCTGCCACCCTGCTCGACGCTTGCGCTGCCGGGGCAGGAAGTAACCGAAGCCGACGCGCTCGGGCTCTGGGCGACGAGCATTACCGACGCCAGCAGCAACAGCAGAGACGCCATCACAATCGGATAACGGGGAATGACGTGCGATCTGCTGCGGGTCACCTAACCACCTATCTCTGACTCGGCAAGCCTAGGAGGGTGCTGAACAATCTGCGCTCAGCTCGAAAGCTGCTCGACAACGGCCTTCGCCGTTATTGATCACCACTCTCTTGGACACCTACGCAACTCGCCGTGTCTCGATGCTAGCGCAGGCGCCCACATCCTCAATCGGCCTGTACTGCAGTTGTCTTGAGGTCAAAGGGTGGCGTCCTCGTTGTCCGAATCGGCCGGATCGTTGTAGATGCCGGCGATCGCTCTGCTCGTACCGAGAAGGCGCAGCCCGTTGCCGACGGTCAGGCTGAGCGGTCGGGCAAATGCTCTGGTCACCCCTGCAGTGGCTGCGGCCAATAGCTGGAATGGTGCCGAGATGATGCTCACGATGCCGATCACACGTGAGCGGTTTGCCGCGGTCAGCTCTTGTACGAGCAGCACGATCGCGGCCAGGAAGACGTTGGCGACAATCGTGGCCACCACGAGCCCGGGAACGATATACGCCTTGGGCACCAGGAAGGCCATCGGGTTCCCGATCCACTTGAATCCGACTACGAGCGCGTATGCGGCAGAAACCGAGATCAAGAATGTGTTGAACCGATGGCGATTGTGACGAGCGACGGACTGATCGCGTGAAATCGCAGCCCGCATCACTCGTGGCCCCATCACATAGCCGAGCCCGACCCCGATGACGATGATCGGGACCGAAGCGATCCGGGCTGCTTCGGCATATCCGAGCACTTCGAGGCCCGCCGCAAATGTGATGATCGAGGCAGCCCCGAAGGCGGCGACCGGCTCGATTCCCACACCGATCATCAGCCACACGCCAGACCGCATCAGGCGGCGCGGGTCGAGGCGGTCGAGGGCAGGCCCCGCCGCCCAGGGCTTGGCAAGGACCACACCTAGGAGAAGCGACAGCAAATTGGCGATCGCAAGCGCACCGAAGGGAATCCACTCCTTCGTCACATCGAGAAGAAGCATCACGCCGATTGACGCACCCGATATGACGACCTGCGTCGCCGAGACGGTTGCTGCCGCCCAGGACCGTTCGGCGATGTGGAGCATCCTGCGCACGTGGTCCTGTGTCGGCCAGAGAAAGGTCGTGACGACTGCGGTGACCGTGAATGGGAGGACCACATCGGCCGTCGAGGTCTGCGCCGCCACCAGCGTGGCGACGCCGATGGCCATCGCTCCAGCCGCAGAGGGTAGGAGGCCGTAGAAGATGCTCTGGGTAAGCACGCGTGTGCGGTGGGACGGTGGCCAGGCGACCGCGACGACCTCAGACGGCACATAGATGAGGTTGTTGGCAATGACCTGGGCGAAGTTGAACGCGGTGAAGAATATGGCATAGACACCGAGCTCGGCGTCGCCGAGGATCGTTGCGGCGACCAGCCCGGTGAGGAACGTGGCGAACGAGGACATCCCGGCATCTACGACGCCCGCCCCGATCCCCAATCTGCCGAGGACCCGACTGCGCAACGAGCGGCCGAGCTCGTCTCCAGTCGGCTGGGGTGTGCTCATCAGCGTATTCCGCTTCGAGCTCTGGACACGTGCTGCCACGAGGTTGTCGCAAATGAGGGGAAACGATTCTGCTGGGCCAGCACCACCAAAGCCACGCCCGCGCCGAAGAAAGCCCAAAGCACCGCAGCTACCTGGGCGCCCTCGAGAGTCGGATCGAAGAAGCAGTTGACCAGGATCGGTATCGGCACCATCATCACCCAGGTGACGATCGCAGATTCTCGAGGACGGTCCCGGTAGCGAAGTCGCCTGCGGAGAGTCTGCATCTCAGCGATCCACGCGGTCCACAAGATGACCCAGAGGATCGCTCCGAGCCACCCCATTCGCGCCAGCACATCGACGTGCGAGTTGTGAGGGTTGCGCAGGGGGGTTTGGTCATCAGTGGTGATCCCATAGCGGGCCCCTATGTCGGGTCCCATGCCAAATCCCGTGATTGGCGATTCCTTGCTGACATCGTTGAGAACCTGGGTCCAGATCTTGAGCCGCCATGTAGTGGTGGTTGTCTGCCTCTGCCCGCCCGCGTCCTGGTTGAAGATGCTCGTCACGTTGGCCGCGAACTGCTGAATCGAGACGTCGCGCTCATCGAACAGAGCGATCCTGACATCGAAGATGATCCCGATAGCTCCTGCGAAGACCAGCACTGCGATCATCATCATCACCATCTCGACACGTTTCTTGGTGAGGAGGAACAGCAGCGCTGCAATCAAAACCGCGCTCGAAACCAAGCCACCCCGGTTCTGTAGGCCGGTGAACACGATGACGATCATGGCGAGTGTTGTCAGAGAACCGCGTTGGCGGGAGGTGAAGAGCTTTCCTTCCCCGTCGGCCATCCACAGAAAAGCAATCCCGATAGCGGCCAGTACCGCCATGTTGCCGCTGCGGTGGAAGAACACCGGAATTTCGGAGTCCGGCACCCTAATGCTGGAAGGAGCGACATAGTGGAGAACAGTTGCGAAAGGGAACCAGATCAGATAGATCGGTAGCAGCTTGGCGAATCCGACAAACCACTTGTTGACACGGCGCGGATCCGAGACAAGCAGCATCGCAACGAATATCGCGATGATCCCGTAATACCAGAGGGCCGAGTCCCGTACCGCGTCGAGCCCCCACGGAAGCAGGCCCATGACGAGCAGCGCCGCACCCCACAGCATGAAGTTGCGCAGGGCTTTCAGCGACGAGCTGGACCGGATGAGGCTGCCAACACCGGTATGGGAGCTGAGCATCACCCAGATGCCGAGGGCGATGACCATCTCACCGACAAAGAGCGGTGTTCCGGGAATATGGATCCAGGCGAATGGTCGGTCGAACATGATGTAGCCGACCAGGATGAAGAGCAGGCCATTTTCGAGCCACCGCATCTGGGGTGGCTCCGGTGCCAGGTACCGCTCGTCGGGGATCACAACGGGAGCGGTGCGGAAAGTCGCCAGGTGCGGAGACACCGTTGGGCGCATCGAGACCCTCAACGCACCCAGAAAGGCGATGACCGTGATGGCGACGACTATCAATGAGGTGCTGGTGATTTCCGCAATGATTGGTGACATCGCCTGACCGAACATGCTCATCTCCACCCGGGGTTGCGGCTACGGCTCCCGCGCGTCTGCGGAGAGCCGTAGCCCGGTGCCATCACACTCGATTGCATAGCCCTACACATTGCGACGCTATTCCGGGGATTCTTTGCGGCTATTGGAGCCGCTGCGTCCGAGCATCTCGCGCCGGAGAGGAGCGAAGTTGTACACATAGCCCAGCACAGGCACTCCCAACACGCTGAGGTATCGCTCCAACTCCTCAGCGACCGAGATATCGCTCCGGTGGGCGACAACAATCATCACCCGGTCGGCGAGGCGCACCACAGTGCCGCTGTGGGCAAGGCGGAGCACCGGCGGCGCATCAATCAGCACGAGATCGAAGCGGTCTTCGATCTCGCTGATGAGGTTCGCCGCCTGGGTGGATGCGAAGAACTCAGGGATACGAGTTCCGTGGCTGCCACGCTTGAACAAAGTGACCGATCCACCCTGGGTGCCGTGGATCTCCTGACCGACCTCATCCAGGGTGGCCTCCCCTGCGACGACATCGGTGAGACCCGGCTCGTCGACGCTGTCGGGAGCCAGCATCCGGGTCAGGGCAGGGTTGACGAAATCAGCGTCTATCAGTGCCACCCGCCTGCCGGTTCTCGCCGATGCGAACGCGGTATTCGCTGTGACCGTGGTCTTGCCGTCGGCCAGGGTCGCCGAAGCAACCACAACCGACTTGAACGGATTGTCGGAGGCGCTGTGCTGGCGGAGCTCGATACCGGTCGCGACAAAGCGGAATGCCTCGGCGGCAGCCGAGTTGGGGGCTTCTGTTGTCGGCAGCGGGGTGGTGAGGCGCTCTTCTCCAAAGACAGGCACATCTGCGATGAGGCCGGTTTGCAGGACCGCAGACGGCTCGCCCCGGCTGCGGAAACCCCGACTACGTCTGGCAAGCGATTGCGCGATGATGGCGCCGATGATGGCGCCGCTGAGCATGCCGAGGATGATCAGCAGCACGGGGCTGGATGGCTCGGCTCCCTCGGCAGGCGACGCAAACACAACGATGTTCCCCGCCAGCTCCGAGTCGACGGCGAGCTGATCACGGCGAGACTGGAGGGCGCTGAGTCGTCCCCTGATCTCTTCCTGCTCTTTTTGGAGCACCGCAACCTCGTCGGGCTCCTGGAATGTACCAAGTGCGATGGTGAGCAGGTCAACTCTGGTGCGAAGCTGGGTGAGCTCGGCGTCGGCAGCGTCGATCACTGCCTGATCCGCGGTGGCAGGTGGCATCTCGTAGTTGAGCACTGCTTCGACAGCGGCTTGTAGCTCGGTCTCGATCTGATCGTGTTCCGCTGTTGATTGCTTCACTGTGTCGAGCTGATCGCCGACCTCATTCAGCTCGTCGACTCGCTGGGCGATCGATCGGTCTAGCTCGCTGAGTGCATCTTCGAACGTGGCTTGGGCGCCTTCGCTGCTGACCGCCCTGTAGGCGGTGGCGAGCTCGTTGGCGACTATGACCGCGGTGGCGGGATCTGGATCCGCATACGAGATGGTCAGAATGTCGGTGGCCTCGGCGGCGTCGACGGTGATGTTGCTGAGCATCTCCTCGCTATCGATGATGATTGGCGGGTCGTAGGTCGCAAGCTGCTCGAGGGCACGGTTGGCAACAGACCTCGATTGTGCGATCTGTATCTGGTCGGCAACGTATCGCTCGGGGCTCAGCTTGCTGTTCACGTCAAAAACGATCGACGACCGTGGGTCCTGAACGGCAATGGTGGCGGTCGCGGTCCAGGCTTGTGTGGAGCTGGCGTACCACCAGGCGAGAGCAGTGAAGACCAATGTGGTTGCCAACACGAGCCACTTGTATCTCCACGCGGCGCCGACGAGAGTCGGCTCGAGATTCAGGTTGACAGGTTCCATTGGCACTTTCGATCGGCGGTGTGCGAGCGTACTACAGAGCGCAGTCCAATCGTTGGGGCTGACGTGATTCTGGCTACCCCCGTTCCGGCTGGCGACGTTTGGTGGATAGGCCTGTGTTTGCGGGGCTTCGCCCGACTAGCCAACGCATGACCAAGGCTGGGGCGCGGGTCGCACCGATCCGTATCCAGGGCGGTCTCAGCCGCTTAGGATCGGCCATGCCGTGGGCATATCCACGGATGGCATGAACTCAAAGGAAGCGGCGGTAGGACCCGTCTTCCACAAGAGAGGTAGGAAAAGGTGAAGATTCTTCTATTTGGGGCAGGCGGGTTCATCGGCTCGAATCTCGTTGAGCATCTGATCGAGCAGGGTGAACACGAGATTGTGGGACTTGATGTCACAGATGCCAAGCTCTCCGGGATCGAGGGTCCGAACTTCAGGTTTGTCAAGGGCAGCATCGCCGATGTGGACCTTGCCAACGAGTTGGTGGCGGATGCAGATGTCGTGGTGGATCTCATCGCATACGCCAATCCGAGCATCTATGTGGAATCGCCTCTAGATGTTGTCAATCTCAACTTCTTCGAGAACATGAAGATTCTCGATTACTGCCTGAAGCACGAGAAGAAGCTCATTCAGTACTCGACATCTGAGGTCTACGGCAAGCGGACTCGTGACGAGAGTATCACGACGATACTTCCGATCTGGTCATGGGCCCGGTACAGAAGCAGCGGTGGATCTATGCCTCGTCGAAGCAGCTGTTGGAGCGCATCATCTACGCCCACGGCATCAAGGGAGATCTCGACTATTCGATCATCCGTCCCTTCAACTTCGTTGGCCCTCGATTCGACTATCTCGTCCCGGCCGGCTCCAAGGGCGGTCCGCGGGTGTTTTCGCACTTCCTCTCGGCGCTGCTTACGGGCGGGCCGATCTATCTGGTAGACGGCGGTGGCCAGCACCGTTGCTTCACCCACATCGACGACGCATCGGATGCATTCACCGCGATTCTCGAGAACCCGGGCGGTCACAACGAGATCTTCAACATCGGCAATCCCGACACCAACATCACGATGGAGGGTCTTGCGCATATGATGCAAGACATCTATGCAGACCTAACTGGGACAAAGCCGGAGAACGAATTCGTCGTGCTCAGCGGCGAGGACTTCTACGGCAAGGGCTATGAGGACATGGACCGGGTGCCGCCGAATGTGGACAAGCTGATGGGCCTCGGCTGGAAACCAAAGCGGGATCTCGAGACGATCTTCCGTGAGGCAATCAAGTACTACGTCGATCGTCCGGAGCTGACTGCAGGGATTCTCAACACGTAGAGCCAACGGGCTCGAGTTTCCGCTCGCCGGTTGGGCGCCGGCGGGAGGAGGGGTTGAAACAAATGGGGAATGGGAAGACACTCAGTGCACGAGGGTGGGCCTGGCTGGCCGGGCTCACCCTTGTTGCCACGTTCCTGGCGGTCACGCCGGTGGCGTCGCAGGCTGTCGAGGTTGGGTCGGGTGACAGCATCCTGGTCGTCGCGGCACACCCGGACGACGACATAATCCTGACAGCGGGGATCATCGAACGTCAGCTCGCGAACGGTGGCGACGTCACAGTGGCGATCATGACAAACGGTGATCGGTGCGCGTCCGTCTCTCAGGGACCCGACGGAAACGGCTATTGCTCGGCCGTCGATCCGAGACGATTGGGACGACACGCCAGGAAGAAGCGATCAAAGCCGAGAAGGAGATCGGCTGACCTCCGGTCTCGGCGGCGCAATGACGACAGTGTCATCTTCCTGGGCTACCCGAACGGCTTCCTTGATTTCGTGCGATACGGCGATGATGGTGCCTTCCCGGAGCTATTCCATACGGAAACGTACGCCACCTATGGGCTTGATGACACCGATTGGCACAATTCTCGCATGGGCTCCGGTCACGTTGCCTACCCATCCGGGTCGATGGCCGAGGCCTCCTCGACGACATGGTTGCACTGATGGTGAGAACGGCTACCCAGAGCACATCTTCACCCACAATCGTTGGGACCGCCATTCGGATCACCACGCCACGTATCTGGCGGTGCTCGATGCCGTAAAGGAAATCCAGTCGAATTCGGGCAGCGCCTACTACAACTCGTCATACGACCCGTACATCCACACAGGGCTTGTCCACGTTCCTGACTATCCGGACTGCGAGCCGGTGAACAACGGGAACTGTGACTGGAATCTCTGGCCCGCTCTCGCCAATGCGTCTACTCCGGTCAACGAGTACGGCGATCTTGGTCGCGATACGGACGGAGAACTGGTTTGGGATCAGCGAGAGAGCTTCATAGTGCCAAACACGACCAAGAAGGACAGTGCCATCAATGCGCACGAGTCTCAGGTCGCGGATGGCGGCTATTTCATCACCCGCTTTCTTCATTCAGACGAGATCTTCTGGCCAGAGCGCATTGGCGAGGCCGAGGGGTTCGCCGATGCCTATACCGTCGAGGAAGGCGGCACCATCGAGAAGGCTGCTTCAGGCGTGCTCTCAAATGATGTCCGTGGTGTAGGTCATGGAGGCGTGAGTGTTGGGTATGACGCGTACGCGCTCGGACCCATGTCCGCAGAGTTGACTTCCGGGCCGAGTCACGCCGCTTCCTTCTCACTCAACTCCGACGGGTCGTTCACCTACATCCACGACGGCAGCGAGACAACAAGCGACTCCTTCACGTACCGCCCGGTGCAGGGCGCGGTCGATGGCCTCGCCACGACCGTGACCATCAACGTCAACCCGGTCAACGACGCACCGACTGCCATCGATGACAGCTACACCCTCGACAACGGAGCCACCTTCAGCGTGCCCGCTGCCGGGGGTGTGCTGAGCAACGACAGCGACCCCGACAGCGTGCTGACTGCAAGTGAGCTATCGGCTCCCGCCCACGGTTCGCTCACCCTGAACGCCAACGGCTCATTCACCTACGTGCACGACGGCTCGGCCACGACCAGCGACTCGTTCAGCTACCAGGCAAGCGACGGCCAGTACTCGGCGGCGGCGACGGTCTTGCTTGCTATCAATCCGAAGGACGATGGCGGGGGCGGTGACCCGACCGACCCGCTGGCGGTAGCCGTGGCAGGGCCGAGTATCGGAGCGACGGGCAACACTTATGTCTTCACGTCGACGGTCTCCGGCGGCACCGGAACGAAGTCGTACAACTGGGCCGCCAAGCAGAGCGGCAACGTGGTGACGACCGGTCATAGCCAGAGCTTCAGTTTCTCGTCCTCCGTGAGTGGGGAGTACACGATTGAACTGACCGTGACTGACCAGTCGGGCTCCAGGTCGGTCTCGCAGGACATCAAATTGATGGGGGACATCGGCGGGCTGGCATTCACCGATGACATCATCTGGCTTGCCGAGGCCGGTGTCACCAAGGGCTGCAACCCGCCCGACGAACGACCTGTACTGCCCAAACGACCCGGTCACCCGCGGTCAGATGGCCGCCTTCCTGGTGCGCTTTCTCGATCTCAACGACGTAGACCCGGGCGTCCAGTTTGCGGACATCGGCGGCTCGGCCTTCGAAACCAACATCCTGAAGTTGGCGACGGCAGGGATCACCAAGGGCTGCAACCCGCCTGCCAACGATCTCTACTGTCCCAACGGCTTGGTGACGCGTGGTCAGATGGCGGCATTCCTGGTCAGAGCGCTGGATCTCCAGGCAAGCGACCCGCAGATCGACTTTGTCGATGACAACAATTCAGTATTCGAGGCGAATATCGTGAAGTTGGCGACGGCGGGGATCACCAAGGGCTGCAATCCACCTGCCAACGATCGATTCTGTCCCAATGATTACGTGACCCGAGGTCAGATGGCAGCGTTCTTGCGACGTGCCAGTGGGCTATCGGGGTAGCCTTCGCTTACCCAAAATAGAGCATCGCTGATGGGGGTGGACTAGTCCCATGACCGCGCAGCGTGGCCGGTGATATGCTGCGAGCGGTGGGCCAGGCGGGGGAAATCAACACTCTGTAGGCTTGATCTGCCGGTAGGAAATGTAAGTAATCGAGAGAGGGATCAATCATGACTCTTGTTGGCGTGAACGTGCGCCGAACTCTCCAGTTGCTCTTGGCTGTGGTGCTTCTATTCGGAGCAACCTCAGTGATTGCATCTCAGAGGGCGGATGCCGCCTATCCCGGCGGCAATGAATGGATTGTCTTTGTAGATAGCTTCGACATATGGGCGATACGCGCCGACGGCACCGGCCTCACCAACCTGACGAATACGCCGGGCGAGCTAGAGGCTGATCCGGCGTTCTCCGCCGACGGGACCAAGATCGCATATGCTGCTGATCCCGGCATCGGCGAGTCTGCAATCTATATCGCAGCGTTCCAGAACGCAGGCACCTTGACACCGTCCCTGGGAGCCGCGACTCAGGTGTCTTCGGGCCCGATCGACGGTGCCCCGACCTGGTCACCCGCCGGTGACTACGTTGCCTATCAGCGCAAGCTTCCGAATGTGACCGGCACCGCAACCACGGACAATGCGGGCGGGACCACGTTGATCGACTCCGCTGCGGCGTTCGATACCACGGACAGAGTGGCAGTTGGCGACATCATCACCAACACCACCAACGGCTCGACCGGCGCGGTTGTCTCTGTCGACAGTGCCACCCAGATCACCATGACCGCCCTGACCGGCGGTACGGCCCAGACCTGGACAACCGACGACGGATACTCGATCAGTCACATCAATCGTCAGATCTTCAAGTCTGCGACAACAGGCTCAGATTTGACCGGCACCAGGCTGAGTCAGCCAGATTCAGACCTGACGTATACGGATCAGGATCCTGCATGGTCCGCCGACGGTACGAAGATCGCCTTTACATCCACTCAGGCCCTCGGCAATGCCGACATCCTGACGATGAGCGCCACAGACGGCTCGAGCCGCACGAACCTGACAGACGATACGACGTCGTTTGATCATGTCGCAGCTGCCCCGTGCTGGTCACCCGACAGCAGCCGCGTCGCCTTCCAGATCGCGACGACGGACAACGAGAACATCTGGACGGTCGCCGCAGCAGGCGGTAGCCCGGTGCAGGTGACCACAGGTACTGGTGACGAGGTCGATCCGGCGTGGTCGCCCGACGGTACGTTGATTGCGTTCCGTAACGCCACAGATGACAAGCTCTACGTGACCGCATCAGGCGGTGGTGGAACGCCGACACGGGTCGGCAGCGCAGCAACTCCGGCGACGAACAGCGCCCCCGACTGGCGCCCGACGCTGAAGGCTGTTGCGGACACCGCAACCGTTGCCGAGGGTGGCTCGGTGAATATCGACGTTCTCGCCAATGATCTGACTCTGGTCAGCAACGTGGGAACGGCGACTACCTCGAGCACGCTGGCGGCTTCGCCGACCAAGGGCACCGCGGTCCGGCAAGGTGACGGCAGTTTCCTCTACACCCATTCGGGATCTGAGATTGGAGCGTCGTCGACCACCGACACGTTCACCTATACGCTGACACAGGGCGCCTTGACATCGACCGCAGTAGTCACCGTCACGATCACCCCGGTGAACGACTCACCGACCGCGGTCAACGATGAGTACTCCGTCGCCAACGGCGGCACACTCACCGTCACGGCGGCGAACGGGGTCCTCGCCAACGACAGTGATCCGGAAGGTGTCACCCTCACAGCAGCCAAGGCGTCGGATCCGGCGCACGGCACGCTGACGCTGAACGGCAACGGATCGTTCACCTACGTCAACGACGGAGCGAACACCGCGGCCTCGACCGACTCGTTCACCTATACCGCTAGCGACGGCGCCAACACGTCTGCGCCCGCGACGGTGACGCATCAGCGTTGCCTCGACCAATCCGGACGCTCCTACGGTTGCGATCTCCGGGCCAGCCTTCGGCGCCCCGGGAGTGTCGTCCTCGTTCAGCTCGACAGTCAATGGCTATGGGTCGATCGAGTACGCGTGGACCGCCAAGGTGGGTGGCTCGACTGTGGCGACGGGTACCGACGCAACCTTCAGCTTCGCTCCGGTTGTGACGGGCACCTACACGGTGGCAATCACTGTGACCGATGGCACCGCCCAGAGTGGCAATGACAGTGTCGAGATGACGGTGTTGACCGATGTCTCCTCGAGCGTCTTCAAGAACGACATCGTTTGGCTCGCCAACGCCGGTGTCACCAAGGGCTGCAACCCTCCCACCAACGACCAGTACTGTCCCAATGACAATGTCACTCGTGGCCAGATGGCTGCATTCTTGGTGCGCTTCCTGAACCTGACCGACGATGGTGGCGGCGATCTGTTCACCGACGATGACGGCTCGGTGTTCGAGCACAACATCGACATCCTGGCGACGGCCGGGATCACCAAGGGCTGCAACGCTGCTGGTGACGAGTTCTGCCCGAATGCGTTCGTGACTCGTGGTCAGATGGCCGCATTCCTGGTCCGGGCGTTTAGGCTTGACCGACGATGGTGGCGGCGATCTGTTCACCGACGACAGCGGCTCGGTGTTCGAGCACGACATCGATATCCTGGCGACCGCCGGGATCACCAAGGGGTGTAGCGCCACCGAGTTCTGCCCGAACGCGTCCGTGACGCGTGGCCAGATGGCAGCATTCCTGCATCGCGCCGACGGGCTCAAGTAGGGAAGATCAGATAGAACCAGTAGAGGGTGGTCTCCGGGTTCCGGAGACCACCCTCTCGTGTTGTATCAACTGGAAGTGGAGCGAACCCGACGACCGGGTGTCAGGCACCACCGCCATGGACGCGGCGTGCCTCAGGGGAGAGTCGTTGTTCCCATAGGCGTGCGATCACCCAGATCGGTCGGGCAAGTCCGGCGAGGAGGAGGTAGATGGCGGTGTAGGGCTTGCGCCCCTCGGCGAATGCCAGGCCTGCCTTGCGGTAGTAGAACTGAGCGAAGTCGTCGCGCCATATGTCGATTCGTTTCCACAGGGGCAGATCGCGCTCCCTGGCGGCATACTCCTCCCGTGTGGGGAGGGGTGTTTCGGCCCGTCGTGCCGCGTGTCGTTCGTCGAGGTAGCGGTGGGTTCTCCTCCCCTCGCGAAACCGCATCATCACGTTGCTCTTTGAATAGATGCGGTAGAGCAACAGCGGTTCGGGGACAGCCAGCACCGGTCCGAGCTCGGACATTCGGTCGCAGAACTCAATGTCCGCCGCGGCCCGCAGCGATGCATCAAAACCGCCGACAGACTCGTAGTCGACACGTTTGAACATCGCCGTACCCCCGAACACCATTGTCGCTTCCCCGCGATTGCGGCGTGCATGGAACTCCTCGATTGTGGGTGGTCCCGTCTTGGAGAGACTCAGGATCACGTCACTCTCGTTTATGTGGGAGGCATACGAGCCGATCACCGAGGCATCCGGATGCTCGCGCAGCGCTTGCAACTGGCGCTCCAGACGGCGTGGCACGGAGATGTCATCAGAATCCATCGCCGCGATCACGGGGCCAGTCGAGATCTCGACACCACGCCGGAAGGTTGCGGCAGGCCCGGCGTTCTGCTCATTGCGGAAGACCTTGACGCGTCTATCGCGTGCGGCATATTCGTTGATGATGTCCCATGTGGAGTCGACGGAGCAATCGTCACCGATGACGAGTTCCAGATCTTGATGCGTTTGATCGAGGATGCTGTCGATCGCCCGTTCGATGTACTTCTCCGAGTTGTACGCAGGCATGATGACACTGACGCTTGGGGGGGAATTGGTCACAGTGGTCCCAACGGAGGGTCGGAAGGTGTCCTTGCAGAGTTCTCAGTAATTGGGAGAGCACCATAGTGCCGGGTCAGCCACCAGCGACCGCCGATGACCCGAATTGAGCCTTCGATGATGTAGCCGAGAGGACGCGCAAAGGCGTTGGTCGCGCCCGCGGTCAACGCGGCGAGGGGGAGTGCCGGTGTCGCCGCAATCGAGATGATGGCGAGTGCCCGCGCATGCCCTGCGCCGAGTAGCTCTCGTCCGTAGATGAGGAACACGGCAGCGAGGAGATTGGCGACGATGGTGACGAGGACGAGACCACCGACTGTGTATGCCGCCGGTGCTAGCCATGCCATTGGGTTGATGGTCCAGTCGAAGCCGGCGATCACCGCATAGGCGATTGTTGCCAGCACCATCAAGGCGACAAACGAGCGGCGGTTGCTGCGCCCGGATTCAGGGTCGATCTGTGATCCGGCACGTACTGCCCGTGGCCCGAGCACCGCCATGAGCCCAGCCGAGAGCACAGTGACGGGTTGTGCCACCTGTCTGGCCGCTTCGGCATAGCCGTAGACCTCCGGGCCTGCGATCTGGTTGATGATGTTGGCGGCGACGAAGGCGAATGTCGCCGGCACCGCGGCCCGGGTTGCCGAGCCACTTGCCCGAGTTGACGAGCTTGCGAAACTCGAGCTCCGGGTATGGGCGGTCCGGGCGCCGGGTCCCCCCGGCAAGCACAATTCCGACGCTGATCGACAGCACGTTCGCAAAGGCGAGTGAGCCGAACGGGATCCAGGCACGCTCCACGTTCAAGGCAATCAGCGCGGTTATCCCCCCTGCGACGCCGACGAGTTGCACACAGGAGACGACGACTGCGTAGATCGACTTGTCGGCAATGTGCAGCAAGCTGGCGGACGTGGTCCTGCATCGGGGACACGATGATCGTCGCCCCGGCTGTCACCGTCAGAGCAGTGATGACAGGGCCTGTAGCCCGTCCTCCGGTCCAGAGCGCAGCAGCAAACGCAGCGAGGATGCCGACCGCTCCCGGAACCAACGCCAGTGTGAGGCTCCGGCGAATTGTGCCGAGACGATGCTCTGCGTGGCAGGTCTACCGCAACTACCTGTGCAGGTACGAGCACGAGCTCTGCGACGATGACCGAGCCCAGGAAGAACGCCGTGAAGAAGACTCCGTAGATTCCGAGGTCGGTTTCGCTGAGCAGACGCACCGCGGTGAGGCCGGCGCCGAACGTGGCGAGCGATGCAACGGCTGCGTCGACCACTCCCGCCGCCAGCTGACGCTTCGCGTGGGCCTACGCTCTTGGGTGTGCCCTCGGCAGTCATCTAGTAACGCCGTGCCAGTATGTCGGCCAGCCGTAGCGACCACGCGATTGCGGTGAGGATCGGGTTTGCGTAGCCGCCGGTTGGGAAGACCGACGAATCGGCAATGTACAAGTCCCGAACGGTGTGCGCCTGTCCGTCGGCGTCGACGACGCCGGTTTTTGGATCTGTCGACATGCGGGCGGTGCCGAGGTGGTGATGACCGCCGCGTAGGTCGAGCCCCCAGCCATTCGAATCATCCCGAAACGCAGGCTCCGGCACGAGGCGGCCCAGGCCCGCTCGCTCGAGCTGGGCCCCGACGATCGCCTGAGACCGGATGATGGATTCCTTGTCGATACGGCTGAGCCGCCAGTCGAGCTTGATCCTCGGCATGCCGAGAGCATCGGACTGCGATCTGTCCAATGTCACGCGGCTGTCGGGATTCGGCGTCTGTTCGCTCTGGGTGTAGAGGGAGAACTCTGTAGGTTTGCGTAGAGCTTCGTGATATATGACCTTGGCGATCTCGGGTGTTCCCTTGATCAATCGCTTCACCAGGGTGCCGGTGTCGTCGGGGAGGGCGCGGTTGCGGATCTGACGCATCATGCGCTTGGGAGAGCGGAGATTGCCCACGGCGAGCTTGAACGCCTGATATGCATCGGACTCCTCCCGACTCACCGGGCTCACCGTCCTGAGGTGTGTCGAGAAATTGAGGAGCTGCTCCTCCTCCTGCCGGCGACGGCTGATGACGTAGGCGACCTTCATAGACCCGTGAGGCCGTTGCATGGCTAGGCGAGCCTTCACTCCGACTACGCCATCATCGACTGCGGCCAGGTGGGGTCTGCCTTTGGAGCCGGCGGGATACAGCTTGATGCGCCCTGTAACCAGATGAGGATGCTCCATGAAGTAGCGCCCGACCTGGTCGTTCTCGTTGGCCAGACCGGATGGATGGGTGGCGTTTGAGGCGAGCAGCAGTCGAGCGGTTTCCAGCGCTCCTGCGGCAAGGACCACCGCTCGGGCGCGCACCGTGAACCGATTGCCGTTGATGCTGGCGACTCTGGCGCCGCTCGCACGCCCCTCGTCCTCGAGTACCTCGGTAGCCGTCGCACCGAGTATCACCGTGATCTGCTGTGCTGCCTCGAGACGCTCCCGGTAAACGACGCCGAACTTGGTCGGGGGACTTCCCTGCCAGAGCGCGATCTCGACGCCTCCACCGACGAACGGTGCGCGGTAGAGCGGAACGAGATCCGTGTCGGGAGTTGGCGCCCATTGCTCGCTCTCGAGTTGCATCAGGTCGGCGGCGTCATGGAAGTAGGGCTGCATCTCCTCGTACGACATGGGCCACCCGCTGTTTCCGGCCCAAGGCCTGCCCTCGAAATCGATCTCGTCCATGGGCCGGCACCAACCTGCCCATTTGTGGCTGGCTCCGCCAAGGGCACGGTGGCGTGTTGCCGCGAGGTCGTAGTAGTCCAGACCGACGATCTCGCCGTCGTTGAGCATTTCGTATCTGTCGTCGAGATCGAACTCGCCACTTTCGAGCAGGATCACACCCAATTTCGTGTTCCTGCTGAGACGCAGCGCGGCCGGTGATTCCTGCGGGGCCACCTCCGATGACGCAGATATCGGTCTCGAGCTCCGTATCTCTGGGGATAGCCGATGAGTTCTTGATGGTCATTGCTCAGCTCGCGATCAACTGTGATTGCCCATACCGGTCGGGTTTCCGCTCTCTCGGGCGGCGCGGATCGCGGACGTCAGATCCGCAACAGCGGCAGATCTGTCGAGAAGTGGTTCGTCCGGTGTCGGCGGTGCGCTCATGTGCTTGGTGATCGCATCGGCCATTTCTGACGCGGTAGTAGCGATATCGCCTGGAGGGATCAAGGCGATCCGGTCAGGATCGATTGCGCACCTGGCTATGGCTCCGGCACCACCGTGGTCTATCACAATGATCCGACGCGCCGCGTACATCGCTTCAGCAAGGGCAAGCCCCCCTTCTTCACGCAGTCCGGTAAACAGGACCGTGGTGGCTCCACGCATCAACCTGATTGCTTCCTCCCTCGGTACCAGGCCCGTGAATGTGACCCGATCTGCGACTCCCAGGTCGACCGCCGCTCGCTCCAGCCGTTGGCGCTGTGGGCCGTCACCGACCATCTTCATGGTCACGTGGGGTTGGGTTCGAGCGAGTGCGTGGAGCGCGAGCAGCGGACCCTTGCGGCTCTGCATGGGAGATACCCACAAGACGTAATTCCCGTCGTTCACGAAGTCGAACCTCGGGACAACCGAGAACATGGCGTGATTGAGGATGCGACAGCCCTCGCGTGCCTCCGGTGGGAGCATCCTCTCTGTCTCAGGATTCTGGAGCAGCTTCACCGTTGCCCCAACTGCGGTACGCCGGGTGGCCGGGAGCGCCGCCATGAGGCGGACCGAAGCGAAGTCGAGCGCTTCCTGGACCACCCCTCCTCGTCCGAGCAACGACCGCAACGATCTTGGGGTAGTGACGGCGCCGCCGACCGGGCCCCAGACGCTCGGCAGGTCGAGATCGACGACTGGGCTTGGCAGCCAGTACGCCGAGAATGTGATGTGCATCGCCACGTCGAAATGGTCGTCGGCCCGCAGCTCCAGCGCAGTTCTCTTCGCTTTGCGCAGCCAGGTCAGGTAGTGGAGGAACTCGGGGATCCGATGCCATCTGGTCAGGCGGTCGGCACGCTCATCGTGAACTTCGATGAACCTGACGGGGGCGTCGGGATGCGCATCCTCCCAGGCATGGATGTCGTCTTGGTAGCGGCTTCCGGTGAGCACGGTGACATTGGCGAACTCGCTGAGTGCCGTGATCACCCCCCATCCGGCACCGGGCTCAGTGCCCATTGCCGGTGAGCAGACGAACGCGATGGCTAGGACGCTGGGACGAGCGTCAGCCATCTGAGATCACGCTTCCACGACCCTGACCGGTGGCCAGCCACCCCTCCCAATCCAGATCGGAGTCATCCCAGGCGAAGGCC
Source organism: uncultured bacterium (assembly GCA_963844835.1). Taxonomy (GTDB): domain Bacteria; phylum Actinomycetota; class Acidimicrobiia; order Spongiisociales; family UBA5794; genus JAAETI01. The sequence goes on along the minus strand of CAWJPT010000024.1, from coordinate 144,375 downwards.
TTGCCGATTGCGCCGATATAGGTGTTGTCCTCGAACACGATGTTGCGGTCCGTGAAGACCGATGGATCGCCCATGTCCTGAACGACGCCCGTCTGGCCGTACCACATGGTGATTGTGTTGTCGTGAACGTGCAGATCTTCCAGACGGTACAGCTCCCCGTTCTCTTCGCGCAGCTGCTGGATCCCCGCGATCCCGTCGGCGTTGTTTGTGACCGTGTTGTCGTAGACCTCGACCCCGCTCGAAGCCGCAACGAGGATGCCCGCTCCCCATAGCCAATCGCGGCTGATGAATCCGTTGTCATACACCTCGTTGCCGCGAATGACGGCATCGTAAGAGATCTCATGGAAGATACCGGGAGCGACGTTGCCGTAGACGACGTTGTTTTCGTATGTGGTGTCGTAGCACTCGATGTCGGTCCACAGTCCAGGTCCGAGATTGTCGTGCACCACTGTGTCACGGACGACGAGCCCGCTGGTAGTGGTGAACTTCGTCCCCGCAGCCTCCCAGCCCCAGTTGAAGCCGCGCAGGTTGTTGTTGTCGATCTCCGATGCCTCGATGAGGACGTTGTTGCTTCCCGCTCCAGTGATCCCCTGCTGCCCGTTGTGGTGAGCGCGAGTGTTTCGGATCACGGTGTCGTCGCCGGCCTTGATGCCCGCGCCGTGGTTGAGCCTCACCTCGGAGTTCTCGATGAGCCAGTTCGTGCCTCGAGCTCCCTCGGCGGCGGCTTGTGCTTGGATGGCGCCTCGCTGAGCCATCGCCGCGTATTTCTCAACGATCAGATTGTCGATAGTGACGGAATCTGCATCGCTTCGGAAGGCGTACTCGAGGATGCTGACCTCGACCTTGTGGCCGGTCGGGTCATCGGCCATCACGATGGTGCGGCCGTCCGACCACCACGTGCCCGACGTCAGTTGGTCTCGGTCGTCGACACGCCAGAGCATCTCATCGTCGACATAGAGGTCGTTACGCAGCGCGCAAGCCTCATAGCCTTCGACACATTCGCCGTGACGTTCCATGTTGAGGTTGAGCCCTCCCATCTCCCACCCGTCGGTTGTCTTCTCGAACCCCTCGAGTGCTCGTGAACCGTTGAGGACTGCCCCGTCGATGCCTTGAAACGTCATGTTGTCCTTGGGTGCGATCTCACCATCACGGTGCACTCCCGGAAGCAGGACGAAGTGGGTCCCGCGCGGTGCTGCGCTGACGATTGCCGCCAGGTCGTCGTTTGGCCCCACTGCGACCGCACCCTCCGGCACGGTTACGCCCGTTGTGGTTCGTGGGATCGTCGAGGTGGTAGTGGCGCCGATCACGGGCGGAGCCAGTGTCGACGGAGGGATCGAAGTCGTGGGAATGGTTGTTGCCGGTGGTTGGGCCGTTACCGGAGGCGAGGTCGTTGAGGCAGCGGTTGTTGGGGTCGATTGATCCGAAGTCGTCGAGGTCTCGGTTGCGGATCCGCTGTCACACCCGGTCAGGACGAGGGCAAACGCCGCCATTGAGGCGGCGAGGCGAATCATTCGTCGATTTCCTCTTGCCCACATTGGAACTCTCGTCGTTCGCCCTAGCGAGCCTCGTGAGGGCTCCAGACCGAGCGGTCAGACCGACCACCCCGGCTGGTACGGTAGCAGCGGCAGCCTCGATCTCGACCGTAGATGACCCGATGTCACCGGGTTCCCGAACCAGTCTTGTGGTGGATCTACCACTGAACGTGTCGGTACATGAGAGTGCAAACACACATAGTGGTCATATGACCCTTTTGAGTGACTAGTACTTCTTTGCTCATGGAAATGGTCCGTTACTCCTGGGGAAATCCGACCTACGATTGCCACGGGCTAAGAATAGAGAAGCGCAAGCAACGGGGCTGTTGTTTTGCAGGCGTGAAATGGGGGCATCGGGGATGCTGCAGGGTAGGATTGACCGTCATTCGGTCGACGAATCGGTAATCGAGGGCATTGACGGAGCGGTGTCGCAACCACGGCTTCGGGTCGTGCCCGACGTCAGGAGAAGGGGCCTCTACGTGGGGCTCGTCAAGCCGGCCATCGACCGCATGGGCGGCATATTGCTCTCGGTTCTGACCCTTCCGGTCGTGATGGTGCTCGTTCCATTGATCTGGTGGAGGCTAGGTCGTCCCGCCATCTTCAAACAGCAACGTGTTGGCAAGAATGGCCGCGAATTCACCGTTTACAAGCTGCGGACCATGCTGCCCGATCGTCGCAAGCGGGTGGTTTCGTTCGACGGCAACGATCGTCGCGTCAACCACAAGTCACCCGACGATCCTCGTCACGTTCCGCTCGGCCGATTCCTGCGCAAGTGGAGTCTCGACGAGCTTCCGCAGTTCTGGAACGTCGCACTAGGTCACATGAGCCTGGTTGGGCCCCGCCCTGAGCTGCCTCACATCGTCGCCAACTACGAGGACTGGCAGCATCTCCGGCACCAGGTCAAGCCCGGGATCACCGGTCTGTGGCAGGTGTCCGAGCGAGGAGACATACCGATGCATGAGGCGACCGATATCGACATTGAATATGTCGAGAAGGTGAGCCTGGCAGCCGATTTGCGGATTCTCGCTTTGACCATCCCGGCAGCGCTCGGCTCGCAGAAGGGTCACTGAGACCTAGTCGGCTTCGTCTCAATCAAATCGCGATGACGTGACTCGGCTCGTCTCCGAGAATGGCTCAGCGGCAGCGTCTGGGTTGCCCTTGTCGCTCGTGATCTAGCGAGTCGGCCGACGCATTGGGCACCGAGGTCGGGTGCTCGTCCCAGTTCGGTTACGCTCCGGTTCGACGCGCACTTCCTTACTGGTGCGATCTACAGGAGATCTCGTGACCTTTGCAGACAAAGCCCCCGTGGTGGGCATCCCCATCTCGATGACGTCATACGACGATGTCATCGAGTCGTTGACCAATCGACCGGCTAGCACGGGCAACGGTCGTCGCCGTGTGCAATGTGCATTCCGTGATGACCGCCCGACGAGATCCGGGTTTGCGTGAGGCGATCTCCCACGCCGAGATCGCAACTCCTGACGGCGTCCCGATTGTCTGGGGGCTGCGGGCAACCGCCCGGAAGGATCAGCAGCGGGTCTACGGGCCCGAGCTCATGAAAAGAGCCTTCGTGGACGACGTCGGCTGGAGGCACTACCTGTACGGCAGCACGCCCGAGACGCTTGCGGAGCTCGAGTCGAAGCTGAAAGACATGGCACCCGGCGCCGAGATCGTCGGTTCGTTCTCACCGCCATTTCGGGAGATGTCGCAGGATGAGACGGCGGCAGCGATGGCGGCCATCAGAGAGAGCGGCGCAGACGTGGTATGGGTCGGCCTCGGGATGCCCAAGCAGGAGCTGTGGATGCACCGTATCCGTCCCGAGCTTCCCGGAGTAGCCCTGATCGGGGTCGGAGCCGCATTCGATTTCCTCGCCGGCACCAAGAAACAGGCGCCTGCCTGGATGCAGAGGGCCGGTCTCGAGTGGCTGTTCCGACTCGTCCAGGAGCCGCGTCGTCTCTGGCGTCGCTACGTCTGGAACAACCCCGCCTATGCAGTCCTGCTGGATCTCCAGATTCTGCGACACAAGCTGGGCAAGAGCTGAGCATCCGGCTCGAAGCTCAGATGCTCATGCCCGAGTCAACTGATGTATGCCCCTCGGTGTCAGGTGATCAGTCGTCGTTGCCGTAGCTGTTCCATTGTGACCACGAGACCTCACGGTTGAACCAGAACCAACTCGACGACCCTGAGTACTTGTTGTTCTCGAACGTGTTGTTCGCGTAGTAGACCGCGTCGCCGCCGTAATCCTGGGCGATCCCGGTCATCCCGCTATCGATGACTGTGTTGTTGTACGCGTGATTGTTGGCGAGGGTGTGCTCTCCGTAAGTGCCTGACCCTCGGTTCTGCCGGGTCATGGCGATCCCGTTTGCGTTGTCTTCGAGAGTGTTGCCGAAGATCTCAACGTTGGGGGACGAAGCGATCATGATGCCGCCGCCCCAGAGCCAGACGTCATGGCCAGATCCATTGCGTCTGATGACGTTGTCTCTTATCACTGCGTCGTAGCTGATCTCGTGGAAGATGCCGTTTGCGTAGTTGTCCTCGACTGTGTTGTTTGCGTACAGCGTGTCGATGTTGTTGCCGTCCGCCCACAGACCGGGTGCATGGTTGTGATGACCCAGTTGCCCTTGAGCACCGTGCCTTCGGTCTCCCAGATCTTGACACCGGCCGCATAATTGCCCCAATCCCAGACGGCATCGGGATTGTTGTAGGCGATCGTGTTGCTCTCGACCAGTGCACCGTCGCTATTGAGGATGCTCATTCCGGCACGGCCGTTGTGGTGGATGTTGTTGTTTCTCACCACCGGAGCACCGCTTCTGGAGCCAGACCCCTGTGGTCCGGTTGTCGTGGATGTTGCAGCTCTCGACGAGCCAGTCGCCGCCCATTCCGGTGATGCGCCCCCGACCAGTCGCCGGTCTGGTAGTTCTTGATCTCGATGTTGATGATCTGCACGCCCTTGGCGGAGGAATTGAACGCCGAGCCGGCCCAGTTGTCCCCGTCCATGACGGCGCCGTCACCGATGAACACCTGGTAGTCGCGGGGAGAGACCTGCTGGCCGTGGTACTCGCCGTGGATCATGAACACGGTGCCTTGCGGGTGACTGTTGGCGACGCGGTTGATGTCATCGCCCGGATAGATGTTGACATCGACATCGCCGACATCCACACGCGGTGACGGGATGATCGGGTCGAGGCCGGACGCCCGGCCGATGAAGGTCGCCATCTCATCTCGCTGAACCAGGCGAGGTCGGGCAGAACTTCGTGTTCGCAGGCGGGTTGCAGCCCTTGGTGACGCCATTGGCGCTGGAGGATCTCGATCGGCGTCCTCGAATATGGAGCCGTTGTCGTCGGTGAAGGGATTGCCCGAGGTCGATCCCTTGAGGTCGTATGCTCTGACGAGGAATGCCGCCATCTGGCCCCGGGACACGGGGTCGTTTGGGCAGTATTCGGGTGGCACTACACCCCTTGGTGATCGCCTGCCGCAGCCAGTTTGTTGATCGAATCCTCGAATAGGGAGCCGTTGTCGTCTTTGAACCAATCCCGCCCGCCATCGGAGCGGAGCCCGAGAGCCCGCACGAGGAACGCAGCCATCTCGCCTCGGGTCACCTGCTGATCCGGGCAGTACCTGATCGCTAACCGGGGGATTGCAGCCGGAGGTTATCCCGGCAGCGGCGATGGCCTCGATATACCCCTCGTGGATGTTGCCATCGTCGTCGATGAAGGTTCCCCCGGGGGCACCGCAGAGGCGGCAGCGGCAGGAACCAGAATCGCCAGCGCCAACAGGAGTGCAAAACAAGCTTGTGAAATACGTTTCATGGTCCGCGCAACTTACTCGGACCTGTCACGTCAGCGCTTTAAGGTTTCGCTAAGTTTTCCTACAGTTCTCAGGTTTTATTTCCTGTCGGGCCAGCTACCAGCCTTGTTCTCTCTTTGTCGGAGGCAGGGCGCCCCGACCCATGCCCTCGTAGACGAGACCGGCCTCGCGTACCCGGGATGGGTCGAACGCATTACGGCCGTCGATGACGAGATTCCCGCGCATGAGCTCGGCGACGGACTTGAAGTCCAGGTCTCGAAACTCGGCCCACTCCGTGAGCAGCACAACTGCGTCAGCCTGCTCGACCAAAGTGTACGTATCGGTGGCCGTCTGCAGAGTGGGCAACTCGGCGATCTGCTTGACCATCGGGTCGTACGCCCGCACGATGGCTCCGCGCTCGGTGAGCGCCTGTGCGATCGTGATGGCAGGTGCGTCGCGAGTGTCATCGGTCTCCGGCTTGAATGCCAGCCCGAGCAACGCGATCCTGCTACCACGGAGCGGGCGCAAATGTTGCTGGAGCTTGCGGACCAGGCGGTGACGCTGATGCTGATTCACCCGCTGAGCGGCCTCGAGGATCATCGGCTCCTGACCGTGGGCACGGGCCGTAGCGGCGAGAGCCTCTACGTCTTTGCCGAAGCACGAACCACCCCAGCCGACGCCGGCGTTGAGGAACTTCGGTGAGATGCGGGAGTCGAGCCCGATCGCATGAGCGACCTCGTTGACGTCGGCATTGACCCATTCGCAGATCTCCGCGATCTCGTTGATGAAACTGATCTTGGTCGCCAGGAATGCGTTCGCCGCATACTTGATCGTCTCGGCAGTCGACCGATCCGTGGTGACCAGCGTCGGCTTGGCTTCGGTGGAACCGCCGGGGAAGCTCTGATCCAGATATCGGGCTTGTAGGCTGCGACGACCTTCTCGACGGCGAGCTTGTCATCACCGCCGAGGACGATCCTCTCGGGGAACAAGAAATCGGCGACTGCCGAGCCTTCTCTGAGGAACTCGGGATTGCTCACTACCGAGAAGACGCCCATTTCGACGTCGTCTGGTAGCACACTCTCGATCGTCGAAGTCAGCCAGTTGCCGCTGCCAACCGGGACGGTTGACTTGGTCACGATGACGTGTGGTGAGTGAATCGCCCTACCGATGGAGCGCGCCGCCGCGGTGACATTCGTCACATCCGGATGTCCGTTCTCCCCTTGGGGAGTATCCACGCATAGGAACACGACTTCGGACTTCGCCATTGCCTCTTCGAAATTGTTTGTGAAACTGAGCCGTCCTGCCTCGATGGCTGAGCGAAGCCGGGCGTCGAGTCCGGGCTCGTAGAAATAGGAGGATCCGCTCTGTAGCTTGGCGAGCTTCTCCTCGTTGATCTCGACCCCAACGACATCGTGGCCCACTGCAGCCATGCACGCGGCAACGACGGTACCTACGTAGCCGCTGCCCACGACGGCGATGCCATTAACCCCTGTTACTGCCACCATTGACCCCCGATTGCTTGTAAAAAACCCTGGCCCGGAACGGCCTAAACGTGTCCGCTCCGATGACTGTGAGTATACGGATGCCGACCGTCAGCGTCCGCGGCCTGTAACCCGGCAGCTCACGCTGGGCTAGGTAACTAGCCATACGATACCCAAGACGGTCCGGTGATAGGATCGGCGCGGGCCGGCCTGGGACCATTAGCCATCTCTTCGTGAGCCGGAGTCTGACCCGGTTTCAACTAGGGCGTGAGGACTCAAATCGTTGTCGCAGCTAGGGTGCAGCCGATTCCCCGCGGGTCGGGTGCCACCAGGTGCAGAGGTAGTCAGGGCAGATGGACAGAATCGCTGTATACGAGACGAACGAGCAGTTCGAGCCGACGGTCGCAGGCGCCGCATGGCAGTACCGATGGTTGGTGCTCCTGCTCGCCATCGGATTTGCGGGTCTGGGCTGGCTATATGGATCGTCGAGCAATTCGTATACCGCAACGGCCACGCTTGGAGTCGAGGACCCTCGCGTCTCGAATCTGTTCACCGCAGGATCCACCGGCACTCCGGATCGTTATGTGCGAAGCCAGGCTGAGATCGCATCGTCACGCGTCGTTGCCGCCCGCGCCGCCGAGCTCGGTGCGGAGGCCGACCCTCCCGTCGAGACCGATGTAGATCACATCCTCGATGAAGCGCTCACGGTGGAGGCGTCCACCGATGCTGATTTGATCACTATCACCTACTCGGGGACTACTGCACACGAGGCGATCACGATGGCAAATGCCGTTGCGACCGCATACCAGCAGGTGGGACGGGAAGCGGCCGCTGCCGAATTCGATACCGCGGTACTCGAACTCGACTCCTCGATCACTCAGCTGACGACCCAGCTGCGGGATGTGGAAGACCAGATACGGGAGCTGGAGGCGAGCGATTCGGGGCGCCTTGCGCTCGAGGCGCAGCGAGAGAATGCAATCTCACGTCTGCTGCTCTTCGAGCCGAGCCCGAGCTCTGCGACTGTCGAGGACATGGCGGCCACTGCAGCACGACTCAATGAGATCAAGTTGGAGATAGAGACGCTGCAATCGGCGCTCGCTCGCCAGGACTCCGATCTCGCCATGCAGTCGCTGGTCAACCAGCGAGACGATTTGAGGCAGCGGCTCACCGCGCAGCAGTTGGTTCGGGACCAGAGTGAGGTCGATGCACAGCTCTCGACGAGTGGTGTGGTCTTCTCTGATCCTGCCGCCAATGCCGACGACAGCAGCCTTGGTATCCCGGTGCTCGGTGGGTTCCTCCTCGGCGCCATCATCGGATCGGCGATCGCCCTCCCGCTTTCTCGAAGCAGAAGGCGCTTTGGTTCACGTGCCGAGCCGCAGCGGGCGCTGGGTAGCCCCCTGATTTCGGACGTGCCGAACTTCCTCGACGAGCGTCTCTCGACGAATCTGCCGGTGGTGGAGGCGCCCGGGAGTGTCTCGGCGGAAGCGTTCCGGTTTGTCTCAACCGCGATTGCGGTGCAACGAGATCGCGCCGATTCGGGCGGCCCGGCCTTCCACACTGTCGTGGTGACCTCGGCGCTCATCTCTGCGGGCAAGACAACCGCGGTCGCCAACACCGCCTTTGCTGCCGCGCTCAGCGGCAACAGGGTCTTGGTAGTTGATGCCGATTTCACGAGCCAGGAGTTGACCAGGATCCTGATTGGGTCGGTGGCGCCTCGCCACGGCCTTGCCGACCTGATCCAGGGCAAGATATCGCTCGATGATGCGACGGTCAGCGTCGACATGGAAGGTGCCGGCTCGGTGGACCTACTTTCCTCGGGTACGCCGGACGTGGCCGCGGCGGACCTCCTGTCGCTACCCTCGGTTGCCCGTGTCTTCCAGGAGTGGGGCGAGGAATACGACCTCATCCTGGTCGACGCCCCTCCCATCCTCAGCGTCGCCTACTCGACCAGCCTGGTTCGGCTCGCCGATCGGGTCATCGTGGTAACGGCACATGGTCACGACTATTCGAGCACCCAGGATCTTCGTTACCAGCTCGATATGATCGGAACGCCTTCGCTCGGCTACATCTACAACTTTGCTCCGCTCCGCGCCGAGATGACTCTGGTTGCGGGGTCGATGGCGCAATGGGGTCAACCCGCACCACAAGAGCCTGCGGGAAAACCTGAACCGGAAGAGGACGCCTAGTCCCACCGGCTGCGGTCTCCGGTTGTCCTAGCCTTGGGGCGAGCAAGACGACGACACTTCAGTTAGCGAGGCGCTGGTGAAACGCACCCTGATCAAGTATGTACTGACTTCGGATGCATTCGGTGAGCCGGTGAGGGTGGCCGGTTGGGTTCGGACCAGGAGGGACTCGAAGGGTGGCTTCTCGTTCCTCGAGATCAATGACGGCTCTAGCTTCACCGGGATCCAGGTGATCGTCCCGGGCGATCTCGACAACTACGAGTCGGAGGTGCTCGAGCTGACCATCGGCAGTGCCGTGGCGGTCGAGGGAGAGTTGGTGGAGTCCCCCGGTAAGGGGCAGGCGGTCGAGGTTCACGCCACCAGTGTCACCGTCTACGGACTTGCGGATCCCGAGGAGTACCCACTCCAGAAGAAGCGCATCTCATTTGAGAAGCTGCGCGAGATCGCACATCTGCGCCCTCGCACGAATACGTTTGGCGCCGTCGCCAGAGTGCGGAACGCTCTCGCCTACGCCACTCACCAGTTCTATCAGGAGCGCGATTTCCTCTACCTCCACACGCCGATGATCACCTCGAGTGACGCCGAAGGAGCCGGCGAGATGTTCCAGGTGACAACGCTCGACGTGGGGGCGCCACCCCTCATCGACGGTGGCGTCGATTACTCGCAGGACTTCTTCGGCAAGCCCACCTACCTCACCGTGAGCGGGCAGCTCTCGGCGGAGACCTACGCCAGCGCGCTGGATCGGGTCTACACGTTCGGCCCGACGTTCCGGGCGGAGAACTCCAACACCCGACGGCACCTTGCCGAGTTCTGGATGATCGAGCCGGAGGTCGCATTTGCCGATCTGTCGGACAACGCCGATCTTGCTGAGGACTACGTCCGCTACATGTTCCAGTATGTGTTGGAGCATTGTCCAGACGACCTCGCCTTCTTCGACAAGTGGGTCGAGGAGGGCTTGCTCGACAGGCTGAACACGCTTGCCACCAGCGAGTTCCGCCGGATCACCTATACCGAGGCGATCGAGGCTCTAGAGCAGTCGGGGGAGTCGTTCGAGTTCCCGGTTTCTTGGGGTGCCGATCTGCAGTCTGAGCACGAGCGCTACCTGACCGAGGTGATCTTCGACCAACCCGTGGTAGTCACCGACTACCCGAAGGACATCAAGGCCTTCTACATGCGGCGCAACGACGACGGCAAGACGGTTGCAGCCATGGACGTGCTGCTACCGGGCGTTGGCGAGATCGTCGGCGGCAGCCAGCGCGAGGAACGCCACGAAGTGCTGTTGGAGTCGATCAGGGAGAAGGGTCTTCCCGAGAGCGACTACTGGTGGTACCTCGATCTACGCAAGTTCGGCACGGTGCCTCACTCCGGCTTCGGTCTCGGCTTCGGCCGCATGGTCCAGTTCACGACCGGCATGCAGAACATCCGCGACGTCATCCCGTTCCCGAGAACCCCCAACTCCGCCGACTTCTAAACCGCTTCTGGCGTCCAAACGAGCAATATATTGCTCGTTTGGACGCCAGAACGGGGTTCTAGTTCGAGTGTGACTCCCACCACTCGATCGTCTTGCGGAGACCTTCTTCTAGATCCGATCTCGGCTTCGAAGTCGAACAGCTTCTTCGCCCTTGTGGTGTCGAGCTTGCGACGCGGCTGCCCGTCCGGCTTCGACGTGTCCCAGACGCACTTTGCCCTCGTAGCCGGTTAGCCGGGCGATCAGCTCGACGAGTTCCCGGATGGTGATCTCGTGGCTGGTCCCGACGTTGACGGGCTGCTCGCCGTTGAACTTGTCGGTTGCCATGGCGATCGCCCTGGCCGCGTCCTCGACGTAGAGAAACTCGCGAGACGCCGAGCCCGTGCCCCATGCCACGACCTCAGCCGCCTGCTCGTTGCGGGCGGCGACAAACTTGCGGATCAGCGCCGGGATGACGTGCGAGCTCTCGAGATCGAAGTTGTCGCCCGGACCGTACAGGTTGACGGGCAGCAGGTAGATCCCGTTGAGGTGGTATTGCTGGCGGTAGGCCTGGAGCATCACCAGCAAGCTCTTCTTGGCGACCCCGTACGGGGCGTTCGTCTCCTCGGGATAGCCCTTCCACAGGTCTTCCTCCCGGAACGGAACCGGGGCGAACTTCGGGTAGGCGCACACCGTGCCGACCTGTACGAACTTCTCGATCTTGTGTCTTGCGGGCCTCTTCGATGAGGTGGAGCCCCATCGCCATGTTTGCGTAGAAGTAGCGGCCGGGGTTTGCCCGGTTGGCGCCGATACCACCGACCTCGGCGGCCAGATGGATCACCATGTCGGGATCGGTGTCCTTGTAGAGCTGGCGTACCGCATCCTGCTCGGTCAGGTCGTATTCGGCGCTGCGCGGAATGAACAGCTCGCCGGCGCCGGCGCTTCGAGTCGCTCGCAGAGGAAGGACCCGAGGAACCCGGCTCCGCCCGTGACGACGATGCGTTTTCCGTCGATCACGAGTTGCCCCCGTTCCACTCGATCTTCTTGAGGCCGGCGTCCACCAGGGCACGTTCCTGTTTGGCCAGATTCGAGATCCGATTCGACCATCATCTCGACGAGCGATCCGAAAGCTGATCTTGGGTTTCCATCCGAGTTCCCGGCGCGCCTTGCTGGCGTCGCCCTGGAGCAGATCGACCTCAGCCGGTCGCATGTACCGGGTGATCGACCGCGACGTACTGTTCCCAGTCGAGGTCGAGCAGGTCGAATGTCTTCTCGGCGAATTCGCGCACGGAGTGCCGCTCGCCGGTGGCGATCACGAAATCGTCCGGCTCGTCTTGCTGGAGGATCAGCCACATCGCCTCGGTGTAGTCGCCTGCGAAGCCCCAGTCTCGCTCGGCGTCGAGATTGCCCAAGTACAGCTTCTTCTGCAAGCCGAGCTTGATGCGGGTGGCGGCTCTCGTGATCTTCCTGGTGACGAACGTCTCGCCACGTCGCGGCGACTCGTGGTTGAACAGGATGCCGTTTGTGGCGAACATCCCGTATGCCTCCCGGTAGTTGACCGCCTGCCAGAAGCTGTAGACCTTGCCGACCGCATAGGGGGAGCGGGGATGGAACGGGGTTGTCTCCGACTGCGGTGTTTCCGCGACCTTTCCGTACATCTCCGAAGAAGATGCCTGATAGAACTTGATCTCCGGGTTGGTCATGCGAATTGCCTCGAGGAGACGGAGCGTGCCGAGGGCGACGATATCCGCGGTGTACAGCGGATTTTGGAACGACACTGCAACGTGGCTCTGGGCACCCAGGTTGTAGACCTCCAGCGGGTCGACGTCTTTGATCAACCGAGAGAGCCCGTTGCCGTCGGCGAGGTCCCCGTAGTGGAGGAAGAGCTTGGCGTTCTCCAGGTGGGAGTCGAGATATAGGTGGTCGATGCGCTCGGTAGTGAATGTGGAGGCGCGCCGGATGAGACCGTGGACCTCGTAGCCCTTGTCGATGAGCTGCTCTGCGAGGTACGAGCCATCCTGGCCGGTTATGCCTGTCACCAGGGCTCGGCGTGTCATACGATTTCTCCTGTTCCCGACCGGGCCCCCTGCGCCCCGCCGCCTGGTTCATAGTGATTCATGCGGACGACTCCACGATGGGAAGTGAATCTAGCGATCGGTCGGTGGCCAGAGCCCAACGTGATCGTCCTCTTAACCCTAAATGGTTCACCGCTCGACATATGTCGGCATCATGCCTCCAGCTCCTCGATTGTCTTCGGCCAATCATCCTTGAGCAGGCGTGACAGTGAGCGATCGGCGAGTATCTTGCCGCCCGTCTGACAGCCGGGGCAGTAGTTGGTTTCCCTGGAGGCGTAGACGATGCGCTGGATGGCGGTCCCACACACCGGGCACGGCTCGTTGTACTTGCCGTGGACGGCCATCTGCGGATGGAACGCCGTGACTTTCTCGGGGAAGCCCTCACCGGTGTCTTCCCTGCGGATGGTCACCCACCTGTCGAGGGTTTCACGGCACGCCCGATACAACCTCTCGATTTCGTCCGGGGATAGATTCGTGTTCATTTGCATCGGTGACAAGCGGGCCGCGTGCAGGATCTCGTCGGCGAATGCGCCGCCGATGCCGGAGATGTGGCGGGCATCCGACAGCGCTCGCTTCAGCGTGTGACGCTCGACGGTGAGCGCCTCGGCGAACTCGTCGAGAGTTGCCGAGTCGATCTCGATGCCGCCCGGGTTCAGCTCAGCCAGTGCCGTCTCGCCCCGAACAACATGAAGCGATGCTCGCCGTTTTGTGCCTGCCTCAGTGAGCAGCAGCGTGCCCCGCTCGAAATCGAAGGCAGCGAGGCCGACCCTGGCCGGGATCTTCTTGCGCTCGGCATGCCAATGCAGACGTCCGGCGACCATGAGGTGGAGAACAGCAAACAGATCGTCGTCGAACTCGAAGACGATCCGCTTGCCGATGCGGCGCAGTCCGGTCAATCGCTTACCCAAGAGAGCATCCAAGGGTGGGTCGTACGTCTTCAACAAGCGAGAACGACTTGAGTCGCACGTTCTCGCAGGACATCGCCGCCGACGTAATCGTTCGATAGCATCGAGGTATGTGACGATCTCGGGCAGCTCGGGCATCAGCGGAACATGTCCTCGTCCGCAGTCGGCGCACCAGATCGGTGATCCGGCCGTCACCAGGTTCCCAGGTGACGCCTCGCACTACCGCGACCGGGACTCCGGTTGCCTTTCCCATGGCCAGGTCGGCGGCGGCGGCGATCTCGTCGACGATGGCTATCTCGGTTGCCTCCATGATCCTGCCGTTGGCGTCCGGCTTGCCCTTCTGCACATCCAGGGCGCTCATTCCCGATACCCCGATGGCAATGTCCGTCTGCCCGCGCCGCCATGCCCTGCCGAACGTGTCCGTGATGATGACGGGCACGTCGACGCCGGCGGCTCGCGCTACTCGAATCCTGATCCCATGGGCGGAGCGATCGGGGTCGATCGGTAGGAGGACAGCTCGATCGCCTGTGACATTGGATCGATCGACTCCGGCGTTTGCACAGATGAACCCGTGTCTCGTCTGAGTGATGACCAGATCGCCGCGGCGCCTGATGATCGACCGTGCCTCCGCTTCGATCGCCGCCCGATACGCAGCGTCGTCTGCGGCGTCGATGATGCGTCCTTCCGCTTTGGACACGATCTTGTGTGTGACGACAAGCACGTCTCCCCGCTCCAACCTCACCCCGCTCGATTCGACCGCGGTCGAGGATCAATGCATGCGACGTCGTCGCCGGGAGTGACTTCTGGGATGCCTGTGATGGGGAACACGTGGACTGTCATCGGGCTCATCGTATCCATCAGCCAAGCGGCAAACCGCGCGCCCTCGGCCGCTGTTGTCATGCGGGTGTCGGCGGCGAGCACGCCGCACTTCGTCCGTGGCGAGGGCCGAGTCGGCGGCATCTGTCGAGTCGACCACCAACGTGGAGATGAGCCCGGCATATGCCTCGAGGATGCCTGCGGTCCCCGCCGGCATTCCCGAGCGAGGCGAGCACCCGATCTGCCGGTCCCTTGAGGGCCTTGCCGCCGAAGAGTGGGCTGACTGCGACGACACGCTCTGCGGCGGCCACGGCATCCCGAACCCCGGGCACGGCGAGGATCGGCCAGATCGACAGCGGTGGATTGGAGGGGGCGATCACGACCATATCGGCCGCAGCGATGGCCTCGATCACCCCGGGTGCAGGTGTCGCTTCTGCAGCACCGTGATAGTCGACGGCGGTGACTTCGTCCTCGATTACCACGGATGACGAAGTACTCCTGGAACGGCAGCCAGCTTCCGTCCCCGATCCGGACGCCGGGTACGCAGCGGGTCGTCGGTCGCGGGGAGGATGTCGAGGTCGGACGCCGAGCGAGCGGGTGATTGTCCGCGGTGATGCTCGAGAGGGTCGCGCCGGCGCGGATCGCCGCAGTGCGCTGCAGACATGTGGCCAGATCGCGGTCGCCGAGACGGAACGAGATGTCGACGCCGCGGTGACTCATCTCGTCCATCACGCGGAAGGTGTCGCTCGGCGATTCCCCATCCGTTCGGGCCTTCGATCCCGGCGAGCGTGTAGGTCACCGTGTCGAGGTCCGCGGCTACGTGACGCGCCGTACATATAATCGTCGTCCCCAACGTTGACGACTAGCGTCAGTCGGTCGGGTGCGACGGCACTCGATAGGGCTCGAGCCATGCGGGCGCCACCAACCCCACCACACAGCACAACGACGTCAAGATTGCGATAGATCGGTCACGACTCCAGAATGCGGCCTATGTCATCCCCCGGGACCCCAAAACCTACCGTCGTCGCCGCCGTGCTCGCGCTCGACAGCACCGAGGTCGGTGACACGATCGCCCGGGTGCGTGACCAAGTGTACGAGACCGCTCGCATCGTCGTCGTCGGCTCCGGAAGCACAGGCCGCCATGCCGCCGATGGCGTTGGTGTTGAATGGATGAGCTCGATTCCCAACCTGCTTGGTTCGATCGACGGCTCGGTCACCCATATTTGGATGCTCTACGCGGGCGCGCTGCCGCGCCCTGACGCTCTGGAAGCTCTGGTCCTGGAGGCGGAGCGAACCGACGCTGCGGTTGCAGGCTCCAAACTGGTCAGATCAGATGATCCCGAGCGGCTGGTCGCAATCGGGATCGCAACCGATGTGTTCGACACGCCCTACCTGGGGCTCGAAGACGATGAGATCGACGCCGGACAGTACGACGTCGTTCGTGACGTCGCTGCCGTTGGCGGTGTCTCCATGCTGATACGGCGTGATCTTGCCCGCGGGGTGGCGGGCCCGGATCCGAAGATGCCGCCCGAGGCGGCTGCCATCGATCTCTGCCAGCGGGCCCGTTTGCGCGGCGCACGCGTTGTGGTCGTTCCTTCCTCCGAGGTCTTGTTTCCCGCCGAGCGGTTCCGAGCCGAGTCGTGGCGAGAGCGGGCGGGCCGGATCAGGGCGATGCTCAAGGTGTACAGCTGGCTCACCCTCGCTTGGGCGATCCCGTTGCGGCTCTTGATCGGACTGCTCGAGGCTGTAGTGAGCCCGTTCCTGGGACGGTGGACCCTATTCGACTACCTGCGGGCATGGGCTTGGAACCTCTGGCATCTACCGTCGCTGGTGCGGGATCGAATCGCGGCACGTAAGGGCAGAGCTTTTGGCGATGCAGAACTGTTCCGTTTCCAAATGCGCGGTTCTGCGATTGTCTCCGACCTGACCAGGGAGGTCGGCGGAAGGCTGCGGGCTCGAATTGACCGTTCCGACGGAATGAGCGTTGCGTCGATCGGAAATGACTTGCGGCAGCCCGCATTCATCGTTGGTGTTCTCACGGTGGTCGTTTCGTTGCTTGCGGTGCGGTCACTTTGGTCGGCGGGCTGGCCCGCCACCGGCTACAGCATGCCGTTGCCCAGTTCGGGCTCCGCCGCGGTCGGCGCCTATGCAGGCGGTTGGAACCCGGGCGGCTTTGGCTCGACGGAGCCATTGGTCCCTCTAATCGGGCTGGCTGGTCTGGTACAGCGGGTGCTGTTCGATTCGCCGGAGATGACCGCATGGGCATTGACGCTGGCCGCGATCGTGTCTGGGATATGGGGCACTGTTCGTCTGATGCGGGCGTTTGACATCGAGGTCGTCGCCGGCTGGATGGCGGGGATCATCCTGGTCGCCGGGCCTGCGACTCAGGCGATAGGTGATCGAACCGCTCTCGGTCAGCTGCTTGCGCTAGGCGTGTTGCCCTGGGCCATCAGAGTCGCCATTGTGCGCTGGCCCCGCCGTTGGATGCGTCGGCTCGGTCGTGTGCTTGCGGTCGGATGGGTAGTCGGATTGCTCGGATTGCTGTCACCTCCGCTGCTCGTGGTACCGGTGGGGGTACTGCTGCTGCGGGCCCTACTGCAGCCGACGGCCCGGGCGAATTGGGTGGCTCTGGGTGTCGGTGTCATCGGGACCATACTCGCCTTGCCTGTGCTGCTTCCCTGGATCGTCGTGCAGGATCTAGAGGCATATTTGACAGCCGGCACGGCATTCTGGACTCCGGACACAATTCCGCTAGTTGCGGTTGGAGTAGCGTTCGTGGCGGGGGCCCTCGGAGGCAGGGGCAGGCAACTCAACGCCATCCTGCTCGGTGGTCTGCTGACGGCAGCCGGGGCGGTGGTTGCGCGAGGCAACGATCTCGGGTTCGGGCGTGAGCTCGTTGTCTCCGGGTTAGCCGTTGTCGCCCTCGGTACTGCCTTCGTAGCCGGGGGAGTGATCGATCTGCTCCGAGTCTCCGAGATCCACGGCTGGCGCCGAGTGTTGTCCGGCATTGGCACGCTCGGCGCGGTCATCCTCGTCGGGCTGACGTTGGTGCCTCTTTATCACGGCAGAGGTGCGTTGGCCGCAGACGAGTACACAGATTCTCTCCGGTTCACGGCCGCCGCTGAGGGTGACGCCTCAGCCTCCCGGATCTTGTTGGTGGGGCCCGAGGACACGCTTCCCGGGGAATGGCGCGTGGTACGCGGTGCCGCCTATCGGGTGATCTCGGCGCCGTTGCCTTCGCTCTGGGAGGTAATGCTCCCCGAGCCTTCCGGCCCGGACGTCGCCCTCGAGAATCTCCTCGTCGACTTGATCAACGGTGACGAATCCCGCGCCGGGAATGCGCTGGCTCAGTTCGGGATTCGGTGGGTGGTTGCAACGGGGCAGACTCCGCTCGAGGCGGTCTTTGACGGCCAGCTCGATCTGGTGCGCCTCGGCGGCGCAAAGCGCCCGACCTTCCTCGTGGACGCCGAGAACCCGGTGCGTGCGATCACGACCTCGGGGATCGCCTGGTCTACATCGGGCACCGGCTATGAGGGCGAACCGGCGGCCGGGGAACGTGTGTTGCTCGAGGATACTGCCAACACACGATGGCGGCCCGGGCCGTGGTCTCAACAGGGTTGGGGAAATGAAGTCTCGGCTGCTGACGGAGTGGCGCAGTTCGAACCGATCGCCACGCGCCGCAATGGTGCAATCGCCGCGGCGGGAATCTTCGCCTTCTACCTGCTGTTCTCGGCGTTGGCACGGAGGCGCAGATGAAACGGCTATTCGTGCTCGTGCTCGTTGCCGCCGCCGTTTTCGTGGCGTTCACGCTTCCTGAGCCCGCATCTCCAAATGGGCCTGATTTCGCCGGCCCCGAAGTCCGGGAGTCT
Source organism: uncultured bacterium (assembly GCA_963844835.1). GTDB lineage: Bacteria > Actinomycetota > Acidimicrobiia > Spongiisociales > UBA5794 > JAAETI01. The sequence continues at coordinate 126,281 of CAWJPT010000024.1, read as the reverse complement.
GCAGCATCGAACGCCGCCAGCGTCTGGTACTGCACCTGGGCTGCGAGCGGGGCGCTGCGGGACACGACAGTGATGATCGCAGCGAATGCGCCGGTGACTGCATCGTTGACGCTGCCGCAACAGATCGTGGGCGAGGAGCCGGACACGGACGAGGTCCAACTCAACAATCCGGGTGCGGTTGCCGTCAGTCTTGGTGAGATAGTCCGCAGGGGCGACACGCCGCTGTTCGTCGAGTTCGACAACGGTCCGGCGGCAGTGGCAGCTGTCGTCGAGAGCGACACCTTGCTCACCGGAGATGGATGTCTGGCACGGTTCCCGAAGGTATGGGAGTTGCCGGGCGGTAGCACGCGACAGGGGAGGACGACGACGCTGCGCCTGTTCAACCCATTCCCTGAGCTCGCCAAGGTGACGGTGAGCGGCTCGAGTGAATCAGGTGAGACGGGATTGGTTGATCTGCAGAGCCTCGACGTTCCCGGCCGAACGTGGTACGACGTGCACTTCAACGAGCTGCTGCCGCTCCTGAGCGATCTCTCGTTCACAGTGACCACCAGCGAGGGTTTTGTGATCCCATCGCTCGTTGTCGCCGGGTCGGGTGACGAGGCGAGCTGGCCAGGGATCGCCGCAGGCACGTATTGGGAATTCCCTGTCGCCACCAGCAGCTCGACGTATGCGCCCAGCCTCGTGCTGTCGAATACCGGCGACGCGTCGGTTTCAGTGGCCATCGACGTCTTCACCGCCGACGGTGTCACCAGCGACGCTCGGGAGGTGACGGTAGATCCTTCGATACCGAAGCGGGTTGCGCTCAGCGACCTCGCCGATGGCGCCATGGGCGTTCGGGTACGGGCGAGTGGGCCCGTCGCCGCCGTTGTGCTCTCCGAAGAATCCCGCGCCGTTGCTGGGGCCACCGATGAGGGAGCTCAGGCGGCCGAGGATCCCGAAGCGGGAGATCGTATTGCGGGGACGATCGGTGTCACCAAGCCTGCGACGACCTGGCTGTTGCCCGGGCTCGGTGGCGTCGCCGGTGCGGACTCGACACTCTGGCTCATGAACACGGGGAGTGAGGCGGCAACGGTTGTGCTTCAGCCACTCGGTCTCGGGGGGCTGCCGACCAGTAAGCAGTCGGTGCAGCCGGGGACGACGATGGGGGTGCCACTCGGTTACGACGCCGCGGTCAGTGGCTACTACATCCAGTCGACCGCCCCGATCTCCGTCGCCTGGAGCGCCGAGGCCGAGAAGGGCCTGATGTTCGTGACGGGCACGGTCGTCGATGAGTGACATTGCGGTTCGGGTCGTCTTGGTCATCGCTGTCATCGCGGTCGCGGCCGCCGGTGGCTTGCTGGCGCGTCGCACCTCGAGCGGTCACCCGCCGGTCCACATAGATGGTGCCGGATTCAGCTCGGGGCTCGTCGTGTTCACCTCGACGGAGTGCTCCGGGTGCAAGGACGTGATTGCTGCAGCCAAAGCGACCGGAGCCCCGCTGCGCGAGGTCACCTATGAGCTGGAGCCAGGACTGCAGGAACGGGTTGGTGTCGTTGGGGTGCCACTCACGTTGGTGATCGACAATGCGGGTTTGCTCAGCAGGCAGTTTGCCGGGTCGGTTGGAGAGCAGAAGCTGAGACGTGCGCTCGATCGCGCCGGTGTGTGAGATGTCGGCGCACTGTCTGGTTGCGGACAATCCACCGCTCCTGCGAGGTCTACCGCTACCGTCACGGTCCTGATGAGATGTACAAGATGCACTTCCCCGGCTGACTCGATCATGTCGTTCGACTACAAGTCGAGTGCCATGTGGTTGTCGGATGTCACCGACCGCGTCGAGCCAGGTGCGGGATACCCCCTGTGCGCCCGTCACGCGTCCCGGCTCACCGCTCCCGTGGGATGGACACTCACCGACCGCAGATCACCGATGGCGCGGCTGTTTGCCGTTCCGGCCTGATTGCCATGCCGATCGATCGTGACGTGCTCGAAGCGGTGAGGGAGATGGATGAGCCGGAGCTGCGCAGGCTGATGATCCTCGCCAGAGCCCGGCTGGAGAATCGGGGCGTGTTCGACGCAGCCAGCGAGCCCGAGGTGAAGCTCAGGAGACAGATGGTGCGGTGCGGGAAAGACTCCTGCACGAGCTGCCCGCATGGGCCGTACTGGTACGCCTACTGGTGGGAGAACGGTAAACGCCGTTCCCGTTACATCGGGAAGCTCGAAGAGATCCCGGAGATGACTTGAGCGTGTCCCAAACCTGCTGGGGAGGAAAATCCACTTTCACTCGCCTACAGCATGACTACTCTTCTGCCCATGAGTAGGAGACGAGGCACCCCGGTTGCGCCGCTCCAATGCCAGGCATGTGGTGCGAACAACGTGATCCAGATCGAGTTGACGCTGCCCGATGGGACCGAGGTCAATTTCTGCTCGTGTCACGAGTGTGAGGAACGTTGGTGGGATCGCGACGGCGAACCACTCGAGCTCGACACAGTTCTCGCGCTGGCACGAAACGGAAAGAACTGATTCGATCCGGCGGCACCGTGCTGAGCTAGCTGGCCCGGGCACACGAATCATGTTGTGCCTCCCGGTCAGCCTCTCTGAGTTCTCGACCTTCGACGTCCATCTCGCATATCGCGGAGACGACTAGCCTCCCGGCGGTGACACTCACCCCGCTCGACACCCTGGAGCGACGACGCAGCAGAATGCTCGTTGTCCTGGCTGTGCTACTTCCGACGAGCCTGATACTGCTGATCATGCTCGGGTTGGTGGCACGGGTCTCTCCCCAGGACGCCTTTCCTTTCTTCAATGTGGAAATCCATTGGCCGTCCTTGTTGATCGCAAACACCCCGACCGGTGGGGACATGGGGGCTCACGTCGTTCTGCCACAGGTGCTACGTGACTCGCTGCTTCCCTCCGGTCGCATCCTGGGTTGGAGCAACTACTGGTACGCCGGCTACCCGGTCTTTTACTTCTATTTCCCGCTGCCCGCGTTGTTCACAGTGCTGCTCGACGTGATACTTCCCTATGGGGTTGCCTTCAAGATCACGACGATCATCGGTCTCGTTGCCATACCGATCGCTGGGTATTTCCTGGTTCGGTCCGCCGGGTTCGCCCGCACCGTTGCTGGCGTTGCCGCCGCGTTCGGGTCCATGTTCGTGTTCATGGAGAGCTTCGCCATTTTCGGGGCCAACATCAAGTCAACGCTCGCAGGCGAGTTCTCCTACTCTTGGTCGTTTGCCCTCTCGCTCTTGTACCTGGGGGTGATGATCAAGAACTCGCGGGAAGGGAAGCGATTCACCCCCGCCGCTGCTGTGTTGCTGGCATTGACCGCGTTCAGTCACATCGTTACGACCATCGTCGTTGTCGTAGTGTCCTTGCCCTTGTTCCTGCGCAAACGTGGCAAGGCACCGATCGTGGCGTCGTGGGTGCTCGGCTTCGGCCTGGTCGCCTTCTGGGCGTTGCCGCTTGCGGTACGCACCTTCGGCGGTCTCTCTACGGACATGGGTTGGACCCCGCTGACCGGGATTCGCGGGGCCGGTATCTCCGGTGTCGGCACCCCGTTCCCGAACGAGTTCATCCCGATCTTTGCACTCGGCCTCATCGGGATGGCCTGGACGCTGCTGCGGCGTGACGATATCCGGGTCCTCATGACGATGACGATCGTGCCGTTCCTCGGATACCTTCTCATCGCCGAGCAGGGTTGGACAATTCTCTACAACGCCAGGCTCCTTCCGTACTGGTTCTTTGGCATGTTCCTGTTCGCCGGTATCGCCGCCGGTCTCGCCGTCACCCGTCTCGCCCGCTGGCTCCCCAACCGGCACGAGAACGTGCTCAGCTTTGGCATCGTGATGGTTGCGGTCACGATCGCGATCACCATCATCGGCATCAACGATGTTCCGGGATGGGTGAACTGGAACTATCAGGGCTACGAGGGGAAGCCAAAGTATCCGGAGCTCCAATCGATGATGGAAGACATCGACAAGCTCCCGGACGGGCGTGTGATGTGGGAGTACGCCAAGGAGATCCAGGAGGCATACGGGACGCCGATGGCACTGATGCTGATTCCGTACTGGAGCGAGGGGCATACCACGATGGAAGGTGTCTTCTTCGAATCCTCGCTCACCACACCTTTCCATTTCCTCAACCAGGCCGAGATGAGTGTCTCCCCGTCACAGCCCGTGCGCGGGCTCAGGTACCACACGTTCGATCTGGAGCGGGGGATCGAGCATTCGAAGTTGTACAACATCGACTACTACATCACACAGACCGAGAAGATGACCAGTGAGGCGAAGCGGATCGGATTGCAGCCACTGGTCGAGAAGGATGCCTATTCGATATTCCGGCTCCCGCAATCCGACCCGATCGACGTGGCCCAGTACCAGCCGATGGTGTACACGGGAGACGCCGAATTCCCTGATGTCGCCCTCGAGTGGTACGACAATCTCGACAATCTCGACCACTGGATCGTTGCTGATGGGCCCGCAGACTGGCCAACATTCTCAGAGGTTGACGGGCCGTATGACAAAGGAGCACCGTTGTCCACGGGTGACGCGGTGGTTTCCAATGTGGTCATCGACGACTTCAGCGTGTCGTTCGACACGACCGCGATCGGTGTGCCCCATCTGGTGAAGATGTCGTACTTCCCGAACTGGACGGTGACCGGAGCCGAAGGCCCCTACCGGGCGGCACCTTCGCTGATGATCGTTGTTCCCACCCAGGAACATGTTTCGCTGCAGTTCGAGCGCACCTGGACCGAGAATGTTGGAAGACTGCTGACGGTCGTATCCATCGTGTTCGTCGTCTGGTGGATACGCCGCCGCAGGCGTGCTCATGCCGGTGACGGCGCCGCATAGAACGGGAATCTGATTGAACAAGTACCTTCGTTCACTTCTCACACCGACCGCGCTCAAGCAGCTCGTCAAGGTCGGCATCGTTGGCGTTGCCAACACGGTGGTCTCCTTTGCCCTCTTCAATCTGTTCCTCGGGGTCTTCGGAGGGACCAGGACCGTCTACGAAGGATTCAACTGGGGTCAGTTCTGGGCAATCGCACTTTCGTTCCTGATCGCGACCGAGGTGTCCTACATCCTGAACCGACGCTGGGCATTCTCCCTGACCGACGCCGGTGACACGAAGCGAGAGACTGCGCATTTCATCGCCATCAATGTGGTGGCGTGGGCGGTCACTCAGGGGGTTGTCGGTGGTGCCGACGGGCTGTGGGGCCCTCTGACGAGGATGCAGCAGAACTTCTTCTACCTGCTCGCCTCACTAGTGATCATCATCCCCAAGTTCGCAGGGTATCGGGACATCGTCTTCCGCAAGGCGCTCGACTTCGGCTCGCTACCGCCCGACGGTCTTGAGCCAGATCTTGATGGTGTCGCGTCCCATCTCCCATAGAGTCTTGAGCGACAGCCCGCTCGAAGAGCCCTTGGCGAGGGTCACCGGCGTTTCGGCCATCGTGCCACCCTGTTTCCGGATCCGCACCAGCAACTCGAGGTCGAACGCGTAGCCGAGGGTTTCGAGCGCCGGAAGCGTTGTCTCCAGGGCGGTGCGACGGAACGCTTTGAGGCCGGTCTGTGTCTCACGAATCGGCATGCGGAAGAGCACCCGATTGACCGCGACGAATGCCAGGCTGAGGAATCGTCTCAGTGCCGGATAGCGGCCCGGGCTCATCGCAGTTCGCTTGGCACCGGCGAGCACGTCGACACCGAGGTTCTCGAACTCGGCGAGGAACCCCGGGAGCTGCTCGGGTGGCAGGTCTAGATCGGAGTCGAGGAACACGACGATGTCCATCGTGCTGTGGCCGAAACCTTCCTTGAGCGCACCGCCTTTGCCGCGATTCACCGGATAGCCGACCACGGTCACCGAGTCGTAGTCTGCGGCCGCCTTCTCCGCCTCGGCACGGGTGGCATCGGTGCTGCCGTCGTCGATGACGATCACCTCGGCCTGCTTCCACGATGCGACGACGTCGGCAACACGAGCGACGTTGGCGGCAATGACAGGTTCGAGTTGGTATGCCGGCATCAGAATCGTGACACCGGAGGATGGAGAGTGCGGCATTGGCCGCGGATTCTAGGGGGGTTTCCAGCTTTCGGGTCTGTCGGCGCTGTTTGATGACCGTACAATCGCTGCCATGCATTTCAACGAGATCTTCAAGGCGTATGACATTCGGGGCGTCGTTCCCGATCAACTCGACGAGGAGGCAGCGAAACGTATTGGCGCCGCCTTCGCCAAATATGCCGGTGTCAGCCGGATCGCGGTGGGTCGGGATGTTCGCGAGTCGTCCCCATCGCTGGCGGCGGCGGTGATTGAGGGGATCACATCCCAGGGCGTCGATGTCGACGACCTGGGGATGACCACAACCGACATGGTCTACTACGCGGCAGGGGCGATGGATGAGCCCGGCGCGATGATCACTGCGAGCCACAATCCGAAGGGTTACAACGGGATCAAGCTGTGTCTCGCCGGGGCGGCTCCGGTCGGTGTCGACACGGGTCTCGTCGAAATTCAGCAGCTCGCCGAGCAAGGCCTTCCCCCGGTCGAGCCTTCGGGCGAGGTGGCGAGAGCAAACGTGCTCGAGGGTTATGTCGACCACCTCGTTTCGATCATCGACACGGAGCAGATGACGGAGTTGACGGTGATTGCCGACGGTGGCAACGGTGTTGCCGGGGTCGCCGTCCCAGCCGTCTTCGATCGGATCCCCGCCCGGCTCACCGGTCTCTATCTGGAACCGGACGGTTCGTTCCCCAATCATCATCCTGATCCGTTGCGGCCCGAGAATCTGGTCGATCTCGAGGCGAGGATGCGCGCGGAAGGTTGTGATCTGGGAGTCGCGTTCGACGGTGATGCCGATCGAGCGTTCTTCATTGACGATCAGTTGCGTGCGCTCCCGGGGAGCACGGTCACCGCAATCGTGGCGTCATGGTTCCTGAGCAAGCACCCGGGGGAGAGGGTCGTGCACAACCTGATCTGCTCCAAGGCGGTGCCGGAATCGATCCGAGCGGCGGGTGGCGAACCGGTGCGGACCAGGGTCGGTCATTCCTATATCAAGCAGGTGATGAAGGAGACGGGGGCGATCTTCGGCGGCGAGCACTCAGGCCACTATTACTTCCGTGACAACTACTGTGCCGACTCAGGGATTCTGGCGATGCTCGTGTTGCTACAGGTGCTCGCCGAGGAAGGTAAGCCACTCTCGGAGTTGCGAACCCGGTTCGAGCCGTATGCGCAGTCAGGTGAGATCAACTTCGAAGTCGCAGACAAGGATGCCGCGATCAGCTCGATTGCGGCGGCATTCAGTGGGGAAAAGGATTACCTCGACGGCCTGACCGTTGACCTCGGAGATCGTTGGCTCAACGTGCGTCCTTCCAATACGGAGCCGGTGCTCCGCCTCAACGTCGAAGCGCCGACTGTGGCCGAAGTGACCTCGTTGGTCGAACAGGTGGCTGCGCTCATCGAGCCGGGAACCGACTCTGGTCTGCTTCCGCCCGGTCTGCTCGAGTTGATGCAGTGCCCGTCCTGCGGAGGGACTCTGCTCGAGCTCGAGGAGCCTCCATCACTGCTGTGCCGAGACTGCGGCCTGCGGTATCCGGTCGAGAATGGGATACCGGTGATGCTGATCGAGGAAGCAACTCAGACGTAGCCTTCGGGGAGGTCTTCTTGTCCTAGGGCGCCGTTGTTCCCTCGCGGCCGTAATCGTCGGCTGCTGGGAGCAGCCTGGAGTTCGATGAGATCGAACTCTGGGGGAGGCTTTGTTGCCTAGGGCGCCGTAGTCCCCTCGCGGCCGTAATCATCTTCGAGGCGGACTATGTCGTCCAGCTCGGGGGTCGAGACCTCTATGAGCCTCACGTCGGTAATTGCTTCGAAGCGATGGATCTTGCCGTTGGCCACCCGCTGTGAGTCGCCGGGCCCCATCCTGATCTGCTCGACCTCGCCTGCGTCGTTCTCGAGGTGCAGATTCAGTGTTCCATCGACGATGAAGATCGACTCATCCTTCTCGTGATGGAGCTGAAGAGAGAGCCGAGCCCCGGCGTTGATCGAGATCAACTTGCCCACGTAGCGGTCCGTGCGCGTCCAAATCAGTTCGCTGCCCCAGGGCTTCTCCACGAATGTCCTCAATCGCTCCTCCTGGCCGCGTCGGTACTGAAAGAGGTTAGCGTTGGGGTCAGATTCGCTTATTCGTGGAGGATCATCGTGGACTATGACATCGCAGATCCGTCGCTTGCCGAGCTCGGGGACCGTCGGATCGAATGGGCTAATCGCCGTATGCCTGTGCTTGCGTCGATCAGGGAGCGCTTCGAGCAGGAGCAGCCGTTGGCCGGTGTGACCATCGGAGCGTGTATGCACGTCACTACTGAGACGGCCAATCTCATGCACGTGCTGCGTGCGGGCGGAGCCACCGTCAGCCTGTGCGCATCGAACCCTCTTTCTACACAGGATGACGTTGCTGCCGCGCTGGTGGCGGCGGGCATCCCCGTCTACGCAGTCCGCGGCGAGGACTCAGAGATGTTCTACCGGCACATCAATGCCGTGCTCGACACCAAGCCGGATCTGGTATTCGACGACGGGTGCGACATGACCACGGTCCTGCACAACCAGCGCTCCGAGCAGCCGCTGATCGGGGGGATGGAGGAGACGACGACAGGTGTCATCCGGCTCCGGGCGATGGAGAAGGACGGCGTCCTGAGGTTCCCTGTGGTGGCGGTCAACGACTCGGACACCAAGCATCTCTTCGACAATCGTCACGGCACCGGTCAATCCTCGCTCGACGGGATACTGCGAGCGGCGAACATCCTCTTTGCCGGACGTACCGTCGTGGTCGCCGGGTACGGCGACTGCGGTGTCGGCATCGCCAAGCGTGCTTCCGGGCTCGGCGCCAAGGTGATTGTCGTCGAGTCCAACCCGGTGCGGGCGCTCTCGGCGGCTATGGAGGGCCACCGGGTCATGACGAGCCACGATGCGGCCCCGCTCGGGGACGTGTTCATCACCGCAACCGGCGACATCCATGTCTTTCGACAGGAGCATTTCGAGGTGATGAAGGATGGAGTCCATTCTTGCCAACGCCGGGCATTTCGATGTCGAGATCAACCTCGAGCAGCTCGGTGCCATGTCGGTGAGCTATCGAGAGCTGAGGGACAACCTCGGCGAGTACACACTGGCCGACGGGCGGCGGCTGCTCGTTGTCGCCGAGGGTCGCCTGGTGAACCTCGGTGCTGCTGAGGGTCACCCCGCCGACGTCATGGACATGTCTTTTGCCGACCAGGCGCTCGCCGCGGAATGGCTGAAGAACAACGGCCCGTCACTCGAGCCCAAGGTATACGTGCTGCCGCAGGCGTTGGATCACGAGGTGGCGAGGCTCAAGCTCGATGCGATGAGCTGTGGCCTCGAGATACTCACCGATGAGCAGGTCGAATATCTGGCGTCGTGGGAGCATGGCACCTGAGCAGACGCAGTTGAGCTCGCTCAGGTACCCGTCTGAGCGGTGCCCTTGTCGCCGCTGATCACTCTGAGATCGACGAGGACCTCGTTGTGCTCGCGACGTTGCCGATCGGCCTTAGCGATGATGGCCCGAATCTCGTCTGCCTGAAGTCGGTGTTTGCGAAGCAACGCGTCGCGCAAGCACGATGACCGCGTGACGCTTCTCGAGCATGGCGCGCACGGTATCTTGCTTGATTTCCCGGAGTATCACCTCGAGGTCCTTCCTCGTGCGAGGGTCGTCGAGGACCCGGTTGAAGAAGGTGCGGTCCCGGTGTCGCCGCCGGCATCATGGATACCGGTGATCCCGCCATGCCGTAGCGGCCGACCATGGCGGCGGCAATAGACGATGCCCGCGCCAGATCCCCGGATGCATGGCTGCCGCTCTCGCCGGCGAATATCTCCTCGGCGGCAACTCCGCCGAACAGAATCCTCATCTCGGCTCGAATCGCGGATTCCGTCACGACCGGCAGTCGCGGGATCCGACCCGGGCATTCATCGGAGATGGCGGTTGTGTGCAATCGGTCGGGGTCAGCCAGGTAGGTGGCAACGAGGTGACCGGCCTGGTGAGTGGCCCATGCCTGGCGCAATGCTGGAACGGAGAGCATGCGGCGATGGTGTATGGAGGAACGTCCCCAGACACCGATCGCAAGGACGAGGGCAGAGGCTGAGGACAGCGTCAGCAGGCTCAGCCACGCCGTGCCCACGGCCGGTGGCCGGACGGTACCGAACATGATCCCGGCCCAGAGCCAGGCATTGATGCCGATCAGCCCGGTGACCAGAGTCGTGTTGAGCCAACGCCGTCGGTCACTACGGCGGTAGCGGTTTCCCACCTGCATTGAATGCGCCCCCAATACAGACTAAGTGCCATTCCCAAAATCGATACTAGATCACTGTAAGTAGTGTGGCAGCCACAATTAGTGGGATCCCGTCGGGGCTAGTCACATGTCGGCATGTCGGTCGCCGTTGATACTTTGCTCTCATGGCAGTGTGTATCGTTTGTACCCAGTGGGGTGAAGGCGCGTTGTGCGGTCGCTGTCGCTCCGGGTTGACCGCGGTCTCCTCTCTTGACGAGAGAGGGTTCGTCGTGAGGAGCGCTTTCCGCCACGAGGGGGTGGCGCGCCGCCTCACCCACCTCCTCAAGTACCACGCGATCGCTACGGCGGCCGATCTACTGGCGTCGGCGATGGTCCCGAGGCTGCCAGCCGGTACCAGTGCTCTGGTGCCCGTGCCGCGTGCCTGGGTACGGCGGGTTCGCCACGGTGTCGATCCCGCCATCGAGCTGTCGCGGCGACTGGCGCAGGCAACCGGTATTCCCGTGGTGCTCGCGTTGCGTCCGCAATTATGGTGGCCGTCGCACGCAGGCAGCGATCGTGTCTCGCGCCGCTCCCCGGGGTTCCGCCAAGTGGCGGCGGTTCCGTCTCGTGCGGTATTGATCGACGATGTCGTGACGACCGGGGTCACCCTCAGGACCGCGGGTTATCTGGTGTCGATAAGGAGTGCAGTAACGGCAACACGAGCGCTGGGCTCCAGCTTTGATAGGATGACATAGGTCAACAGCAACAGCGGAGTAGCTTTGCCAAGAGCACTCATCAGCCATTCCCAACTTCCGATGCGACGCGGTTGGGAGTCATGCTGTGACCGGTCTCCTCTAGATTTCCCTGTTCGCCCTCTTGAAAGGAGCTGCGGTGGATGTACGCGTACACGGTAAGAACGTGCGAGTAGAAGGCAAGGTTCGCCAGCCTTGCGAATGAGAAGGTCTCGCATGCCGGGCGGATTTTCGACGATGGATCGGTCGCCGATGTCGAGCTCTCGGAGTTGCGGAACCCCCGCTCCTCCGGGGAGCGCTTCAAGGTCGAGATAACAACCCATACCGCCGGCAACACCGTACGTGTCATGGCAATGGCCCCAGATGCGCTTGCTGCGCTCGATCTGGCGTCGTCCAAGTTCGAGCGCCAGCTGCGTCGGTTGAAGGAGCGGCTGATTCAGAGGTCCCGCAAACGTGAGAACAAACCGCTCAATGACGTTCCGCCGGTGTCCGATGAACACGGAGAAGACGGGCCGCTACCAATCGTGAGGACGAAACGCTTCGTGATGAGGCCCATGACACCGGAGGAAGCTGGACTGCAGATGGAGATGCTCGGACACGACTTCTTCTTCTTCCTTGACGCCGAGAGCGGCAAGTACTGCGTCCTCTACCACCGTGATGACGGAGACCTAGGACTGATAGAGCCCGAATGACACGATTGCTAGTTGTTGACGATGTGCCCCTCTTCAGGGCCGGGTTGTCCTCGGCCCTGAATGAGGCAGGCTTCGAAGTTGTCGGTGAGGCCGGCAACGCCGAGGATGCTGTCGCGCAGGCTGAGACCCTTCAGCCCGATCTCGTACTGCTCGATGTGCTGATGCCCGGTCTCTCCGGTCTGGACGTCGTCGGCAAGATCGTCGCCGTCTCGGAGCGATCGCAGGTCATTCTGCTCACGGGCAGCGAGTCGGAGGAGGACATGATTCAAGCGATCAAGTCCGGCGCTCGCGGCTACATCGTCAAGGACATGCCGTTCTCCAACCTGGTCGACCTGATTCGCGCCGTCGCCAGTGGACGGTGCCGCTCTTCTCGCCCAAGATGGCAGGCAAGATGGTCGACGTGCTCCGCCAGTTGCTGCGCCACCAGGAGATCTTCAAGTCACGTAAGCCGACGCTGACCGGACGCGAGATCGAAGTGCTCCAGCTAGTCGCCAGGGGCATGACGAGCCGTGAGATCGGTGACCGGCTCTTCATCTCTGAGAACACGGTGAAGAACCACATTCGCAACATCCTCGACAAGCTCGGTCTTCACTCTCGCAACGAAGCCGTCCTCTACGCCCTCCGCGAAGAGTTCATCTCCCTGGACTGACTCAGACCTTCAGTCGCCGTGGGATCGTTCTCCGGCGATCAGCCGCCCGGCTCTAGCCTGCGCACCGCACCCCAATACCCAATCCGGTCCCTACAATTGGCGATCCAATGGCAATTCTTCAGCAAAATACTGCGCGCCGGCGAAGGCAAGCGTCTCAAAGAGCTCGAGAAGCTCGCCGAGTACGTCAACTCCATCGAATCCGACTACGTAGACCTCACAGACGACCAACTACCGCGCCATGACCGCCGAGTTTCGCAAGCGGCTCGAGGCGGGCGAGACCATCGAAGATATCGAAGCGGAAGCATTCGCCGTCGTGCGTGAAGCCGCCAAGCGTGTGCTCGGCCAGCGCCCCTACGACGTCCAGATTGTTGGGGCTGGCGCGCTCGCCAGGGGCATGATCGCCGAGATGAAGACCGGTGAAGGCAAGACGCTCGTCTCGACCATGCCGGCTTATCTCAATGCCCTGACCGGCAACGGCGTTCACATGGTCACCGTGAACGACTACCTGGCCAGTCGTGACGCGGACTGGATGGGGGCCGATCCACCGCTTCCTTGGTCTCGAGGTTGGCCTCATCCAGTCGAACATGAGCCCCGAGGAACGTCGCCCCGCATACGCAGCCGACATCACGTACGGCACGAACAATGAGTTCGGCTTCGACTACCTGCGCGACAACATGACGATGAGACCTGAGGACATGGTGCAGCGTGGCCACGCGTACGCCATTGTCGACGAGGTCGACTCGATTCTCGTCGATGAGGCGAGAACGCCGCTCATCATCTCCGGTCGGGTAGGCGAGACCGGCAAGTGGTATCGGGACTTCGCCCGCATCGCCAACTCCCTGCACCGTGATATCCACTATGAGGTGGATGAGAAGAAGCGTCAGGTGATGACAACCGAGGAAGGTGTGCACAAGGTCGAGCAGGTCCTCGGGGTCGAGAACATGTACGACTTTGCCAATGTCGACCTGATTCACCACCTCGATGTTGCTCTGAAGGCGAAGGAGCTATACGAGCGGGACGTCGACTACCTCATCCGGAACGGTGAGATCAAGATCGTCGACGAGTTCACCGGTCGTGTCTTGGAGGGCAGACGCTATTCGGAGGGCCTTCACCAGGCGATCGAAGGCAAAGAAGGCGTCAAGATCAAAGAAGAGAACCAGACGCTGGCCACGATCACACTCCAGAACTACTTCCGCATGTACGACAAGCTGGCCGGGATGACCGGTACCGCGATCACTGAGGAAGGCGAGTTCAACGAGATCTACGACCTCAGTGTTGTCGAGGTGCCCACCAACCGCCCCATCGCCAGGCTCGATCAAGGCGACCTCGTCTATATCGACGAGGACGCGAAGTTCGATGCTCTCGTTGAAGACATCATCGAGCGCCACGAGAATGGTCAGCCGGTTCTGGTTGGCACGGTGTCGATCGAGAAGTCGGAACGGTTGTCGAACCATCTCAACAAACGGGGCGTCAGGCACGAGGTCCTCAACGCAAAACAGCATTCGCGAGAGGCGCAGATCATCGCCCAGGCCGGTCAGCCCGGTGCGGTGACAGTTGCCACCAACATGGCTGGACGTGGTGTGGACATTGCGCTCGGTGGCAACGCGGAAGAGTTGGCGAGGGCCGAGCTGCGCAAGCAGGACATGAGCAAGGATGACGAAGGCTACGACGAGGAGCTTGCCCGGCTGACGGAGAAGTTCGCCGAGGAGACCGTGCCGGCTCGAGAGCTCGTGCTCGCGGCAGGCGGGCTCTACGTGCTCGGCACCGAACGCCACGAATCCCGCCGCATCGACAATCAGCTTCGTGGCCGCTCCGGTCGGCAAGGAGATCCGGGCGAGTCTCGTTTCTACCTCTCCCTCGAAGACGACCTGATGCGACGATTCGCCCACGATCGGGTGGCGTCGATCATGAGCCGGCTCAAGATCCCACGAGATGTTCCCATAGAGCACAAGATGGTGAGCAAAGCCGTTGAGCGTGCCCAGAGCCAGGTCGAGGCACAGAACTTCGAGATCCGCAAGAACGTCCTCGAGTACGACGAGGTGATGAACACCCAGCGCAAGATCATCTACGAATGGCGCAACCGGATATTGCTCGGCGAAGTCGAGGACACCCGCAAACTCATCGTCGGATGGCGTGAAGAGGTCATCGAGGACTACGTGAGGAGCATGACCAACGGAATCGATCCCGACGAGTGGGATTGGGAAGGATTCACCGAGCGCATCTCGACCATCTACACGCCGACGATTGGTCCGGGCAGCTTCGAGCATCCCGAGGACCTCTCTCCGGATGAAGCTGTTGACGCTTTCCTCGAGGATGCTGAGAGCGTGTACGCGACTCGGGACGAGGAGCTCGGCACCGACGTGCTGCGCCGCCTCGAGCGCACGGTCACGCTGTCGATCATCGACAACAAGTGGCGGGAGCATCTCGCCGATATGGATTACCTGCGATCGGGCATCGGGCTGCGGGCCATGGCCCAGAAGGATCCCCTCGTCGAGTATCAGCGCGAGGGCTACGACATGTTCTCCGCGCTGGTTGACTCCGTCAAGGAAGACACCCTGCGGTACATGTATCACGTCCGGGTGGAGCGCCAGCAAGCGCCGCAAAGACCGACCGGTGTGCAGGTCTCCGGCCCGGACACGTCAAAGCGAACGGTGCGGGTCAAGGACAAGATCGGCCGCAACGACCCCTGCCCATGCGGCTCTGGCAAGAAGTACAAGGTATGCCACGGCCGTCCCGGCGCCGCTCCACTGGCGGGCTGATCGTCGATGCGCACGACCAAGACCGACATGGTCGAGATGACTCTTCATTCCGACGGAGTCGTCGTGGTCGTCGAGACCAACCCGGGCGCCCGCCACACTGCAGAGTCGATGCACAACGACGTGCTCGCATTCCGTGAGCTCACGGGCGACCAGGTCCTGCCTGCGCTGTGGGATGTCAGGGCCATGACGAGACCGACCCCGGATGGCTGGCGAGAGTTCATCAACGACGTATCCGGTGTACTGAGTGCACTAGCGATACTTGTTGACGATCGGACCAGGCAAATCACTGGCTCGTATCAATGGGCAATGGACTCATTCCTTTTCCCTGCCGGTTTCTTCGAAGATGAGGCCACCGCACACGGCTGGCTACTTCAGTTCGTCCCACCAGAGTTCTCGCCCGATGTCTCCAGTGACACGCATGGGCAGCAGCTAGCATCACGTCGCCATGAATGAATCCGATCCTCGCGCCACCATCGAAGAGCTTCGTTCCCGCCTTGCCGACGCCAGGAGGTTCCTTTGACGTCGCGGGCAAGGAACGTGAGCTAGAGGAGCTCCGCGAGCTGGCATCGGCTCCCGACCTCTGGAGCGATCAAGATCGGGCCAAGGAAGTAACCCAGAGGCTGGCCCGCTACGAAGGCATCATCGAGAATGTTGCCGCGATCGCAGGCCGGATCGACGACACCGAAGTTCTGTTCGAGTTGGCAGCTGAGGAGGACGACGCGCAGACGGCCAAGGAAGCCGCTGTCGAGCTCGACAAGCTCGATCGAGAGCTGACGATGCTGGAGCGGGAGAGCCTGTTCTTCGGCGAGTACGACGACCGTCCTGCCATTCTGAGCGTTCACGCAGGCGCCGGAGGAGTCGACGCCCAGGATTGGGCCGAGATGCTCCTGCGGATGTACGTTCGCTATCTGGAGCGCACCCCCTTCAAGATGGAGATCGACGATATCCAGCCCGGTGATGAAGCGGGCATCAAGTCGGCGACCGTGACCATCAAGGGCGACCATGCCTATGGCTACTTCGAGGGCGAACGTGGCGTGCACCGTTTGGTCCGGATCAGTCCCTTCGATTCGGCAGCGCGCCGGCACACTTCCTTCGCTGGTGTTGATGTGATCCCTGAAGTCGATCTGAATGATGTCGAGATCAACCCGGAAGAGCTGCGGATCGATACCTACCGGTCACAGGGAGCCGGCGGCCAGCACGTCAACACATCGGATTCGGCGGTGCGGATCACGCATCTGCCGACGAATACCGTTGTTGCCTGCCAGAACGAGCGTTCCCAGCTGCAGAACAAGAACAGGGCTATGCAGCTGCTCGCGGCCCGACTCGCCGAGCTCGCCCGCCAGGAACGTCTTCAGGAGATCGACTCAATTCGCGGTGAGCAGACCGAGGCAGGCTGGGGGCGTCAGATCCGCTCCTACGTGATGCAGCCGTATCAGATGGTCAAGGACCTCCGCACCGACCTGGAGGTCGGCAACATCACAGGTGTCCTAGACGGCGACCTAGACCAGTTCATAGATTCGTATCTCCATTGGCGAAGGGCGCAGCAAGAGGACTAGGACTCGTTTTCCATCTTGCTGGTATCGCCAATGGAGATAGCCAGAGCGGGAGTTCCGTAGGAACTCCATCGTGCCGCCTTGGGCGGCACGCCTACTTCTGGCGTAGGGCGCAGCAGGAGGATTAGGGCTTTCGTGCTTTGCTTGTGTTGAGGGAGGGTTGGCGCAGTTCGCCGGGCGAACTGCGGACGTGCCGCCTTGGCGGCACGCGTAGCCAGAGCCGGAGTTTCCGTACGGAAACTCCATTGCGCCGCGGAGCGGCGCACAACGTCCTTGGTATAGCGTCACAACACAAGTAGCATTTGCGCCCGGCGGAGAAGGGGAAGTAAACGAGACTTTGCGGTCGGTGCGCTCCGATCCGCAGAGGGAGTTACATGATCCGTCTCCATAACGTCACCAAGGTCTACGACAACAGCGTCGTGGCCGTGAGAGAAGTGAACCTCGAAGTCGCCAAGGGCGAGTTCGTGTTTCTCGTTGGCCCCTCCGGTTCGGGCAAATCGACCATTCTGAGGTTGATGATGCGCGAGGAGCGTCCCGACACCGGGGAAGTCTGGGTGGCGGGGAAGCATGCCTCAGAGCTTCCCTCGTGGAAGATCCCGCATCTGCGGCGGTCGATCGGCACTGTGTTCCAGGACTTCAAGCTCCTCCCGAACAAGTCCGTCTATGAGAATGTCTCGTTCGCCCTCGAGGTGACGGGTCGTTCCAGGCATGTTGTCCGCAACCAGGTGCCTCAGGTCCTCAAGCTCGTCGGGCTCTCCAACAAGGCAGATCGCCAGCCGAGGCAGCTGTCCGGTGGTGAGCAGCAGCGGGTCTCGATCGCCCGTGCCTTCGTCAACCGGCCGCTGATCCTGCTTGCCGACGAGCCGACCGGGAACCTGGACCCGGCCACGTCGGTGGGGATCATGAGGATCCTCGACCGTATCAACCGGACCGGCACGACCGTAGTGATGGCTACCCACGACCACGCCATCGTCGATGCGATGCGGCGCCGTGTTGTGCAACTGGACGACGGGCGCATCATTCGTGATCAACGCAGCGGTGCCTACGAGATCCGCGTACAGTCAAACGTGAAGGCCGCAGAGGCGAGAGAGCAGAGCGATCCGGCCGACCCGCTCGAGTTGCCGCCGGACTCGACGTTGGAGCAGCCGCTTGTGCCGGCCCCGGAGCTCGTGGCAGGCTCGGAAGTGGGATCTCAACCAGAGGACGGGCTCGTCGGCGAGCCTGATCCCACGTCCCCGGAAGAGCAGGCCACCGTTGCCGAGGCGGATGCAACACCTGAATCCCACGACATAGAGACAGACCACGTCGATGTCGCCGAAAGCACGGAGACTGAAGTCTGATGCGAATCGCATACGTCCTCAACGAAGCGTTCAACAACATCCGCCGCAACGGTCTGGTTGTGCTCGGGGCGGTGCTTGCCGTCTTTGTATCCCTCTTTCTCACCTTCGGCACTCTCGTCTTCGGGGAGGTGGCCAGGAACAACACGGAGAAGTGGCAGCAGGACGTCCGGGTAATTGGATATCTGCGCAACGACTTTCGTGACGTGACGGGCTTGCAGGCGGAGATCAAGAGCTGGCCGGAGGTTGCCGAGGTCATCTATGTCAGCCCGAGTGAGGCTTACGAGGAAGCGCTCCAAATGTTCGCCGATGAGCCGCGGACACTCCAGATCATCGAGGATGACCCGTCGATCATCCCTGCCTCGCTGCGGGTGACGACCGGTTGATATCAACGATTACGACACGATCACTCAGCGATTGACGAACTCGCCCGGGATACAGGAGGTGGATTCGGCGTCTGACGCCGTCGAGCAGATCGCCGCGATCCGCGACGGGTTGCGTGTCTTCTTCTGGGTACTTGCGGTTGCACTCGGTGTCGCCGCCGTCGCCCTGATCGCCAACACGATCCATATGGCTATTTATGCGCGCCGTGAGGAACTCGAGATCATGCGTCTGGTCGGCGCCAGCAATTGGTTTGTGAGGACGCCGTTCGTTATCGAGGGCATTTTCGAGGGGATCTTTGGCTCTGCGCTTGCGGTGGCGCTCGGCATCGGCCTGTACCGCCTTGGCCGAGGATCGCCTCTCCGATCTTCCTGACTTCATCAGTCTCACCGTGCCCGGTTCGTTCCTGCTGGCCAGGGGACTGATGATCGTGGTGTTCGGGGCATTCGTCGGGGTGGTTGGGAGCAGCATCTCGCTTGCGGTTCACAAGTACGTGCGGACATGAAACGGCTGCGTCGCTCGTTCTTCTTGCTCGTCGCGCTCGCCGTTCCCGGCAGGGGTGGCGGGAGCGTGGGATCTCAACGACGACCTGGCAACGTCAACCAGCGGATCGACTCGACTCAACGCCCAGATCGCCGATGCCAACGCATCGCGGACCGGAGTGGTCGCCGATATCGTGACGACCCGGGACACGCTGGAGCTGCGCCAGGCCGAGCTCGCGGCCACCCGAAGCGCGATATCGAGGACACCGAGAACCAGATAGTCGACCAGGAGCGCATCCTCGAGCCTGCTCAAGTTCCAGCTTCAGCAGTCGTACCAATCGCTCGCCGACACCCGGCATCAGGCTCGACGACTCCAAGCAAGCAGGCGAAGGCTGGGTCCGCGCTCGCGTATGTCGGTCGGACGAGCGGCACCGAGGTGTGGCCCTGTCCGCCGATTCCATCACTTCGCTCTATGTCGGCCTGAGCTATCTCCAGTATGTAGCCGCCGACACCGATCGGGCGATGCTCGAATACGAGTCGCTGCAGGGTCCAGGAGAGCGGCCAGCAAGCATCACATCCATGACGACGAGGCCGAGGTCAACATCACGTCGCACGACGCTCGATGCGGCCAAGGCCAAGCTCGACGATCTGGCTGCGGAACAAGCCGAGCTAGCCGATGAGGTTGCGGCCGATCTGGCGACCTGAACTGCCAAGCTCGATGATGTCGATGCCACCATCTCCGAGTTCAACAACGAGCTCGATGGGCTGCAGGCCGAGCAGGCCCGACGTCGAAGCAGCTCATCAAGCAAGAGGCGTCCCGTGAGGGCGAGCAGCCGGGGGTGCTGGTACGCCCCGTGCCCGGAGCCATCACGAGCGGGTTCGGGATGCGCTTCCACCCGATCCTCGGCTACACCCGGATGCATACCGGCGTCGATATGCATGCCGCCTACGGCGAGCCGATCAAGGCGGCGGCATCGGGGAGGATCATCTTCGCTGCGGTCCGCGGCGGCTACGGCAACTGCATCATCATCGACCATGGCGGCGGCATGACCACGCTCTACGGCCACCAGTCGAGCCTCAACGTCTCCTACGATGACCACGTAACGGCGGGTGACGTCATCGGCTATGTCGGGTCCTCCGGGTTGGCGACCGGCCCCCATCTCCACTTCGAGGTGAGGATCTGGGGCAAGCCGGTCGATCCCGGCCCCGTACCTGTAGGCGCGGTCATGCCTGGAGAGAAGGTCGTTGCCAGAAACCGCAAGGCACGCCACGACTACGAGATCGTCGACACATTCGAATGTGGCATCGTGCTGCGCGGATCTGAGGTGAAGAGCCTCCGCAACTCGCAGATGGAGCTGAAGGACGCCTATGGCGACATCCGGGACGGCGAGGTGTGGCTGGAGCGGGCGCACATCGCACCCTACGGGTTCTCGCCGGGAGGTGGGCACGATCCCGAGCGTACCCGCAAGCTGCTGCATGCATCGCAGCGAGATCGACCGGCTGATCGGCAAGGTCAACGAGGTCGGGCTGACGCTGATCCCGCTCCGCGTCTACTTCAAGGACGGCAAGGCCAAGGTGGAGCTTGGCGCTCGCCGAGGGCGCCGCACCTACGACAAGCGGCAAGCGGATCAGGGAGCGCATGGAGAAGCGGGAGATGGACCGCGCCCGCAGTCTCGGCGCTAGCACGGTACCTACGACCCGGTCGACATGGTCTCCAGTTGGCGTGAAGATCTGCTCGACGTTGTCGATTCCCAGCTCACCGGCGATCCGGAACACGACTTTGCCCTCGGTGTCGGTGACCACCCAGAACGGGAACGCGGTGGTTCCGAACTTGGCCGCCATCTGTCCGCTCTCGTCGACGATGACCGGGAACGGGAACTGCTCGGCGTCCAGGTACGCTCGAGCGGGTTGCCTCGCGAATCGTCAATAGCGGTGGTCACAGTCGCCAGTTCGATCTCCGGGAACCGCGACGCAGTTCTCCGGCCACCAGGTGTTGAGGTCGGGGAGCTCCGCCTGGCAATGCGGGCACCAATGAGCCCACACCAGCCACACCCTGGCCTTGCCATCGCTACCGGCGGCGAAGTGACCTGCTGCCCGCTGTAGTACTCGGGGCCGCTGATATTTCGGGGAGCTCCATCTCGGCGATGACGGCGGCGTCGTTGGAAGTGCCCTCGAACTGGGGAAGATTGCCTGTGACGGCCTCGGTGATGATGGCGGCGGGTGAGGACGGATGCGACGGCGGTGGCTACCTGATCGCCGAGGGCGGTCAGCTGCTCGCCGATGATGTCGACGTCGCGCCGCAGCGGTTTGAGGTCTGTGACGTCCTACTTCGAGTGCAACCACTTCACGCTCGACGTCACGGGACCGCTGCATCTCATAGAGCTTGGAGGCCGATTACGACGACGAGCAAAACGACGATGAGGCCGAGCAACGGCGTGGTCCAATTGCGCGGCGGCTTCGGGCTCGGGTCTTGGCTTCGGCTCCGCCTCGGGAGGCGGCACAGGCTTCGGCTGGAGTTCAGCTCGGTGATCGGCGGCTGCGTTTCGGGTTCTCCATACGGGGAGTATGCCCTTCTTTGAATATCACGACGAGTCGCCGACGTCCCGATGCGTCAGCAGTTGGCCGGCGGGCGGAGCGTTCCGGTGCAATCGTCCTGATCGGCATGCTTCGGCGCCGCGCATGACCATAACGGGCTCCGCGCCGGTCAGGTCGATCAGGATGTTGCTCGCTGGCGAGCAGATCTGTCGCAGGTCATCGATCGAGTGGCGGCCAGCTCGGCGACGATGCCGTCGATCATGATGTTGTTGCCGCCGGGCTCACCGTTGCGGAAATCGGTCTTGAACCCGATGATGCGCTTGTTCATCCCCCATGCGATTCCTGCTTCGATGCAGGCGCCTTCGTCGGGGACACGGCCGTCGAGACAGAAGCACAACCAGGTCGCAATCCTGCACCTCGCGGATGTTGAGGTTGAAGATGTGGGTCCGGGCCTCCTCGAGGGTCATTCCGTCCTTCTCGATGAAGTCGGTGAGCAGCCCGACATCCTCTTGGGGGAACCAGGTGGAGTAACCGAGACTCTTGGATCATCCCGACGACCCTGCGTTGAACTCGCGTTCGGCCTCGTTGAACAGGCTGGAGGCGTAATAGACCCGTGGCTGGCGTGTCATTCGTTGTCCCTTCTTCGGTCCCACGCACCGACGACCGCTGGTGACGCACAGTAGCGGCAAATTGGGAATCAACAGAACTTCATGCGACGTTGACGGTGGTGGACATCGAGTATTGTGGTGCATCAACCCGATCCCCTTCGTGGGGGTGACACGGTTTCGACTGTGAGGGTTGAGGTGTCGGAAGCGAGCCGAGGAACCCCGGAGTCCTCGTTAAATGGCCGGGATACAAATAAGTGCCGACAACGATCTCGCACTGGCCGCCTAAATAAGCGGCCTGTCCGACCGGAGGGCTCCTGCCTCGCCGGACCCGGGCAACGCAATGCAGGATGCTCCCGCCTGGGAAGTCAGGACCGGCGGGTAAGACTTAACTGACTAAGGCCTCGGGAAACTTGCCAACAGAGTCCCTTGGCTCGAAAACTCGCTGATGGCTGCGCTCGGAGATGCCGGCGCTGAAACCTCATAGGACGGGGGTTCGATTCCCCCCACCTCCACCACGATGAAGAGAGTCCCCGCCAACTGTGGCGGGGACTTCTTCGCTTCAGCGGTGGGAAACGATGCGTACCCGCCTTTGGCGGGTACGTTGGTTGCGCCCGGGGTTGTGTCGGATCGCCGCGGGGCGGAATGCAGCGGTGTCGGCGGCAGATGCACCGATGTGCATACAGATTAGTGTGTAGTTCGCCGGACTCCCGTCGAGAGGCAGGCTTGTGGACGTCAGAGCATCAGACCACCGTCACGTCGAGTTCGTCTTCGATATCGATCTCTTCGAGGGTCCCTTGGATCACGTGATTGCAGTGCTCTCCACGGTGGGCGAGCTGATCGCCGATCCCGCGATCAGCTTCAGCGCAGAGACCACGTGCAGCGGAGAGCGATGCATCGTCGTCACTCTCACAGGTCAGGTCGACAAGACCGACCTCGATCGTGCAACCGAACAGGCACGTTTGGAGGCAGTAGGTCTCCTCGAGGGCGACGCACCCAGTGGCGATGACGGTGCCATTGTCGCGAACCGCGATCACACGGAGGTCGCCTCGAGGCTTGCCGGTATGGAAGGGGAGTTGGCCGCCCAACACGACACGATCTATCAGAACCTCTACGACCTGATCAAGCAAGCGCTTGGTGAGGCGGGCACCCTTCTCCCGCAGCTCGACTAGAGCCGTGTCTATTGCCCTCGACGGCTAGTCCCCAGCGGGCACGACCCCCCACGGGATCGAATTCTCATCGCCGCCGGGAAGTAGAACCTGACCCACCTTCCAACGTCCATCCTGGGTCGCGGTGAGCTTGATCTCGACGTCGCCGTCGATGCCTTCGAACCGCCCCGTGACGACGGCGGTCCCGTCGTCTTTGATGGTCGTCATGTCCAGGTCGATCGACTGTAGGTCGATGAGCAAGGCATTGTGCTCTCTGGCAAGCATCATCGTCTGGTCGAATACGTACCAAGGGTCGGTAGTTTCTGTGATGAGCCGTGAGATGGTATCTGGTATCCCCTGGCGCATCTCATCGTTGACTCTGAAGAGCTTGCTGTAGTGGAGGAGATTGAACGCGTTGTTCCATTCCCACTGAGCCTGGGAGTCGAATGCCAGCCACACTGTCATGAAATCGTCGCGGGCAAATGCGTCAACGAATGTCTCGGCCGCTGCGGTGGGCGAAGATAGATCGAGTGAGTCGTAATAGGTGCGTGCCTCGGGCTCAGGGTTGGTATACGTGCAAGAACTCGAGCGCGATGACAAAGACCACGATGACGGTCACCAGCCTCCGCACGACGAACCTCCCCGCCGAGGAGGGTAGAGGCAATTGGGGATCGGTACCAGCGGCGCCCGGATCGGATGTGACGTTCGACCACTCCCACCTTGGCCTCAGAGCCAATATCCTGAGTCGCGACAGGTATTCCAAGGTGGAGGTCAACGGATGCTACGCCCGGGAACCAGGGTGAAGAGATTGACGAAGAAGGTGGGCCAGGCCGCCCCGGAGGGCAAGATCATCGGAACCAGCGGCCACGCCTACGAGATTGAGTGGGACGACGGACACACCAGCATCACCGATCCGGTGGGTGTTGTGAAGGCAGGCCCCGCCAAGAAGAGCGCCAAGTAGCAGAGCGCAAACGCTTCTGAGGGAGTGCCCGCTGCCGACAGGGAAGCCACAGCGACCTCGTTGGAGAGGCTGTGGCAGAGAAAGTTGGCACTCCCGATATCGGAGTGGTCCACCAGGCCGAGCCACCGTGGGCCAATTCCACAGAAGCTCACTTTGCCTCGCTACTCGACAGCTACGGCGTCAAATGGCTCCATGAGCCACACAGTTTCCCGATCGCCTTCGACGAAGATGGCGAGCCAACCGAGTACTTCACGCCCGACTTCTATCTTCCTGAAACCGACGAGTACATCGAGCTGACCGTCCTCAAACAGGGATTGTGCACCAAGAAGAACCGCAAGCTCCGTCTGCTTCAGCAATTCCACCCTGAGGTCAACTGCCGGCTTCTCTATCGACGTGATTACGAGAATCTGTCACTCAAGTACGGCTGGGGAGACGATGACGAGTTTCCCCAACTCGGCATCCCACACCGGCAGCCCGGCCCTCCTCAGATCAGCATCGCCAGCTGAGCCGCGGGTATCAGATGCCCAAGCCCGGGCACCTCCACGAGCGAATAGATCCGGGCGGACTAGCCCTGTGTCCATGGCGAGCGGCCGACATCGCAGAGCATGTCTCTGAAGTCGTTCTGCCACTCGGCGAGCATGCTGGCAACCTGGAGCACCCGGAGGGGCGCGTTGAAGCGACCTAATCTGCCCAGCTCCTCAGCATCTCTGAGGGCCGTGGCCATCCTCGGTGCGAGCAGGCCCAGGGCATCATCTGAACTGCCGATGAGACCCGCCATCCACGCCAGTGATTCTGGGCTCGACTGGCGGCGGGCGCTTCGAGGTGCGTCGGGTAGGGGATCGTTGGTTGATGGGAGGGATGCCGCGTCCGCGCAAGCCTCCCTCAGCACTTGTCGGTAGTACCCCCCATCGGCCTTGGTGGTAATCGGAACAGTCAGCGCAGCCTCGATCACGGCGGGGTCGACGAACGGCAGGCGTACGTCGCACTCGGGGCCGAAGACCCACATGGGCGACGGCGCGATCCCCCTCATGGTTCTCGTGAGTAGCACGGCAACGGTGGCGTCTGCCGGCATGTCGGGAATCAGTCGGGTAGCTCGCTCAAAGCCTGCCCGGCTCGCAGCCTGGATAAAGCTGCTCGCGCCAGGGCTGAATGCCGCCTCGTTGTCGAGCCGCACAGAGAGGCTGGCTCTCACCGCGCTCATCCGCGTCTCCCTATCACGGATACTGCTGATTCCGGCACCCACAAACAGACTCTTCAGAAGGACGTCGCCTGCAAGGCCGTCCAGGAGTGGTGCCCGCGTTCGATGCAGAATCTCTGCGAGCGGCGAGAGCCAGGTGTGCATGTGGGTCTGGTACTGGACCCTGCGGCGGGTTGCCGTGGCATACCGCACAAAAGCGTCGTTGTCGGGTATGTGGACTCGGTGAGCCAGTCGTAGCCGACGTGCCACTGGTTCTGCCAGGGTGACATCGTAGTCCCAACCATCGTCCGGGCTGGTCGTCCAGGTGATGGGGCGACGAAGGCTTCGGGACCGAGTCAGCCCGGCAAGCATGCGGGAATCCCACCCACCGCTGAGGAGAACGGTTGGTCGGCGGCGAGACAGGCGTGGGATGCTTCTGGAGATGGCGGCAGCTATCGCTGTGGGCGTCGCTGGTGGCCCCGATGGCGTGAATGGCCAGAGCGCCGTCTCATGACGGGGTTCGGCCTCATCGCGGATTTGCCATGCGCTGCCAGCGATCATCCGACGCACTTCAAGGAACGGGGTTCGGTCTGCCACTGGATAGCCGAAAGCTGCGATGTCGGCCCAGGCTTCCCAGTCTGTGTTGAGCCGGTCCGCTCTGACTGCGAGCAAAGGGGCGATGCGCGATGCGAAAAAGACGCCTTGCCCGATCCGCCGGTAGTAGAGCTCGTTGAGTGCCAGTGCATCTGTTGCCAAGGCAACATCCCGGCCATTCCACGACAGTTGCGCGGCGAGCATATCAGCCTGAACGTTTTCCGCGGTGGCCGACCATGAGTACCCGGAGCGTAGGCGACGGACGCGATTCGGGTCCGAGACGAAGAGGAGAGCGCGAGGCCCCGTGTCGAGTTGCACGAGGTCCGGCTGTCCTGCGGCGAGGAGCCTGTGCAATGCTTCGTCCGTCCACGTTCCGATGACGCCACACAGGAAGGGCATATATCGGAACTCGATAGGCTGGTCGGCGATCACACTACGGGACGCTACCTCGCGACTAGCCCTACTCCTAGTCCCGTGGGACTGAGTGGCAATGGCCGCGCCGGGTTCGTCGCGAGCTGATCGCGAGGATCATGGACCGGTGAGGGTTCCGTTGGTGTCGTTCTTGTATCCGCGCCACGTGTCCCAGGTGCGAGTGGCCCCGGTGTACCAGACCCAGTACTGGCCCGACGTGTCGTCGTAGATGTAGGTGTTGTAGTCGATCGTCGAGCTGGAGAACACGCTGTCGCTGCCGTTGGTGACGATGCCCGTGTTGCCGGAGTTGGTGATGATGTTATGGGTGATCGTGGTGTTGTCGGGGCGGTACCCGGCGGCGTCGAGGTTGTAGCCGATAACAACGATTCCTTCGAAATTGCCGCTCACCACGTTGTTGGTGATGGTCGCATCGGGGCCTAGGATCTCGATCCCGCCGTGGTGGAACTCAACCGACGCATCCGCCTTCGAGCCGTTGCCGCTGATGGTGTTGCCCGTGATGGTGACGGCCAGGCTGTGGTCATGGAAGATCCCTGCCCACCAGTTGTCCTTGATCGTGTTGTTCTCGTAGCGAGTGCCGGTGTTGTCAGTGAACGTCCAGAACCCGCGACCTCTGTTGTCGTGTACGTAATTGCCGCTGACAGTCAGATTGGTTGTCTTGTAGAACTTTGCCCCCGAGGAGTTCTCTACCGTGCTTGACGTCTGGTCGGGGTGGTTGAACGCAATCTCGTTGTCCTTGACGACCGATCCGGATCCCTCCGTTGACGTAGATGCCGTGGGTGCCGTTGTGGTGAATGTAGGACTGGGATATGGTTGATCCGCCCTTGATGGATATGCCGATGAATTCCGAGTTGTGCACGTCGCAGTCGGTGATAACCCATCCGGATCCGCCGGCATCGATCGCACCGGTGAAAGTAGCCCCCTGTGTAGTTCTTGATCTCGAGGCCGCTGATCTTCACCCCGGAGGCGGTTCCGCTGAATGCGCTGGCGAACTCGTCGAGACCGTCCATCACTGCACCTGGTTCACCGACGAATTCCTGGTTGGCCTTGGGCACCACGGTCTGGCGTAGATGCGTCCCAGCTTCGATGTAGATGCGCGCTCCCGCCGGTTGGGAGTCGGCGACTTCCTGGATCGACCAACCCACCGGAACCACGGCATCGAATCCAGCGGGAACGTGGGCGGGGTGTACCCCGGTTCCGGCTCGGGTGGCGCAGGGAAGCTCGAGCGCCCGGCTCAGAAAGGACGCCATTTGGGCGCGGGTTACCCGGTCGTGTGGGCAGAAGTTCGTGTTGGCCGGAGGGTTGCATCCCGACGTGATGCCGGCAGCAGCGAGCCGGTCGATTGAAGCCTCGAAGATGGAATTGTCGTCGTCCTCGAAACGGTCGGCAGGGCCGGCGGGCAGAGTCAGGGCGCGATCGAGGAAGGCCGCCATCTGTCCTCTCGTGACGTACCCCGTCGGGCAGAAGGCCGTGGCAGTGCAGCCCTTGGTGATTCCCGAAGCCGCGAGAGCATTGATGTTGTCTTCGAAGACGCTTCCGTTGTCGTCGGTGAAGTAGTCCTTCGTGGTCGGAGAGAGATCGAGGGCTCTGACCAGGAATGCCGCCATTTGGCCCCGGGTGACCGACTCATCCGGGCAGTAGAGGTCGTTGAGCGGTGGATTGCACCCCTTGGTGATTTCGGCATACGCGAGCTTCTGGATGTTTGCCTCATGTACCGACCCGCCGATGTCGCGGAAGCCGCCGGGCGGGAAGTCATCGCAACCGATCCGCTGGCTGGCGAGTTCGAGAGAATCGAAGTCGAAGGACAGGCTTCCGGGAGCCGTGGCCGTTCCGCCGTAGTAAACGTCGAACCAGAAGCTCTTCACGTTGATTCCGGTGTCCTTGCTACCTCGGAACACGAAATCGTCCTGGTAGAAGGCGAGTTGCTCATCGACCCAGCCCTCGAGCAGACCATCTGCCTTTCCGGGCGTGTTCATGTCGACATGACCTTCGACGCAGTACCAGGCGCCTTGGCGAAGCGTCCCCGTCTGGGTATCCCAAGTGATCAGGTCCCCGTTGTCGGACTCCTGGCCGCGGTGATAGACGTAGTAGCCGAGTTGGGTGTGATCGTTGTCGCGCTCGTCGTACGTCGGGGAGAAGAACATGCGTGCCGACCAACCGGGAGATGAATCGGTGGGCTTGATGTTGTCTCTGGCCGATCCGGAATACAGACCGGCGGGGCCGGGAAGTTTGCCGCGCCCATAGTTGGTGAAGTTCTCAGGGATCCTGAGGTAATACCGGAAATACAGCTCCTCGGGATCCGGGAGACCCTGGTCTTCGAACTGCCAGTGCATTGCCGATCCGAAATGGGAGCCCGAAGGAATCGAGACCTTGATGCCTTGCCCGTCGCTGCCGTCGTCGACTGAGGTGATGCGATTGCGATACCCGATGTCAGCGTCGAACCAGGTGTTCGACAGCGTGGATGGGCTGCTGGAGAACGTCTCATCGAGATACACCGAGGACGCGGCGTTCGCCGAGGACGTTGCCATGAGCGTGGCGGCGAGCGCCACGGGTACGGCGAGGGACAACAGCAGTGGTTCGTTTGATTGATTGCATGACGGGAATGATCGGGGGCTTCTGGCTTGATCGGCAGTATGGACCTGTTCCTGTAGCTATCGGAACTTTCTGCATCTCGGCGCTTTTGTTTCTGCATTTGCTGCCGATGAACTCAATTGACACACGAGGAACGCCGTTCCGGCCTCGGGAGCCGATTCGGCCCGTCTCTTGTCGGTGAGCTGTGAGGGGATGACAGAGCCCATCGGCATCCCAGGAAACGAA
The DNA here is from genome assembly GCA_963844835.1 of uncultured bacterium. Lineage (GTDB taxonomy): Bacteria > Actinomycetota > Acidimicrobiia > Spongiisociales > UBA5794 > JAAETI01. The sequence goes on along the minus strand of CAWJPT010000024.1, from coordinate 97,172 downwards.
ACCACCTCTGGAGAAGACAATGAAGCTGAATAGAGCGATGGCGCTGATCGCGGTCATCGCAATCGCCATTGCTGCGTGCGGCGGGGGCGATGACGCGACGGATCCGACAACCGCACCGTCAACTACGACAACGACAGCTGATACCCCTGCAACGACCACTACGGGGGAGGAGAGCGGAGCCGTCAGCTCGCTCGATGAGGTGCAGGGGGCGACCATCCGCATTGTCGCGGAGGGCAGCTTCGTCGATCCCGAATATGGGCAGCAATACAACGCGGCAGGGTCGGGTAGCGGCTTCTTTATCAGCCCGGATGGCATCGCGGTGACCAACAATCATGTCGTAACCGGCGCCGCTTTCCTTCAGGTATACGTGGACGGCGAGGAAGACCCGCGTAATGCCAAGATCCTTGGCGTCTCCGAGTGCTCTGATCTGGCAGTCATCGACGTCGATGGTGACGGGTACCCCTACCTCGAGTGGTACGACGGTGATATCTCGGTCGGTACCGAGATCTACGCAGCCGGTTTCCCGCTCGGAGTCGAGGAGTTCACCCTGCTCGACGGAATCATCTCCAAGGCCGACGCCGACGGGGAATCCGACTGGTCTTCGGTCGACAGCGTCATCGAGCACTCCGCCGATACCCTGCCGGGTAACTCGGGTGGACCGATCGTCATCAGCAGACGGCAAGGTCCTCGCGGTCAACTACGCCGGTGACGGCGCCGGCCAGTCCTACGGCATCGGTCGTGACGAGGCACTCAAGGTTGTGCCCACACTCATGGGCGGCGAGAACGTCACTTCGCTCGGGATCAACGGCCTCGCCATCAGCGACGGCGCCCTCTCGGGGATCTGGGTGAACTCGGTGGCTTCGGGCAGCCCTGCAGATCTAGGGGGAATCGAGGCGGGCGATGTCGTCACCCTGGTCGAGGGGCTGATTCCCGCTACTGATGGGACCATGTCCGACTACTGCGACATTCTGCGGTCTCACGATCTCGATGATCCGATCAGCGTCGAGGTGTATCGCGCGCCGGAGGATGCGTTCCTGGAGGGCACGCTGAACACGTCCCAGACCCTCGAAGTGTCCTATTCATTTGCGTCCGAGCTGGGAAGCGAAGTCGACAATCCTGAGACAACACCGGCAGGCTACGACTCGTATGTCACATTGACCGATGCCCAGAACATCCTGACAGTCGACGTGCCTGCGGCGTGGACTGATGTCGACACACAGAGCCTATGGGGCGACGGCAACAACGTATTCGGCGTCGGTATTTGGGCATCTCCTGACTACACGGCCTGGGACACGACCTACACCACTCCGGGGCTCTTCTTTGGCGCTTCTGCCATCCTCGCCCAGACCGAGACCGTCGGCTCATTGCTCGACGACCGGGACTACAGCGATGGGTGCACTTACGACGGCAGATACGAATACTCGGACAACTTCTACACGGGTGTCTATGACGTCTGGTTGAACTGCGATGGCGGCGACTCGATGATGCTGGATCTCGCTGCAGAAACCGCCACCGGCAGCGTCTTGATGAATGTGCAGACGGTCGTCGTCAACGACGCCGACCTCGAGGCTCTCGACTACATCCTCAACACATTCGTTGTCGATGAGGCGGCGCTCACCGGTTTCGTCGGTTCGGACGTGTCGTCCGGCGGCACTGAGAGCCTCGGTTTCTACGACTTCGCGTACCTGTTCGATGGCGACTGTTTCAACACCTCAGAGGCATCGTTCGATCAGACGAGCTACGGCGTCGAAGTGGAAGCTGTGAGCTGTAACGCGCCCCACGAGGGCCAGGTGTACGGCACATACTTCTTCAGCGGGGCGAACTATCCCGGTGACGACGTCGTCACTACCACGGCCGACGATTACTGCTACAACCAGTTCTCCGAGTTCGTCGGCAACTCGTACGAGCAGTCGGCGCTCGACTACTGGTTCTACTACCCGAATCAGGGTGGCTGGGAGTCCGGGCTCACCTGGTCGATGTGCGCTCTCGTCGACTACGGCGGTGGCATGCTGACCGGTGATGCCTATCAGTCGGGATGGTAGGCGACCCGGATCGTGAGCCGTGGATTGAACGGGTGATCCGCGAGGCACAAGAGGCCGGACAACTCGATGTTGCCGCAGGGGCGGGCAAGCCTATTCCAGGCTTGTCCCGCCCCTACGATCCGGCATGGTGGGCGCGCAACTGGATCGCCAGGGAGAGGCATCGAGAGCAAACCGCCGATCTGACCCGAACCGTGGAGCAGGCGCTGCCCAGAGTGCTTGCCCGGGCGACCCTCGCTGATATCCGTTCCGGTCTCGAGTCGCTGAATGCAATGATTCGAGCCCACAACCAAGAGCGTCCTGATAACGAGGTGCAGCTGCTCGACCTTGAGCGGCTGCTCGCCGGAGCGCTCCAGTCGGCGTAGCTGAGCCATCGGACTCGGTTCTGTGTCAGAGGGATCCGGCTCTGGCTCGCCCGGTCACAACCTCATCCTTATCTTCGGCGAGATATGAGCTCGGCCCTGCCGGATTCAGCCGTGGCTGGATCGGGAGACGCAAGCGCTAGCCGAGCGCTCGTTCCAGGAAGGCGGCCATCTGCTCTCTGGTCACCCGATCGCCGGGGCAGAATTGGTCGTTGGCCGGTGGGTTGCATCCCTTGGTTATACCGGCGGCCGCCAGTTTATTGATGGCTTCGGTGAAGACGGATCCGTCGATATCAGTGAACTCGATGTTGGGGTCTACCTCGGTGAGGCCGAGTGCCCTCACCAGGAACGCTGCCATTTGCTCCCGTGTCACATATTGTGTCGGGCAGAAATGGTCGTTGACGGGCGGGTTGCATCCCTTGGTGACCTCTGCCGTTGCGAGCTTGTCGATGGAAGCTTCGAAGACCGAGCCGTCGTCGTCGGTGAAGATATTCCCTGCGCCGGCATCGGTGTAGCCCAGCGCCCTCACCAGGAAGGCTGCCATCTGGCCGCGGGTGACGTAATCCGTGGGGCAGAAGCTCGTGTCGCTGCACCCCTTGGTGATCCCGGAATCTGCGAGCCACAGGATGTTCCCCAGGAACACGGATTCGGCCACGTCGTCGAAGCCGATCAGACGCACCTGGAAACCGTCCCCGGTCTGCCCGAGAACCTTCATGACCGCTCCCTGCGCCAGCAGCTCCTCGCCCTGATCCAGATCGAAGTGTGCCTCATCGCCCACACCGGTGACGTGGTCGAGCGAGTATGGCGACGGGGGATAGGTGTAGATGCGGGAGTCCGCCCCGCCGATCGGCTTGACCGTGTCGTCCGCAGGGTCACGCCACCATTGCTCGATGTAGTGGGCGGTTACTCCCTCGAAACTCGTCGGGATTCGGTCGAGATCGGAATTGACCCGTGCGTCCAGGGTCAGCAGCGAGTACTGGTATGCGGTGGGGAGAATCACCATCTGTATGCCATCGGTACCGACCGGGGCAATTGTGACGTCGACAACACCGCCCGAATAGAACACCACGTCCGAGGTAGTGACCCAACCCGCCCGGTACCGGTTGAACGCCAGCGTCGAGTAGGGATCGGCGACTCGACGCCCGAGGAGGCTCGCAGGGTCGTTGCCGCTCATGTAATCGATCGGGTTGTCGTACTCGTCGATGTACGGGTTTCCGTTGCCGTCGTAGAGCACCTCGCCCGAATAAGAGTGCGGGAAGCTGATGGTGTGGCCAATCTCGTGCGCCGCGGTCGTGATGTGGGCGCCGAAACCGAAGTCCTTCACCGATTCGCCTTCGACGATCGCCCAGCGACCGTTATCGGGGAACGTGGTCGAGACGAGATTGCTGCAGTTGTAGCAGTATGAGCCCGGCGTGGCTTTCCCGCTGTTGGACTTGTTGTCGAGGATGCCAAACGCAACGTTGTCCTCCCACAGCGGATTTGCCTGTACCGCCATCGCTGCCTGACAGTCGCTCCATACCGATTGTCCGTCATCGAGCATCAAGGTTTTGCGAGGCATGAAGTAGGGAGCGTATTGACCCCCGGACAGCCCGTCGTAGAAGGGAACGACCTCATTGTTGAGGAGCGTGGTAGCGCTGTTGAGGTCGATACCCCCCGGTGCCCCGGGCCAGGTGCATACGTACACGCCGATGCGATCGTCGCCGAGCGAGTAACGCCTCGTGTCGTTTGGCCAAACGATCAATTCCAGTGGATCGCCGGAATAGTCGGTGAATGCGGCGACGCCGGCCAATCCCTCCCGCTGGACCGGGCTGACCAGATCGCTCTCGGCAACCGCCGATTGCCCACCGTCGAATGGCCGCGGCTCCGAGACCGCTCCGGCGGGTCCGGAGGCGAGTAGCGGGACTAATGCCAGAAAGGCAGATGCAATGATCCTGCGCATGGACTTGATCCTCCGTCGAACACTCTATCGAGCATCGGCTCTTGTGCATTGTCACTTGACTACGAAGCCGAGCAGGATGGCGGGACAGAGTGGCCTGCCGTCCGGCTTGGTGCAGATCCGTCGATGCGGTGGGGTGTTTGCGTGACGCTGGGTTGGGATGAACGAACGGGCCCGGATTGATATCCAGGCCCGTCCGAGCGGACTCCACCCGCGATGTTCCTCACCCAACTCCAGGGACGGCATCAGATTAGTTGCCCAGCACAGACTGCCGAAAGTCGGATCAGCCACCTTCGAGGCGTGCCGCGCCGATCATCCCCAGTGAGCCGCCCTGGCAGCCAGAAGGCTGACAATCGAATCGGCGATGTCCTCGAGGTGCACCTTGTCGGTGTTCCATATGGCGTCGTACAGAAGGGGATCGTCGATGTTCACCCTGAAATGTCGTTTCAGCAGGCGGGCACGACCGGAATCATGGCGATCGAGCCACGAGATCGCTTCCTTCTCGCTGAGGTTGTGCATTCTCTGCATTCGCTCGATCCGGAACTCCTCCGGGGCAACCAGGCGAACCGAGACGGAGGGGCCGAGGCCTTTCGTCACCTCAGATCCGGCTCTTCCTACGATGACTGATTTCCCGACTTCAGCAACGGTCCGCACCAGCCGAAACATCCGATCCATCACGATGTCTTGATGCGTCGTCGCCGTGATCAACTGGCGGAAGAAGTCGTCGGCCGCCTTCCGATACTCCTCACCGAGGAGATCCTCTACTGAGACACGAAGGTTCGGATCGTCCGCGACCATGGCGACGAGCTTCTGGTCGAACACCTCCCATTCCCCGAACAGGTCCTTGTCCGACTCTTTCGCCATCTTCTCGATGAGCAGGTTGGCGAGGGTGTGGCCACCCGCCCCGGCTTGCCTCGAGATAGTGACGAATGGTCGAAGCCTGGCGAGTTTCGAGCCGCTCTTGGAGTCATACATGTGGCCGTGGAGGTATTTCTCGATCGGATTAGCGGGACTCATGCGCTGGCTCCTGTCTATCCACCTATTGGCCTCAGAAGACGCTGAAGCAACTTCCCAGGGCCTGCCCGTCCGATCTGGGCGCCTCCTCATCCCGTCGGTGGGCCGGATTGGGAATTGTCCAACTGGCTCCCACCGAGATTGTACGTCCTATGCACTCGGCGCCACTAGAGCCGGTTGCACCTTCGTGCACGAATTTGCCAATAACCACGGAGGGAGCCCCGATTGGAGATTGCGCACGGTGATGGACCGAATATTCGCATATTCGCAATTTCCGACTTTGGCATGCTCGGAAACCGTCTATGGTCCTGCCTTCAAACCTCAGTCGACGGGCCCGCGGTCGCAGACCCATCGGCAGGGCCAAAAAAGATCCGCGTTTGCCGATGGGAGCGCTCGGGAGACGTTCGGTGAGCAAAGGGAAGTGGAGGAAGGTGGACATGGCGCACCACGAGCCATCAGCGACGCAGGGGCTCTATGACCCTGCCTTCGATCACGATGCCTGCGGCATCGGATTCGTAGCCGACATCAAGGGTCGCAAGAGCCACAAGATCATCACCCAGGGTCTCACTGTTCTCACTAACCTCACTCATCGTGGCGCGGTCGGCGCAGACCCGCTCGCCGGTGACGGGACCGGCATGCTGCTCCAGATCCCGGATCGCTTCTTTCGCGAGGAGATGGCCGGTTTGGGCGTCGACCTCCCACCGGCCGGGGAGTACGCAGTCGGCATGGTGTTCCTCCCGAAGGATCCTGTCGACCGCATCGTCGGCGAGAACTTGATCGTCGAAACGATCATCAGGGAAGGCCAGAAGATGCTCGGATGGCGGGACGTCCCCGTCGACCCGTCGTGCCTCGGAGAGAGCGTCAAGCCCATCGAGCCTGTGATCCGGCAGGTATTCGTGGGGCGCGGGGAAGACATCATCGATGCCGACCACTTCGAGCGCAAGCTGTTCGTCATCCGCAAGCAGGCCCACATTCAGCTGGGCAAGCGAGCGCCCTACTTGATCGAGCAGGGCGATTTCTACATCACGACGCTGTCGGCACGCACCATCACCTACAAGGGAATGATGCTCGCGGCCAATCTCTCTGTCTACTACAGGGACCTCACCGATGAGCGGGTGGAGTCGGCGCTCGCCCTGATTCACCAGCGATTCTCGACGAACACGTCGCCGTCATGGCGGCTGGCTCAGCCGTTCCGGCTCCTATGTCACAACGGCGAGATCAACACCGTCCAGGGCAACGTCAATTGGATGATGGCCCGGAAGCACAACATGTCATCTGAGATCATCGGTGACGATCTCGATAAGCTGTGGCCGCTGATCGGAGACGGCTCATCCGACTCGGCTACCTTCGACAACGCTCTCGAGCTGCTGCTGGCCGGCGGGTACTCGCTCGGTCACGCCATGATGCTGATGATACCGGAGGCGTGGGCGGACAACCCGTTGATGGACGAAGGGCGCAAAGCGTTCTACGAGTACCACGCTGCGGTCATGGAGCCCTGGGACGGCCCCGCCGCCGTCGCGTTCACCGACGGGCGGCAAATCGGTGCAACCCTGGATCGCAACGGTCTTCGCCCTTCGCGCTATTTCATCACCGATGACGATCTGGTCGTCCTTGCGTCCGAGATGGGGACCCTCGATATTCCCGAGGAGAAGATCATCAGGAAATGGCGTCTCCAACCGGGGAAGATGCTGCTGATCGATCTCGAAGAGGGCCGGATCATCGACGACGCCGAGCTGAAGGATTCGTTGTCGGGCGCCAAGCCGTACCGCAAGTGGCTGGACGAGACTCAGATCCACATATCCGAGCTGCCTCAAGAGGTAGCCGCCATGAGCCCCGACGCCGCTACGTTGCGGTGTGCCCAGAAGGCATTTGGCTATACCCGGGAGGACATCGAGTTCTTCTTGAAGCCGATGGCCCAGACCGGCACGGACCCGGTTGGCTCGATGGGGCGGGACACCCCGCCTGCGGTGCTCTCGGACCGACCCAAGATGCTCTACGACTACTTCAAGGAGCGGTTCGCCCAGGTCACCAATCCTCCGATCGACCCGATCCGCGAGGAGACGGTGATGTCTCTCGTATCGCTGATCGGGCCGCGTCCCAATCTCCTCGATCTGAACACAGGCGGCACCCACAAACGGCTCGAGGTCGGCCACCCGATTCTCTCCAATGTCGATCTGGAGCGAATCCGCCGTATCGAGAACCACGTCGACGGAGCCTTTGCCACCAAGACGCTCGGTATGTGCTACCCGGCAAGCGACGGTGCGTCCGGGATGCGGGGAGCACTGCAGCGACTCTGCGACGAGGCGACTAGAACGGTGCGGGAAGGCCAAAACATCCTGATCCTCTCCGATCGGTGTCAATCGGTGGACAAGATCGCGATTCCGGCGCTGCTGGCGACCGCCGCGGTCCATCATCACCTCATCAGGGAGGGGCTGCGGACCGAGGTTGGTCTCGTCGTCGAGACCGGCGAGGCGCGCCTCGTCCACGACTTCTGTCTGCTCGGCGGGTACGGTGCCGAGGCCATCAACCCGTACCTGGCGTTTGACGTCATCGATGCTCTCGATGCTGAGCTTCCCGACAAGTCGATCGAGGAGGCTCAGAAGAGCTACATCAAGGCCATCAACAAGGGCATCTTGAAGGTGATGTCGAAGATGGGCATCTCGACCTTCCAGTCGTACTGCGGTGCCCAGATCTTCGATGCCATAGGGCTCAGCAGCGAGTTCATCGACAACTACTTCACCGGCACGCCATCGCTGATCGAGGGCGTCGGGCTCGACGCAATCGCCGCCGAGACGGTGCGCCGTCATGAGTCGCGCCTTTGGCGTCAAGACATATCGCCGTGATGATCTCGAGGTCGGGGGGGATTTCGCATACCGGCTCCGCGGCGAAGAGCACGTGTGGACCCCGGAGACCATCTCGACGATGCAGCACGCAGTTCGCTCCGGCGACTACGAGATGTTCAAGAAGTACACCGCGATCGTCAATGATCAGACGACGAAGCTGAAGAACCTCCGCGGTCTGTTCGAGCTGGAGCTTCGCACCAGAGCCGATTCCGCTCGATGAGGTCGAACCTGCAACCGAGATCGTAAAGCGGTTCGCAACCGGCGCCATGTCGTTCGGGTCGATTTCCTGGGAGGCGCACACCAACCTCGCTATCGCCATGAACCGTCTGGGTGCCAAGTCCAATACCGGTGAGGGTGGCGAAGAGCCCAGTCGATTTGTCCCCGCGGAGAACGGCGACTCGATGAGATCCGCCGTCAAGCAGGTTGCGTCGGGGCGGTTCGGTGTTACCACGGAGTACCTGGTCAACGCCGATGACATCCAGATCAAGATGGCGCAAGGTGCCAAGCCCGGTGAGGGTGGCCAGTTGCCCGGTCACAAGGTGAACGAGTGGATCGCCAAGGTCCGCCATTCCACGCCGGGCGTCGGTCTGATTTCCCCGCCGCCGCATCACGACATCTATTCGATCGAGGACCTCAAGCAGCTGATCCTGGATCTGAAGAACGTCAACCCGTATGCCCGTATCAGCGTCAAGTTGGTGTCGGAGGTCGGGGTGGGCACGATCGCGGCCGGTGTGGCCAAGGCGTACGCCGACCATGTCCTCATCAGCGGCAACGAGGGCGGGACGGGTGCCAGCCCGCTCACCTCGGTGATGCAAGCGGGCTCGCACTGGGAGCTCGGTCTGGCCGAGACACATCAGACGCTGGTGGCTAACCGTCTTCGCGGGCAGGATCGCCGTCCAGACGGACGGAGGCATCCGAACCGGTCGGGATGTTGTGGTTGCCGCGCTGCTTGGGCGCTGACGAGGTTGGGTTCGGCACGGGCGCACTGATCGCCGAGGGCTGCATCATGATGCGGAAGTGCCACCTCAACACCTGTCCCGTCGGCGTTGCCACCCAGGACCCGGAGCTGCGCAAGTTGTTCCCCGGCAAGCCCGAGCATGTCGTCAATTTCTTCATGTTCATCGCCGAGGAGGTCCGCGAGACTGATGGCGCAACTCGGATTCCGGACGTACTCCGAGATGATCGGCCAGAGTGAGCGACTCAGGACGAAGAAGGCAATCGACCATTGGAAGGCGCAAGGCCTCGACTTCTCTCGGGTGCTCTACAAGCCCGAGGCCCCCGAAGGTGTGGCCACGAGCAACACGGAGAAGCAGCATCACAATCTCGAGGTTGCCCTCGACAACAGGCTGATTCAGGCGGCGATGCCGGCTCTGGACCAGCGCAAGCCGGTGAGTATCGAGATGCCGATCGTGAACACCAACCTCGCAGTGGGGGCCATGATCTCGGGTGAGGTGGCGAGAAGGTACGGTCACGAGGGTCTCCCGGATGACACCATCCACATCAAGCTGAAGGGGACCGCAGGGCAGAGCTTCGGTGCGTGGCTGGCACATGGGGTCACTCTGCATCTGGAGGGTGACGCCAACGACTACGTGGGTAAGGGGATGTCCGGTGGTCGCATCATCATCGAGGCTGAGCCCTCGGGCCCGACGATTCCCATCGAGAACATCATCGTCGGCAACACGGTCCTGTATGGAGCCATCTCCGGCGAGTGTTACTTCAACGGCGGGGCAGGCGAACGTTTCGCAGTCCGCAACTCGGGCGTCATCGCCGTCGTCGAGCGCGTTGGCGATCACGGCTGCGAGTACATGACCGGCGGTTGCGTCGTTGTCATCGGCAAGGCGGGCCGTAACTTCGGCGCAGGGATGAGTGGCGGAATCGCCTATGTCATCGACGATGCAGGAGATTTCGAGCAACGGGTCAACCATCAGATGGTGACCATCTCCCGTATCGCCGACGACGACGGTGCCCCGCCCGGGGTCGGGGAGAATCCGACTCCCGAGGAATTGCTTGCTGATCCACTTCGATACGACCGGTGGCGGTTACGGACGTTGGTTGCCCGCCACGCTCGGCTCACCAATAGCTCGAGGGCTCAGGAGATCATGGACAACTTCGATTCCTACCTGAGCCAGTTCTACAAGATCACGCCGAATGAGTTCCGGAGGGCCCTCGAGGAGCGTCAGACTGCGGCTGCAACGATGGGAGGCTCCTGATGGGCTCGCCGACCGGCTTCCGCGAGATCGAGAGACGGGACCGTGGCTATCTCCCGGTCGAGGAGCGCAAGCAGAGCTACAGGGAGTTCACGATCCCGCTGACCGATGAGTCGGTGTCCCAGCAAGGTGCCCGCTGCATCGATTGTGGTATCCCGTACTGCCACTTCGGCTGCCCGGTGGACAACATCATCCCAGACTGGAACGACCTCGTTTACCGGGACGACTGGCAGGAAGCGATCAAGGTCCTCCACTCCACGAACAACTTCCCCGAGTTCACGGGGAGGGTCTGCCCGGCTCCCTGTGAAGAGGCATGCACGCTCAACCTCACCGATCAACCGGTGACGATCAAGACGATCGAGTACTCGATCATCGAGAAGGCGTGGCAAATGCGCTGGATCCAGCCGCAGATCCCACCGCGTCGTTCCGACAAGAAGGTGGCCGTGGTTGGTTCCGGCCCCTCAGGGCTCGCATCCGCTCAACAGCTGGCCCGGGCAGGCCACGAAGTGACCGTGTTCGAGAAGAACGCAAAGATCGGTGGGCTGCTTCGGTACGGCATCCCGGACTTCAAGCTCGGCAAGCACATCATCGACCGGCGGCTCTCCCAGATGCAGGCGGAGGGCGTCGAGTTTCGGGTCAACAGCCATGTCGGGGTGAACATCCCGGTGGAGCGCCTGGTGGCGGAGTACGACGCTGTGGTCCTCGCCGCGGGGTGCGAGCAGCCCCGCGACCTGGCGGTTCCCGGCAGGGATCTCGACGGTGTTCACTACGCCATGGAGTTCCTCACCCAGCAGAACCGGCGTAACGGCAACGAGTCGATCGGGGCACTCCGGAGATCTCTGCGGCTGGGAAGCACGTGATCGTGATTGGTGGTGGCGACACCGGATCTGACTGTGTCGGCACTGCCAATCGACAGGGGGCTCTTTCCGTGACCCAGCTCGAGCTGTTGCCCAAGCCGCCCGAACAGCCGGACAAGATGCTCACCTGGCCGAACTGGCCGCAGAAGCTGCGCACCTCCACGTCACACGACGAAGGTTGTGAACGTCACTGGTCCGTTTCGACCAGGGAGTTCACCGGCTCGGATGGTCGGGTCGAGAAGCTGAGCGCAGTTGAGGTCGAGTGGTCTCAGATCGACGGGCGTTGGCAGATGAGCGAGATCCCGGGGACCGAGTTCGAGCTCAAGGCTGATCTTGTTTTGCTGGCGATGGGTTTTGTCAGCCCGGTTCATGACGGGCTCATCGAGCAGCTGGCGGTAGCTACCGATCAGCGTGGCAACGTAGCGGCGACCACAGACGATTACTCGACGAGTGTTCCGGGCGTGTTCGCTGCCGGCGACATGCGCCGTGGTCAGTCACTCGTTGTCTGGGCGATCAAAGAAGGTCGTCAGTGTGCCAGGGCGGTCGATCAATTCCTGATGGGGCATAGCGATTTGCCGCGGTAGCCGACAGCCGGGAGCGCTACAACTGGCTGGCCAACTCCGCCACCTGTTGAGATGCTCCTCCGATGACAGGTTCGCCGTGCCCGAAGACGACTATGTCGAATTGGAATTGGGCGAGTTTCTTGATGGACCGGGCGGCAACCTCCATGTCTGCGGTGAACTGCGGATTGGCCCCTGCGACCTTTCCCGCGCGACCGATCATGGCGTCTCCGGCCAGCAACAATCCGCTGCGCTTGTCTAGCAGCGATATGTGACCGGGCGTATGGCCCGGAGTCTCGATGATGTCCACGTCGAATACCTTGTCACCGTCGCCGACCGGGATCAGGTTCCTCGGTGACTCGATCCCGGCAATGTCCCCGGCACCCGCGTATCCGGTCGCGTCCCCGGCGAGGCTCATTACTGCAGGGAGACTGCCCTGATGGTCTGGGTGCAGGTGAGTGATGACGACGGTGCTCACGTCACTCCAGTCGAGACTCATCCCCTCGAGACTCGCGTGGATGGCGTCCTCGCTGTTGCTGACCCCGGTATCGACAATGGCGGCCTCGCCCGCCCGGACGAGAATGTATGCGGAGACAAAGCCGAGGTTGACCCGTTCCCAGGTGAGGCCGGTTTGCGGCAGGTCGGCCTCGTCGGCGCCGCGTTCATCACTGCCGCAGGCAAGGGCGGTGAGCCCGAAGACGGCAATGGCGAGAGTGCCCCTGCCGAGATCCACCAACAGTGTCCTGCGGCCCAATCCTTGATGAGTCATCGGTCAACCTCCTCGCAAAGAGAGTACCTGCGGTGCGGGGGCAGCGAGGACGGGACGGCGAGGATGGGCTCAGCTGTCTCCCTGACCCATGACCCGTTGCGGCTGAGGGCCGCGCGAGGTGTGCTTCCCGCGCTTTGGCCGTGTGCTGTGAGCTCGGCCGATCGGCTCGCTTGCGACCTCGAGAGCATTGCGGATATCGACGGCGATTACATCTTGTCGATTGCCTTCGACGGATAGATTTCGCCCGGATTCCGGATATGACGGGAAGAGGCTGATCTCGCCGAATGGGTACTCGTGACCTTTGACCTTGTACGCCGACCCGTTGGGGATGGCAGGAGCGCCAAACCTCCTGATGGCGATCTCGTTGATCGCACGAATAGCTGTATTTCCCATCAGCAGAATGGACTTGACGTTCGGGAAGGCGACGATTTCCTTCTCGAGTTTGTGTGAGCATGCCTCGACCGTCTCCTGCTTGAGCCCAAATCCGATCTTCGGGCATTTGACGGCAGTTGTGACGTATACGCCGAGAGCGTTGATGTCGTCGAGCGACGAGACGTCGTAGCCGGCCGAGCGAAACGCGTCGATGGTGTGCTGGTGCGAGACTCGCTGTGTGCTTGACTCGGTCGGGGGAGGGGCAGCGCTGATCATGATCACACGTATACGGTCACGATCATCCGGCAGTGTGGTGGCGACAAAGCCGACGTGTCTCACATCGGTACACGGGAAATCGCAGGTTGTCAGATCGTCCGCCGGCATGTGCACCTCCGAGCCTCGAGGCGACGACCCCTTCCTACCCTGCTGCCAGGATGCCCTGAATTTGGCGTTTTGCCAAGGGAAATCTTGAAACAATCAGGTATTTCTGTTGTCGACGTCCTCTTTTCGGCGTCGAATCCCTGGTCGGATAGTCGGCGAAGAACCGATACCCGTTCCACGAAACCGGGTTGTTTGCGGTGACGGAGATGCGCCGGACGCATCTACCCGAGAGGCTGCGCGTGATGGAGTGAGCTCCGGTCTACGGCTTCGTGGCTCTGATGATCGCCGAATGCATCTGCTCTGCGACGCAGTGGGTCGTCTCGATCGAGATCCCGGAGAACCCGGCGCTGCGGAGAGCCTCGGCATACTCGGTGATCCCGAGTGCACCGGCCACGCAACCAACCCACGATCCGCGCTCGAGACGCTGCGCTTCGCTGAGCGTGTCTTCGGCAACGACGTCGGCGATGCCGATGCGCCCACCCGGACGCAGCACCCTGTACATCTCCTCGAAGACCGCGGGCTTATTTGGCGACAGATTGATGACACAGTTGGAGATCACCACATCGATGCTGGAATTAGAGAGCGGGATGTTCTCGATGACCCCCTTGCGGAACTCAACGTTGGCTACTCCTGCCTGGCGCTGGTGCTCTCTGGCCAGCTCGAGCATTTCGTCGGTCATATCGATGCCGTAGACGAATCCCGTAGGCCCGACCCGTCGCGCCGACAGCAGCACATCGAGCCCGGCGCCTGATCCGAGGTCGAGCACGGTCTCCCCGGCACTGAGTGCGGCTACGGCAGTCGGATTGCCGCATCCCAGTGAGGCGAGAGCGGCGCCGTTCGGGACCTCATCGAGTTGATCGGTGGCGTACAACCAGGTGCCGAAGTCGCCTGAATCCTGTGTCGAGCCGGAATCGTCGTTGCCTCCGCAGCAACTGCCCTCACAGCAACTTCCACCCGAGCTGCGCGCCGCTGCGGCGTATCTCCTCGTCACCTGGCTGTAGATATCGGTCGTGCTGTCGGTCATGGCCTTCCCCTTCATATTGATATCAGTCAATATGAAATCTAGCAGTTATATCGACATACATCAATATGATGTAGCATGCAGGCATGGAGATCATTCAGCAGTGTTGCGCTCCGGTTCTGGCGGAGCCACTCGAGATATCAGAAGCCGAGGAGCTTGCAGCCGCGTTCAAATTGCTTGCAGACCCGACCCGGCTGCGCATTCTCAGCCTCATCGCCAACAGCCCCGGAGGCGAGCTATGTGCTTGCGACCTTCCCGGCGTGACCGGCAAGAGCCAGCCCACGGTGAGTCATCACCTGTCGTTGCTGGCCGGCGCCGGCCTTGTCTCGCGTCATCAACGGGGAAAGTGGGCATGGTTCCGCGTCGAAGCCGATCGTGTGGAGGTCCTGCGGCGGGCGCTGGCTCCGCAGCTCACGTCCACTTGAGGCCGCTGCGGGTCTTCCAGTAGTCCTCTGGGCTCTCGGCTATGAGCGTCTCGAGTCCGGCGACACGGGCGGGATCGATGGTGAGCGCATCCAGATTCGATTCGAGCTGCTCGATAGTGGCGGCTCCACTGAGCACTGTGTCCACCCAGGGCTGCGCCAGAATGGCAGCAACTGCGATCGTGTCCGGATTGTCGTCGGGGAACGCCTCGCGCAACGGCATTGTCGTCTGTAGGTCTCGGTGGGTGAGACGGCCGTTGGCGACGGATTCCTTGATGATTGTGCCCATGCCCTCATCGTGAGCCTCGGCGAGCGCCTCGCCTGCCGACGGCTCCAGCAGGTTCCATGTCGACTGCACGGTCCCAAAGAGAGGTACTCCGTCACGTTCGATCGTCATCGCCTTGCGAATCGTCTGGCCCTGGTCGGGCCCGCTGGTGCTCAGCCCGATAGTCAGCCCGTCGGCGCGTAGCTCGGCGAGCCGATCCAACACACCGTTGTCATCGAGCACTCCGGTATCGAGTGTCGCCGAATGAATCTGATAGATGTCGATGTGGCGACCGAGCCGGGATCGCGTCTCCTCGTACTGGGTGTTGAGCATGGCGAGGCTGTGATCCTTGATCTCGTGTACCTCGGCGTCTACTCGCCAGTCGGCGACATACTTGTAGCCCCACTTCGACGAGATAGTGATTCCGGGATCGGTGATCCTCGACTTGTAGAGCCAGCGTCCGAGGAATTCCTCACCGCCGCCGTAGGAGCGTGCCGCATCGAAGTAGCGCACTCCGAGGTCGTACGCCGCGGTGAGCACCTCGTGGGCATGCTCCTCGAGGGCGCGTACTTCGGTGCGCCCGGTGAGGTCACCGCGATGCCCGAGATTGATATAGCCGGGTCGGCCGAGCGCAGCCATCCCGAGGCCAATGCGGGTGACTTCGAGGTTTGACGTGCCGAGCTGAGTTTTTTCGATCATGGCTTGCCGGGGGTCATAAACGCCGATGCGTAGTGCACCCGCAAGCTACCATCCATGGACCGCCGCTCAGAATGCTGCACTACCTCGCGCAGCATGAGGTATCCCGTTATGGGTCAGTCCCGCTCGGGAGGGCTGGTAGAAGGAGGGAGCCAAGATGCCGATGAAGATTCTGATGGTGCATAATCGTTACAAGGCCGCCGGTGGCGAGGATGCGTCGACAGATGCTCAGGTGTCGTTGCTGCGGGAGGCCGGCCACGACGTCGTACTCCTCGGGGATAGCAACGAGCGCATCGACGAGATCGGCGCATTGCGTACTGCGGGCCGCTCGGTGTGGTCCGAGGAGGCGAGACGCCACGTCTCGGAGTTGCTTCGCCACGGGCAATTCGATCTGATGCACGTTCAGAACTTCTTTCCGCTTTTCTCTCCCTCGATCTACTACGCGGCCCACAAGCACGATGTTCCCGTGGTCCAGTCGCTCCGCAATTTCCGTGTCCTTTGTCCCGAGGGCATGCTCTATCGGGATGGCCACGTTTGTCTCGATTGTGTCGGGAAGCGCGTTGCGTGGCCCGGCATCGTCAACAAGTGCTACCGGGAGAGTGCGGTTGGCACAGCCGTCGTCGCCACGATGTCTTCGGGTCACCGCATGATCGGAACGTGGAAGAGAAGGGTGGAGCGGTACGTCACCCCTTCGGCACACACTCGTGAGGTCTACATCGAGGGAGGCTGGGACCCCGATACGATCGACGTCATCCACAACTTCGTTTTCCCCGACCCGGGCGAGGGGACCGGTGCTGGAGGTTTTGCCGTGTATGCCGGGAGACTGTTTCCCCCGAAGGGCATTGACACGCTGATCGAGGCATGGGATCGAGGGGGGATCGAGTTTCCCCTCAAGATCGTCGGAGAGGGCCCGCTCAAGCATCTCGTGCGCGACGCGGCCGCACGCAACCCGTACATCGAGTATCTCGGACCAGTGACGCCGGAGGAGGTCTGCGATCTGGTGGGCGATGCGAGGTTCTCGATCGTGCCGACACGCGGTATCGAGACCTTCGGGAGGGTCGCCGCCGAGTCGCTGGCGACGGGTACACCCACGATTGCCGCCGACCATGGGGGCCTGGCCGAGATCGTGACCGACGGCAAGACGGGTCTGCTCTTTCCGCCCGGCGACGTGACTGCTCTCATCGCGGCGATCAACTCGATGATCTCGAATCCGGACCGGACCAGACGGATGCGTCAACGCGCAAGGGAGGACTTTCTGAGTAGGTTCTCCGGAGACCAGATACTCGACGAGTGGCTCGATCTCTACAGCGACGTCATCGCCGGGCGATAAGCTCCAACCATGCTGTTGGGTGATCTCACTGAGATCTCGAATCGCGTTGCTGCGGTGTCGGCGAGGAAAGAGAAGACTCGGATCCTCGCCGGTGCGGTGGAGACGATGAATGACGACGAGCTCGCCGTAGGTGTCAGCTATCTGTCCGGCATCGTCCCACAGGGCTCTTTCGGCATCGGGTATGCGTCGCTGCGCAGCCTTCCCGATCCGGCCGATGTGCATACCTTGACACTCTCGGCGGTCGATGACGCGTTTGCCACGATCGCCGCGACCGTCGGGGCGGGCTCTGCGGCGAAGCGGCAGGAGGCTATTGACCGTCTCTTCAGCGCAGCCACAGAAGGCGAACAACGCTTCCTGTTTGCTCTTCTCGTTGAGGGGCTCCGGCAGGGTGCCAACGCCAGCCTCATGATGGATGCCGTTGCCAAGGCGGCGGCGATCCCGGTCGCGGTGGTGCGGCGTGCCGTGATGTTCACGGGAGATGTCGGCGCGGTTGCCTCGGTGGCCCGCACCGGGGGAGAGATGCCGTTGCCGGCATCGGCCTCAGGGTTTTCCGACCGCTGCAGCCCATGCTTGCCAAGTCGGCCCCCGACGTAGCCGCGGCTCTCGACAAGCTCGGGCTCGCAGCGGTGGAGCGGAAGATCGATGGTGCCCGCATCCAGATGCATGTCCGCGATGGTGCAGTCCGGGTGTATACGAGAAACCTCAATGACGTGACGGATCGTGTTCCTGAGATCGTCGCCGTCGGGCGGGAACTACCGATCCACTCCGTGGTGCTGGATGGTGAGGCCGTTGCACTCCGGACCGACGGCACCCCAAGCCCGTTCCAGGAGACGATGAGTCGTTTCGGCAGCGAGACGCAGGAGCACTCGATGGTGATGACACCATTCTTCTTCGACATCCTGCATCGAGACGGGGAGGATGTGCTCGACCTGCAGCTCTCCAATCGATTGCGGCTGCTCGAAGAGGTGGTACCCGAGCAGTATCGGGTCCCTCGTATCGTCACCGACGATGTGAGCAAAGCACAGGAGTTCTTCAGGACAACGATCTCGGCAGGACATGAGGGCGTGATGGTCAAGACCGTTACGGCACCATACGAGGCCGGCAGGCGGGGCGCCGGGTGGCTGAAGGTCAAGCCGGTGCGCACCCTGGATCTGGTGGTGCTGGCAGTGGAATGGGGGTCGGGTCGTCGCAAGGGTTGGCTCAGCAACATCCATCTCGGCGCCCGATCGAGTACCGGGTTTGTCATGGTCGGTAAGACGTTCAAGGGTATGACCGACGCCATGCTCGAGTGGCAGACAAAGCGGTTCCTCGAGCTGGAGACCCATCGCAAGGGACACGTTGTGTTCGTCCAGCCGGAACAGGTGGTCGAGATTGCCCTCGACGGTGTGCAGCGCAGTAGCCGCTATCCCGGGGGAGTGGCCCTCCGATTCGCCCGGGTGCGGGGCTATCGAGATGACAAGTTGCCCGCCGAGACCGACACGATCGACGCGGTACAAGCCATGCTGATCTGAAGCCGGGCCTACGAACCGGCATCGCCGGTAGGCGACGACGGGGAGGTACGCTGTGGCTTCCTGGTCTTGGGGAGGCTATGAGACGAGTGGCGATAATCGTTTTGGCGTTGGTGTCGGCGTTGCTGGTCGCACCCGCTGCCGGCGCATCCGGCGGTTCGTTCACCGATGACGATGGTTCGGTCCATGAGGTGAATATCGAGGCACTGGTTGCCGCCGGCATAACCAAGGGTTGCGGGCCGGGCATCTACTGTCCCGACGATCCGGTCACCCGGGGCCAGATGGCGGCGTTCCTCCATCGGTCGGGCGAGATCGATCTGCCGGTCACCGCGCCTCCTTCGTTCGTGGACGTCGCCGGTCACCTGTTCGAGAACGACGTTGCCTGGCTGGCCGAGCGGGGCATCACCAAAGGTTGCAACCCACCCGCAAACGATCGCTTCTGTCCGGATGATCCGGTGACGCGGGGCCAGATGGCCGCATTTCTGGTCCGGGCGCTCGATCTGGGAGCCGCGACTGATCCAGACCCGTTCATCGACGATGACGAATCGGTGTTTTCCGACGACATTGCACGTCTGGCCGGCGCCGGCATCACGAAGGGTTGTAATCCACCGGCAAACGATCGCTTCTGTCCGGATGATCCGGTGACGCGGGGCCAGATGGCCAGTTTTCTGGTCCGGGCCTTGGATCTGACGGTCCCCCCGACCGCCCGTCCACTGATCCAGGCCGACGACATCACCTACCTGGGCACATTCGCCCTGCCCGGTGGCACATACGGCGCCTCCCGGTTTGGGTACGGAGGCGGAGCGCTCTCGGTTCTCGACGACACACTGTTTGTCGGGGGACACGCCTGGGACCCCGGCACCCTTGCCCAGGTGTCGATCCCGGCGTCGCTGGGGAGCGGAGAGTGGTCGACGTTGCCGGTGGCGACAGTCCTCCAGCCGTTCGCCGATGTCACCGACGGTGCCTTTGAGTCGGGCTGGACCCTGTATGGGACGATGCCATGGAACGACCGGCTGATTGTGGCCGCCTCCATCTACTACGACGCCGCCGGCACCCAGGCAACCTCGCATGGCGCCTCGAGTCTCGACCTGTCCGAATCCGGCGACTTCACCGGGTTGGAAGCGATCGATGCCATCGCTCCGCCGCGCTCCCAGGGTGGGTACATGACGCCCATCCCGGTGGAGTGGCAGTCGCTACTGGGCGGTCCGGCCCTCACCGGGCAATGCTGTATACCGATCATTTCAGCAACGTCGTCCGGCCCCGCGGCGACCGTCTTCGATCCCGACGACATCGGCGCCGACCCATCCGGGACCACGCTTTTGTGGTACCCCCTCGAGCACGAGATCGCCGACGGTACCTCTCAGAATGACACGTTCAATCTGGCCACGTCGGTGGTGGGCGCGGCATTCCCGCCCGGATCGCGCAGCGTGCTGTTCTTCGGCCGGCAGGGCACCGGCCCCTACTGCTACGGGATCGGGACGGATGATCCCGGTCTTCACGGCGAGCCCACCGGCGAGGGCACTATCTACTGCTACGACCCCATCGACTCGAGCAAGGGCACTCACGCCTACCCGTATCGCCATCAGGTGTGGGCTTACGACGCCGCCGAGCTACTTGCCGTCATCGACGGCGCCGTCGAGCCGTGGGAACCTCGCCCCTACGCAGTCTGGGAGTTGGAGGGGATCGCCGACGACGGTTCCGCGACCGCGGTCGGTGCCGGCTACGACCCTGCGACCGGCCGTCTGTACTTCACCGAGTCGTACGGCGAGCAGCCGCAGGTCCACGTGTTCCAGATCGCACCATGAGTAGAAAGCGCCCGTCTGGTCGCGGCAGCAGGTTGCATCGGCTCCGAGCAGGCGATCGACGTTGGTTCTAGCAGGGGCAAGACGGGGTCTCTCGCCGCGGATGCCTCGAGTGCGCTCGAAGCGGTCTAGGCCCGGTGGCGCTCCCGGTCGAGCCGGCGTAGGCCATGCCGCTGATCACGCGGCTGGCGGCGGTCGCCGCCGGTGGTGAGGTGGTGTCCTCCCATCATCATTGACCATCTCTTCCCCCGTCGAGGAAAGAGACGATCCGGGTACGAAGCCCGGCGATGTCGAGGCCATAGCTCGCATCGTGTTGCTGCCGGGTGCCGTAGCGGTGAGTCTCCGACGTTGGGCACGCCAAGCGACAGCAGTCTCGACGGCCGAGTGCTGAGCGCAGCTGTCACCTCGCCTGCCGACGTTCCCACCAGATACGGCTCGACCAATACCACGTTTGTCCCGGTTGTCGCGGCGGCAACGCCCAGCCGGTCGAATGGTCGCACCGTGTTGGCGTACAGGAGAGTCACGTTGAGATCGGCTGTTGCTGCCGCAACCCGGTCGAGCGTCGGCCCGACCGCGATAACCGTGGCGCCGGGGTCCGAGGTCGCTCGGATCGTGACCAGACCCTTGCCGACCCTGTGTGCGGTGGAGTTGCTGTCCTCGGTCAGCCTGATGTAGACGCGGTCGCCGTCGGCGGCCGCCGATCGCAGCATATCCTCGGCTTCGTCGGGATGCCCCGGCACGTGGATGGTCCAGCCGGGAAGGGTGCTCAGCAAGGCGACGTCTCCGGGTGACTGGTGCGTCCGTCCCTCCTCGGCCGCGTCGTACGACGCCCCAATCGACACCAGGATGGCACTGAGGTCCTGGTGGCCGAAGTCGAGCTTTATCTGCTCGAACGGCCGCTCGATGAGGAAGGGTGCGTAGCTGTGGGCGATCGGGCGTAAACCCGACAGGGCGAGGCCGGCGGTGACCCCGATCATGGCCTGTTCCCTGATCCCAACGTTGTGAACGCGTGGTGCGTCGGCAAAGCTGCTTGCGCCGATATCGGCGAGCACCAGCGTCGTTCTCGGATCACTCTCCAGGAGATCGATCGTCGTTGAAGTGAACCTGTCGCGCATCGTTGGCATCACCGCCGCCTTTCGACGAGTGCAACGACGGCCAGCGGGCGGTCCGGGTGGGGGATCTCGAAAGCGGCAGTGATGGCGTCATGGCTGCGGCCGTTGACCCTGGTCGTCGCCCAGTCCTCGACGGCGAAGCGCTCCTGAATCCCTCCCGGCCAACCCTGACTAGCCGAGTCGTTGTCGATGACGACGACACTGAGATTGCCGAGCTGCTTGCGTGCTGCGACGGCAATTGCCTCGTGGTTCGAGCCCTCGTCGAGCTCACCGTCACCGATCAGCACCACCACCCGGGCTGAAATGTCCTGGGCTCGCAGCCCGAGGGCGAGCCCGACCCCGATCGGCAATCCGTGACCAAGCGAGCCTGCTCCGATCTCGACGCCGGGAATCAGGGTTGCGTCCGGGTGATGGCCCAGGATCGAATCATATGTGGCGAATCCCGTGAGCTCATCGAGGGGAATGAAACCTTTGGCCGCCAGTACCGCGTAGTAGGCCATGGGCCCGTGGCCTTTGGAGAGCAGGAATCGGTCTCGCTTCGGGTCGTCGATACGGTCGGGAGCGACATCGAGGACTCGGTCGTAGAGGCTCCAGATGACGTCGAGGGTCGAAGTCGCCGCGATGCTGTGTTTCTCGTCCCCGCTCATCAACGACATGAGTTGTGGGATATCCGAGTAGCCGAGCGGTCTGGTCTGTGTCGTGGTGTTCGTTGCCATAGGGGGCAACGTACAACTTCAAGTGCACTTGAAGTCAAGTGATATGCTGATTGGCGTGGAACACTCCGACCTACTCACCATTGGAGAGACAGCCCGACGCGCCGGCGTAGCTACGTCGACATTGCGGTTCTACGAACAGGAAGGCCTCATCGAATCAGAGCGCACCGAGGGCAATCAGCGCCGGTTCCATCGCTCGGAGCTGCGCCGTATCGCAGTGATCAGAGCTGCACAGAGCTTCGGACTCACCCTGGGGGAGATTAGGGATGCTCTCGAAACGCTGCCTGGTGGCCGCACGCCAACGAGAAGCGATTGGGAGCGTCTCTCGCAGTCATGGCGGTTCAGGATCGACGAGCAAATAGTGGCGCTGCAGAGGTTGCGCGATGAGGTGAGCTCCTGCATAGGGTGTGGCTGTCTCTCGCTCGAAACTTGCGGCCTCTACAACTCCGACGACCGGGCCGGCCGCTTTGGGTCAGGGCCTCGCTACCTCTATGGGGACACCCGGGGCAAGGACCCCGCCGCTGTCGCTCCGTAGCGTGCTCCGCGATCGGCCGTTAGGACCCCGACTCGTAGATCGAAACGCACACCGCATCCAGATCACCAGTATCAGTTGAGTAGCAGTCGCTCACGCTCACCTGCGCCGATCCGTCTGCCGACACCCACGTCACAGTGTTGACGGTGCCGTCGTTGGCGGACGAGGATGATTCGTAGCGGCTGACTCCGTCGCCCGTGATATATCCGTCGTATTGGGCAACCAACTCATCGAACATCGAGGCCGGGTACTCGAGGGACACGGAGAAGTCGCCGCTGCTTTCGAACGTCGACATGACCCTGCCGCCCGCTGCGACCGGTGTCTTCATGCCCTCGGGAACCTCGCCGCCACCGATGGTCATGGACTCCCCGTCCTCGCCCTCGATGACCATGGAGAAATCCTCGTCGTCCCCGCTTGCCGAGACGTTGATGGTCTCGCCGTCTTCTCCTTCAACGGACATCTCGAAGCCGTCTCCGTTGGCATCGAAGTTGACGTCGCCGATGTCGCCACCGGCTTCTTCTAGCATCCGCTCCACCACTGCCTCTTCGACAGAATTGCCGCCGCACCCGGCTACGAGCACAACAAGGGCAGCGGCGATGATCACAGTCGTACGGTTTCGCATATTCCCACTCCTCTTCCCCCTGGTCCTCCTATGAGACACCGTGACACGTCCCAAGATACGCGTTTTGCGAGCCGCAAGGGGATGGAATCTCCACCGGGATAACCCCGAGGCGTTTCCGGGGTAGGTCAGGGTATGTGGGGGGACATGCCCAATGGCCCGCTTGCTCCATCTCGCCCACTCTGTTGGTTGTACAGATTCTCGCCCGGAGATCCGGGGAGCGTGAGAAGGAGAGGACATGAGGAAGACAGGTTTCACCGGACGGATTGCCGGAGTCGCTGCTCGCCATCCGTGGCGCACTATCGCGGTGTGGGTCGCTGTCGTCGTTCTAGGCGTGTTGCTGGCCGGGGGCATGAACAGCGTGCTCACTCAGGATGGGGACCTGCTCGTCTCCACCGAGTCAGAGACGGCAGAAGACCTGATCAGCCAGCACTTCCCGAGTGACGGGACGCTTCAAGAGTACGTCATCTTCGAAAGCGGAGCGTCGATCGTAGGCGACGCCGAATTCGATGGGGCCGTAGCGGCGCTGACCGCCGAGATCAGGGCCACCGAGAATGTCACATCAGCAGTGTCGTACCTGGACGGCGTCCCCGGAATGGTTTCGCAGGATGGTTCGACCGCGCTCATTCTCACAACAATCGAAGGCGATGGCGACGCGGATGTGCTTGCCGACCCTCTGCTCGGCGTCATCGATTCGGCAAACACGGCAGATCATTTGGTGACAACTGCAGGTGAGGGGTCGATCAACAACGAGTTCGGCACGCTGGCAGATGAAACACTGCAGCGTGGTGAGCTGATCGGTCTCCCGGTCGCTCTCGTGATTCTCGTTGTTGTCTTCGGAGCTGCGGTTGCCGCAGGCATTCCGCTCCTGGTCGCGCTGGTGGCGATCGTGGTCTCGCTCGGGATGACGGCCGTTGTCGGCCAGGCCTTCGAGTTGTCGCTTTTCATCGTCAACATGATCACCATGATCGGTCTTGCCGTCGGCATCGACTACACACTGTTCATCGTGCAGCGCTTCCGTGAAGAGCGGGCCAACGGCCATCCGGTGCTCGAGTCCGTGATTCGGGCCGGTGACTCCGCTACCCGGGCCGTGTTCTTCTCCGGTCTGACGGTCGTCATCGCACTCTTCGGGCTCCTGATCATGCCCGACACGGTCATGCGCAGCCTGGGAATGGGAGCCATCCTGGTCGTGCTCGCATCGATCGCCGGTGCGCTGACCTTGCTCCCCGCGATGCTCGGGCTGCTCGGTGATCGGGTCAACAAAGGCAGAATCCCTGGCCTTTCCGGCACCGCGTACCACGAGGGCGGTGGCCGCTTCTGGCATGCCATCACCAGAGGCGTCACTGCTCGTCCGATCATCAGCGCCTCCGTGGCTGCCGGAATCCTCCTGCTCGCCGCCTCGCCATACCTCGGGCTCAACACCGGCCAGAACTTCATCGATTCCCTTCCGGAGAACAGTCCCGGCAGGCATGCCTTCACCGTCCTCAACGAGGAATTCGGTGCCGGGGTGATCTCCACCAGCATCGTTGTCGACGGATCAGCCGATGACGCAGTAGTGCAGGCTCTGGTGCAGGACCTGGAGAGCGACCCCGCCTACGGGGATGTCACCGTGATTCCTAGCGAGGATGGGCAGGCGATCTGGATCGATGCCGTCACCAAACTCGACCCGTCGACCAACGAGGCAAGGAATGCCATTACCACGCTCCGGGAAGACAAGATCCCGGCTGCATTCGGGGCGCAGGCCGACAGTGTCTACGTGACCGGGCAGGCGGCGTGGACTCTCGACTACGTCGGCATCATCGACAGTCGCACCCCGATCATCTTCGCCTTCGTGCTGGGACTCAGCTTTGTCCTTCTGATGATCGTGTTTCGTTCGATCGTCGTCCCGCTCAAGGCGATCCTGATGAACCTGCTCTCGGTTGGAGCCGCATATGGCCTTCTGGTCGCAGTGTTCCAGCACGGCTGGGGTGCAGGCATCTTCGGGTTCCAGCAGACGGACGTCATCGAAGCCTGGATCCCGCTGTTTCTATTCACCGTGCTGTTCGGGCTCTCGATGGACTATCACATCTTCCTGCTCAGCCGGATCAAGGAGCACTACGACGTCACCGGCCGCAACGACGAGTCGGTTGCCTTCGGGCTCGGCTCGACCGGTGCGATCATCACCGGGGCGGCGTTGATCATGGTGGCGGTCTTCGGTGGATTCGCCGCTGGTGATCTCGTGATGTTCCAGCAGATGGGCTTCGGGCTCGCAGTCGCCGTCATCCTCGACGCCACGATCATCCGCTCCGTGCTCGTTCCGGCGACGATGAAGTTGCTCGGCGACCTCAACTGGTATCTGCCGAGTTGGTTGCACTGGCTTCCTGAGATACACATCGAGGGAACTCGCGATGACGACGACTTCGTTGTTGACTTGATGGTCGAGGAGAGGATCCCCGAGCTGGTCTGAGTACGGACTTCACGCCGAACTGGCAGAGAGCCTCCTGCGGGCGCCTGGATCAGGTGCCGGGGAGGCTCTCCAAGTCTCACTGGATCTCCGATACCATCGAAGGTGACATCTATGGCAGCAATCACTCTTGATAGCGTGAAGGTGGTCCGGGGATCTTCGTTGGTGCTGAGCATCGACTACCTCGAGATTGCCGACGGAGAGCTGCTGGTGGTGCTCGGACCTTCGGGAGCGGGCAAGTCAACGCTCCTGCGAGTGATCGCCGGGCTCGAGGCGCCAACCAGCGGCTCAGTTCGGTTCGACGGTGTCGATGTCACCAGTGTCGATGCGTCAGATCGTGGCATCGCGATGGTGTTCCAAGGCGACGCTCTCTATCCGTTTTTCGACGTGCGCCGCAACGTGGGTTTCCCACTCAAGATTCGCAGGACCCCCCCGGACGAGCTCGATGCCAGAGTCGAGGCGGAGGCGCGCGTACTGGAGATCGACCATCTGTTGTCCAGGATGCCTCAAGAGCTCTCGGCGGGGTATCAGCAACTCGTCCAGGCGGCGCGGGCGCTGGTGCGCGTTCCCCGCGTCTTCCTGATGGACGAGCCGCTCGCTCGCCTCGACGCCCACATGAGAGTTCGGATGCGGCAAGAGCTGAGGCTACTTCAGGAGGGCTATGAGGTGACGGCGGTATTCGTCACCAACGACGAGGACGAGGCGATGGTGATGGCGGACCGGATCGCGGTGATCGAGCAGGGGCACATCCGCCAGATTGGGGACCCCCTCGAGCTCTACCGACTACCCGCCAGTCGGTTCGTCGGACAGTTCCTCGGTTCGATGTCGGTGGTTCGCGCCAGGGTTGCTGCCGACGCGCCAGGATTCTGGATACGAATCGGTAGCTTCAGACTTCGGGCCTGGGCCGCCGCACTCGCCTCATATGACACCGTTGAGGTCGGGATCCGACCCGAGGACGTGATTGCGGATCCCGGCGGTACCGAGGTGACCGTCGGGCCCGGCTTCTTCACAGGCGATCATGGGGTGGTTCGCGTCGAGCTCGCCCCGGGGGAGTGGGCAGAGATGCGGACGGCGAGCACGCCGCCACCTCCCGGTGAGCGGATCCGGATACGACTACGCCGCCTTCACGTTTTCGACACGAGGACCGGGATGGTCATCGGCCGAATCGAAGACGGCGCAGGTTAGAGCTTGCGTGCTTACTTGTTGTGACGGGGTTGGTCACGCTTGATGATCCGCTCGGCCGACGCACGCGCCTCGGCGACCGTGTCCTTTTGCGTGAGCTGGAATGTCTTGGCTCCCGGTACGGCGGCCTCTTCGCCCCTCAAGTGGCTCGTGAGGGCCAGGCGCACCTTGCCCTTGGCTGCCGCGCCGGTGAAGACATTGTCACCCTTGGCATTCTTGATCTTGTAGACCGCGGCCTTGTCGTTCGCAGCCTCGGCAATGATCGTCTTGTTCAGATTTCCGGTCTTCTTGCCTGCCATCTTGGGGCGCTCCTTGGTCGTGCTAGATATCCGCAGCAGCTGCGCTCCTCGCCAAACTAGACCGAATAGGCTGAGAACCCGCGGAAATCAGGGGTTTGTGCTCGCACCGACCGGCCCCACTTCCGAGTGAAACAGGAAACCTGAGTGCGCATCTGCACGAATTTGGATTGTGCTCAGCCGCCCAGGGCACGGTGCAGGAACGCAGCCATCTGCCCGCGGGTGACCGCCTTGCTAGGGCAATACTCATCGTTGGCGGGGGGGTTGCATCCCTTGGTAACGCCTGCCGTGGCCAACTTGAGGATATCGGTCTCGAATGTGTTGCCGGCGATGTCGGTGAAGGTGATTCCGCTGTCGATATTCGAGTAACTGAACGCCCTCACCAAGAATGCCGCCATCTGACCACGGGTAACGGGGTCGTTCGGGCAATACCTGTCGTTGTCGGGTGGGTTGCAGCCCTTGGTGACGCCGGCTGCGGCGAGCTTGTTTATGTCCGCCTCGAAAGTGATGCCGACAGTGTCGGTGAATCCAGCGTCTGGTGCTGCCGGGTAGTCCAGGGCTCTCGAGAGGAATGCCGCCATCTGACCGCGAGTCACCGTTTGGTTTGGGCAGAACAGGGTGTTGTAGGGCGGATTGCAGCCCTTTGTTATCCCCTCGCCGGCGAGCCACTCGATATCGCTGAGGAACACACTCGTGTCGTCGTCTGCGAAGGTGCCTTCGAACGTCCGGATCTCGATCAGAGCCAACGCGGGCTCGTCGGCGCCGTTGACGGTGATTCCGTACGTGCCCGGTTCGTTGTAGACGTGTGTCACGGCATGGGTGCCGCTGGCAAGCGGGAACGTGTCGACATCGCTGCCGTCCCCCCAATCGACTCGAATCAAGATGATGATCGGCACATCGGCAACCGTGATTTGCGCCGTCACCGTCGCGCCGACGTCGGCTTTCGACGGCACATTTATGGTTGCCGTGGCAGCCATGGCCGGTGAAGTCATCAGTGCGAGACTGGTTGTGATCATTGCGAGAGCGAGCGCAAGACGGGTTCTCATTGGGTCCCCTTCGATCCTTTCATTGCCTCCATCTCGCTCCGATTATCTCACCCGAGGCGGAAAGCTGCTCATCGGGCTGATCAGCCGATGCTGATCTCAACCAGCGGGCTGCTGGCTACCAGCTCGTCGATCGATGCCTGGGTGCGATACCACCAGGTCGCATCGGACGTGAGGATCCGTCTGCGGAGAGAGTCGTCGGTAACGGCTGTCGCAATCGCCCCGACGTCGGTCCTGTCCGGCAGGTGGATGGTTAGATGCGGGTTTGCATGGAGATTGGCCAGCCAGCTACGTGGCCCGGGGGTTCCGGTGATTACGATTCTTCCGTCCACCAGGAACATCCAGATCTCGATCCGCCGGGCCGCGCCGGTTCGCCTGCCCGTGGTTGTGATCTCGACGATGTTGGTTCTGGCGAGATGCTCCCTGACGCTCTGTTCGGGCGTCACACGGTTACGCTCTCTCCCCAATCGATGGTCAGAACTTCGATCCCGGACTGTGCAAGTACGTTCTTGGCCACCGTGTAGATCCACTGGCGACCCTGGTCCGATAGATAGAAATCGTGTATCGGGATCACCTGTTGGGGAGCGAGGTCGCGGGCAAACTGAACGCTCTTCGTCGCCGATCCCCACGGCGTCAGTAATCCGAGCGCCAACACCGGCGCGGTGCGGGTGGGGCCATAGCTGTCACCGGGATGGGTCAACACACCCGAGATCGTCCATGACCGATTGGGTGGGGCGCCACCGCCCGGGGTCATTTCGTGCTGAACATCTTCGATCGAGGTCCCGGCGGGTATCCCGGTATCGACGGCGATTCCGGACTTGCCGAGCAGAGACGCCACCGATTCGTTGCCGTGCACGGCTATGTCGTCGCCACGGTCGAGAAGCCACTGGACGAAATCGGGGCTGACATGATCCCCGTGCTCGTGCGTCACCAGGATTCTCTGCACGTCGCCGATCGTCGAGAGATCGACAACGCCGCTTGTGAACGGGTGAAAGCCGGGGTCGAACAACGTGGTGCCGTCGTCGGTGGTGACGAGCAGGCATGAGTCGCTGAGACGTTTGATTGTGCTCACTGTGGACCTAGTCGTTGTTGGGGACGAACCAGCTGAGGACGGTGCTCACCACCGAGATGACGATGGCGCCGAGGAGCGCCGACCAGAAGTCTTTGACCGAAAG
Organism: uncultured bacterium; assembly: GCA_963844835.1. Taxonomy (GTDB): domain Bacteria; phylum Actinomycetota; class Acidimicrobiia; order Spongiisociales; family UBA5794; genus JAAETI01. Next base: position 67,673 of record CAWJPT010000024.1, on the reverse strand, counting down.
GGCCTCGGTGATTGCCGCGGTGAGGCCGAGCATCGCCGCGTTGATGACCAGGGTGAACAGACCCAGGGACAAGATGATCACCGGGAAGGACAACACCTTGAGGATCGGCTTGATGAATGTATTCACCAGTCCGAAGATCAATGCCACCAGCAGGATTGTGAGGAATGCACCATCGAGGGTGATTCCGCTGACCAGTTTGGCTGCTACCCACAACGCCGCGGCGTTGATCAAGAGCTTGAGAATTAGTCGCATGTCAACAGCCTAGTGGCGGCCTGCCGTCGGAGTCTTGATAAGCTCGCGGCTTGCCGGTCCGCACGTCGGCGGCCGCAGAGCTAGAGGATGTTCACCGATGACGACGCCCCTACCCGCGTTTCCCGAGGGATTCCTCTGGGGCACTGCGACCTCGGCCTACCAGATCGAAGGCGCGGCTGCCGAAGGTGGTCGGGCTCCGAGCATTTGGGACACCTTCAGTCACACTCCCGGGCGAACCCACAGGGGAGAGACGGGTGACATTGCATCCGACCACTACCACCGCCTGGCCGAGGACGTGCGACTGATGCAGGAAATCGGGATCACGGCGTACCGTTTCTCGATCGCATGGCCACGTCTGATCCCATCCGGGACCGGTGAAGTCAATCCCGCCGGTATTGCGTTCTATCGCGAGCTCGGGGAGCGACTCCGCGAAGCCGGAATCACCCCTGTCGCCACTCTGTACCACTGGGACCTTCCCCAGGTCTTGCAGGATCTCGGAGGATGGCTCAGCCCCAACTCGCCGGAGTGGTTCGCCGCATACGCAGGCGCAGCCAAGGAGCATCTCGGCGATCTGGTCACGACGTGGCTGACGCTGAACGAGCCATGGTGCTCGGCATTCCTCGGGCACGGCTCCGGCGAGCATGCCCCGGGCATTGCTGATCCTGGGGACAGCTTTATTGCTGCCCATCATCTGATGCTTGCCCATCACCGGGCGATCGGTGTGATGCGTGCCATGAAACGGCAGCCCGACGAGCGGCTCGGCATCGCCCTCAATCTCATCCCCGCGTGGCCTGCCGGCGACGCTGCCGGGGATCGAGCGGCGGCAGATGCCGTCAATGCGGTGCACAGCTGGCTGTTCGCCGACGCCGTTTTCCGCGGCACGTATCCCGAGCAGATCCTGGAACATCACCGGCGCTTCGGTGTCACGGACCGCATCGATATTTCGGAGCTCGCCCGGGTGAAACAGGACATCGATTATCTCGGGATCAACTACTACAACGTCAACCGATTCCGTCATGAAGCGGGTGCACCGGCAATGGGTGAATACCCGGGCACCGATGGTGCCGTTCTCGTCACCCCTCCAGGCCATCTGACGGATATGGGGTGGGGCGTCGACCCCGACGGGTTGAGGTGGATGCTGGATGAAGTCACTGCCAGGTACCCCGCGGTTCCCCTTTACATATGCGAGAACGGTGCGGCCTACCCGGACACGGTCAACGACGACGGTTCGATCGACGATCCGCTGCGGATCACATACTTGGAGAAGCACCTCGACGTGATCGCAGCAGCCTTGCGAGATGGCATCGACCTTCGCGGGTACTTCGTGTGGTCGCTACTCGACAACTACGAATGGGCGCGCGGCTACCGGATGCGCTTCGGGTTGACCCACGTCGCTCGTGACAGTCTGGAAAGGACGATACGGGCGAGCGGGTATTGGTACCGCGATTTCATTGCCGCTAATGCACGTTGAGGTTCAGGCGATGCCGATGACACGGATATGGGGAGCGATAATCGTCGCCTCGCTTGCGTGGGGAACGAACGGGGTGGCGACGCGGTCGGCACTGAACGATGGGATCCCACCGGTCACAATTGTTGCGATCCGGGTGGTGGCGGCGTCGGCGTTGCTCTACCTGCTGCTCAGGCTCCGGGGCAGGCGATTTCCGACGGGAAAGTCGTCGTGGTCGTCTGCAGTGGTTCAGGGAGTATTCCAGCTATCTGTGCCCTTTGTCCTGTTCAATTTCGCCTACAGCAACGCCTCGGCGGGTTTTGTCGGTCTGTTTGCCGCCCTGATTCCGCTTGGTACCGCCATCGTTGCTCACTTCATGCTCCCGGACGAGCCCCTTCACCTGGCCAAGCTCTCAGGTCTCACCCTGGCGCTGATGGGCGTTGCATTCCTCGTATTCAGCGGCGACAGCGGTCTCGTCTCAGGCGGCAGCCCGATAACGGCAGCGCTGTTCTCGATCGGAGCGGTGTCGGCAGTTTCCTACGCCGGTGTGTACGCCAAGCTGCGTGCTCACTCATTCGATCCAATGGAGCTCACGTTCATGCAGTTCTTCATCGGGATCTTCCTCATCGGTGGTGCCATGTTGATCCTCGAGGGACTGCCGCCGATGATCTCGACCTGGGGGTGGCTCCTCATCGGCTACATGACCGTCGTGGGGAGCATCACGCCGTTCTTGCTGTTCTTCTGGCTGCTGCAGCACGTCTCGGCGACCAAGGCATCCCTGGTCGGGTACGTGGTCCCCATCGTGGCCCTGATCGCAGGGATCACGTTGCTCGATGAGAAGCTGCAGGCAGGGATTGCGGTTGGGGGAGCGCTGATCCTGGTGGGCGTTGTGCTCACGGATCGTGCCGAGCGACGCAAGTTCCCGGCGGCTCCGGTGCCATGACGCTCACTCGAGCCCGGCCAGCCACTCCCGTTGCGGGTGTGGCGAGGTGATCTGGACCCATTCGAGGTGTGCATTTGCCGGATCCGCCATCGCCTGTGCATAGCGGGAATGGTATTTGGCGTGTTGGGTCCACGACCACAAGATGATGTTCTCCTCCGGGTCGGTCTTGAAGAGATTTGAGACACGCTCCCGGTTACCCGTTCCCAGGCTCCTTGCGGGTGGGAGCCACCTACCAGCGCGCCGTGTGCTCCTCCGCCCACCCGACCAGGCCCTCGATGGCCAGGGAGGTCCCGTCGTCAGTGACCACCGATCCTGTGTATTCGCCGAACATCTGGTGAACCTCGGATCGAATGAGCAGCAGATTGGTGCGTGCGGTTCGTTCCAAGAAGGGCGTAAAGGTCAGGTCAACCCGGTCTGACCGCATCGTCCACGGGTTCATGAACTGGTTGTTGTCGTATGTGAAGTCGACATTCGCAAGCTTGTGCACCCGGCCGTCGAGGATCAACGTGTTCTCGGTTGCCGCTGATGTGTCGCCGAATCCGAAGCCCATGTTGAGTCCGATCCTGCGCCCTTCGTCCAGGAAACCGGAGGCATTGGCCCACACCCAGAACGAGTTGTATTCCCAGACGCCACGGCCCCAATCGAGGGTTCCTGAGCTGGTATCCGTGTCGATCTCGGTACTCCGTCCCCCGACGGTAACCGTGCCCGACGTGGGCATGCAGTTGATCTTGCGGTTGTAGTAGAACCTGCGAGCGCCGATCGGGATGACCACAACCGTGGACTCGCCAGACGCGTCGAAAGTGAGATCGGCGCGGAGCGGCTCGCCGCCAAAGTTTGCCCAGTCGACCGCAACGGATCTGGTCGAGCCTGCGGCGTCGAAGGTGATTGCCGCCCGTTTGCCTTGCCACCTGCTCTCGCCCGTGTCCGAGTTGCGAGGAAGTGCGACGCCGTGGGCCAGAGGGATCGTGATCGTATCCTCGACGTAGGTGTTGGTGGCGAAGTCGATCATGTATACGAACGCCTGGCCGGCATAGCCCAGATCGGCAAGGGTTGCGGAGAAGAAGCCCTCCGGGTACGTCACCGCGTAGTAGTCCCACCGCTTCACGCGGAAGCGTTGCAGAGGATGGGCGAGCGGGTAGAAGTTGACCTGCTCCAGGTTGCAGTCGAGCAGAGCCCGGCGTGCCCAGCCTTTCTGCTGGAGCAATCCTTCGCTGTCGAGCAGTGGGGACGGGTCGACGATTTCAGTCTGTGGCATCGCCTCTCCTCTTTCGGGGAATACGATCACGCTAGCCGCCGGTTTGGGGAATCCCGGACTCGACATATCGAACATGTGTTCGATACAATGTCGTCATGGCGGACTCGGCCTCCATCCTCCACGCCGATCTCGATGCTTTCTATGCATCAGTAGAGCAGTTGCTGGACCCGTCTTTGCGCGGCAAGCCAATCGCAGTGGGTGGTGGTGTCGTGCTGGCCGCGTCGTACGAGGCCAAAGCGTTTGGCGTGCGTGGCGGGATGCCGGGGATCCGGGCACGCGAACTGTGCCCTCAGCTGCGCTTCGTTGGAGGCAACTTCCGGCGCTATCAGGAATTCGGCGACCGGGCGATCGACATCGTCCGAGATTTCACCCCTCTCATCGAGCGGATATCCATCGACGAGGCGTTCGCCGATGTCTCCGGCTCGATTCATCTGTTCGGGTCACCTGCCGATATCGCCGTCGAGATCAGGAGGAGGGTACGCGACGAGGTGGGTCTGCCGATCTCGGTGGGTGTGGCACGTACCAAGCATCTCGCCAAGATCGGCTCCCAGGTCGCCAAGCCGGATGGGCTTGTTGTCGTCGAGCCGGAGGCCGAGTTGGACTTCCTCCACGACTTGCCCGTCGAGTTGATGTGGGGTGTCGGCCCGGTCACCAAGGCCCGGCTCGCCGAAGCGGGCGTGCGCACGATCGGCGATCTGGCCGAGACGCCCGGTCGGTCGTTGCAGCGGTTGCTTGGCCGTGCCATTGGGGGGCGTCTCGGGGCGCTCGCTTGGAACGATGACCCGCGTCAAGTCACGATGCACCGGCGCGCCGGTTCGGTGAGTGCCCAGTCGGCGTTGGGTAAGAGACCGGCCACCGACGAGATCATCGACCCGACCTTGCGCCACCTGGCCGATCGAGTGGCAAGCCGTCTCCGCAAGAGGAACCTCGCAGGCCGGACGATCACGGCCCGGGTGCGGTTCGCCGATCTGCGGGCGGTCACCAGATCGATGACACTGCCTGCGCCCATCTCAGCGACCGTGATACTCGCCGACGTTGCCGGTGATCTGGTTCGAGCTGCGCTCCGTGACCATCCTGCGGAGCAAACCATCTCGTTGCTCGCTATCGGTGTCTCCCATCTCGAGGACGATGCGGTGCTTCAGCTCGAGCTTCCCTTCGAACTTGACGGTGAGGAACGGAGGCCGGGCACCAGCAAGGGCGCAGCCCGTTGGGTGCTCGATCGTTCGGTCGATGCTGTTCGTGAGAAGTTCGGTCGTGACCTGGTTGGGTACGGCTCGGTGGCGCTTGGGGATCGCAGATCCGTTCCGGACGAATTCCGGGAGCTTGCCGAGAAGGACCTGTAGCTCGCTTGCGACCGGCAACCTGCTGCTATCAGTTGTCGGCGAGATGGGCCGGGAAGCCGCCGCGGGCGATCGGGCCCCAGGCTTCGATGGAGATCCGGATCAGCGACTTGCCCTGTTCGACCATCGCCTCCCGGTATTCCCCCCAATCGGGATGTTCGCCTGCGATGTTCCGGTAGTACTCGACGAGCGGCTCAACCGACTCCGGGATGTCGAGCACCTCGGCAGCACCGTAAACCTGCACCCATTCATCACCGAAGTCGTCGGACAGGACGCAGACGGAGACGTTGGGATCACGTCGGATGTTGTGCACCTTGGCCCTTTGCGGATACGTGGAGATGACCAGACGACCGGCGTCGTCGACACCCAAGGTGTTCGGCGACATCTGGGCGCGACCGTCGGCTCTCGTGGTCGACAGGATGGCCCGGTGCCTCGGGCGCACGAACTCGAGCAGACGCTCCCGGTCGACGGTGGTGTTAATAGCGATTTTTCGTGCCATGCCCCGAGCATATCCCACGTGCACCGGACGTCGATCACGGGTTGGTCCTGCCCCTGGACGGCAGAGCCCCGATGGCCGTGGCCCCGAGCACCGCAAGAATGGGAATCACCCAACGTACCCCGGCGGCCGTTGTGGAAAGCCCTTCCACAGCGACCATCGCAACCGCCGATGCCGCGAGCAGGGTGCCCGCAACAACCGCCGGAGTCGCCGGTGCCGGTCGATCGGAGATTCGCCACTCGAACCGAGCGAAGATCGCAACGAGGCCGAGGGTGACCACGGTGAGCACGGCCAGCCACACGGGCCGGGTCAGCCACCAGACGGCGGTCCCCGGCTCGACGCTGAACACGAGACCGTTGAGTGTCGAGAGGCCCGTGGCGCCTACGAGGGCCATTGCGGTCAGGTGCCACAGGTACAGCGTCATCATGACACCCGACACTGAGACCACGATGTGCCAGCCGAGGACGCTCGACGTGACACGGCGGACCAACCGCTGTGTTCCCCAGATCACGCCCAGCTGAGCACCACCCAGCAAGCCAATGGCCAACGTTGGCGGGGTGACGTTGGTGAGTTGGGCACCGGGGATGCCAAGCATTGCCACCGGATAGACATCGAATGCTGTGAGCCCGATCAGGGCGCCGAGCGAAGCGGTGGCAACGGCCCATCCGGTGCGTGCCGGGATACCGCTTCTGTCGAGGTCTGACCACAGATAGCCGAGCTGATGCATCCCCGCCCAGGCGAAGAGGAAGTTGACCCATCCAATGAGCGGGACGTCGAATACGAGCCGGGCGGCGTCGATGGCTGCCACGACGGCGAACAGGACGACGATGCTGGTGGCACCACGCCGACGCCACCAGGCGTGGGTAAACGGGGCAAGAGCAACGAGGACCAGATACACGGCCATGAACCAGAGAGGCACCGTGGCGGCCATCGCTCCCGCCTGAAGCACACGGGCCGGAATCAGCCCCCTCAATGCGATGATGAGGACTACCCAGGTTGTCAGGAGCGGTACAACCGGGGTGAACAGACGGCGGATGCGTGCCGTCACCCAGACATGGCGTTTCTGCCGGCCACGGCTGACTTGCTCCAGCGCCCTGGCATTGGCATAGCCGCCGGCGAGGAAGAAGACCGGCATCACTTGCACCAGCCAGGTGACCCAACCCGCTCCGGGCACCCACTCCAGTGAATTCAGCAGCTCGAGATCTCCGCCGGGCGCCAGCCAGATCGAGGCAGCCAACCAGTGCCCGAAGATCACGACGAGGATTGCCGCCGCTCGCCAGAAATCAACGACACGATTGCGTTCGGCCGGGGTGGCAGCGGCGATCTCTCTGGTGTGGTTCAAGTACTTCTTCATGCCCGCACCGTATGGCGTCGTAGGAGATGGCGCATGAGGGACGGGCCCCCATGTGACCCGAGGGACGGTCGCCCACACACTCGACGTCCCGTGAGAACAGGGACCATCTCATCATCTTCTCATCGACGGTGGTTCACACTGGATCGATGAGGACAACAACAGCGCTGATTGCTGGTAGGTCGAGGATCGACTCACGGTGATGGCGCCGCTTGCCATCTGAGTACCAGAACCGATGGAAAGGAACGCCACATGAGTACAACTCAGATCGCAGAGACGCAGGGGAAACCAGGCCCTGCATACTTCGAGGAACCGGCCGTGTCACGATGGCTCTTCGGCTCCAGCAAGGCAGCATGGATCTGGCTGATTGCCCGCATCTGGTTGGGGTGGGAGTGGCTGTCAGCCGGTTGGGAGAAGGTGTTCGGAGGCAACATCACGTGGAGATTCTGGGACTGGGGGAATTCCGCCTATTCGTTGACCGGCAGTGGCAACATCGGATGGGTGCGAAGCGGCAACGTGGTAGGAGCAGATGGAACCCAACACTTCCTCGGTGTGGGCGGCTCGGTCGCCGGCTTCGCCAAGGGGGCGATCGCCAACTCCACCGGAGCACATCCGGCAGTCGCATTCCCGTGGTATGTCGATTTCCTCAAATGGGTGGAGAACACGTCTCACGTCGTGGTCGGGCCAATGGTCGCCATCGGGGAGTTGGTCGTCGGGATCGCTCTGATCTTCGGGTTGTTCACCGGCATCGCGGCGGCTCTCGGTGCAACACTGAACTTCTCCTACGTCTTCGCAGGAGCAGCCAGTACCAATCCAGCCATGATCATCGTGTCCGGCCTGCTGATCCTGGCATGGCGAAACGCCGGCTGGTACGGCGCAGATCGTTGGCTGCTGCCGACGCTGGGTACCCCATGGCAACGTGGAGAGGGTGTTCACCACACCGATACGGCGAAAGCGGGAGTCGGCTAACACTCTCGAGACAGGCTCGGCCTGAGCCACCACTGACGTCATCCGCCATCCATACCGACCGTCACGAGCTCCCCTCGCTTTCCGCCCTGGCGAGGGGAGCTCTTCTCATTGAGATGCCACGTCGTATTGCCTATGCCTACTGCGGCTTGGCGTAGCGGTGCACCGCAAGCGGAGCGAAGATAGCGATGATCACCACGATCCATATGACTGTGTAGATGGCGGGGTTCTGCAGCGGCCATGCAGTCGGGGCCGGGGTCCCGGCCGGGATATTTCCGAACAGCTCCCTGGCCGCTTGCGTCACCGCGGACACCGGGTTCCACTCGGCGAAGTAGCGCAACACGGTGGGCAGGCTATCGGACGGGACGAATGTGTTGGCGATGAAGGTCAGCGGGAAGATGACCATGAACGATGCGTTGTTGATCACCTCGACGCTGGGCACCATCAACCCTACGTACGCCATCACCCATGAGAACGCGTATGCGAACGCGAGCAGCAGCAGGAAGCCGAGTGCGCCCTTGATGATTCCGTTGTGCAGCCGCCACCCGACGAGTAGACCGGTGAGCGCCATGATCAGCAGAGACAGCACGTTGTAGATGACGTCGCTTGCCGTTCTGCCGACCAATACTGCCGACCGGGACATGGGCAGCGAGCGGAATCGATTGATGATTCCCTTCTGCATGTCATCGGCGAGGCCCGCCCCGGTGAAGGTGGCCCCGAAGACAACCGTCTGCGCGAAGATCCCTCCGATCAAGAATTCCCGGTAGGACCCGCCGCCGGGCACGTTGATGGCATTGCCGAATACATAGGCGAATAACAGCACGAACATGATGGGGGACAGCAGCACGAACACCAGCACTTCGGGCACTCGTTTGATCTTGATCACGTTGCGCTTGGCGACGATGTGTGCGTCCAGGAATGCGTTCACCAGGCTCGTCATGAGTTGTCCTCCTGCTCACGATCCTCGGGCTCGGCCATGTGCCCGGTCAGCGTCAGAAACACGTCGTCGAGGGTGGGGCGACGCAGTCCGACATCGCTGACTTCGATGCCGTTTTCATCGATCTGGCGCATCGCTCTGGTGAAGGTCGAGGCTCCGCCGGAGATCGGCGCCACTATCTTGCGGGAGCGCTCGTCGGCCTGGAGGTCTCCGACGGTGAACGCGGAGAGGATCTCCCTGGTGCGAGCCAGGTCTTCGTATCTGGCAAGCGTGATCTCGATTCGTTCCCCACCGACGGTGTCCTTGAGCTGATCGGAGGTGCCATGGGCGATTTCCTTGCCGTGGTCGATCACGACGATGTCGTCGGCGAGACGATCGGCTTCCTCCAGGTACTGCGTGGTCAGCAAGAGAGTGGTGCCCTTGCCGACGAGGTCGTGGATGACGCCCCACATCTCGGTGCGGCTGCGCGGGTCGAGCCCGGTTGTCGGCTCGTCCAGGAAGAGCACTGGCGGCTCGGCGACGATGGCGCCTGCGAGATCCAGTCGTCTCCTCATGCCGCCCGAATATGTCTTGACCGGCCGGTCGCTCGCATCCGCGAGATCGAATCGGTCTAGTAGCTCCCGGGAGCGCTTCCGCGAAGTCTCTCTGCCGAGGCGATAGAGCCTGCCGATCATGTCGAGGTTCTCGAAGCCGGTGAGATGCTCGTCGACTGCGGCGTATTGGCCCGACAGCCCGATCAGTTTGCGCACCTCCTGTGCCTCGGCAACGACGTCTTTTCCGGCAACGGTTGCCCGGCCGGCGTCCGGCTGGAGTAACGTCGTGAGGATCGATACCGCTGTGGTCTTGCCGGCGCCGTTGGGGCCGAGCAGTCCCAGGATGGTGCCTTCAGGCACGCTGAGGTCGAGCCCGTCCAGGGCTTTGACCTCCTTGTAATACTTGGCGAGGCCGACTGCCTCGATGATGTCACCCATGGATCTCTCTCCCGTGAGGTGGAGACATTACCGATGCGCTACGACACGTTTGACGAGTCATGTCTTCAGCGGGCGGCCAGAACCGCGCTCACACCCGGCAGCGGGGTGGCGAGTAACTGCCGCGCCCGTGAGCTGTCGAGGGTGCAGTCGCGGGGTCGCAACTGATCCCTCGGCACCGGCACGCTGAATACAGGACCTCGGTCGACATGGTGAAAGCGAAGCAGGGCGCAACCAAAGTCATAGCGTGACATCCGCTCACCCCCGGCGACGTGGAGCGGGCCTGTGTAATCGAGGTCGGCGAGTTCGACGAGTGCACCGGCGAGGCTCTCCACCCAGATCGGGCACCGGATCTCGTCGGACCACAACCTGACGATCTCTCTACGGTCCAGTGTGTCGATCATCCACTGCGCCGCCCGAGCTATCGTCGGCCGCCAGCCGTAGATGAGGGAGGTGCGCACGATCACCGCCGCTGCGTTGGAGTCGGCCACCGCTTGCTCGGCCATCGCCTTGGTCCGTCCGTAGTCGGTGAGCGGTCGGATCGGGTCGTCTTCTACGTAGCCGCCGCGCTGACCATCGAACACCATGTCGGTGGAGACATGGATCAGTCGGGCTCCCGCGGCCGCCGCGGCGTCTGCGACGTTGGCGGTCCCAGTCACGTTCACAGCCTCGAAGTCGTTGCCCTGTCCGGGATTGAGCGCTGCGGTATGGACGATCACGTCGGGGCCGAGCTCACCGACGAGGGTGGCGACCGCCGCACCGTCGCGCACGTCGAGCTGCACCCAATCGACCCCATCGAGGTCGGCGGGCTCGCTGTTGAACGTAGCGGTCACCTTCCAGCTCTCGCGGGCCAGCTCCGCAACCCAACGCCCCAGGTACCCGCTGCCACCCGTGATCAACATGCCACTCATGCCCGTGATGCTAGAGACCAATCCCGCCCGTGAGATGACAGTTCATCGGGGCAGACTCCTTCCTAGTCCCGGCATGGAGCGACGCCATCTGCCGGTCAGCTTCCGAAAAGTCTCGCCTTGATCTCTTTGCAGGTCGGGCACACCGGGTAGCGGTCAGGGTCGCGGTTGGGGATCCACTTCTTGCCGCAGAGCGCCACCACCGGCACACCTTCCACATTGGCCCTGACGATGTCGGCTTTGCGGACGTAGTGGGCGAAACGGTCGTGGTCGCCGTCTCCGTCGTCGATGCGGACTTCCTCGTCGGTGATTACCGCCGGCTTGACCTCGACATCTGTGACAGCAGGTGATGTGCGCATGCGTCCAGTATGGCGTGTCCATTGCCGGGAGCGGTAGCTGGAAGAGAGAATCGAGTGAACGTAGCGAACGGCTTCGGGCGGCTAGGAGGAGCTTTCGCCGTTCTCGAGCCGGGTCTTGATGGCGTCGAATTCCTCAGTCGTGATCTCCCCCCGAGCAAGTCTCAGGGCAGCGTTGCCCAGCGGAGTCGTTGCCGACGGCGGGGTTGTCAGGTCGCGCTGGATGCGCTCGAACTCGACTCGTTCGATGTCGCCCGAGGCATAGCGCGCCGCGGCTCTGCGCAGCGGGTCCGCATCGCCCGTCGATAGCCGGGGCCTGCGCAACGACCACACCAAGAGCACGACCAGCCCGGCAAGGAGGGCGAGCATGAGGATCGGAAATAGCCAATCGAACACGTTGTGCTCGTAGCCGTATGGGAAGTGTCTCATGTGGAGTCCTTTCGTCACCCCCGAGCCAAGCACCTCCACCTGAGAGCCACATGAAATCACGCTGGGAGTCCGCTGGGAACATGCACTGCGTCTGAGAAGTGCAGGGAGTAGTTTCTTGTCGACCGGGAGACAGGTGCAATGGCAGGGGAGCAGGAGAAGCTCGGCCGCAGTGTGTGGCTGACCGCCGCCGCGATCACGCTCGCGGAGTTGCTGGTATCGGCGCGCTACGGCTTCCATCGCGACGAGCTCTACTTCGTGGTCGCGGGCCGCAATCTCGACTGGGGGTTCGTCGACCAGCCGCCGCTCACCCCGCTGCTCGCCCGGATAGCAGACACCCTGGGTGGCACGTCCCCGATTGCGCTGCGGGTTCTCCCGGCGTTTGCGATTGGGGCAGTGGTCATCGTCGGGGCGCTCACCGCACGACGCTTTGGTGCGGGGCCTCGAGCCCAATTGCTTGCGGGGCTTGCAGGCGGGGGAGCCGGGTATGCGCTTGCCGTCGGACACCTGCTCAGTACCGCCACCTTTGACTACGTGTTGTCTGCGGTGGCGCTGTGGCTCTTGGTTGGGCTGCTTGACGGAGACGATCCGAGACGTTGGTTGGCCGTCGGTGCCGTTGTGGGCATCGGCATGCAGAACAAGTACCTGATCGGTCTGATGGCGATTGCCGTCGTCATCGGGGTGACGGTCAGCAGGCAGCGGCGCATTCTCTTTGGTGCTTGGCCGCTGGCGGGCGTAGGCCTTGCGGTGCTGATTGCTCTCCCCAACGTTATCTGGCAGGCGGCCCACTCTTTTCCCCAGCTGGAAATGGCAAGGTCGTTGGCCGACCGTAGTGATGGGCCGATCGCGTTTGTCCTCGAGCAGATCGGGTTGCTCTCACTAGTGCTCGTCATCCCAGCCGCGTACGGGTTGTGGCTGCTGCTTCGTGACCCTGAGATGCGCCGGTGGCGACCGATCGGGATCGGGTTTCTGGTGCTGTTTGTCGTCTTCCTCCTCACCGGTGGCAAGTCGTACTACGTGGCCGGGATGTACCCGGTGCTCCTGGCGGCCGGAGCCTATGGGATGGAGCGCGGCACCCGGCTCGAGTCGATGCTGAGTAGCGTCCGCATCGGTGTTGTAGTCGGGGCGTTCATCGCACTTCCACTCGTGCCGTTGTCCTGGACGCACTACATCGATCTGACCGGCGAGCTAGGTGAGACGGCCGGTTGGCCGCAGTTGATCGACCAGATCTCGGGCGTATACGACACCATCCCGCCCGGTGATCGTGGTGGCACTGTGGTCTTCACGGGGTCGTATGGTGAGGCTGGTGCCGTAGATGTGCTCGGCGGGGACGCTGGTCTTCCATCTGCTTCCAGCGGCCACAACAACTACTGGTCGTGGGGCCCGCCGTCGGGCGATGGTCCGATCATCGGGGTCGGCGGGGTAGGTGGTGTCTTGGAGAGTATCTGTCCCGACGTCGTGCAGGCGGGCACGATCACCAATCCATGGGATATCGAGAATGAGGAGAATGGTCTCCCGCTGTGGTTGTGTCTCGATCCGCAGCGCTCTCTCTCCGACATCTGGCCGGAAGTGAAGCACTACAACTGAGTTCTGCCTGGCTCAGCGGCACTCGCCCGCCCAGTAGACCTGACCGTCTTCGACCACCCAGGTGGCCTGTCCATCAAACGATTGACCCTGGAATGTGAACGAGATCGGTGCCGAGTAGTACTGGTCGACGGGGATCGATGTGCCTGCGACCGACAGTGTGGTCGCCAATGGCCCGGTTATGTCGCCTGTGATCCTGTAGTCGCTGATAGCAATGATCTCGGTTTCCACCCAGTTGCGGCACAGATCGGCTCCGAGAGCATCGCGTACCGCCGGATAGAGGTGATCGAACAGGAAATCGACGTCGTCGGTTTCGGTTGCTGTTGCGTATTCGGCGGCGAAGTCTTCGATGGAGGCGGTCGGCACGGTCGTCGGCGGCCCGCTGGCGTTTGTGGTCGTAGTGGTCTGCTGAGGTTGTTGGGGGAGCCATCGTGGTCGTCGTGCTGGTGGTTGTGGTTGATGTCGTCGTAGCGGTAGTCGGTGTGGCTGTCGCCGCAGCCGCAGCGGTTGTCGTGGATGACTCCGCGCTCGACTCCGCCGCCGAGCCGCCGCCCAGGGTGAGAATCCCGGCAGCGACCAGCACGGCTCCGAGACCGATCATTGCGAACCCGATGGTACGCCGGCTCACCGGCACGACCCGGGCTGGTGCTTTGCGTCGAACTCGGCTCGATCCTTCAGCGATTTTGCAATGGCTTGCTGGGCGCGCCTACCGAGCATGTTGATGTGTACCTGCATCTGGTGCCGTTGGATGTCGGATTCGAGGCGGAACGTTCGGATGTTTGGCTTGCCGGCCAGTTGGAGCTTGCCAACCGAGTACTCCCAGATGCGCTCGCATTTCCATTCACCGTCGACGCAGCGATAGTTGTCGTGCGGTGTGGCGACGATCACCTGGACGAACTGGGTGAGGTGGACCTCGTAGAGCTGATTCATCTTCAGCCAGTCGCTGATCTTTCCGGAGATCATCTTTCCGATCTTGGCGGTCTGTCGGAGTGCCTCGACCAGAGCCTCCTTGCCTGAGGTCGGAATGGAGATGTCGGTGAGTCCGGAGGCCATGGCGCCTTCTGCGGTACCTTTGGCCAACCCCCCGGCACCCATGACGTACTTGCCTGCGGCGAGCCCACCGAGCCCGCTCTTGATCGAGCTGACGGCCCCTCCGGCACCGAGTGCTTTGCCGATGATGCCCAAATTTGTTACCGCCTCCCCGAGGCCGATTGTGATGGCGTCTGTCTGTTCGACCTTGCGTTTCGACTCCGGCTGCACCGTGACGATCACCGAGAAATCGACGACGGGGCGGAGACGCTCCGGTTTCCCGACTTTCGTGTACGTGGCGCCTTCTTCGCATCCGGAGCTGGTTGGTTGTTCTGGTGGTGGTGCGGTTGCGACCCCGGGTCCCTGCGGCCCACTGGGCCCTGCGGTACCGGGCTCGCCGGGCGGGGCGGGTGTCGGCGTCGCCGGTTGTGGTCCCTCGCCGAGACAGATGGCAAGCGTCTCCTCGCGCCTTCTGCACCTCGCGCTCGGCCGCCTGGAACTTCTCGTGCCACTCCTTGACACGCCGCTCGTCTGCGGCGTGAGCCTCCCTGGCGATCTCGATGAGTGATTCCACGTATTCGATCTCGGCGTCGAGCTCGTAGTCCGGGACACGCTCGCCGTCGTGGCTGTAGTACTTCACTCCCTTGTCGGTGATCGAGCCTCGTTGTTTCGACTTGTTCATGCTCTCGAGATCTGCGGTGAGGTCCCGGATCTCGTCTTCGTGGCCCTCCATGTCGTGGAGGGCTTGTTGTAGCGTCTCGTTGATCTCGCTGAGACGTGCCTCGCTCGTGCGAGATTCTCCCGCTCCCAATCGCAGTTCTTCTCCCCCACTCATCGCCACCGCAGCCCCGCCGATGATCGAGGATCAAGCCGCCGCCGATCAGGACAACCGGCCAGGGAAAGCCGCCCGTCTCGTCGCCCGCGCGGGTGGTGCCGTCGTTGCGGCAACCAACGTCGTTGGTCGGCGCGGATGTGGTGGTCTCGGGAGCGGTCGTGCTCGTGGTCGTTGTCGACGTCGTTGTTGTTGCATAGTTGTGCTCGTTGGTTGTTGTGGTTTCTGCCAAGACAAGCGGGGTCAGTACTGTTTCGTCGCATACGGGCTGGCTGTCGTCGACGACATAGCTGCCGCCGTCTCCGATTGCAGTGGTATCGATCGGTGTGACGACCGCGTTCGAGACGGTGGCGCTTGTGATCTGATGTGGCCCATATGAGTAGAGCGGAGCCTCGCCGAAGGCGAGCCCGTCGGGGCCCGACTGTGCCGGTCCCGATTTGGCTTCCCGATGCCCCGGACAGCTCAAAGGTGAAATCGTCACCCGCATACTCGGGTGGCATGACCACCCCGACGATCATTTTCGAAGGAGCGTCTCCGATCGGGTCGTCGGGAAAGTGGACGATGCCGATACACGAGTCGGCGGGTATGAGGATGTCCTGGGCGGCGGCGGCAGAAGGCAATGCACAGGCAAGCGCCGCCACGAGCGCGACGGTCACTCCAACTCCCTTTACCCCTCTCGCCATGGTGGCAACCATATCGGGCAATTGGCCGAGTTGGTGGGGGTCGCCGGTTGTCCCGCTCGCGATCGGTCGGGCAGCTCTATCAGGGCGGCTATGCGCCTTCGCCGTCAGAAGCCTTCTCGGGTGGGTCGAGAGGCAACGTGATCGTGAACGTGGTACCGGCTCCAAGCGCGGAATTCACATTGATGGTTCCGCCGTGGGCGGTGACCGCGTCGTAGCAGATCGCAAGACCCTGTCCCGAGCCTCGGCCGACGGGCTTCGTGGTGAAGAACCGCTCGAACATCCGAGCCTGCACCTCCGGGGAGATGCCGGTCCCGGTGTCTGTGATGCTGATGGCAATCGAGTTGTCTTCGGCCCGGGTGGCAACCGTGATGAGGCCCTTGCCGTCACTTCCATCCGCCGTCGCCTCGGAGATGGCGTCTGCCGCGTTGATGATCATGTTGAGCAGCACCTGCTTGATCTGTCCTTCGTCGCAGCGTGGATACGGCAGGTCGTCGGCGAGATCGAACTCGACGTCGGAGTGGTACTTCCATTCGTTGCGGCTGACATCGACGGTGGTGGCGATCAGGGCATTGATGTCGGTCTGCACCATGTCCCCGCCGGGATGGGCGAACGCCTTCATGGCGCGGACGATCTTGGCGATCTGCTCCAGGCCCTCCCGGGACTGGCTCACCGCATCGGGGATCTCCTCGAGCAGGAAGTCGAGATCGGCCTTCTTCTTGATGAGGGCAGTGGCCTCCGGGTCGTGAGTCTCGGCGATGGAGCTGAGAGCCGAGACCGCGTCGACGAGATCGACAAAGGACCCTTGGAGGAATGAGCAGTTGTCGGTGACGTATTGGACGGGGGTGTTGATCTCGTGGGCGACGCCCGCCGATAGCTGCCCGATGCTCTCGAGCTGCCGTGCCGAGGCCAGGGAGCGTTCCAGCAGGACCACGTCCGTGATGTCCTTGGTAGTCGACATCACCCCGGCGATCTCGTTTTCGCTTCGAAGCGGGATCGTGTTACGCAATACTGCCCGATCGTTGCCATCTGCCTCAGGACGTTCCAATTGCTGATCGAGTACGGCTACTCCTGTTTCCATGACCTGTCTCTCGACGGCCTCGATGCGGGTGATGTAGTCCATCATCCTGGGTTCGAGGGGAGCATCGGAGAAGCGCTCACCCAGCTGTACCGGGACGTTGTGCTGCGCCAGTCGCGTCTCGAGGGCGCTGTTCAACCCGAGAACCCGGGATTCTCTGTCCTTCCACACGACAGACTCGGGCAGCGTGTCGACGACAGTCTGAAGTAGCCTCCTGCCGCTCGTCGTCCGTTCGAGGAGACTGCGATCCCGACGGCGGATGCGGCTGCCGAGAATCCAGGCAAAGATGGATGTTGCGCTAACGAGAACGGCTGTAGCTATCAAGCCCATTCTGGCCAGATCTGCCCTCGGTGGAGAGCACGTCGAGGTCGGATTGCCCGGCTTCGGTCATGGCGTGTGATAGGTCCTCGAAGCGTGGTCTGCAATGCCAGGAACGCGTCTTCGAGACGGTCGAGCGGTCCGCCAGGGGCAACGAGGCTGCTGGCGTCTGCGTCCAGGGCATCCGTGAAAGCGGCATCGAAGACCCTTGCAGCGGCCAGCACCGTTGCTGTCTCTTCCTCGGCAACACCGTCGGGCTTGGCCGCGACCAGCTCTTCGGCGTGGCCGGCTACGGATTCATAGGGGGGCCGAGCAAATGATCGGGGATCCCGGATGTGGCATCGACGATGGTGAGGAATTGGATTGCGGCCACGTTGTAGATCGCGTGAATGTGGCTCTCGCCCTCCGCCCACTTGTCCTGGCCGACCTGGACGTCCTGGATCCAGCGGGTGCCGACGATGCTCAGGGAGATCGTCACGACGGCGAGCACACTGACTGTGATCCCTGCGATGGTGGCCAGTGTGCCGTCACTGCGGGACCCGAGCCACCCGCGGAAACGCCGAAGTGGCAGATGGGCGGATCTCGAGCGCTTTCGAGCCGGTCTTTTTCCCCCGCTGTCGTCGTCTTGTCATTCGTTCACCTTTTGCTGAATGGGACATGAGCCAGTCGGCGAGATGCTCCCGGAATAAGATCGAGCGTGTCCTGAGATGGCTTGCTCACCCTTGCGTGCGCAGATCTACGATCTGCTCCATGGACATTGCTGAAGAGCCGTTGACCGATGAGAACCTGGCCGAGGCGGTCGCATTCATGCGGCGGTCGAATCCTTTCGCCCAACTGACATGGGGATGGGATACGGGTCGGTTCGTCGATTGGCGGTGGGGTAGCAACGCGGTCGAGGCCGGCAACGACCGTGATTGGTTTGGCCGCCATTGCCGGGTCTTTAGATCCGAGAGCGCGATCCAGGCGCTTGCGGTCGCTGAAGATGGAGCGGATGCACATTGCATCATCACCAGCGATATCGATGAGCTCCTCGTCCGCCACGTGCTGGACGCGCTGGTCGAGCGGCGCACTGAGAATGCAGGCCTGAGTTTCGAGTTCTCCGATACCGCAGAGTGGCTGCGCGACATCTTCTCGTCGGTCGGTTTGATGGAGACGCCGGGGATGGGACACGAGTGGGAATACGACCTCAGCGACGTGGCAAGCGAGGCACGGGTGCCGGCAGGCTTCGCTATCGAGACCCTGGCGGGTGCTCACGATGCCGACTACGCCGGAATCTCGGAATGCATCGGGCGGGCTTTTGGCCGCGACAGTGACTTCGAGCCTGCGCTCCGCAGCATCGAGGCAAACCCGATGTTCCGGCCTGAGCTGAGCGTGTTCGCTCGCAACCCGGAGGGGCGAATCGCCGCCTACTGTCGGGGCACCGTTGACTCCGGTAACGGTGTCTGCGGAATCGACCCGGTGTGCACCCATCCGGATTTCCGGCGCCTCGGATTGGGCAAAGCGGTGGTTCAGGCATGTTTCGCCACCCAGCGCGACCTGGGTGGCCGGTTCAGCTACATCGGCTCGGCAATGGAGCCTGCGGTCGGCACGTACTTGTATCGGTCGCTCGGGCCCTCGTCTCGCACGACGTACTGCCGCTGGGGCAAGTGACGCTCGTCGCCGGGTGGCGTTTCGCTACGCTCGGCTCCGGAAGGTGGAGGGGATGGAGAGTAGCGACAACGAGCCGCGCGCGGCCTCACCGATGTGCTGGCGGATCTGGATGCGGTGGTGGCACGAGCGCGCCGGGAGCGGAGCACCGTCGGGATCTTCCCTGCGATGTACCGATCGGTGACCGCCGAGATTCATGACGGCGTTCAATCCGGCTTCTTCGACGACTGCCCCCGGATGGAGCATCTGGCGGTGATGCTTCGCCGATCGCTATCTCGCCGCCTTGAGTAGGTGGGAGCGTGGGAATCTCGCCTCCGGATTCGTGGCAGGTGGCGTTTAGGCGGCGACCGATGGGCGACGGCGGACCGTCACCCAGCACCTACTCGCCGGGATGAACGCTCACATCAACCTCGACCTGGGAATCTCGGTCTCGGAGGTGCAGTCGTGGGGACCTCGACGATCTCCATGCGGACTTCCTGCGTGTCAACGAGATCCTGTTCACGCAATCTCGACCGGCTCCAGGGGACGCTCGGCACGGTGTCGCGTCGCATGGCATTCATCGACCGTATCGGGATCCGGTTGGACGAGCGGATCATGGAGATGGCAATCGCCAACGCCCGCGACCGCGCCTGGGAGCTCGCCGTCGACCTCACCTCGCAGCCCTCCGATGTGGCATCGATCATCGCAACCAGGGATCGTGAGACGAGCGAGCTCGGTGCCGCCATCCTCGGTGGCAATCCTGTAGTGCGTTGGCTGAGCCGGATCGTCTCCTCGAGCGAGCCGAAAGACGTCACCCGGGTGCTCGACGCCTTCTCCTCGACTTAGGTACTTGGCGGCTTCTATTGCTCCTGGAGGCGAGCGTCCGGCCAGTGCAGCACCCGGTTCTCGATCCAACCAATCAGGTTGAAGAACACGATACCGCCGATGGAGGAGAGGGCAATACCCGCAAACATCAGCTTGGTATCGATGCGGTAGCTCGCCTGCACGATGACATACCCGATGCCTCGGTCTGATCCGGTGAACTCGGCGACGATGGCCCCGATCACGGACAGCGTCGCGGCCACCCGGAGGCCGGCGAATACGTATGGCAGCGAGCTGGGCACCCGGAGCCGCCAGAACACTGCAGACTTGCGGGCGGACAGCACGCTCATCAACTCGAGCGCCTGGCCGCTGACGGATCGCAACCCTCGCGTGGTGTTCACCAGCACAGGGAAGAAACAGATGATGGCGGCTATGACCACTTTCGGGACCAGGGTGAAGCCAAACCAGATGGTGAGCAGCGGGGCGATGGCAACTATGGGGACGGTCTGAAGCACGATCGCCCAGGGGAACGCGGCACGTTCGACGATGGGCACGTGGACGAAAACGACCGCGGCAAGGAATGCTGCAGTGCTGCCGACGGCGAACCCAAGCACAGCCTCCAGCATGGTCCAGCCGAGATCGACCGTGAGGGACGGTCCCGATGCGATAAGTTCGCTGCCGATCTGGGTCGGGCTGGGGACAATGTAGGTGGGCACGTCCATCACCGTAACGATGAGCTGCCATCCCACGAGAGCTGCGATGAACAGAAGTGCGGCGGGGATGAAGAGTCGCCAGCGTGGGGTCTTGGCTGTCTTGCTCATGGTGAATCCTCGGCGGTGGGGGAGGTGCCGTCGCTGTCGATCTCGAGCAGCGCCCGCAGTTCGCCGTTGAGTGCGGCGAACTCGGCGTCATAGCGAAGGTCGAGGCTGCGTGGTCTCGGGAAAGGGATGTCGGCGATACGAACGATGCGACCGGGACGAGGGCTGAGCACGACCACCCGATCGGCGAGGAAGATCGCCTCCTGGATGCTGTGGGTGACGAATAGCACCGTGGCGTTCGCTTGTTCCCAGACATCGAGCAACTGCAGGTTGAGCCGGTCTCTGGTGAACTCGTCGAGCGCACCAAACGGCTCGTCCATGAGCAGCGTCGATGGTTCGTAGATGAGGGCACGTGCCAGCGCTACCCGCTGCCGCATGCCGCCGGACATCTGGCCCGGGTAATGGTCTTCGAAGCCTTCGAGGCCGACTTCGGCGAGCAAGCGCCTTCCCAAGAGCGTCGGTGCCGCTGCCGTGGGTGGGACTGCGGTCGCCGAGGATCCGATCGGGAAGCAGCACGTTGCCGAGCGCCCTCAGCCAGGGGAAGAGCACCGGGCTCTGGAAGACGAAACCGAATTCGACGTCGCGGCGTGCCTGCTCGGGTGTCTTGCCGTGCACCGTTGCCGTTCCACCGGTGGGGTCGAGGAGCCCGGCGACGATTCGCAGCAGGGTCGACTTGCCACAGCCGGATGGGCCGACGATGGCGACGAACTCGCCGTCGGCAACGGTGAAGCTGATGTCGTCGAGCGCGGTTACCGGCTTGTCGCCGCCAAACCGCATCCCGATGGAATCGAGGACGATGCCCGTGCTGATGCCCGTCTGGCTCATGGTCAGCCTCTCGATGCCTCGAACCGACGGATCCCCTCGAGGGCGACATCGATGGCGTCGTGCCATCCCCGGCGCAGCGCCACGTTCTCGCCCTCGTAGTCGATGTCGTCCGGGGCCGTGTAGTTGTACGACACGGCACACACCATTGCCGCCTTGAGCTTGCGGAGATGGGCAATGGTGAAGATGGCCGAGCTCTCCATCTCGATGTTCATGATGTTGTGCTTCATCAGATTCTGGACGACCTCGGGTGTCTCCGCATAGAAGGCGTCGCTCGATGCGTTGATTCCCACGTGCACTCCGAAACCGCGCTCCTTGGCCAGCTCCTCGGCTGCGTCGATGAGCGCCCGGACCAGGAAGTGGTCCGGCACCGCAGGGAAGCCAGGGTCGACATAGGTGGCGCTCGTTCCGTCGAGACGCATGGTGCCGGTGTTGATGATGATGTCGCCCGTCTTGATTCCCGGGATGAAGGCGGCGCTGCTGCCCACCCGGATGAAGTTGCGGGCGCCCACGTTTGCCAGCTCTTCGACGGCGATGGCGGCCGAAGGGCAGCCGATGCCCGTTGACGTGCCGCTGACCTCGATGCCCTGGTACGAGCCGGTCATGGTGCGGTACTCACGGTTGTAGGCGACTTCGTTGGGCTCGTCGATGTGATCGGCGATCATTTGCACGCGGGCAGGGTCACCGGGGAGCAGCACGTAGTCGGCGACATCGCCCGGTTTCACCTTCAGGTGATACTGGCGCTTGCCAGACGTGTTTGCGTTCTTGTCAAAGACCATCGAGTCGAGATCCCTTCTGTAGGGGAGGAACCGGGGTGGGCCGGCGTGTGAGCGGCCCACCCCGGTTGTGGGGGATCAGTTGGCGAAGCAGGCGTCCGTGTAGACGGAGCCCAGGTCGACCTCGGTGTCGAGCCCGCCGTACTCCTTGAGGACGTCGACGGTGGTCTGCCACCGCGCCTCGGTCATCGATCCGATGCCGTTCGTTTCGGCGTCCGGCGTGAGCACGGAGTCCTCGATGGCGGCCAGGCTGAGCAGCTCCTTCTCCCGATCGAGATTGTCGGGATCGGCGGCGACGACGATGTCCGCAGCCTCGTCCTGGTTGCCCAGCGCGTACTCCCAGCCCCTGGCGATGGCTCGCTCCATGGCACACACGACCTCAGGATGCTCGTCGAAGTAGCTCTTGGTGGTGAACAGAGCGTTGGCCGAGGTCTCGACACCGTAGTCGTAGGGGACGAACACGGTGACCGGGAATCCCTGCATCTCCGCCAGGATCGGCTCATTGGTGGAGAACACGGTCATCAGGTCGATGTCGCCCTGGAACAGCGGCGTGAGATCGAATCCGACTGCGATCTGCTTGAGCGAATCGGGGTCGATGCCGTTCTTGACGAACATCGCCTGGGTGAGCTGCCAGGGGCCACCTTCCTGGAATCCGATGGTGGCTCCGACCAGGTCGTCGAGGGTCTCATAACCCGAAGACTCCAGGGCCATGATGGCACCCGGGTGCTTCTGGAGATAGGTGGCGACGGTGATGAGTGGGATCTCCTCGGCGGCGGCGAATACGAGGGAGTTCGTGTCGTGGAGGCCGAACGTGTCGCTGCCTGCGGCCACAAGCGTGATGCTGTTGATGTCGAAACCGCCGGGGTTGATGGTCACATCGAGGCCCTCGTCGGCGAAGTAGCCCTTGGCGAGCGCAACGTAGGATCCGGCGAACTGGGCGCTCGGGAACCAGGGGAGGCGCAGCGATACCGCAGTTGGCTCGGCGGCCATCGTCGTGGTGGTCTCGGGAGTTGCAGTGGTGGTCGTTTCGCCGCCCGCGGCGGCTGTGGTGGTTGTGGTTGTCTCGCCGCCTGACGCCGCGGTCGTCGTCGACCCGCCGTCGTCACCGCCGCACGCAGTGACGAGCAGGGCCACGGCAACCAGCAGTACCAGCCAGCCGGAGATACGCCCTCGGTTTTTCATGGTTGTTCCTTTCGGATGGTTCGGGCCGGGGGAAGCCCATTGTCTGGTGGACAGTCACAAGATCTGCGGGGAATGAGTGTGGTTTCGACGGTGACCGAGGGTTGGACGGCACCGTCGTCGATGGCGCGCCGCAGAGTGCGGATGGCCTCGTAGCCGAGCTGATCGGCCGGCATGCGAATGGTCGATAAGGACGGCGCGGCCAGGGAGGCGAACGGGATCTCGCCGTAGCCCATGATGGCGACGTCGTTCGGGACGCTGAGGCCCATTTCGTTGCAGGCACGGATCGCTCCGAGGGCAAGGATGTCGCCCGCACAGAAGATCGCAGTAGGCGGATCGGCCTGTTGCAGCAGTTGGGTCGCGCCTTTGGCCCCTGCCTCGAGCGAGAAGTCGGTGGTGTGGGCCGTGAGCTCCATGTCGAATTCCATCCCGGCATCATCGAGGGCTTTGGCGTAGCCGTTGCCGAGCAGGACGCTGGAGCTCCAGTCGACCGGGGGAGCGAGATAGCCGATGCGCTGGTGACCATGGCCGATGAGGTGTTGGACGGCTTCGTAGCCCCCGGCAGTCCTGTCGACGACGATCTGCGAGTTGGTGCCGATGGGGGCACTGTCGACGAAGACGAGAGGCCGCAGGGCAGCCGACGACTCGAATATGGAGACCGCTTCGGTGTTGCCCGGTGTCTCGAAGTGGATGACGATTATGCCGTCGACGTTGCGGCTGAAGAGCTGGTCCATGTATCGGGAGATCACCTGCGGGCTGTGGTGGTGCGTCTGGCAGATGACCGGGAGCCATCCTTCGACCTCGGCGGCGTTGGCGACCGCTTCGAGGAAGTCTGCGTAGTAGTCGGTGAACGCCGGGACCAGCACCCCGATGGTGAAGCTGGAGTGGCGGTCGGTGCCTGCCCAGGCTCGCTGCCGGTCGTAACCGAGCACCCGGGTGCGGGTGCCTCGTCGCATCGAGATCAACCCGTCGTCGGCGAGCTGCCGGTAGGCGGCTCGCACGGTGTGGACGTTGACCCCGATCTGGTCGGCGAGATCGGCAATGACCGGGAGGTAGTCGTCGGTTTGGAGCACCCCGGTGGCGATCAGCCAGCTGAGTTGACGGGCGATCTGGGTGGAGAGTTGGACGCGGCTGTTGTGGTCGACGGTTATGCGCCGCGCTATCTCCGGTCCATTCCGAGACGAGTTCTCTCCCACGGCGGTGATTCTATGAAAGCTCTAAACATCTAGTCAAATAGATATTCGACGAGAAGTGGCCTCCCGTCTCGCTCACTACAGTTGGGTCGGGCCGTAGGCGGAGGAGGTGGAGATGGTTGCTTCGTTCACTATTCCTGAGGGCATGAGGACGCTGGTTTTGGTGGGTGGCGTCTCAGCGCTCGTTGCCGCCGCCCTCACTCTCGTGTGGCTCGTTCTGATGGTCACGGTGCCGGCGCCACCGCGGGGAAGCACCGCGGGCGAGGAGCTCGACTTCATCAAGCAGCATGGAGCAGCCAGGGTCGCGAGCTTCCTCCCGACGACCCTCGTTGCCTTTGCCTACATCCCCGCCTGGCTCGGTCTCGGTGCACTCCTGTGGGAAGAGGCGCCGGCGACGGCAGTCTTGGCGGTGGCGTTTGGTGTCCTGTACCCGGCGATCACTGCCGTCGGTTATTGGATGCAGTACACGGTGGTGCGAGGACTCGCCGATCTGCATGGCACCGATGAGGCTGCGGCCCGGACAGCGTACGAGATCGTCGGCTTCCACGACCGGCCGACTTCGATGAGCGCCGCGGCTGTGGTGCTGGGATATACGGTGTGGTCGCTCGGTGGCGTCGCCGCAGGGATCGGTCTGCTGGCTCACGGAGGCGGGCTCGCCGTGACGACGGGTGTGCTGTTCCTCGTCACCGCGGTGCTGATGTTCGTCGGTGCCGCCGGTCGCGTCGCCCGCAATCGCATCCTCGAGACCGGCGTGATGCTCTCCGGGGTCACGTCGCTCGGTGCGACTGCAGCGGTCGGGTTCCTGCTGCTGTCTCAGATCTGACCGAAAGAAGACAGAGGGGCCCCGACAGCCGGGACCGCTCGACCATATCGTCCGGTGCCGACTCAGCGCAGCCGGTAGAAACGGAAGAAGTCGTTCTCGATCGGCAAGATCTCCACCGACGTGGAAGCCGGCCTTGACCGGGTAGCGCTCCGTTCGGTCAGATCTTCGGGAGACGGAAACCCGACTTGGCGATCACGTGATCTCGTGACTCGTCGGTCTGGCTTCGCAGGCCGGCCAATCGACGTGCAGCAGCCTTCCGCTGCGTTTCATGATCCGCCCGTCGATGATCACCGTGTCGACATTGCCCGTGTCCATGCCGAGAACGACTGCGGTCACCGGGTCGTTGAGCGGAGAGACGTTGATCCGGTCGGTGCGCAGCAGGATCAGGTCGGCCTTCTTGCCCGGGGTGAGGGTTCCCACCTTCGGCAGTCGAGCCCGTTTGCCCGGGCGCCCTCAATGTGGCGTATGACACCACGTCACGGGCCGAGATCGGGTCCCTGCCGCTCGCCGCAGCCAGGTTGCGCTGCAGACCGAGCATCGAGCGCATCTGGTTGAACATGTCGGAGGGCACGTTTGTCTCGACATCGACACTGAGGCTGGGATGAAGGCCCCGATCGAGGAACTTCTGGATCGGGGGCATGCCGTGACCCATCATCATCTCGACCGGCGAAGCAAGCGAGACGGTCCCCCCGGTGTCGACGATCATCTGGATCTCGGTGTCGTTGAGGGTCGTGCAGTGGATGTAAGTCGTGTCGGGGCCGAGCAGCCCGGCCTCGCCCATCTCCTGCACCTTTGCGTCCAACCCGTAGCTGCCCACTCCCGACGTGGGTGGTGATTCTCGCTCCGGTCTCTCTGGCGAGCTTCCAGTGATCCACGGGACACTTCGAAGTCGGTGAACTCCGGCCCGGGGGCCGCCAGGGCCAGCGTCACCTTCTGGTCCTGTCGTCGAGAAATGCTCGGTGGCGGCCCGGACGAACCAGCTTGGCTGTCGCTCCTCCCACTTGCCCCACCAGGGAAAGCCGTATGCGAAGACAGCCCGCATCCCGGAATCGTTCAGAGCCTGGACCACCGCATCCGTATGGGCGGGTGACCCCTGGATGTGAGACCAGTCGAGTAGCGTCGTTACTCCGGCATCGATCGCACCGAGCGCCGAAAGCAGATCGCCCACGTAGGCGTCCTCCGGACGAAACGCAGGCGCCAGTTTGTGGAGTACAAACGAGATGTAGCTGGTCCTTCCCTCCAGCGGAACATCGGTGCCGATGTTGCGGAGCAAGCCCTCCCAGATGTGGCGGTGAGTGTCGATGAAACCCGGCATCACGATCATCCCGGTGGCATCGATGACCTCGGCGCCATCGACGTTCGATCTCCGGGGCCCACCCGGACGATGTCGGTCATCCTCGATGAGGACATCCCCGGGGAGGAGATCTCCGATGGTCTGGTCCAGGGTCAGCATGATGCCGTTCTTGATCAACTTCCGGCCGGTGGGGACAACCGCGAAGTCTGTCCCCTGCGGGTAGAACGCCGGGATCTCCGTCTTGTCGACGACCCCGCTGCCGAGAACAAGCCGGCGGGCTCGCCTGAAGTTGCGCTTGACCAACTCTTTGAGATCCCCGACCTGGAAGAGCACGATCCCGATCAGCACGAGCAGACCGATGATCATCGAGCCGTCGTCCGGAGACAGGCCCAGGAACGGCAGCACAGAGATGATCAAGGCGAGCAAAATGGAGGCGACCGTACTGCCGACGAATGTCGCCCGGCCTCCCGCCAGCGATGCACCGCCGAGAACGGCTGCGGTGATGCTGTTCAACGCGAAGGGAGAGCCGATCTGGGGATTACCGATCGGCGATCTAGCCATCACGAAGAACGCAGCGACGGCCGCCAGCAGGCTGGAGAGAATCAGCGCCCGCACCCGAATCCAGTTTGTGGGTATCCCGCCCCGCTTGGCCGCCCGCTCGTCGAATCCGACCGCCCGCACCGCAAGCCCGGACCCCGAGGCATGCAGCCAAACGTCGAGAAGCACGGCACCGATGACGATGACGACGAAGGCGATGGGGATCGGTCCAATGCGCTTGGTGAGAACGGAAACCAGGTCGCCGCTGATGACCCCTTGTGCGGAAGGTCGCAGCGTCAGCGAGATCCCGTCGAGAATGCTCAACGTGGCGAGAGTTGCAATCAACGACGGGATCCTGAACCCACGAATCAGACCGGCGTTGACCAGACCGAGACCGACACCGCAGCCGAGGATGACCGGGATCGCGAGAGCGATCTGGCCTGCCGACGCGTCGGCGCCCATGAGGAAGGAGCCGGCAACGACCCCGAAGCTGATCATCGCACCGACCGACAGGTCGAGGTATCCGACCAGAATCGCATGGGTCTGGGCGATCGCGGCCAGGGAGAGCGGCATTGCCAGCAGCAGGATGTTGAGGATGTTCGCCTGATTGATGAACCCGTTGAAGCGGGTGCTGGTGTACCAGAGGAGGGCCATGATCAACAAGATCTGGAGCACGACCGGCATCCAGAGCCGGACCTTGACTACTTTGCGCCACTTGTTCTTGTCACGGGCGTTGCGCACCAGCTTGCGGCCGAGCTGACGTATCCGGTCGATGCCGGTGGCTCGCATCTCGGCGGTCATGATGCCTCTTTGCGGATCGGGGCCTTGGGCATGGCAACGCCCAGCGGCGACCGGGCCGCCTTCGACATTCCCGGACCGCGCACGATCGCCTCGACAATGCGCACCTCATCGAGCTCGTCGCCGGGAATCTCCTCGATGATTGTGCCCCGTGACATGACCAGACGCGGTTGCACAGCCCCGAGAGCTCGATCGGGTCGCTGGACTTGACGAGCAGGGCGGCCCCGGCGTCCCCCCGGGCTCGCAGCGCCTTGTAGATGTCGAACCGCGATCCGACGTCGACCCCCTGGGTCGGCTCGTAAGCCAGGATCACCGCAGGCTCTCCGAGGAACGGGCGGGCCAGCGACACCTTCTGCTGGTTGCCGCCGGAGAGAAACTCGACCGGCTGGTCGAGCGACGGGGTTCTGATCCCATCTGATCCACGAGCCGTTTGACCGCGACCCGCTCCGCCCGCCTTCGCAGCAGGCCGAACCGTGAGAACTTCTTTAGCAACTGGATCGTCATGTTCGCCTTCACCCCGAGGACTCCCATCAGGGCCTCCTGCTTGCGATTTCCGGGCAGCAGCATGACCCCCGCGCCGACCGCTTCGTGGGTAGAGATGAGCGCAGCTCCTTGCCGTCGCACACGACCGCTCCCGGCCCGGGGGGAACTCGACCGGCGAGGCAGTCGAAGAGCTGCGGCTGGCCGTTGCCCTCGGCGCCGGCGATCCCGACGATCTCGCCCCGGCGCAGCGTAAAGCTGACCGGGCCGAACGACTGCCCCTGCAGGCCGTCGACGACGAGCACTTCCTCGCCATCGTCCGGCTGACGTGCCGGGGGTGGGAAGGCCGCCTCGAACGGACGCCCGACCATTAGCTCGACGAGCTCCGGCTCGCTCGTCGTCCTGGCGTCGAACGTCCCCTGATCGTCGCCGTCGCGGAGGACCGTCACCCGGTCTGCGACCTCGAGCACCTCGGGCAGCCGGTGGCTGACGTAGACCACGCCGACCCCGGTCCCGGCACGCGACGACGGTGCGGTGCAGGGCCTCGACCTCATCGGGCCCGAGGGCCGTCGTCGGCTCGTCGAGGAGCAGCACCTTCGGATGGGTCACGAGTGCCTTCGCTACCTCGAAGAGCTGGCGCTCGGCCAGCGTCAGAGAAACCGGCAGGCGCGTCGGGGAAGAGCTCGAGGTCCAGGTCAAACTCCGCGAGCACCCGGCGCGCCCACTTCTTCCTGCGCCAGTACGGCGGCCGCTGGGCCGGAGCGCGGCGTAATACAAGTTGTTCTTGACCGGCTCGGCGTGGACGGACGAGCCGTCCTGATAGGCCATCGCCAGACCGAGCTTGCGGGCCATGGCGGGAGAGTCCCGCCGCAGCCGGTTGCCCCCGATCGCACCGTGCCCAGGTCGGGGTCTACGAATCCTGAAGCAACCCCGAGGAGCGTCGATTTCCCCGAGCCGTTCTCACCGACCAGCGCATGTATCTCGCCGCGCGGCACTCGAAGCTGACGTTCGTCAGCGCTCGCACCGCCCCGAACTGGCGAGACACGCCCTGCATCTCGAGAACTAGCTCATGGTCCATCGACGCTCCTCCATCGCCTGCTTGTGATCAGCCGCCGAACATCTGCTGCAGCACGGCGTCGGGCACGAGCGAGGTCCCCGACACGACCACGTTGACCCGATCCGGGTTGCAGTCCGACTCCTGGTGACCTGTCTCATCACGTGGGGCACGATGATCTGACCTGGGACCCTCAGCGCCCTGGAGCGCCAGCATGGCGGCGGTCACCGCAGTGCGGGACTGGAAGTTGCCACCGGCCGAGTACCAGATGTTGTACGTCGGTTCGTTGCGATCCGCCCAGTCGCAGAACAGGGTCTGCTCGTCCGTACGCAGCGCCACCGTCAGGTTCGCCACCGGGATGTTCAACTCGTCGTACGCCTGGAGGGCGGTGTAGAGGCCATCCGAGTACTCGTACGCCCAGCCCTTGATGTCGGGGTTGGTCGTCAGCAGGCCCCGCACCGCGTCGAGCGCAAACGAGTTGACCCAGTATGTGTCGCCTGTTGTCGAGTTTGTGTCTGCGGGTGGGTTGACCAGGTCGACACCAGGCGCAAGGGCCGCCACCGCACACTGCTGCCAGCCGAGCGTCAGGGCATTGCCGGGTGTCCCACCGAGCATGCCGACCTTACCTGTACCGACTCCCTGGTTCAGCACGTCGGCGAAGCTCTTCCCGAGGGCGCAGAGATCCTCACCAACCACCGAGGTGTAATCCTGACCCGGGAACGAGCGCACCCTCCTGACCCGGCAAGCCCCACATAGCCGGCCGAGAAGGAGAGGTACGGGATGCCTGCCGCCTCCGCTTCGGAGACTGCCTGCGCAAGAGCAACACCAACATCGGGGTATCCGACGATGAAGTCGACACCACGCTGGATCAGGAAGCGGATGTCGTTGGCGTGCACTGCCGGGTCCTGATCGAAGTTGGCCGCCGTTGACGACGATTGTCCCGATTTCCGGATAGCCTGAGTGCCTGGAGGATTGCCTCCATGTGGCTAACACCGCGCCACACGTTGACGGTGTCACCGCCGCCGTCGGCGTAGCCCATCACCAGGTCGCCGCCACTTCCGGTGTCGCACTCCTGGTTGCGCCAGCAGTCCATCGCCTTGGTAATGGTGGCTTCGTCGAGGTTCTGGTTGGCGCGAGCTATGGAAGCCAGGATGATGTTCCAGCTGGCTTCGTCCGATGGGTCGACGGGGCCTAGCGCCTTGAGGACCAGCGCCGGGTCTGCTGCCGTGGGATCTTCGCCGTACATCGCCAGCGGGTTGTCGCCCCCCGGCGCCGCCGTCGTCGTAGCCTCGGTTGTCGCGGTCGCTCCGGTTGTTGTCGTCGCCGCGGCTGTAGTCGTCGTTGTCTCGGCGGCACCTGCCGTCGTCGTCGTCGTACTGCCGGAGTCGCCCCCGCACGCGGCGGCCACCATCGCAAGCACTGCGATCAGGCCGACGATCTTGCTCAGTCTCATTCTCTCCTCCTCCTGGTTGTCAAAACGCGCTTCGTGTTCCCGCTCGACCTCGCGGTCAACCCGGCTCACTCGTCGCCATCGCTGTCTGTCCCTTGCCCTCGCTGTCGGGCTTGCGGCGCTCCCGCAGAACCTGCTCCACGCCCCGGATGATCCGATCTCCGGACAGCAACATGCCGCCGATGATCACGAGACCGAATACAACGAACTGGAGCGCAGTCGCCAGCCCTAGCGAGCGCATCATCTGATTGAGACCTGTGAGGAAGAAGGCGGCGACCATCGTGGACACCGGGCTGGCCAGACCACCGGTCAGGGAAGCGCCGCCGATGACAACGGCCGCGATCGGACCGAGCAGATAGGGCGACCCGATGTTGACGCCCGGGTTGCGGATGAGACCGGCGAGAGCAATGCCGGCAATCGCATAGAACATTGACGCCACCACGTAGACGAGGATCTGCGTCAACGTCACCCGTACTCCGACCACCTGCGACGACACGGGGTTCGCTCCCACGAGCTTGAACCGGCGCCCCGCGGTGGTGTAGCGCAGGCCGACCATGAGAAGCAGGGCGACAACGATGCCGATCCAGAAGATCGGGCTGACGCCGAGGATCCGCTTGGCGGTCCAATCGGAAAGCCCCTTCGGGACCGCGCTTTGAATCGGGAATGTGCGTACGTAGCGGCTGACCATCCCGGCGACGACCTGACCGACGGCGAGAGTGACGATGAGCGGATTGAGCTTGATGCCGCCGATGAGGATGCCGTTCACCAGTCCGATCAAGGCAGCGACGGCGATTGCGGTAAACGCGGCAATCCAGATGCGGTCGTCGGATCCATCCCCGACGCCGACCATGATCATCGCCGCCAGAGTCAGGGTGCCAGGGGTGCTCAGGTCTATCCCGCCGGTCATGACTACCTGCATCTGACCGAGTGCGGTGATCCCGAGCAACGCTCCGAACGGTGCGATGGCCGCCAGGGGGACTGCGCCCAGAGTCTCCGGCACCCAGATCGCCGCGACAACGATGAGCAGAAGTAGAGCCACGAAGACCGGCATGTAGCGCGACGCGACCACGAACGAGGTCACGGCCGAGGATGTCGTCTTCCGGGTGGTCATGACGGCTTCACCGCCGTGCTCAGGAGCCCCGCGGCGGCCATCACCTCGGCCTGTGCCTGTGCCGCCAGGTCCCGGGCTCGAGCCACGTCGGCGGTCAGCGAACCCTCGCGAACAAGGCCTCGACCGGCGACGAACACATAATCGATGTTGGAGGTGTCCATCCCCCACACGACTGCGCCGATCGGGTCGTTGATGGGGGCAATGTTGGGCCGATCGGTTCGTAGCACGATGACGTCGCCACGCTTGCCCGGCGTCAGCGACCCGGTTTTCTGTGAGACCCCGGCGACAACGGCCCCGTCGATGGTGGCGAACTTGATCACGTCCCTTGTCGTCAGGAGGTTGGGCACGCCGCCCTTGCCGGCCAGCTTGAGATCGAAGAGGGTGGCATGCTGCAGCGAGTTAGCCGACCGCATCTGGGCGAACATCTCCCCGGGAGCCTGTACGGCACTCCCGATGCCAAGACCGGGCCTGATCCGCCGGTCGATGAGCGCCTGCAACGGAGGGGTCCCCACCCCGCCGGTCATCTCGGCTGCCGGAGTGAGCGCGACGGTCGCCTTCGCCGCGGCGACCGCATCGAGGTCATCTCCGTCGAGATATGTGCAATGAACCAGGGTGACGTCGTCGCCGAGCAGACCTGATGCAGCGAGCCGGGCGATGGCCCCGCGGGATTTCGGGTCGCCTCCCGCGTGCGTGTGGATCCTGAGACCTTCGGTTCGGGCCGCGGCCCACTCCTGCGTCGTACGCTCGAGATCGGAGGGATCGGGATCTGTGGCACCGAAACCGAACGTCAGCTCGGGGCCCACAGCCCTTGTCACGACCGATCGCAGCCTTGCCATTTCCAAATGCTCGGCGCTCCACGCCGGCCTCGTCACGAGGAAGACGGTTCTCAGCCCGGCATCGGCATGCGCCTGGAGCGCTGCTTCGACCGCCTGCGGGTCACCCGCGATATCGGCCCAATCGACCACAGTCGTGATCCCGGCTTCGACCGCACCCAACAGCCCGACGAGCGTCGCGGCATAGACGTGGTCGGCGGCGCAATGCCGACCGACGGTGGCAGGCTCGATCGCCAACGACGACAGCGCCGTGTTCCGGAACAGAGCGTGCCACGCGTGGCGATGGGTGTCGACGAAACCCGGCATCACGATCGTGTCGGTTGCGTCGATCGTCTCGGCGTTGCGGGACCGCAGCTTGGGCCCGACCTCGGTGATCGTGCCGTCCTCGATCAAGACGTCTCCCGTGATCATGTTGCCCACCGAGCGGTCCATCGATAGGACCGTCCCGCCTCTGATGAGCACCCGCTCGCTCATTCCATGCCCCCACCTTCCAGGGCCTTCGCAACCGTGGTGTAGATTCGCTCGGCCGACGGCATTGCCAGGTCCTCGAGCGCAGCTGCCGACGGGAGCGGGATGTGTGGCGTCGTGATCCGGATGCTGGGACCGTCGAGGCTCCAGAAGGCCTCTTCGTCGACGATCGAAACGAGCTCCGCTCCCCACCCGCACAACCGGGGGTTCTCTTCGACCGTGAAGAGCCGGCCGGTCTTGGACACCGAGGCGAGGATCGTCTCGGTGTCAAGGGGGACGAGCGAGCGCACATCGATGACCTCGACCCGAGATCCCTCGCCGGCGAGTTGCTCGGCCGCCTCGAGAGCCCTCGGCACCATGAGGGCAAGCGCCGCGATCGTGCAATCGGTCCCCTCGCGCAACACCCTGGCGACACCAAGCTGATCGACGATCTCACCGTCGGGAACCTCGGCTTTGGCCGCCATCAGCGCCTTGTGCTCGAAGAACACGACGGGGTCGGGGTCGCGGATCGCGGCGGCCAGCAGCCCGACCACGTCCGCAGGGGATGACGGGGCGACGACCTTGAGGCCGGGAATGGCCATGGCCCAGTTCTCCACGCTCTGGGAGTGCTGGGCGCCGAAGCGGGCGCCGCCGCCGTTTGCGGTCCGGATGACGAGCGGGAAGCTGACCTGGCCGTTGGTCATGTACCGGCTCTTGGCGATCTCGTTGGCCACCATGTCCCAGCAGACGGCGAGGAAGTCGGAGAACATGATCTCGGCGATCACTGGTGTGCCGGTCATCGCAGCACCCATGGCGGCGCCGATGATGGCCTGTTCCGAGATCGGCGTGTCCCGCACCCGGTCCGGCCCGAACTCGTCGAGGAGGCCGACGGTTGTCTTGAACACACCACCGGCCGCGGCGACGTCTTCGCCGAGCATGACCAGTCTCGGGTCGCGCCGCATCTCCTGGGCGATGCCTCTGGCGACCGCCTCGCGGTAACTGAGGGTCGAGGTGCCGCCCGTTGCAGAGACCGCAGTCGGGGCGGGACCGCTCCCGACCGGGTTCTCCGGCGTGCCGTTGCGCCACGCGAGCCGCCGTCGGCGTAGACGTCGGTGAGCAGCGTGTCCTCCCCGGGCTCCCGCCCGTTCTTGGCGAACTCGGTCGCGTCGTCGATAGCCACCGACACCTCGTGCTCGATGGCGTCGAGGGTCTCGGCTGCCGTGCCCAGATCGACCAGCCGGGAACGGTAGACGGTGATCGGGTCGCGTTCCTTCCATGCCTCGACTTCGACAGGCGGCCGGTACTTCGCCGGATCGGCCCGCGAGTGACCGCCACTGCGATAGGTGATGGCTTCGATGAGGCTCGGGCCGTCGCCGGCCACGGGCCCGTCCGAGAGCCTCGCGGGCGGCGAGGTACACGGCGTCGGGGTCGTTGCCGTCGATGACGATCGAATCCAGCCCGTATGCCGGGGCACGATCAGCGGCGGGCCGGGGCACGGCGGTGATCAGGTCGATCGGCGTGTACTCCATGTAGAGGTTGTTCTCACACACGAACACGACCGGGAGGTTCCAGATCTTCGCCAGGTTGAGGGCTTCGTGAAACGCACCGATGTTTGTGGTTCCGTCACCAAAGAAGCACACAGCTACCTGGCCGCTGGCGCGCATCTGCGCCGACCAGGCGGCGCCGTTGGCGACGCACATGTGGGCGCCGACAATGGCGTACGAGCCCATCATCCCGTGCTCCACGTCGGTGAGATGCATGGAACCGCCCTTGCCACCGAGGATGCCGTTCTCCCGTCCCAGCATCTCGGCCAGCGCCGGACCGGGGCCCATGCCGCGCGCCAGGCTGTGGCCGTGTCCCCGGTATGTGGCGAACGTGTAGTCGTCGGGCTCCATGGCAGCGGCGAAACCGGTGGCGATCGCCTCCATGCCGAGCGAGAGGTGGCTTGTGCCCTTCACGAGGTTCTGTAGGAACAGGTCGTGGGTGCGCTTGCCCCACTGCCGCAACTCCTGGAGCTTGCGATACAGGCTCAGCCGCACCTCGACGGGTATGTCCGCTTCGAGAAGGCCGGCATCGACCGGCTGCGGAGGGCGGGGTTGACGCTGTGCATAGTCGTATCGGGGATCAGTATGCATTGGCGACCATCAGTTCCTCGCACGGGAAGAGCGTGATCACCTTGCAGCCGTCTGCGGTGACGACGACCTCCTCCTCGATCCGCGCCGCCGACCGCCCGTCTGAGGCCGGGGCGTACGTCTCGAGCGCAAAGAGCATGCCCTCCTCGATCTCGACGGGAGTGTCGAGCGAATTGAGCCTGCTGATGATGGGACGCTCGTGGAGGCCGACACCGACCCCATGACCGAACTGGAGGCCGAACGCATCCATCTCGTTCTCGAACCCGAACTCCTCCGCCCGCGGCCAAACCTTGGCGATCTGATCGGTCGTGGTATCCCGGGCCGCACCAGCTCGATGGCGGCATCCATCCACTCGCGTGACTGCTTGAAGGCGTCACGTTGCGGCTGGGTGGCGCGTCCGACGACGAACGTCCGGTAATAACAGGTCCGATAGCCGTTGAACACGTGGATGATGTCGAAGTAGGCCTGGTCGCCGGGGCGGATCAGGCGGTCGCTGAATACATGCGGGTGCGGGCTGCAGCGCTCGCCGGCGATCGAGTTGATCGCTTCGACGAACTCCGAGCCCATCTCAAAGAGCCGGGCGTGAGCAAGACCGACGATGTCCGACTCCCGCACCCCCGGCTTCAGAGCTTCGTAGATGTCCTGGTAGACGCCGTCGACCATGGCGCATGCCTGGGTGAGCAGGATGATCTCGTCCTGGCTCTTGATCTCGCGGGCGTGCATCATTGCTTGTTGCCCGTCGACGACGTTGAGACCCTCGGCTTGCAGCGCCAGGAAGACGCCGGTCTCGGCGAGGTCGACTCCCAGCTTCTCGCCGGCCAGTCCCTCGGCTTCCAGCACTGCCTTGATCTCGCGTGCCGCACCGGAATGGAGACCGGTCTCCGGCCCAATGGCACCCTGGAGGCCCGTGTTGCCCCCTACCGCGTTCTCCGTGTCGTACATGTGCGGCAGCTGCAACCGATGCGCCTTGGCGGCAGAGCCAAAGTCCCAGATGCGGGGCCGGCTGTCTCTGGTGACGAGCGCATAGCGCTCCCCCTTGTTGAACGCCCAATACCCGATCTGGGTGGCGGTGGCGTACCGGATGTTCGACGTCTCGAACAACAGCACTGCACCCAGGTCGAATTGCTCGAGCATCTTCTTCACCCGGGCGAGGCGATACTGGCGAAGGCGCTCGAAGTCGACTCGATTCTCCCAATCGACGCCCATCACCCCTGGGGCGGGACTGGTGGCTACCGGAAACTCGTTCATTGGGCCCCTCCTTCTTCATTGGTCTTTTCTGTGCGTATGGCAAGCAGGTTCTCGAGGTAGGTCCAGTCACGGGCAAATCTGTAGGAGTGCCGGGGTGGCGGCTGCGGCGCCTGAGTCTCCAACCATCTGACGAAGCCGGTGCCCAGGTTGTGAAACTCGTGGACGCAGCCCACGCCTGCCCAGGCGATGTCACCCGGTCCGAGCTGGTAGACGTTCCCGTCGAAGGTCGCCTCGACCTCCCCGGCGAGGATCAGATACGCCTCCTCGAGCGGATGGTCGTGCGCTCCCGCAAAGCCGCCCGGCTCGTATTGCACCATGAACATCGTCGAGAGGTCCGCACCGAGATCGGAGTCGATCATCATCTTCACGGTGATCCCGCTGTAGACGAGCAACGCGGTGCGCATGCTGGCGCTGAGCGCAAGACGGTTCTGGGTTTGCAGGGTGGGGTCCATCGACTCGGGGTCGATGTGCCCGAAGCTCAGGTTGCGCGGGTCCCTGACATCGATCGGCGCGGTCGGTTGTGGTCAGCGGTTCGGGGAACTGTGTATCGAAGCCGAAACGGGCTCCGGCAGCGGGGCCTTCATCTCGGCGAACTCGACAGGAGCGGCCGCCGGGTTGCGGAAGGCGTGGGTTACTCCGACCGGGATCAGCCCGTAGTCGCCGGTGGACCAGCCGCCGGCTCCCGTCGGGCGTGTCGACGACCAGCGAACCTTCGATGACGTAAACGGTCTCTTCGAAGGAGTGACGTGGGCGGCCACGGCTCCCCCCGGGTCGAGACGAGCCATCCGGAAGCCCATCTGGACCGCACCGCCTTCCTCGTCGACCACGCAGACGTCGTGTAGCCCGAGCTCCTCCGAACGAACTCGGCCGGGGCGGTGTGGAACAGGTCGGTTGCTTCTTGACGATGTGGTTGGCCATTATTCCCCTCGTCTCGCAGATACGACGCGATCGCGCTCAGGTCCTTGTCCCCCAATCCGGCGGCGATTGCCCGGCGGACGATTCCCAGGCCGGTCTCGGCCTGATCCATCGGTGCGCCCACCTTCTTGCCGAGACCTGTGATCAGCTCCAGGTCCTTGACGACCATCTCGAGGGGGAAGTCGACCGGGGCGTCTTCCGGGTGCTCGTACGCGTTGCGCTTGTATTGGACGAACGGGGCGCCGCCTGCACCGCTGGCAAAGACTTCGTATGCGGTGCTTCTGTCGACACCCGCCTTCTCCGCCAGCACCAGCGCTTCGGAGAGCGCGACGTTGAGACTGTGGAGCATACCGTTGACTGCGAGCTTGCAGGCGGCGCCGGATCCACGTGGGCCGACCCGGATCACACGCGTTGCGCCATCGTCGCGAGGACCGGTTCAACCCGCCCGACGAGCTCGCCACGATCGCCCGCCATCATGGTCAACGCGCCGTTGGAGATGGTGGTCACGCTCCCGGACACCGGGCAATCGAAGAACTCGGCTCCTGCCGCATCGAGCGCCGCTCCCGACCCGCAGGATGGTGCCCGGGTCGACAGTGCTGGTGTCGACGGCGATCGATCCGGGGCCGGATTCCGGCTGCGATGCCGTCTGGCGCGCAGGTAGACCGCATCGAGCGCCGCGTCGTCTGCGAGGCTGGTGACGATGATCGCAGCCGTTGCGGCCGCGGCAGCTGCCGTTGGTGCGATGGTGACATCGATGTCTCGGCGAGTGCATCGGCCTTGAGCCGCTCCCGATTCCAGACGACCAGCTCGTAGCCGGCACCACTGGATGCGACGGGCCATCGCGCTTCCCATCGTCCCCAATCCGATCACTGCCACTACTTGGTCATGCTCTCCCATGTTTAGTGACACTACACATTCGATCCGGCGTTTAGTGTGCCAAATTGGGTTTGATTTTCTCGGCGACGAATTTTCCTATGGCAATGCTGGCTGTTGCACCGGGTGAAGGAGCGTTGAGAACGTGCACCGTCGAGCCCGCGGTCTCGATGACGAAGTCGTCAACGAGGTTGCCCTGCAGATCGACCGCCTGGGCTCGGACCCCGGCTCCGCCCGGTAGGAGATCGTCTCGCTCGAGTCGCGGGAATCAGCCGGCGCGCCAGGCGGGCGTAACGGCGGGTGGACCGCGAGTCGATGAGTTCCTTCGCCCCCGAGAGCCAGTGGCGACGCGCCATTCGACGGAACCCCCGGTAGGCGCAAGATCGAGCGCAGCTCGGGCCAGTCGGGCGCCGCTCCGCGGTAGTGCTCGCGTCCGAGCGCCAGCACCGCGTTTGGGCCCGACCTCTACTGTGTCGTCGATCCGGCGGGTGAAGTGGACGCCCAGGAATGGGAAAGCGTGGATCGGGCACCGGGTAGATGAGGTTGCGCACCAGGCGGGACGATTCCGGCGCGACATCCGGTAGTACTCGCCACGAAACGGGATGATCCTGATCGCAGGATCGACCCCTGCCATCGCCGCGACTGATCCGAGTGCAAACCGGCGCAATTCACCAGTGTCCGTGCGACATATCGCTGGTCGATGCGGTGACCGCCACGCCCGCCGAGTGCTCGATCCCGGTCACGGCGGCGCCGGTGACTATGCTGGCTCCCACGCCTCGAGTCGCGAGACGTGTGCAGGCCGAGCGCCGGGTAGTCGGCTACGCCCGCCTCCGGCACATGCAGCGCCGCCAATCCTGCGGCGGCGGGCTCGATCTCGTTGATTTCTTCGGCTCCGATCCGGCGCAACCCGGTCAGGCCGTTGGCGTTGCCGCGCCGTTCCAATTCATCGAGCGCTGCCATCTCGGACGGATCAGTTGCGATCACGAGCTTGCCGCATCGCGGTAAGGGATGTCGTAGTCGGCGCACATGTCATACACATCCTTGCGTCCGACGACACACAGCCGTGCCTTGAGCGAGCCCGGCCGGTAGTAGAGGCCGGAGTGGACCACGCCGCTGTTGTGGCTGCTCTGGTGCGCTGCAACCTCGCCCTCCTTCTCCAGTACGAGAATCGAGGCACCAACGATATCCGTGGGCGATAGCTCTGGCGACGGCGAGCCCGACGAGACCACCACCGACAACGCACACATCGAATCTTTCGTTTGTGATGTCCACACCTTCATTTGATCGGCTAGGTCTGTCCAGCGACACTACACGCTGTCGCCTTCGGACGTCTATCCTCGCTAAAGGTGAACCGGGGGACAATCCGCCGGATGCAAAGGAGAGGTGAACGATGGCAGATGGCACAGTGGTCGTGGTCGGGGGCACCGGGGGGATCGGACGCGAGGTGGCTCGTCACTATGCGGACAGGGGCGCCTCGTTGTCATCACGGGTCGGGATCAGGCAAAGGCAGACCGGGTCGCTGCAGACCTCGGCGGAGATGTCCGCAATCGCGTTCGACATGGCGGAGCCGGAGACGATTTCATCTGCCCTCGCCGGCATCGGACCGGTGTCCCGTCTGGTGCTGCTCGCCATCGCCCGGGACAACAACCCGATCAGGGAATACACCATCCCGGGTGCCATGTACCTGACGACAATGAAGCTGGTCGGCTACACCGAGACGGTCCACACCCTTATCTCACGGTTCACCGATGACGCTCCGTTCGTGCTCTTCGGCGGTCGCGCCAAGGACCGTCCCTACCCCGGATCGACAACGGTGACTACCGTCAACGGCGGTGTCAGCAGCCTGATCCGAACCCTGGCAATCGAACTTGCGCCGGTGCGCTTCAACGCCCTCCACCCGGGGATCGTCGGCGACAGCCCCTTCTGGAAGGACAAGCCGCTCGATGCGGTGATCGAGCGAACGCCGACCCGGCGGCTCGCCACCATGGCCGACATCGTGGGGGCAACGGAATTCTTGCTCGAGAACCCCGCCATGAACGGCACCAATCTCTACGTTGACGGCGGCTGGATGTTGCTGTGACTGATGCACATGGGGACGCCAGGGTGCAGGAGAGACTCGAGGGAATCGCTGATCGGCTCCGGGAGGAACGGATCAATGCCGGGCTGAGCCAGCGCGAGCTCGCCCGCCGTCTCGGCCTATCG
Source organism: uncultured bacterium (assembly GCA_963844835.1). Classification (GTDB taxonomy): domain Bacteria; phylum Actinomycetota; class Acidimicrobiia; order Spongiisociales; family UBA5794; genus JAAETI01. The sequence continues at coordinate 27,074 of CAWJPT010000024.1, read as the reverse complement.
GCGAGCATGATCTCGCAGATCGAGAGCGGTCAGTCGAAACCCTCGGTTGGCACGCTGTACGCCATCGTCACCGAGCTCGACGTCTCCCTGGACAGGGTGATCCGCGGCGAGGACTACCACGATGGCGACGGCCTCCCGGAACCCGTCGCATCCGACCGCTCCCCTGGTCCACCCTCGGGATCGTGGGGTCATCGACCTCGACTCGGGGGTGAGGTGGGAAGACCTCAACCCTGTCCCGGAAGACACTGTTGACTTTCTTCACGCAACCTATGAGGTCGGAGGAGCGTCGACGCCCGACGAGTCGCTGATGCGCCATCACGGCCACGAGTACGGCTATGTGATCTCGGGTGTTCTGAGCATCCAGATCGGCTTCCAGAAGTACGAGCTGCACCCGGGCGACTCGATCGCCTTCGACTCGACCCGACCCCACCGGCTATTCAACGAGGGAGATGAGCCGGTGCGGGCGATCTGGTTCGTCATGGCCGGGAAGGCGACGGCAAGTGCCTATGTGAGGCGGGAGTGAGGTGAAGGAGTGAGAACGTGATCGAGACCTACAACCCGGCCACCGGCGAGCTTGTCGCCGCCTACGAGGAGCACACCGTCGACGAGATCGCACGTTTCGGAGCAGGCACACAACTGTTTTCGCGAATGGAGCTCTCACTTACGCCGAACGTGCGGCCAGTCTGATACGAATGGCCGATCTTCTCGAGGAGCGCGCGACGAACTGGCGCAGATCATGGCTCTAGAGATGGGCAAACCGGTCAGGGAGGTCGCGGGGAAGCGAACAAGTGCGCCTGGGTGTGCCGCCACTATGCCGAGAACGCAGAGCGATACCTGGCGACGACACGATCGCCACCGAACGGGCGGCCAGCTACATCACCTATGCCCGCTGGGAGTGATCCTGGCCGTCATGCCGTGGAACTTCCCGCTCTGGCAGGTGTTCCGCTTCTCGGCTCCTGCCCTGATGGCCGGCAACGCGTGTGCTCAAACACGCATCGAATGTCACCGGCACCGCGCTTGCCATCGGGAGAGCGATCGAGGACGCCGGAATCCCCGAGGTCTGTTCCGGGTGCTCGTCATAGGCTCCGACAAGGTCGGCGACGCGCTGGCGCATCCCCGGGTGGTTGCCGCGACCCTCACCGGGTCGGGCGCGGCGGGAGCCGCTGTAGCCCCACGGGCGGGCTCTTTGTTGAAGAAGACGGTGCTCGAGCTCGGTGGCAGCGACCCCTATCTGGTTCTGGACGATGCCGATCTCGATCTCGCCGCCGATGTGTGTGCCGCCAGCCGGCTCATCAACGGTGGGCAGAGCTGTATTGCAGCGAAGCGGTTCATAGTTGTCGACAGTGTGTACGAGCCGTTTGTCGCCAGGCTGGCGGCCGCTATGTCGGCCCGCAAGATGGGCGACCCGCTCGACGAGGACACCGACATCGGGCCACAGGCACGGGTAGATCTGCGTGACGACCTGCACCGACAGGTCACGGCGAGCATCGCGGCAGGTGCCGAACTGGTCATGGGCGGCGAAGTCCCACCGGGGCCGGGAGCCTTCTATCCGGCGACCATTCTCAAGGGGGTGACCCGTGACATGCCCATCTTCAACGAAGAGACGTTCGGGCCGGTCGCCGCGGTGACGCCTGTCCCCGACGAGGAAGCCGCCATCGCGCCGCCAACGACAGCGATTACGGGCTCGGTGCCGCGGTGTTCACCCGGGACCTCGATCGGGGGCGGCGTATCGCCGCCACCCGGCTCGAGGCGGGGAGTTGCTTTGTCAACGCCGGGGTCGCATCGATCCGCGGCTCCCTTTCGGAGGGATCAAGCAGTCCGGGTACGGGCGTGAGCTCGCCGACGCCGGGATCAGGGAATTTGTCAACCTGAAGACCGTGGTAGTCGCCTGACCCGGGACCGGTCGGCGGCGCAGCCGGCACGTCCCCAACTGCTCTCGTTCAAGCCTTCGTCGCCCGCTGCCGATATCCATGGGGCCCGGGCGTAGTGAGAAGGGGACAATGCAGATACGACAGAAGGTACTGGCGGCCCTGGCCGTCTCCCTGGTTATGTCGGCGTTCGCCCCGGCCGCTTCCGCCGTGACACCACGGTCACTGCTGGAGCCCGACGACTGGGACGCCCCCGTCGTCGCCGACACCCGCGGCGTTGACACCACCGTTGACACGACTCAGGGTCTCTTCGACGACGACCCCACCGGGCTGGTTCCCAAGACCCCGTTCGTGCAGCGGTACTCGATGGACCAGGACCACTGGGAGGTGTGGCTGTGCGGCAGTGTCACCCACCCCTGCCCCAGGCGATTGCCGCGCTAGAGGCAGCTACCGTCGACTACTACGACTCGATTTCGGGTGGGGTCTACGAGCCGGTGTTCACCGCAGGCGGCACCAATCCACCGACCCCGGCAGCATCAACGGATTCCTCAACGGCACCTATAGCCCTGTGGGAAGCCCGGAGGGTCTGCTCGTCATCGACTCGGTCACAGGCGGGGGATTTGCGTCGCCGGGAATCATCTGTATCTCGACCGACCCGGACTGTGCTTGGATCGGCTCCACGTTCCCGGCCAACTAGCGCTATGCCGTCGTGGGGGAGGGCTCTGCAATCAACTACCCGTCGGTGACCGCCCATGAGCTGGGCCACACGCTGCAGTGGCCACATTCGAACTCGGGGACCGGCGACGAGTACGACAACCCGCTCGACCTGATGAGCGGCAACAGCACCACCGGCGGCTGGACGGAGCCCGATCCGTACGCAACCTTGTCGTACAACCGGTTCCAGTCGGGCTGGGTGGCGACCGACGATGTCGTGATCGCCGACGGCAGCTACCAGGCGGTGACGCTCCGGCCGCACAATGTCGCCGGGACGCAGTTGTTTGCGATCAAGACCGCACAACCGGGCCGCTTCTACGTCCTTGGGGCGCGCACCACCTCGACCTACGACCCGATCCCGTCGGCGTGGCAAGGGGTCGAGGTGTACGAGGTGGACTACTACTGCGACGACGGCGTCTTCGGCGGTGGGATCTGCCCCGGTATCTACCGGACCAGACCCAGCAGCCGCCCAGCCACGGCGGGGTCGGCCATGTGCTCCAACCGGGTGAGAGCGTCACCTGGAGGGTCTCACCGTCACCGTCACCGGGGCGACTCCTACCGGATACACCATCACCGTCCGACCCCGACCCCGATACCGACTGCCCGTCCGCACCCGGGTTCCCAGCGTCGCCGTCGGCGACGAGCAGGCGACGCTCAGCTGGACCGCGGCCGGCGACGGCGGCTCCCCGATCCTCAACTACGACGTCGAGGTGGAGAACCGGGACGTCGGCGGCAGCACCGTCACCGATGTCGGGGTGACGTTGTCGAAGACGATGACCGGGCTCGGACAACGGCACCACCTATCGGGCGCAGCGACGGGCGACCAACGCCATCGGGGACGGGCCCTGGTCGGCATGGTCACAGGACTTCACCGTTGGCACCGTACCCAACCGCACCCGGCATCCCGACGGCGACAGCAGGTCCCGCCTCGATCAGCGCCGTCTGGACGGCACCCGGGGATAACGGGGGAGCGGCGATCAGCAACTACCGGCTCGAGGTCAACGACATGGTTGCCTCCACCAACAGCTACCTCGACGTCGGCACCACGTTGTCGAAGAACATCACGGGGTTGGTCAACGGAGACACCTATCGCATCCGCGTGCGTGCCGAGAACAGCTTCGGGCCCGGCGTGTGGTCGGGCTGGTCTTCACAACCTCACCCCGATCTCGACCCCGAGCGCTCCGCTCAACCCGGCGATCACCGTCACCGCGGTTGGGGAGGCGACCGCGGCCTGGTCGGCGCCGGCCGACGATGGTGGGCGGCCGTCACCGGCTACGAGGTGGGTCTGGAGAACGCCACCGGCGGCGGCACCGTCACCTATCACCCGGGCACGGCACGAGCTCAACTCGTCGGGATTGTCCGAGGCCGATACCTACCGCTACCGGGTGCGGGCGGGAACAGCGAAGGCTGGGGGGCGTGGTCGGCATGGTCGCCGGACTTCATTCCCGGGCCCGTGCCGTCTGCGCCTGGCGTCCCGACGGTCATCGGCGGGCGATGGACAGATGACTGTCGCCTGGGCCGCTGCCGGTGGGTCGGCTCAGCGGTCGACACATACGCAGTTGGAGCTCGAGGATGTGAGCGGGGCCCGGCGCACGTGGCCGTCGGCGGACGTCTCTGAGCCGGATATTCACAGGTCTCGTCAACGGTGACGATTACCGGGTGCGGGTACGAGCCCACAACGATTCGGGTTGGGGCCCGTGGTCGGCCTGGTCGCCGACGGCGACGCCGCAGGTCGCTGAACACGTTCATCGATGATGACGGCTCGGTCTTCGAGGCGGATATCGAATGGCTGGCGGCCGAGGGTTGACCAGGGGCTGCAACCCGCCGGCCAACGACATGTTCTGTCCTGATGATCCGGTGACCCGGGGCCAGATGGCGGCGTTCCTGGTGCGGGCCCTTGGTCTGACCGCCAGCTCGACGACCCGTTCACCGACGACGACGGCTCGATCTTCGAGGCCGACATCGAGAGGCTGGCTGCGGCCGGGATCACCAGGGGCTGCAACCCGCCGGCCAACGACATGTTCTGTCCCGAACGCTCCGGTGACCCGGGGCCAGATGGCGGCGTTCCTGGTGCGGGCCCTCGGCTACACCGACGCCGGTGCCGGCGATCTGTTCATCGACGACGACGGCTCGATCTTCGAAGCCGACATCGAGCGGCTGGCCGCAGCCGGTGTCACGAGGGGATGCAACCCGCCGGCCAACGACCATGTTCTGTCCCACGATGCGGTGACCCGGGGCCAGATGGCCGCGTTCCTGCACCGGGCTCTCGGGTAGGGCTCACCGGCAAGGCTCCCGAGGCGACCGCCACTGCGACGGCCGCATGGGTGGTGGGGACACCGAGCAGGTCGACCAGCGTCCGGGTGAGACGGCGCAGATGACGGTCTGAGCAGCCGAGAGCGGCCGCGGCGTCCCGACGGCTGCGGTGGGCGATCAACGCAAGCAGCAGGTCTCGCTCGCGTTGGGTCAGTTCGAATTGCGAGCGGGCAGGGGCGAGATGTGTTTCCATACCCCGTATGTGTCCGAAACCGGCAGAACGTCGCGGCCTTTGTCGGATGTTCCCTTTTATCCGGTCTGCTTTGGCCGTTCGCGACCTGCCGGAGAGCTAGTCCCGGTTACCAGTAGAATCCAAGTGTTCGCCACCGGTGACCTGACAACCTCCTTCTTGAGATTTCGGACTGTCATGATCTCTGCTTCAACTCGCCGCAAGGTGACACTTCGTACCAGAGCGTTTTCGCTCTCGATGGTGCTGTGGCTGTTTGGGATATTCACGTCCATCGTCCTCATTGGCCTGTGGGGCCGTTCGGTTGCGGGGGATCAGGTGACGCTCGAATCAAGCACCAGGGCCGTGCTCGAGAGCGAGATCGTCAACGATCGTGTGCGTGATTGGCTTGGCGATGCGATTGCTGCTGCGGCGGAGCTGAACCCCGGCGATGTGGCGGCCGTGGTGGACGCCGTGGATGGCACTCCCCAGATGCAGTCGGCTATCGACGACGTCGTTGACCAGGCGGTAGCGGCGGCGCTCGCCCCGCCCGGCACCGTCACCCGGGTCGATCTGTCGACTGCGGTTGATTCGCTGGCACCGGTGGTAGCTGATGCATTAGAGGAACGGGGGGTGGTATCCGACGCCGATGCCGTTAGGGCGGCGGTTCACAGCATGCCGGGGATCGTGTTGTCTGCCGATGATCAGCTGACGGTGGGTGGCACCGCCCGGCAGGTGAAGGGGTTGTTCACCAAAGTTGTCCTGGTAGGCATCGGTGGCTTGTTGCTGTTCGGCGGCGCTGCGGTGACGTTGAACGCCGATCGGGTGCGGCAGCTACGGGCACTCGCCATCCGCATCGCAGTATCGGCGATCACTTTTGCGATCGTGATGCGAGTTGGTGCGTGGGCGGTGGACCCGTCGGGTGGTCGCTCCCCGATCGCAGCCGAGGGGAGCGGTGCTGCTCAGGTCGAACGGCCACGTCCTGGCAACGGTGGCGCTGGTTGCCGCTGTGATTGCGTCAGCAATATCGATGATTCTGTGGCGTCGTCGCCGTCGTGGACCAGTTGCCGTTGACCCACCAGACGAGCACGAGTCGACCGGCGAGCAGCCGGGTCTGGTCACATCCGGCGTCGGCTGAAGGATCGGGCCTGCTTCGAGCGGACAACCCGGTACCGCCGTGCCCTCAAGCTTTGTCGCCCGGATTCCGAACCTATTGGGGGTCCCGCAACAGACTGGTGTCACATGAAGCGCCTTCGCACAGTTCGATACGCAGCAGTGGTTCTTGCGCTGGTCGCGACAGCATGCGGCGGGACCGGCGAGGGGGATACCAAGACACTGGGCGGAGGCACATTCGAACCGAGCACGACGACTGTGGCATCTGCAGAGAGCGCCGCAACGACGGCGAAGACACCACGTCCCGCCGGAAACCGCTACAACCACGACGGCTGCGCCAACCACAACGACCACCCGGGCACCGCAGCGAGGCACGATCGCCGATCCGCTGCCCATGGGTGAGGCGTCCGTTTCGGGGTTTGTATACACCGACTGGCTCGGCGGGGAATGGGAGGGCTCCCTCGAAGGTGTCGTCGAGGTCGATCGCGGCGTATACAACGAAGACCCGGGGCGATGCTTCGTGCTGGTCGGCACCCTCGTGCCAACCCTCATCGTGGACGGCACGGTGTCGAGCCCATTCTCGGCGCCTGATTTCTCTGTGATTGCCAACGGTCGTCTCATCGACAGCGACTCCCTCGAGTGCGACACCGACGGGGTAGAGGCGGCCGGTTATGGCTGGATTCTCGACGCCGAGGTGACCGCCGGTACCACCTATCCGTTCTATATCGAGTTCTTCATGCCCGGCGAAGATCCTGCCGACATGGATGTGATCGTCCTCGGCGATGCCGGTGGCGACGATGCTCTGTACTACCGGCCCGACTATCTGGACAGTATCCCGACTCCCAGTTCACCAGGCGGTGCTGCGGATGAGTTCCCCGATGCGCTGCCCATGGGTGCATCGACCGGGTTCACATACACCTCGTGGCTTGGCGACGAGTGGGAAGGTTTCGTCACCACGATGGTCGAGGTCGATCGCAGCCCCTACACCGACGAGCTTGGCCGCTGTCTAGTCCTGGTCGGCTCGCTCACTCCGACGGCTATTGAAGACGGCGTTGTGTCCGACCCGTTTGCGACTCCCGACTTTGCGGTGATTGCAGGCGGGCGGCTTGTCGACAGTGACAGCTTCAGCTGTGATACCGACGAGGTGGAGGCCGCCGGCTACGGGTGGATCCTGGATGCCGAGGTGACCCAGGGAACCGAGTATCCGTTCTACACGGCGATCTTCATGGCGGGGGAGGAGCCCCCGGACATTGCGGTGGTTGTCGTAGGCGATGCCGGTAGCGACGATGCGTTGTACTTCGAGCCAACCTACCTGGACGCCATCCCGACACCTTGAGCCGGTAGCGGTTCCCCGGACGTTGACTCTCCCGACTACTGACGTATTGCAAGCAATGTTAAACACTGTTATATATTACTGACAGCGGAACGGGATGATGCGTGCTGGTTGGGATGGACATCGACGGGGTGGTGGGGCTGAGTGAGGAGACGCGCCGGGTCTCAGACGACCTGCGATTCCGCTACCGGCAGGTGATGGAGACGGTGGGCCATGCCGGCGAGACGGTGCCTGCGAAGATTTAAGGCATGGTCCGCATCGCCGATCTCATGGTCTCGGATGCCGCCGACCTGTTCCGTCGTGCCGGTCTATTCCGTGACGCCGAGGAGATGGCTCTCAGCAGGACGTCGCTTTCGATGATGCTCCACTCATGGGCAGGCTTCGACATCGATCCGTCCGATCCCGGCGTGCCGGCGATGACCCTCGATGAGATACGTGCCGAACTGGAGCGTCTGCTTGCGGCGGGAGCGGATCGGCAGCGGGTGCGTGACTTCCAGATCATGCTGGCCATCGTCACCGCAACCGAGTTGGCCGACCGGCGCAGTGGTTTGCAGGTGGAGTTGGACGGGCTGATGCCCGGAGTCCCCAGTTGGGAGTACACGACACGGCGTCGCCGTGAGCTCGAGATCGGCATCGGCGAACTGCTGATCGAGGAGCTGGGCCAGCAGCAACAGCTGCTCCTGCTCGAATCGGACTTCGGGTGCACCGTGGATTGGGAGTACGCCGATCGGTATCAGGAGATCGACATCCAGATCGCATATCTGGAGTGGCAGCTGGCCAGACAGCAGGCGACCACAAGCCTTGGCTCGATAGAAGACCTTCTCGGGAGCATCGGAGACGCCGAACTCTACGACAGGATGACGTTTGTCGAGGTGGTGGCGGGCGACCTCGACGCTCACCCCGATGCGTTGCCGGTGGCGCTGCTGCTGTTGGCGGCCATGGACGAGTCGCATCAAACCGCGGTGATGGCGGCGGTGGCCGAGAATGGCGATCTCGATGGGTTGTTGACGGCAGTCGGCGAGTTCGAGAAGTCGTTGGGGCCGAAACATTCCAGCTGGGGACCGGTGGGGGATTTTGTCGCGGGGGCGTGGGGTGCAACGTGGGGATCGGTGGTCGGGGTGTGGGGCTTGACCCTGCAGGGCCTGTACGACCGGGACGGGTTGCAGGAGCACTGGTCCGGGGTGGGGGCATCGTTCCAGATGCTGTTCGAGTCGCCGGGCGAGTTCCTCTATCAGATGGTCGATATCGAGACGTTTCGGGAGAACCCGGCCGGTTGGCTTGGTGGGATCGCTCCCGATGTGGCGACGCTGTTTCTCACCGGGGGTTCGGTGACGGCGGCTGCACGGTCCGGCCAGTTCGGCGAGCGCCTGGCACGGCTTGCTGGCAAGCTCGACAACCTAATTGTTCGCCTCGGCGCCAGGATGAGCGAGTTGATCTCCGAGCCTGCGCTGCGGAGGACGCTCGACCGCATCGCCGATGAGACAGGTGCGATCGGGAACCCGGTTGGGCGTCTGCCGGATCTCCCGTGGGGGTGACGGCGACCCATCTCGACGAGATGGCCGCGTCGGTTCGGGGAGTTGCAGATGAGATCGAAGGCGAGGTGGTGGCCCAACGGAAGCCGGGTGTCGGGCACCGCCCATGCGGGCAGCGACATCGACATGGCGATCCTCGTCGACGAGGCGCAGTTCGATCGGCTGCTCGACGAGTCGTTTGGCACACCCAATCCGGGGTCGGCGAAGGAGCGCACCATGGAGCATGCGGATCTGACCGGGAAGATCCAATCGGGAGAAGCCGGTGAGTGACTATGCAAAGGTATTCATCAACCGCCTGGGTGGCAGTCTCGGCGTTGTCCTAGAGGTCCAGCAAGCCGTTGCGGCGCGGCGCAGAGCCATCCATATCGAGGGCAGCAAGGTCGACGTCGAGATCCGATCGAATCCTGATGGCGGCCAGGCCGACGGCTTTCTTGGATTCCCCCTGATCGCCGAGCTGTTCCCGAGGGATGGGAGTAGCAGGGCGGACGCGATCGCGGCGGTGTCTTCCGTGCTCGAAGCCCTGCATCGGGCGGGATGCGACTTCGTGACCGCTGCGGAATTCGAGGACGAGCTACCGAGTCGCGGTCGCAACGTCCCGATCTAGCCGGGGGGACCCCGGCTGTGGATGCCCGTCTCTAGCCAAGCAGGTCCGCAGGATCGAAGGTGACCTCTGCGGGGCCAACATCGAGGGTGACCGTGGTGCCGGGGCGGTGGCGGCCTCGTTCGACGAATACGCCATCGACCAGAGCGTGGACGACAATCTCTGGCCCGTCGGGGTCAATGATCCAGTAGCGCTCCAGCCCGGCGGCTGCGTATTTGGCCGCCTTGCGGACGATATGCCTGGCCCGGTCGGACGAGAGCACTTCGACTGCCAGATACGGGGTACCGGTGTACCGGGTTTGTTCGGCGGTGCCGTCGTAGACCGTGACGTCGGGGACGAATTCGTCACTTCCGGGTTTCCATGCCCAGCCCTCTATCACGCGAATCCCTGATGGGCAGGGCATCGTCGATGAGTCGGTGGAGCCGATAAGCAATCGACTGGTGCCGTTGGGTAGGGGACGGGCTCATCACGAACTCTCCGTCGATGTATTCGCCGTGGATCTCGGATCCGAGTGCTTCGTATTCGTCCCAGGACATCGGGATGCGATCTCCTGGCTGCATCGTCTCGGTAGCCATGCCATACACGATAAACCTCCCTTTCCTTCGATGCGGTGGCCCCAGGAGCATCGTCTCGCAAGGGTGTGACAGATTCGGATACGCGAGTCTGCCCGGCGGTGATGAGGCGTGCTACATCGAAGCGCTGTATCTGGACAGCCTTCCGGTGCCGCGGGTTTCTGCTGGGCTGCTATCGATGCACACGACTCGCATCGACTGAGTTGTTGGTGGGAAGCGGCCTACAGCGTCGCTGCATAGGCGGCTTCTACCGCAAATGCCTCGGCCTCGATGGGGTTGGTGGCGTAGTCGAAGCCGGATTGGACGAAGCCCATGCCGTAGGCGCACGCAAAGGCATCCTCGAACCGGAAGCGCCGGTACTGGTCGACGTGGGTGGTCTCGTGCACCATCAGTGCCTTGTCGTCGTCGACGGTGGGGTCCCATGCGTCGCGCACGTAGATGTCGTAGCTGAGGGTGTAGCCGGCGAACTCAGGCCCCATGAAGGTCATCGCCAGGGTGCCGTCGCTGAAGTGGTTGCCGGACAGGGCGGCGTTCTCCATGAACCCGACCTTGGTGAGGTCGACGTTGGGGAAGATCGGCTGGATCTCCGTCTGGAAATCGGGAGGCAGCGACTGGAACGGCTTGCCCAGATTGAACAGGATGTTGTCGGCTTCGGCCAGGTTGTGGATGAGGATCCCACCGAGGCAGCCGCCCAACATGGCGAGCGCTTCGAGCAGTCCCATGGCGAGGTCGCCGAGCCAATCGAGAGCCCGGTCGATGGCTTCCAGCGCCCATTCGTATGCTGCTGCTGCCCTCTCCTCGACCCATTCGACCACGTCGGCGGCCGCTTCCATAGCCCAGTCGGCGGCGGCGGTGAGGTCTTCCCAGACAGCCTCGGCGGTGTCTTCGAGCCATTCCCATGCCGCTTCGGCACCATCTTCGATGGCTTCCCAGGCGTCTTCGGCTGCGGCGAAGATCGCCTCCCAGGCTTCTTCAGCGGCATCGGCAATGGCGTTGACGGCTGCATCGACCAGGTCGGTGGCGCCGTCCCAGGCTTCCTCGGCGAGTTCGGCAAACGCATCGAAGACGTCACCTGCGGCGTCGACGGCGTCTTCGGCAAGGTCACCGAGCGCGTCAACCGCATCCTGTGCAAAATCGGCGACCGCTTCGACCACATCTTCGACGGTGTCGATAACCGCATCGACGACATCGCCGACCGCATCGATGATGTCCTCTGCCACGTCGCCTATCGCATCGACAACGTCTTCGATGACGTCACCGGCCGCATCGACCACGTCCTCGACTACGTCGCCTACCGCGTCGGCTGCATCACCGACGGCGTCGACTATGTCCCCAAGAAGGCCCATGATGAGTACCGGCTATCCGCGAGCGGCGATGTCGGCGAGCAGGATCTCCATCGCCTCTTCGGTGGTGAACCCGGCAGCTTCGAGAGTCTGCTTCTTGAGGGCGAGCATCTCGGCGCGGCGGGCCAGGATCTTCTTGACGTCGTTGGACCCGGCGATGTGGTCGAGCCCCGCCGGGCTACATCCACTTTCAGGTCGAAACGGTCGAGCACCGATCCCCGCGCCGCTCCGGTGGCGATCTCGGATGCTTCCCGCACGATCGTGTCCTCGATGGACGCCTGGCTGGCAGAGGCGGCGGCGGCCTTGATGGTTGCCTGCACATCGGCGGGCAGCTTCTGATTGGCTCTTCAGCCCCAGCCGGTCCTTCATCGTCTTGGTCAGCGACTTGTCGATGTCGGCCTCGAGCTTCTCCACCCGCAAGCTTGGTGTGGTTACGGTGCGGGCCGGCAAAGTGGTTCTCGCTGCATGTCCCTCCTCAGGTCTACGTGAGGTACAAGAGCAGGGTGGCGAGGGTTTGATACGTCGGGAGTTGATGTTCCTGCCACAGCAGAGCCGGGGCCGTGGGGCGCCGGTCCTGTCAGTCCATCAGGGCGGCTGGATCGAAGGTGACCTCTGCGGGCCCGATGTCGAGGGTGACGGTGGTGCCCGGGCCGTGGCGTCCCTGCTCGATCAGGATGCCGTCGACCAGCTTGTAGACGATGATCTCGGGTCCGTCGGGGTCGATGATCCAGTAGCGCTCGAGCCCTGCTGCGGCGTACTTGGCGGCCTTGCGGATAATGTCCCGGGCTGCGTCTGACGAGAGCATCTCAACTGCCAGATAGGGAAGCGCGGTGAGGCGCTTTCGCTCGTCGGACACGCCGAATACCGTTACGTCCGGGATGAATTCGTCGTTGTCCGGCTTCCAAGCCCAATTCTCCACTACCTCGGCGTGCTCCGGCAATGCGACTTCGATGAGTTTGTGGATGCGATAGGCGATCCGTTGGTGGTCTAGCGTCGGCGACGGGCTCATGACGAGTGCCCCGTCGATGTACTCGCTGTTGACGTCGGGGCCGAGTGCTTCGTATTCGTCCCAGGACATGGGGATGCGGTCGCCGGGTTGCATGGTCTCGGTAGCCATGTCATACACGATATACGCGTGCCGCCGGAGGCGGACGTTGCAGTTTCCCGAGGAAACTGCGCTCAGTGGCTCCTCCGTGGCGGTGCGCCTTCAGCACCATCTCAAGCGGGTGTGACATTCTTGGATGTTCCCCTCGCGGCGTGACGGTCGGTGCCACAATGCGCGTCGGAGGTGCCGACGATGGGGGACCCGATGCCGATACAGCTTCATGTAGCTCCGCATCCGGACGCGCTCGTCGATTTGCTCATCGACCGGCTTGCCGTCCCGCCCGAGGATCCGTTCGCGCCGGAGCTGATTGCGGTGCCGACCCGGGGTATCGAACGGTGGCTCACCCAGCGGATCGCTCTCGGGTTTGCCGAGCGAGGGATTGGCGACGGGGTCGTCGCCAATGTCGAGTTCCCGTCGCCGCGGTATCTGGTGCAGCAGGTGCTGGCTGCCGTTCCCGAGCTGGCGATATCCGCCGAGGCGTGGCAGACCGGCACACTGGTTTCCCACGTGCTCACCGCCATCGACCGGCATGTCGACGAGCCGTGGCTGCGGCTGATCCAGCGCTACATCGATGGCCCGACCGGGCCCAACCGGCTCGGCGCCGCCACCAAGGTCGCCCGGCTGTTCTCGACATATGCCCGCCGCCGTCCCGAGATGATCCGCGCCTGGGCAGATGGCTGAAGACGTCGGGCCTGCGGGTGAACCGATCGAAGCCGGCTACTCCTGGCAGCCGCGCCTGTGGCGGGCGGTGCGGGACGAGATCGGCATCCCGCCGCTCGCCGCACTGCTACCGGAAGGCCTCGACCCTATCCGCAACGGGTCAATCGAACTCGACCTTCCCCAGCGGCTTGCCGTATACGGGCTCACCGCCACCGATCCGCTCGATCTCCAGGTGCTCCGGGCACTCGGAGAGCAACGGGAGGTGGCGCTGTATGTGCTGCACCCATCGCCGGGGCTGTGGCAGACGCTCGCAGGCGGCGACCTTGCGGCGGTCGCTCGCGACGACGACCCCACCGCGGCCGCCCCGGTGCATCCGCTGCTCGCCTCCTGGGGCAGAGACAGCCGTGAGCTGCAGACGGTGCTGGCCAATGCCGGGCTCACCGGCGAAGCCACCAACGCCCAAAGGGCGGGCCCCAACACACTGCTCGCCCGGATCCAGGATGACATCCGCAGCAACCGCCCGCCACGGCTCGAACCGGACGCGGGTGACGACCACTCCATCCAGATCCACGTCACCTACGGGCCGCGGCGTCAGGTGGAGGTCACCAGGGACGTCATCCTGCACCTGCTCGCCGATGACCCGACGCTCGAGCCGCGGGACATCGTCATCATGACCCCCGACCTCGGCACGTTCGCCCCGCTGCTCGAAGCGGCCTTCCCCACAGGCGACCACACCGACACCGATGGCATGCCCGATCTGCGGCTTCGTATCGCCGACCGCTCCCCGGCGGCGGTCAACCCGCTGGTTCGGTTCGCCGCCACCGTGCTCGAGCTCGCCGATTCCCGCATGGAGGCCGGTGCCATCCGGGAGCTGGTTACCCGTCCGGTGGTGCAGCGGCGCTTCGGGTTCGATCTCGACACGGCAGCGGCCATCACCGGCATCATCAACGACAGCAACATCAGCTGGGGCCTCGACGCCGACCATCGGGAGCAGTGGGGGGCCGGGCGCCTGCCCGATCGCACCTGGAGCCGTGGGCTCGACCGGGCGCTGACCGGTGTCTTCTACAGCGACGACCCGGTGCGCGTGATCGACAACACCGCCCCGCTCGATGGCGTGGAGGGACAGGATGCCACCCCGGTGGGGCTGCTGGCCGCCCTCATCGACCGCATCATCGCCATCCGGGACCTGCTCGACGGGTCGCTGCCGATGTCGCAATGGGCGAAAGCGATTGCCGACAGTGTGCGGCTGCTGGCGAAACCGGCGTGGGAAGACGAGTGGCAGTACGGCCAGCTGGAGCGGCTGCTCGGCGAGACCTTCCCCGAGACGACACCGGACCCGACGCTCACCCTCGCCGAAGCCCGCCGGGCGATCGCCGGCTGGACCGAGACCCGGCCAAGCCCGCTGCACTTCCGCACCGGCGACGTCACCGTGTGCACGCTGGTGCCGATGCGCTCGGTGCCGTACCGGGTGGTGTGTCTGCTCGGCATGGACGACGAGCGCTTCCCCCGCTCCAGCCGCACCGACGGCGACGATCTGCTGGTCGGCGACGAGCGGGTGGGCGACTTCGACCGCAGCTCGGAGGACCGCCAGCTGCTGCTCGATGCGTTGATGGCGGCAGGCGACCACCTCGTCGTCACCTATTCGGGAAGGGACGAGCTCACCAACAGCGAACTGCCCCCGGCGGTGCCGATCGCCGAACTACGCGACACGCTCACCGACATGGTCGGAGCCGATGCGATGTCGGCGATCGTCACCCAACATCCGCTCCAGTCTTTCAGCGCCGCCAACTTCACCCCCGGCGCCCTCGGTGTGCCGGGGCCGTTCGGTTTCGATGCCGCCGCCTTCGCCGGAGCCGGTGCGATCGCCACCGGCCCGACGACTTCGCTTGTTGAGGCGGGCTGGCCCGAACCCGAGCCTATCGAGACCATCGACCTCGACGACCTGATCAAGTTCCTGCAACACCCGGCGCAACGTTTCCTCCAGACCCGGGCGGGCTTCGTGGTGCCAAAGGCCGGCGAGGAGCCCGACGACACTCTGCCCGCCGACCTCGACGCACTCAGCAAGTGGAAGGTGAAGGAGAGGGTGCTGGACGGCCTGGTCGACGGGTACTCGCTCGATGCCCTTCAGCTCCGGCAACGGGTCGGCGACACTCTGCCGCCGGGGGCGCTCGGCGACGATGACCTTGCCGATGCCGTCTCGGCGGCAAGCGCACTGTGGGAAGGAGCGCGGGATCGTTCCTACGACCGGCAACAGATGCGTACTTATCAGGGGAGTCTCCCGATCGGCGGGGTGACGGTGGCGGGCAGCGTCCTGGGTGACCCGGATCAAGCACACCTGGCCCGGGTTACGGCATCCACCATCAAGGGCAAGCACCGGCTGCGGGCTTTTGTCGAGCTCGTGTTCCTGAGCGCGTTGGAGCCCGAGGTTGCGTGGGAGTCGTTCCTGCTCGGGAGACGTGGCTCGGGGCACCTCGCGGTGACGATCGGCCCGGTGGGTGGCGATCCCGATCAGCGTCGGCGACGGTCTCTGGAGTTACTGGCTGAGCTGGTTGCGTTGTATGTCGAAGGTATGCGGGCGCCGCTACCGCTCCCGTGTCAGACCGCCTATGCCTGGCAGCGCAACATCGGCTCCGATCGGCGCAAGGCCTTTGGCGAAGCGATAAAGGTCTGGGAGACCGATCGATTCGACCCGGAGGCGCAGGACCCGGCCTACCAGACGCTGTTCGGGGGTGTCCTGTCGTTACGGGAGCTGCTCGCCACCGACTTCGAGGACTATTGCGCCAGGCTCTGGGGCCCGATCATTCCGTTGATGCGGGAGCAGAGCATATGACCGCCTTCTCCGAATTCGACCCCCGTGAGCCACTCAGCGAAGGCCGCACCGTCATCGAAGCCAGCGCCGGCACCGGCAAGACATTCGCCATCTCCGCCCTGGTTACCCGCCTCATCGCAGAAGAAGACGTCCCTCTCGAAGAGATCCTGGTAGTCACCTTCACCAGAGCCGCCACCGCCGAACTACGAGCCAGGGTCCGCGACCGAATCCTCATGACGTTACGTGCCCTCGTGTCTATTCACCCTCCCAGCGGGAGGGTCGCCCGGATCGCAAGATTCGGGCGGGGAGGGAGAGCGGTTTTCGGACAGCGGTGGCGTCCACCCTCCTGCGTCGCTTCGCTCCGCGTCCTCCCTCGAGGGAGGACGAAGAATGGATGGTGGTGAGTCGGCGGCCCATTCTTTCACCCTCCCAGCGGGAGGGTCGCCCGGATCGCAAGATTCGGGCGGGGAGGGAGAGCGGCCCGGCGATACCTCCATTCTGGACGAACACCTCGCAGTCCTCCTCGCCGACCGATGCCCGCCACCCGTGCCCTCTACGCCACCCGTCTCGCGCCGGCGCTGACCCACTTCGACCGGGCGCAGATCTTCACCATCCACGGGTTCGCCCAGCGGCTGCTCGGCCAGCTCGGGTTGCGGGCCCGTCTGTCGCCCGATCTGGAGCCGGGGGAGCCTGACGAGGCGCTGTTGACCCAGACCGCAAGCGACCTGATCGTCGGCCGGTACGCCGCAAACAGCAGCGAGCAGCCCCCCAGGTTCAGTGACGTGGTGGGTGTCGCCCGCGCCGTCATCGGCACACCGGATGCCCGCATCGTCCCCGACCCGGCCGACGTCGACGGTGAGGCCAGGGCCCGGGTGGAGCTGGCACACGCCATGCGCTCCGAGGTGCACCGCCGGATGCAGGCTCAGGGGCAGGTGACTTACGACGATGGGCTGCTCGAGGTGCGGGACACCTTGCGCGACCCGGAGGTGGGTGCTGCCGCCCGTGAGGTGTTGATGCGCCGCTATGCGGTGGCGCTTGTCGACGAGTCGCAGGACACCGACCCCATCCAGTGGCAGGTGATCCGTGCCATCTTCGATGATTCGAGGCTGGTGGTGATCGGCGACCCGAAGCAGTCGATCTACAGCTTCCGTGGCGCCGACATCGAGTCATATCTGGCCGCCCTCGATGGTGCCGATTCGCTGCGGACGTTGCGGACCAACTGGCGCAGCGACGGCGGGCTGCTGGTCGGCCTCGATGTGTTGTTCGATGCGGCCAGCTTTGGCGACGACCGGATCCGCTACCTCCCGGTGCAGCCGGCCCCTGGCCACGAGCAGGCCCGCATCACCGGCATCGCAGCACCGCTGTCGATCCGTCGCTTCGGCACCGGCATCCCCATCAACAAAGCGAGGAAGGGCGTCTTCTACATAGACGACGCCCGCCAGATGGTGGCCGCCGATGTCGCCGCCGAGATCGTCCGTCTGCTCACCTCGGGGGTGACCATCACCGGCCCCGACGGGCCGCGGCCGCTGCGTCCCGACGACATTGCGGTGCTGTGCCGCACCCGTCGCCAGGTGGACATGGTGCGTGGCGAGCTGACCCGGCGTGCGGTGCCGTCGGTGGCGGCCCGCACCGGGGGAGTGCTCGCCTCGGCCGCCGCCGAGGAGTGGCGACGCTTCCTGCACGGGGTCGAAGCCGCCGAGCGGATGGACCGGGTCAAGCTGGCGGCCAGCTCGCTGCTCGTCGGGTACACGCCGCAGCAGATCGCCGCCCTCACCGACGACGAGGCGCTGGAGCTGCAACGCCGGATGCAGCAGTGGCGGGAGCTTCTATACAACGACGGGATCCCGGCGCTGTTGGCAGCCGTCGACCGGTTCTGCGGGCTGTCGGCACGGGTGCTGACCGTGCCGGACGGGGAGCGGATCATGACCGACCTCACCCACATCGCCGAGGAGTTGCATGCGGTGTGGCGGCGGCGCCGAGTCGGGTCGCTGGTGGGGTGGCTGGAGACGGCGATGGCCGAGGCGGCCCGGCGGGAGCAGACCGGCGCCGAGGAGGCCGAGTCCCGGCAGCGTCGCCTGGAGACCGACGCCGATGCGGTGCAGGTGCAGACCGTCCACGCCGCCAAGGGCTTGCAGTGGCCGGTGGTGATGGTGCCGTACGGGTGGGACGCCCCATCCCGGCGTTATCCCATCCCGGTGTTCCACTCCGACGAGCCTGCCGCCGTCGGTGACGCCAGGGAGCGGCTCATCGACGTCGGCGGCAAGGGTGCCCCCGGCTTCGCCGACCATGTGCAGCGGGCTTCGGCCGAGGATGCCGGGGAGGAGGCCCGGCTGTTGTATGTGGCGTTGACCAGGGCCGAGCATCACCTGGTGGCCTGGTGGGTGGAGAACACCGACAACACGCCGAACTCGAAGCTGCACGAGTTGCTCACCGGCGACGACCGCACCCTCGAAGGGCTGGTTGATTCGGCAGGCGGCAACATCGGGGTGGTGACGGTGAACGATCGCCCGCCCACCACCCAGTACCGCCCGGAGGCGCCGGAGCCGCAGCGGCTGGAGCGGGCCCGGCTCGATCGCCGCCTCGACTACGACTGGCGCCGGGCGTCGTTCTCGTCGCTGTCGCCGGAGCATCCGATCGGGGCCGCCACCGACACTGCAGAGCCCACCAAGGCGGACGAGTCCGACTTCGCCGTCGAACCGGAGGAAGAGCCCGTCGTCGGGGAGTCGTCGTTGCCGATGGCGGAGCTGCCCCGTGGCGCCCGCTTCGGCACCCTCGTGCACCACATCTTCGAGAAGGTGCCGTTCGACGCCCCGGACCTGGAGGCGGCGATCCGGGAAACGGCGGAGGAGGCGTTGCGGCTGGCCGCCTGGGACATCGACCTCGACACGCTGACGGCTGCGGTGCTGGCGGCGATGGAGACCCCGCTCGGCCCCGATCCGGCGTCGCCCCGGTTGCGGGACCTCGATGCGCACCGGGTGTTCGACGAGCTGACCTTCGAGCTGCCGGTCCGCACCGACCGGGGCACGGTGTCGCTGCGGGACATCGGCGATGTGATGCTGCAGCACCTCGACCCCGCCGACCCGTTCCGCCGCTACGCCGAGACCCTGCACACCATGCCGCAGACCCGGTTCCGTGGCTTCCTCACCGGCGCCATCGACCTCACCGCAGTGATGGCCGGCACGGACGGCGAGCGCTACGTGGTCATGGACTACAAGACCAACGCCCTCCCGACGCGAGGCGATGCCCCGGCCGCACCCGACTACGGCCCGCACCAGCTGACCACGGCCATGATCGACGGCAACTACGTGCTCCAGGCCACCCTCTATCAGGTGGCCCTGCACCGCTACCTGCAGTGGCGTCTCGCCGGCTACGACCCGGCCCGCCACCTGGGTGGTGCCATGTATCTGTTCGTCCGCGGTATGGCCGGCCAGGATGCGCCGGTGGTAGACGGCGAACGCTGTGGCGTAGCCCGCTGGACCCCACCGCCAGAGATGATCGTGGCCCTCAGCCGCCTGTTCGCAGGAGACGCCCGATGACGCCCCGCATCACCCTGGCAACAGAACGCCCCTGGCTGGTAGTAGCCGCAGACGGCCTGCTGGCGGCCTTCAACGACGCAGGGGTCCTCAACCCGCTGGACGTCAAGGCCGCCCAAACCATCGCCCGCCTGTTGGGCGAGACCGACGACCGTGTGCTCCTGGCCGCAGCGTTGGCAGTCCGCGGCACCAGATACGGCCACGTATGTATCCGCCTCGACACAGTCAGAGACGCGGTAGTAGTAGACGGCCAGGACCCAGAAGAGATCGAGCAATTGCCCTGGCCAGAAACCGACACCTGGGCAGAGGCAGTGAAGGCAAGCCCCCTGGTAACCAACCCCGACCCCCCATTGGTCTACGAACAAGGCCGCCTATACCTGTCCCGCTACCACCACTACGAACAGCAAGTAGCGAGCCTCCTGTTGTCCCGCCTCTCCACTCCCTCCGGGAGAGGAGGCGACGCCGCTTCTTCCGTCCCCCCAGCGAGTGAGCCGATGCGTCTCTTCACCCTCCCAGCGGGAGGGTCGGGTGCATCTCAGATGCACCCGGGGAGGGAGAGCGGCCCAGATTCAGACGACCGCCCCACCGCTTCTTTCACCCCCCCAGCGGGAGGGTCGGGTGCATCTGAGATGCACCCGGGGAGGGAGAGCGGCCCGGATTCAGACGATCGCCCCACCGCTTCTTTCACCCTCCCCAGCGGGGGAATCGGGGAGGGAGAGCGGCCCAGATTCGGACGACCTCCCTGCGGTTTCTTTCACCCTCCCAGCGGGAGGGTCGGGTGCATCTGAGATGCACCCGGGGAGGGAGAGCGGCCCGGTTCAGATGAGCGCCCTGCCGCTTCTTTCACCCTCCCAGCGGGAGGGTCGGGTGCATCTCAGATGCACCCGGGGAGGGAGAGCGGCCAGATCTCCCTGGAGATGCTCGCAAATCTCCTCGCCCCGGGCACCCGCCAGCACGAGGCGGCGCTTCTCGCCCTCACCACCCGTGTGGCAGTTATCGCAGGAGGCCCCGGCACCGGCAAAACCCACACCATCGCCGCGCTCCTCGCCGCGTTGGCGGCGGGCGAGGAGTTCCCCACAGTCGCGGTAGCCGCCCCCACCGGCAAAGCCGCCGCCCGCCTCGGCGAAGCGCTGGACGCAATGGCCCAGGAATCGCCGACGAAGCCGCATCGCCGAGCGCCTGGCAACCGTGGTGCCAAGCACCATCCACCGTCTCCTCGGCTGGACCTGGGACCGGGCCCGCTTCGCCCACAACGAGCGAAATCGTCTCCCTCACGACCTGGTGATAGTCGACGAGATGTCGATGGTCTCGCTGCCGATGGCCGCCAAGCTCCTGGCGGCGGTGCGAGACGAGGCCACGGTCGTCCTGGTGGGCGACCCCGACCAGCTGGAGTCGATCGAGGCAGGCACCGTGCTGGCGGACATAGTGAGCGCCGGCCGGGAGACCGAGGCACCCATCGCCAACCACGTGGTTGTGCTCGACCGCGGCCACCGCTTCGAGGAGGACAGCGCCATCGCCGACTTCGCCACAGCGGTGCGCGATGGCAACGCTGATGAAGCGATGGAGCTGTTGCGGGCAGGCAGCGATCACGTCACCTGGGCCGAGGATCGCCGGTCCAGGGAGTTCGACCAGATCTGGTCCCGCCTCCTGGAGCAGCGGATACGCCTGGTGGAACTGGCTGGCGCCGGCGACGGCCCCGGATCCCTGGCAGCGCTGCAGGAACTCGCCGTGTTGTGTGCCCGCCGCAACGGCCCGCAAGGTGTCTCCGGCTGGGGCCGGGAGATCGAACGTGCCCTGGACGAGCGTTTCACCGGTTTGCGCTGGGGGAGCGACTGGTATCCGGGGAGACCGGTGATGATCACCAAGAACGACTACACCCAGGATCTGTGGAACGGCGACATCGGCGTCTGTGTCGAGACGGCGGACGGTATGCGGGTGCTGTTCGACCGCGCCGGCGGCCGGGAGCTGCCACCCAGCCACCTGGGCGAGCACACGACGGTGCATGCCATGACGATCCACAAGAGCCAGGGCTCCCAATTCGACGAGGTAGCGGTGGTACTCCCCGGCGAGGAGTCCCGCCTACTCACCCGGGAGCTCCTGTACACAGCAGTGACCAGAGCAAGAACCCGGGTCAACATCATCGGCACCGAAGACGTGGTCCGTTCTGCGGTGGAGCGCTCGGTGCAGAGGGCATCAGGACTCGGTGCGCGGCTAGCCAAAGTCGCCACGGAACGCTGATAGCTCGCGAACCGAGGCTCGTTCGACGAATGGCGGGGAGCACCGGCGTTTGATCCGTGGTCTGGGCATTGACTCAGCGGGTGATGCCACCGCGGGCCCTACTGCTTCGGGCTTCAGCCTGTCCACCAAAGGCATGGCTCGGTATCGGTCAGCCCCCCTTTCGACGCGCAGCCGACTGAGCTCTTCGAGCGAGGAGGAGCGGCTATGGATCGACAACCCCGCATTGACGATCCCGGGTTGTCACCAGATCGCCGGTAAAGACGACCGCTGGACTAGGCGAGCTTTTTTCGAATTGACGGGTCGATTAGCAGCACAATATGGTGAATCTATCGTGCGCTAGTGCAAGTTACAGAGGGGACTCTAACGATGAGTAAATCTAAGTGGACGACGATCCTGCCGTCGTTGGTGTTGCTGCTGGTATTACTTGTTCC
Organism: uncultured bacterium; assembly: GCA_963844835.1. Classification (GTDB taxonomy): domain Bacteria; phylum Actinomycetota; class Acidimicrobiia; order Spongiisociales; family UBA5794; genus JAAETI01. Next base: position 4,743 of record CAWJPT010000024.1, on the reverse strand, counting down.
AGCTATGTCGATTGCCGCGTCGGGATTCAGCGACGTACCGGAGAGCAATGGCTTCGCGGCCGATATCGACTGGCTCGCCGCCGCGGGAATCACCAAAGGCTGCAATCCGCCAGTGAACGACCTCTTCTGCCCCAGCGCAAACGTTACGCGAGAGCAGATGGCTGCGTTCATGCATCGCCTGGCAGTGAGTCAAGTCGTTGACGCAGCCACGGTTGGCGGACTCACCGCGGCCGAACTCAAGGGAGAACAAGGTTCCCAAGGCGGCCCGGGTTATGTTGCGGGGGCCTATATAAATACTGCCTATTACGGCGATGGTTTCCCTCTTGAGGTGGAAGTTGAACTCACCGACCTGGCGTTCGTGACAGTTTCGGCCCAGGCCTCGTATGGCTCCGATGATGTCTCTGCATTGGACATCATCGGGTGCGGAATTACGTCTGGGAACGATTACAACTATGCACAAGGGGGTTCATGGCGCTATCCCACTGTCAGCGGATACGAGAATCCCTTCCCAACCTGTGTGACGCAGGCACTCTATGCACTGACTCCGGGGACGTACACCTTCCGAATGTCCGTCATCGGTACAGCGGCGACCACATACACGGATCAGGGCAACATCTTTGCGACAGTGCTGCCGCTTGGAACAGATTCCGCAGCAGCGACCCGAGGCAACCCTGCAGCCCTGGTCGAGCAGAATATGTCAGAGGTTCGACCCGACCGGAACCTCGATAGTGAGCGTTGATTCAATCCCGCGGCATCGATGTCCTCGGGGTCGACCGTGACCTTGGCGGGATACAGCCCGAGCAGGATCTCGTCGACGTCTTCGGTGCTCCAGCCGGCGAGGTCGCCGTCGAGGTAGCCCCACTTGAAGTCGAGCACCTGGGAGGCGACCCACCCGTACTCCTGTTGGATCGTCGCCTCGAACGCGGCGACCAGGTCGTCACGGGTGCGGTAGAAGGCGTCTTCGTCGTCGGGTCCGAACTTCATGGGTGGCGTCAGATTACCGCGGAGCTGCGACAGTTCGTCGGCCGCTCAGGTGAGGAGCTGTGCCGGGTCGAGGGTGACTTCGGCCGGGCCTGCGTCGAGTGTGACCTCGGACCCCGGGCAGTGGATTGCCTGCTCGACAAACATCGAGTCAGCCAGGCCGTACACGGTGATCTCGGGTTCTCGAGGGTCGATGATCCAGTAGCGCGCGAGGCCGGCGGCTGACCCTGGGTGGTCTGGACATGCCCTCCCCGGCCAGCCCTGCGGGCGGCCGACCCTCCCAAAGGGAGGGTGAACCATTGAGAGAAGCGGATGCGCCGGAGGTTCCTCTCCCTTTGGGAGAGGTCCCGAGCGAAGCGAAGGGGGTGAGGGCCTCAGTAGACGATCCCGATGAGCCGGACTTGTGTCCCGCACTTATCACTATAAAACATACCAACGAGGTATGTTCTGTTATAGTAAGTGCATGATCTTGAGTTTGCTGGCGCACGGGAATCGGGTGTTGCGGCCCCAGGATGCCGCCGGGCTGTACGCCGAGCCCAGCAAGGAGTTTGCCCGGCTGGCCGATGCCGGCGTGCTGCTGCGGCTCTCTCATGGCTATTACGCGGTAGTGCCGGAGGAGCGGCGATCGGCGGCCTGGCGTCCCACGATCGAAGGCGTTGCTCTCGGCATGGCAATTGCCGACTACTCGACAGACGCGGTGGCGTTGATGGGCGTGTCGGCCGCTCGAGTCCTGGGATGGGTGCCCCGCGCCATGGCTGGTGCCGTCGTGGGCGTGCCCAAACAGCGTCCGGCTCGACAAACCCCGGTTGGCCCGATCACCTTTGTGATGCGCGATGTGGGAAGGCTCGAGGTCCAGGTCGTGGACACAGATCTGGTCCGGGGGTTCGCCACGACTGCCGAGCAGACCGCACTGGATATCGCCCACCGGCCGGGTCGCGGCGGGGTTAGTCCGGCAATGGCGGTTGAGACTCTGACCGTCCTCGCCGAGCACCTCGACTGGGATGTAGTAGCCGATCTCACCACGCGCCAGCGGAAGCACTCGGCGGCAGCCCGGCTGGCATGGATCGCATCGGCGGTCGTCGATCCGCCTTCTTTGCCGCGGTCCCGCAAGCCCGTTTCGTCGCTCGGGTTGCGTCCGAGGGGCACCAGGCCGGCCGCTGATTTCGGGGTCGTCGAATGATCACCCCGGACGAGGTTGCCGACCAGGCCGGACGATGGGGTGTGGCGCCGAGCCAGATCGAGAAAGATCACATGATCTCGCATCTGCTCGCCGCCATTGCGGAGACGGGCTTCCCTTGCCGGTTCTACGGCGGGACGGCGCTGAATCGGAGCCATGTCGCCGGCGGCCGTCTCTCTGAGGACATCGATCTGATGGTGGATGACGTCTCTGTCGATGTTGGCGCGGTGCTCCGTCGTCCGCTGCTTCGCCATGTGGGCGACACGACCTGGGAGCTGAGGTCTCGTCGCACCTCGATGCGGACATACGACGTGACGGCGCTGGGTACCTCGGTCCAGCTGCAACTGGTGCGGTTCGATCGTGACGATCGGCGTTGGGGCTGGGAACAGCGGCCCGTCGAACTCCGCTACTCGTGTCTTCCGGATCATGTTGTCATGAATCTGCCGGTACGCGACGGATTCGTCGCGATGAAGTTGAACGCCTATACGGAAAGGTGGGCGCCACGCGATCTGATGGACCTTGCCAATCTGGCCGGTCGGGGTGCGATCACCGCCCAGGCGGTGGCGCGCTATCGCCACGCCACCGGAAGAGGTGTGTCGCTGGATGACTTCGCTTCCGTCCGCAGGCCGACACGTGCCGAGTGGAACACGGAGCTGGGACATCAGATGGCCGAACCGGGGGAACCGGAGGAAGCGGTGCAGATCGTCCACGTCGCGTTGGCGTTGGCAGCTCGATCTGCGTGACAATCCGTTCGCAACAAACCGCATCGTTGGCGAACGGGCTCCTACAGCTCCAGCACCAGCCGTAGCCCGGCAGCGACCTCGGACATGGTCTCGGCGCCAAGGACAGAGACCTTCTGTGCCAGGGTCCGTCTGTCGAGGGTGATGATCTGCGACACGTTGACGACTGAGTCTTTCGGGAGCCGGGACGCTCGCTTGGAGAGCGCTACGTTGCCCGGTGCCGCGGCCAGACGTTGGTTCGACGTGATCACGGCGGCAACGATCGTGTTGATGCGGCTGGCGTTGAACGAGTCGGCTTGTACCACGAGGACCGGTCGGCGTTTTGCCGGGGTCGAGCCGGTGGGATCTCCGAGATCTGCCCAGTAGATCTCTCCGCGCCGGATCACCAGTCGTCCCCGGCAACGGCGAGTCTCTGCGCTGCGGCCAGGTCCCGGTCGAGGGAGGAATCCATTCCTTCGTATACCTCATCGAGGGCTGCGGTGACGTGAGACGGGGCGTGATCCTCGACGTATTTTGAGAGGGCGCGGGCGTACAGTTGGCTTCGGGGAATCCCGAGCCGCTGCGCCAGGTCGTCGGCACGCCGGAACAGATCATCGGGCAGCGAGATGGCGGTCTTCACGGAATCGAGTATAACTCTGGTCATACCAGGCGAGGTAACCGATGCGAGTGACTAAGGGCAGCCGACCTTCATGTCGTGACTCGACTGGGCTCGTAACGCAGAGCGACCGCCCCCGACCGGAACTCCTGGCGATCCACGAGCTTCAGCTCGATCCGCTCGCTCAGACCGGCGAGCAACGTCGGCCCGTGGCCGGCAACGACGGGATGCACGACGAACTCGTACTCGTCGATCAATCCCAGATCCGCCAAGGCCAGCGGGAGGGTAACGCCCCCCACGAACAGGCCTCTGCCTGGCTCCTGCTTGAGCTGCTGAACGGCTTTCCCCAGGTCGCCCTGCACAAGCTCCGCGTTCCAATCGACCCGGTCGAGGGTTCCCGACACGACGTACTTCTTTGCGCTGTCGATCGTCTCGGCGAAGGGGATATCCCCTTATCCATCCAGTCCGGCCATGTTCCCGTCGCCGGCCGCCTCCACGCCGCCTCCATCATCTCGTAGGTAACCCGGCCGAAGAGCAGGGCATCGGCCCGTTCCAGGCTGGCGGCCCAATAGCGATGCGACTCCTCGTCCGGGTTACCTACCCGGTGATCGCAGCAGCCGTCGAGGGTGACGTTGATCGAGTATCGGAGCGGTCGCATAGGTTCTTCTCCCTTGCTGCCATCGCAGGCTACCCGGCGGACCGAAACCACACCGGCGCCATGTCCCGCAAGTGCCCCGACGAACGGCAGCGCTCAGTGATGTTGTCGTGTCCCTCCGGCGCCAACACCACGAGGGCCACAGACCGCCGCTACCGCGCGGCCGTTTGCGGGAGGCTGGTCCTACCCCCGCTGGTTCGGGCCCGCACCAGCCGCAGCGGCAAGATGCGAGCCATGTCGGCAAAGTCCTGGTCGGCGGCGAGGAGTTCGGCTCCGGTGCGTATAGCGATGATGCAGTCGATGAGGCGCCGGGGCGTGATGCCACCGGCACGGCAGGCACGATACGTCTCGGCGGCTCCGATGAAGTCGGCAATGGGGTCGGCACCGACCCACATCAGGACGGGTTCTGTGACGGTGAGCTCGGCTCGCCGCGGACGTCGTAGCCGAGTGCTTCGTATTCGTCCCAGGACAGAGGGATGCGGTCCCCGGGCTGCATGGTCTCTGTTGCCATGTCATACACAATATCTGCGTGCCGCTTTGAGCGGCACGTCCGCAGTTTCCAAGGGAGACTGCGCTCGGTGGCCCCTCCACGGTG
>CAWJPT010000023.1:0-6622 GCA_963844835.1 uncultured bacterium | reverse complement strand
GCTTCCCGCCGCAGACGCATCAGTGGTCGTAGTAGGGCGGGGAATTGTCTCACCGGGAGGCTCCAACAGACCACGGAACGACGTGATCACGATGAGGGTCAACACCACGCTGACGGCCGCGACCAACCGCGCTGGATCATCTGTAATGTCCGTTGATCCATATCCCAGGAACCCTAACCTTCTTCGCCTACGTGGAACGCTCTGGGAGCGGCCTCAGGTTCCCGTCAGGATGGCACACGAGCGGGGCTATCAGTGGGATCTACACCCAGGCCTCGTCCTCATAGCGGTGCCGTTCATAGCGCCACTCTCTCTCCAGCAGGCCCCATACCGAATGATCGAGCCAGCGGCGACCGACCCGCACTTCGTCCCGGAGGGTTCCTTCCTTGAGGAATCCGAGCTTCTGGACGATGCGCTCCGAGGCCACGTTCCCGATTGCGATGCGGGCGGTGACGCGATGCAGCTCGAGTTCTTCGAAAGCCACCTGGAGGATTCGGGCGGTCGCTTCCGTCCCGATGCCCTGACCGGCCATGTCGCTGCGAATCCAATAGCCGACCTCGCCGACGGCATTGGCACGGGAGACAAACCACACAGACACGTTGCCGATATGCGTCTCATCGTCGCCGAGCGTTCGCAGCGCAAAGTCATATGCTCTCCCGCTTGCCCAAGAACCGATGGAATCCTTGACGAACTGGGCGGTGACCGACCGCTGATAGTTCACTGCCCAGGGCAGATATTCTGATAATTCGGGTAGGGATGCCCGAACCGCCTCGTGCATCGCAGGGACGTCCTTACGCCGGAAAGGGCGAAGGACGAGATGCGGTGAGAAGCGCGGTTCATGGCCAAGCATCTGTGCCATCGGCAAAGCTTATCCGCATCTCGCGTAAGGTGCGCTTGTGCTTGACGTATGGACCCGTCTTGGGGCATTGAAACCAGTCCAACACCCGGCCAGCGCTAGGTCAGCCGTCCTGGTGCCGCTCTATCGCGACGAGGTTCAGGCGGTGCGAGTCATCCTGACCAAGCGAGCCGAGCACATGCGCACTCACCCGGGCGATGTGGTCTTCCCCGGCGGCGGTCTCGAGGTGGGGGAGACTCCAGAGCAGACCGCCATCAGGGAGGCACATGAGGAGATCGGGCTGCCACCCGACGGTGTCCACGTCGTTGGGGGTCTCACGCCAACCACGACCCGAAACCGCAACAATCTCATCGTGCCCGTCGTTGCCAAGGTGGCCCGCCCCAACCGATGGGTGTTAGAGCGTCAGGAGGTCGATGCTGTGATCGAGCCGACCGTGCTCGACATGCTCGACGAGAACCGTTGGCGGCGTTCACGCTGGTTTGGTCACGAGATGTGGTCCTATGAGTTCGACGAAGGGGTTCTGTGGGGAGCGACCGCTTCCATGATGCGTGAATTCCTGGAAATCCTCCGGGGAACGCGGCTGAGCTGAAGTTGATGCCGGATGTCGGCCGGCCCCGGGACGCAGGTCAGAGCGTTCCCCGGGTGGTGCTGATGATGACGGCCAGGACGGCCAAGAGGGTGAGCACGATGTAAACGGCGACCCTGATCCGAGCCGCTCGGGGCGATGCGAGGGCCCGGGCACTGCGACCGAAACGCGACAGGGCTGCGGGCGGACGTGACTCGATGGGCTCGTATTGCTCGGCGAGGATCTCCTGTGCCCGCGCCTCATCCGCAACCCGTACTCGCACTTTGAACCCGCCGGTGATCATCTGCATCATCGGGAAGGTGCCACCGAGGTTGTCGGCGGCGATGAATGAGTCGATCCCAGCTTCGGTCAGCCTCGCCTTGGCAAGCTCTGCTTCGAGCTCGGTGTTGAACGCCGCCACCTGGATGGTCTCTTCCATCAACCCAGCTCGTCGATCAGTGCCCACAGGCCATCGACATGCTCGGCATGGGTGTTGGTCTGTCCGATGGAGACCCGGATCGCAGCCATATCGCCGAGCGTCGTCGGTGAGACCGCCACCTCACCGGTGGCGTTGAGCTTCGTTGCCAGCTCGGTGGTTGCTTCGTTCCCGTCCACGTGCCGGAAGACGACCAGCGCAAACGGATGGGGTGCGACCAGATCGAAGCGGGGATCCGCCTCGAGTCGCTTTGCCAGGTTCTCGGCCAATCCGATGTGCTCCCGGATGTGATAGCGAATGCCCTCGGCACCGTAATGGCGCAGCACGAACCACAGCTTGAGCGAACGGAATCGCCTTCCCAACGGGACATGCCAGTCCCTGTAGTCGATGACCTTGCCGGACAGGGTCGCCGCGTTCCGCAGATACGGGGGAAGGATGCTCATGGCATCGATCAACGGCTTGCGGTCTGCCACGTAGTACATGTTGCAGTCGAAGTTGGTGAACATCCACTTGTGCGGGTTGAAGGTGTAGCTGTCTGCGAGCTCGATACCGTCCTGGTAATGGCGGAACTCGGGGCAGATCATCGGGGAGCCACCGTATGCAGCATCTACGTGCACCCACATGTCCTCACGTTTGGCGATGGTGGCAATGTCCCGGATGGGGTCCACGGCTGTTGTTGCGGTCGTACCGACGGTGACGGTCACGAACACCGGGACGAGGCCCTCTGCACGGTCTGCCTCCACCTGGGCTTCGAACGCCGATGAGTCCATCGCAAACTGGTCGTCCGACGGGATTATCCGGAAGTGGGTGAAGCCGGCGATGCGGGCACCCTTCTCGACGGACGAGTGCGTCTGATCGGAGGCGTAGACGACCATGCGGTCGAGCGGCGCCCTCTCCCGGGCCTGTTCCCGTGCGGTGACCATGGCCACGTGGGCCGAGTCCGAGGCGCTCATCTGAATGACGCCGCCGCCCGGGCCGGTGGTCTTCCACGACTGGGGGAGCTCGAGGAGGTCGACGAACCAGTCGACAACCACCGTCTCCAGCTCTGTCGCCGCGGGTGACGTGGACCAGAGCATTCCCTGGACCCCCAGCCCGGCGGCAACCATCTCGCCGAGCAGGGAGGGGCCGGAGCTGTTGGCGGGGAAGAACGAGAACCAGCTGGGGGACTGCCAGTGAGTGATCCCGGGCATGATGACTTCGTTCAGATCCTTGACCACATCCTCGAAGGGCTCGGGCTGTTCTGGTGCGACCTGCGGCAGGGCATCTCTGATCGCTCCCGGCTGGACCCGGGAGCTGACCGGATAGTCGGAAACGTTGGCCAGATAGTCGGCGACCCAGTCCACCATCTCGTGGCCGCGTTGGCGGAACTCATCGGGAGACATGTGATAGTTGGTCATGGTGTCGGCCCTTTCCCGATGTAGCGATCGAGCCAGGTGAGGAACTCGTCGTACCAATGCAGCGAGTTTTGCGGTTTCTCGATCCAGTGTCCCTCATCCGGGTAGTAGACGAGCCGCGCATCTACGCCTTTCTGCTTGAGAATGCCGTAGAGCTCGAGCCCCTGGGTGACGACGACCCGGTAGTCCTTCTCCCCGTGGATCACCAGTGTGGGTGTGTTCATCCCACCGGCGTGAGCGAGGGGGCTCCATCGCAGCACCGCATCGATGTCGTCCCACGGTGTGCCCCCCACGGCGGCCTCCCGTCCCGAGGTGATGTCACTGGCCCATTGACCGAGCAGATCGGTGACACCGGCGTGGCAGACGGCGACGGCGAATCGATCGGTCTGACTGGTGAGCCATGCAACGAGATAGCCACCGTAAGACCCGCCGACGATGGCTATGCGGTCCTCGTCGATGAATCCCTGGCCGACCAAGTAGTCGGTAGCGGCCATGATGTCCTGCATCGGCTTGTCGCCCCAGGCGCCGCGGATGGAGCGGGCGAAGTCATCTCCAAACGAGTCGGAGCCGTGGAAGTTCACCGAGACGACGACGTATCCGGCGGCGGCAAACGCCTGTGTGTTCCACCGGTAGTGCCACGACCCACCCGATGCGTTGTGGGGGCCGCCGTGGATGTTGTGAACCAGCGGCCACTTCTTGGCGGGGTCGAAACCCGGGGGATAGACGATGTGTGCCTGAATGGGGGCGCCCGCGGAGCCGGGGAAGCGGAGCTCATCGATGCGACCCAGCTCGATCTCGCCCAACTGGTCGTTGAACCCTCCGACTCTGCGGATCCCATCGGGATTCAACACGGCCACGTCGGCCGGCTGGGCGGGGGACTCCACTCGCAGCCAGAGGGGCCCGCGCGTCGGACGCGGGCCGTGGGCATAGCCGGATTCAGTGATTGCGGTGGGACGGTCGCTGCCTGCCGCAAGTAGGAACAGCGCCATGCTGCCTTCTTGCGTTGCGTGCAGCACGAGATCGGCGTCGGTTGTGTACTCCCAACCTCCGGCAGAACGATCCCACCATGGCGCCAAGTCTTTCTTCTCCCCAGTGGCCCGGTCGAACTGCACCACCTTCACGTGATCGGCGTAGTAGTCGAGCTCGTGCTGCTCGCCAAAGGCGATGAAGCGGCCATCGGGGCTGTAGCGAGGGCGCAGCTGTTGGGCGGGAATGCTGTCGGCGGCGTCGAGCAGGCGCGGCTCGGGTTCGTCGATTGCCACTGTGTGGATGGCGAATCGAAAGCGTCGATGTGGGGCAGGCTCGATATCGGCTGCAAATGCAACCTCCGTGCCGTCGGGAGATACATCGAACACTCCGGAGACCTCATCGAGAGCGATCAGCTGGTCCAGCTCCGGGGTCAGATCGGTTAGGGCACGGGAGGTCAGATCGAAACGGAACAGGTGGTGTATCTCGCCGCCGACGAGCCAGCGCTTCCAGAATCGGTAGACGACATTCTCGGTCACCACCGGCTCGGTGGGACCATCCTTTCTCCTGGCCAGCTCGGATTCTGTTGCCTCGATGCTGGAGAATCCCTCGAGTAGCGGCACGGCAAGCACGAGACCGGACCCGTCCGGGAGCCATTTGGCCGCCCCGACGCCGAGCGGCAGATCGGTGACACACTCGGCCTCACCACCGGAGAAGTCCATGATGTGTAGCTGGGGCTTGTCGCTGCCGCCCGCTTTCCGCGTGAAAGCGAGGCGCCTGCCGTCCCGCGAGACAGCGGGATTTGCGCTGGACGCCGAAGGTGAAGTGAGCGCGCTCCTCGTCCCGTCACTGTGGACTTTCCACAGCCTCGTGGTCCCGACGTTCGCATCGAGGTCGAACGTGGTGACCGGCACAACGGCGAAGATCCCGTCGGGATGGGGCTCGGGCTGACCCACCCGCGCCATCTTCCATAGATCTGTAGGCGTCAAGAAACTCATGGGCCCAAGTTAGTGCGCACGCCGAGCTGCTCCGCCTTCGAGATCAGGTCGTCTCTTCGCTCCGCTCGCTACACCGTAGGAGACCGATCACGAGACCCTCGACGACGGCCTTCCACGAGGCGTCGATGATGTTCTCGTGCACCCCGACGGTTCCCCAGCTGGTGTCGGCGTTGGCGTGCTCGCACAAAACGCGGACGCGGGCACTGGTCCCGTCGCTCGAGTCGAGGTCCCTGACCCGGTAGTCGGTGAGTGTGATGTTGGCGACCTCCGGATAGGCATCGATCAACGCGGCCCTGAGCGCACGGTCGAGAGCGCTGACGGGACCGTCACCCTCGCGGGTTGTGACGACGCGCTCGTCGCCGACGTGGACCTTCACGGTGGCTTCGGCGACGACCTCTCCGTCGCGGTGCTCGACGAATACTCGATATGACTCGAGGTCGAAGAAATCCTGCTTCCAGCCCTGTGCTTCTCTCAGGAGCAACTCAAAGGAGCCGTCTGCGGCCTCGAACTGGTACCCGAGATGCTCCAGATCCTTGATCTGATCCACGACCACCTGTGCGTCCTGGTTGGTCAGGTCGAGGCCTTGAGCCTTCGCCTTCGCCACAACCGTCGAGCGTCCCGCCAGCTCCGAGACGACGACCCGCGTGGCGTTGCCGATGCGGCTCGGATCCATGTGCTCGTAGGCATCGGAGCGGCGGGCCAGCGCTGAAGTGTGCAGCCCTGCCTTGTGGGTGAACGCCGAGCTACCGACGTACGGGAGATGGGGGTTGAGGGTGAGGTTGACGATGTCGGCCAGGTGGTGAGAGACAGAGGTCAGCCGGGCGAGGCGCTCCTCGGGGATCGTCTCTATGCCCATTTTCAGCGAGAGGTTGGGGATCAGCGTCGCCAGGTCGGCGTTGCCGGTGCGCTCCCCATACCCGTTGAGACAGCCCTGCACCTGGGTGACGCCCTCGAGCACCGCAGTGATCGAGTTGCTCACCGCCATACCCGAATCGTTGTGGAAATGGCAGCCGAGCGTGGCGTCGCCGAGAGCCTCACCGACCTCTCCGACCACTCGTTGCACCTGGTGCGACAGGAACCCTCCGTTGGTGTCGCACAGCACCAGCTGCTCGGCGCCTGCGTCGTGGGCCACCCGCAGCGTTGCGAGTGCAAAGTCCCGATTGTCCTGGTACCCGTCGAAGAAGTGCTCAGCGTCGAAGAACACCCGACGGCCCTGCGAGCGCAGGTACTCCACCGAATCGCCGATCATCTTGACCGCTTCCTCGTGGCTGGTGCGCAGGGCGTGGTCCACGTGATAGTCCCACGACTTGCCGACGAGGCAGATCACGTCGGTCTCGGCCGCCAGCAACGCGGCGAGCTGTTCGTCGTCCTCAGGACGAACCCCTGCTCTCCGTGTCGAGCCGAAGGCGA
>CAWJPT010000022.1:0-11305 GCA_963844835.1 uncultured bacterium | reverse complement strand
GGGCCACTCCGGCTAGCTGTCTGCCGCGGCCTACCGATATCACATGATTGAACGGGCCGAGGCCGAGCGCGGCCGCGGGTCAAGTCTGTCAAGAGTCCACAAGAAGACGTCGATACGACACGAATATGACTGAGCACCCGATGATGGCGGAAGTCGACCTGATCGTCTCGGCGATCCCGGTCCCTGTGCTCATCTCCGACTACACGCCGATCCTCGAACGGTTCGCCGGTATGGACGGAGAACGGCTCCGGGAGATGCTGCTCAACGACGAGTCTTTGTTCTCGGAGGCGCTCCACTTGCCCAGGACCGTCGCCGCCAGCCCGGAGTGGGTGCGACTCTATGGATCACCCTTCTCGGCGGATCTTCCCGAGCTTCCCGACCGTCACTTCACACCATCCGCGTATCCAGACCTACATCAGACACTGGCAACGCAGTTCACTGCCCCGTTCCGCAACGTCTCTTCGATCGTGCGAGAGCACACGGCACCAACCCTGGTCGGCGATGTCATAGTCCGCTCCCACTGGCAGGCCACGGGCGGTGACACCGCTCCCCGTTGGAACAAGATCGTCATCGTCGATCTCGATGTCACCGATCTGCGGGCCGCGCAACGCGATCTGGAGGCCATCCTCGACACCAAGGAGCAATTGGTGCAGTCGAAGGATCAGCTCATTGCTTCGGTATCCCACGAGATAAGGACTCCCCTCGCTGCCATCGTCGGCTTTGCTGAGTTGCTTCGTGACACAACAGACCTGTCGGCCACGGAACGAACCGAGATGGTCGGGCTGCTGGTACAGCAGAGCGCCGACCTGACCAACATCGTGGACGATCTCCTGGTTTCGGCCAAGTCTGATCTAGGGCAGCTCGAGCTTGTTCGCGTCACTGTCGATCTCGGTGCTCAGGCTGCCCAGGCGATAGAGGGTCTCAGTACAGAGAAACAGCGCGCCATCGCTCTTCCCAAGAGCACCGCACGGGGGATCGGCGATCCCGGCCGGGTCCGTCAGATCATCCGAAACTTGATCTCAAACGCATTCCGCTACGGCGGGCCCGAGATCCGCATTGAGGTTGCAGAATGCGCCGAAACCGTAGCTCTGCGCGTGGTAGACAGCGGTGCTGGCATCGCACCGGGAACGGCCGAGTCGATGTTCGAGCCCTACCAGCGGAGCGGCAAGCCCCACGGTCCGGTACCGGCGCTCGGCTTGGGATTACACATCTCTCGTACCCTCGCCAGGAAGATGAGGGGCGATCTCACCTATCGCTACGAAGACGCCGAGAGCGTGTTCGAGCTGACGCTGCCGCGCTCCTAGGTCTTTGACACCAGGACCGCCGGGCACGCCTCGACCGACTAGCTCCCTTGAGTAGGCTCTGGCGATAGCATCCGGAGGAGCTCAAATGAGCACCGCAGACAATCACACTCGAGCCACAACACCACCGTCTGGATCAAACGCAACCTCCGAGAGTGAGGAGATGTTCTTGATCACGGTGGCGCGCGCCATCGAGGACGGTCATCCGCTGCCGATCCCAGTTCCCCTGGTCGCAGACAACCTCTCCATTTCCAAGGTCTCAGCCAACGAGATGACCAAGAAGCTGGTTGGGCGTGGCTTCATCGAGTACGAGCCATATCGGGGCGTCACCCTCACCGCCGAGGGCACCACAATCGCCAATCGCGTGTTGCGGCGCAGACGGCTCTGGGCGTTGTTCCTCGCCGAGCACCTCGGTCTCTCCCCTACCGCAGCAGACACCGTCGCTTGCGAGTTCGAACACATCACCCCGGCAGAAGTCGCAGGCCGTCTCGCCGAGTTCCTCGGCGATCCAACCCTCGATCCTGAAGGGAAGCCGATCCCGGCAGCCGGCATGTCGGTCGCTGCCGGTCCTCACGAGGCACCACTCTCCGACCTCGGAGTCGGCAGGAAGAGCACCGTCGTCCGTATCGCCGGTGATTCGGCCACCAGATCGTTCCTCGCCGATGAGGGCGTGAAGGAGGGGATCGTCATCACGCTGCTGGCAGTCGGATCCGATCACGGCTGCCTCGTTGATGCGGGCAGTGGCCACGTGCACATGTCCGCTGAGGTGGCAAGCCACGTGTTGGTGACTCCGCTCGCCGATTGACCAATCACCGCATTTCCTCTTGACAACGGCGGCCCACCGCCTATGTTAAGGGCCGCCTAATCAATTGGGTAAATAACTGCTTACCAATCAATCCCGAGAAACATGCTCCCCAACTATCTGATCGGCTTGCGCGAAGGTCTCGAGGCAGCCCTTGTCGTGAGCATTCTCGTCGCCTACATCGTCAAATCGGGTCGAACCGATCAGCTACCCCGAGTGTGGGGTGGCGTCGGCGTCGCCGTCGCCGCATCGCTCGTCGCCGGTGCCGTCCTGACTTTTGGCCCCCGCGGTCTGAGCTTTGAGGCCCAGGAGGCGATCGGTGGGTCGCTCTCCATCCTGGCCGTCGGCTTCATCACCTGGATGATCTTCTGGATGGCACGAACGGCGCGCGGCATGCGCAGCGAGCTCGAAGAGCGCGCCGACGCAGCCATCAGCGCCGGAGGATGGAGCCTCGCCGCCGTGGCAACCCTCGCCGTCGGCAGGGAGGGGCTCGAAACCGCACTCTTCCTCTGGACCGCAACCGAAGCCGCCGGATCGACAATCGAGCCGCTCGTTGGAGCCGCACTTGGTCTGGCAACGGCAGTCGGGCTCGGTCTCCTCATCCATCGCGGCACCGTCAGAATCAACCTGCGCCGCTTCTTCTTCGTCACCGGTGCGCTGCTGATCTTCGTCGCGGCCGGGGTGCTCTCATACGGCATCCATGATCTTCAGGAAGCGAGAATCCTGCCAGGGCTCAACGCACTCGCCTTCGATGTCTCCAGCACCGTGTCGCCCTCCTCCTGGTACGGAACGTTGCTGAAGGGAACATTCAACTTCTCACCGCGTACCACGTGGCTCGAGCTGATCGCATGGCTCGGCTATCTGATCCCGGTGCTCACCACCTTCATGAGACAGATGCGTCAACCCCGAACACTCAGTCGAGAAGAACCGGCGGTGCCGGTTGCTACCCCATGAATGGAATCATGAGCAAACACACGCCCACCTTCGCGCTGGTCGCACTGCTACTCATCATTGGTGGCTGTGCCTCTACCAACGACGTGACTACGACAATCGACGTCATCAGCACGGACGACGGCTGCGAAGTCACACCCGCCGAAGCGCCGATCGGGAACATCGAGTTCTCGGTTCGCAATGACGGAAGCGATGTAACTGAGTTCTACCTCTACGCCGATGACGGGACCACCATCGTCGGCGAGGTCGAAGACATCGGTCCGGGACTCACGCGCTCGCTCGTCGTCCAACCCGATCCAGGCTCGTACGTAACGGCATGCAAGCCGGGGATGAGTGGTGACGGCATCCGGGGTGTTTTCCAGGTAACCACCGAGGGCTGATCCAATGTCCCTCGCTCCGAGGATGAGTTCACGGATTGTTGATGCGAATCATCACTCGGAGATCCGGGCAATGCCAGGATGCCGCCCATCTCGTCCCAATCGATCTCACCCTCGCCCATATCGAGATGTTGGTGGACGCGGGCCGAAGCACCGAATGGATTCAACGCATGCCGGAGCCCGGATGACCCGTTGTGGTCGTAGCCGTCGGCGATGTGCCCCTGCTGGAACAGGTCCCCGGCATAGTCTGCGATCTCGGGCATCGGGGGCACCGAGATGGAACGTGTACGGAGTGCAATGGAGGTATCCGACCAAGGGACTGTTGACGCCCGGATGATCTGGATCGTCGGGATCGCCTCGTAGACGAAGTCGTCGGGATGCGGTTCGATCCTCATCTCGACACCCTCATGTTCGAGGATCGGCAACAGCTCCTCCATCGACCGCCAATGCCTTCTTCAGCCGGCAACTATGGCTCGTCGACCCGCGGGTGCAGATACGGCGGAAGGAAGTCGTCGCGCGGCGACAGCTCCATGTACTCGTACCCCAGATCTGCCACCGCTGCGGGGAGCTTGGCGAGCTGAACGTCCCGAATCACGTAAGGGTCCAGGGCTGGCTTCATTCTGGGGGATGCCTCCTGCGGTTGAGCTCGGCTCAAACGTACAGCGAAGGCTTCTCCATCATTTCGATCGGTGTGCGGGCACCGCCGTTTGCGGCACACTGCAGAGCGGTCGCGGTGACCAGGGTGACCGCGTATCCGTCCCAAGCGCTCGGGCCTACGGCAGGGCCGCCCGCCAACAGCGAGTCGACCCATGCCTGGACCTCGATGCGATAGGTGTCTGCAAAGCGCGCCTCCCAATCGAGCTCGATCGACTCGGAGGTCTTGCCGACGGTTGTGATCCGTGACACCCTCGGGTTGGTGAGCTCGGCAGTCCCCGACGAGCCGACTACCTCGCAGCGCACTTCATAGGCGAAGGTGCTGGCCATGAACGCCTCGGCGATCACGATTCCGCCGGATTCCATCTCCATCACGAGGATGCTCGGGTCATGAAGGCCTTCGGGAGCGTTTGGTGTCGTCCTCGCTGTGTAGTGGTTGACAGCAACTATCTCCTCACCAAACAGGAATCGAGCGGCATCGACCTCGTGAGAAAGCGAGTCGTTCATCACCTCAGCATCACCAAAACCGGGGCCCGGCTGAGCATTGCGGTGGATCATGTGCGCCAGTAGCGGGGTACCGATCGTGCCCGAGTCGATGGCATCCTTCACCTCGCGGTAGCCGGGGTCAAAGCGACGCATGAACCCGACCTGGATCAGGCGCTTGCCGAGTTCCGCCTCGGCTCGGACGACGGCTTCGGCATCCTCAATCGTGGTCGCCAGCGGCTTCTCGCAGAAGATGGGCTTACCGGTGGTCAGGGTGTCGAGCACATATTCCGGATGGCTGAAGCCCGGTGTCGCGATCAGCACCGCGTCAACATCGTCACGCCGCACTAGCTCCTTCGGATCCGACACGGCCTGTGCACCCACCTCGTCGGCGACCGCGGCAGCACGGGCGGTGTCAACGTCGGTGACGGCGGTGACCCGCGATCCGGCTATCGACGAAGTGAGACGTCTGGCATGGGTAGTGCCGATCATTCCCGTGCCGATGATTCCGATATTGACGGTCATGGTTCCTCCGAACTCTCCGTATTTGTGAGCCGAGCCCTGTGATTGTGGGTCAGCGTGAAAGATCTGCCTCTTGTCGCTCTAGGCACTCGTCAGGGGTAGGCGAGCATCGACGGACTGGCCTTCCCACGTTCCTCTCACCCAGGTGTGAGTGGGATCGTCACAGATGCGCCAGGCACGCTCCGCACCGGAACCGGCCATCACATTCAGGTAATACAAGTGATAGCCGGGTGCAGCCATGGCTGGCCCATGCCAGCCGTAGGGGATGAGGATGGTGTCACCGCTGCGCACTTCCTCGAGGACGTCGATCTCGAAACCGGGGTGACCGTAGACCCGCTGATAGGCGAACCCGGGATCGGCAGGGCCGTCTGCCACTTCGAAGTAGTAGATCTCCTCGAGCGCGGTCTCGTCCTCTTTCTCCTCGTCATGCTTGTGGGGCGGGTACGAAGACCAGTTGCCTGCCGGGGTCAACACCTCAACCGCAATCAGCCGGTCTGCCTCAAACGTCTCGGGCGTGCAGAAGTTGACCACCTGCCGGGAAGCCTGGCCCGCCCCCCTCAGCTCGACGGCAACATCCGCTGCCGCCTGGTAACGAAACGGGTAGCGCTTGCGCGCCCGAGCGCCGTTGACCGCGTATCTACCGCCGTGCTCGGTCGAGATGGTGACGGTCGATTGGATCGGTACGTAGACGAAGTCGGACACTGCCGTGAAGACACTCTCGCGACCGGCCAGCTGCCGCCGGTCCCCGTCGCATTCGACAACGCACGACCCGGAGAGCGGCAATATCACCATCTCCTCGTTCCCAGAAACGAAAGACTGTGAGCCGCCTGCCGATAGGTTGACGATACGAAGGCTGGAATGAGTCCACCCTGCTACTTCAGGGGTCACTTCAAGTTCGAAGCCATTGGCCGCCAACTCCCCTGCCGGGTAGTAGAAGCGTCGTTTGTCGCTCATTTCATCCTCCGTGCACGAGTTCTGCGGCCACCGAGATCGCAGCCGTCACATCATCATCATGTGGATAGAGCAGTGCTCGGCCCACCACGAGGCCACGAACCCCGGGGAGCGCGAGTGCGCCTTGCCAATCCGAGTACATATCATCCGCCGGGCCCACCGGGTCACCACCGAGTATCAGCGTTGGCAGCGTGGTCGATTGCATGACCCTTTCCATCTCCGGGACGACCGGTAGCTTCAACCATTTGTACCGGCTCGAGTTGCCAAGCCCATTTGCAATGCCGATCGACCGTATCACCGCATCGGCATTCAGGTGAATCTGCAATCTGCTCTCGACCCAGTCGGCCATGAACGGCTCGACCATTGCCATCAGACTGAGACCGGAGAGCGCGCTGACCGCTTGTGCTGCGGCCTCGAGAGTCCTGGCGCTGCCCGGATCGCGAAGCGAGATACGGGTTAGCATCTTGCCTCCGTTGAAACGCATGGCGGCAATGGTGGCTGCGTCGTAGCCGGTGAACCGGTCATCGAGTTCATAGTCCGATCCGGAGATGCCACCCCGGTTCATCGACCCGATCACAACCTTGCCGTCGAGCGCACCGAGCAACAACAGGTCCTCGATCACGTCGGGAGTTCCCAGCACACCGTCGACGCCGGGATGGCTCAGCGCAGTAACAACACGTCCGAGCAGTTCGGCGCGGTCTCCCATCGCCATCGCCCGCCCACCAACTGCAAGAGATCCCCGTGCCGGGTGGTCCGCAGCCACGATCACCATCCGCTCCGGAAGCGCGCTCGTCTTGCGATGCTCGGCGGCAACTACAACCGCATCCGGATCTCGCACCCGACGGGCGGTGATTTCATCTAGATCGATCATGCTCACCCGGTCACTCCCCCTCCAATAGTCGCTCAACCTCTTCGGTCGTTGGCATCGCCGTCGAGCATTCCAGCCGGGAGGCGACGAGCGCACCGGCGGCATTGGCAAATGCGATCACGTGCGCGAGCGACCAGCCGGCAATGAGCCCATGGCATATGGCTCCCCCGAAACTGTCCCCGGCGCCGAGACCGTTGACCACATCGACCACGATCGGCGGCATCTCCACGATCTCGTCTGCGGTGAGGGCGAGCACACCCTCCGGGCCCCGCTTCATTATGGCAAGCTCGACCCCGCGCTCGAGCAACAACCCGGCCGCCGCCAGCGGGTCTGCTTCCCCGAGCGCGAACTCGCACTCCTTGACGTTCCCGATCACCACCGTGGTGAGCGGGATCACCGCGTCAATGGATGCAACCGCCGCATCGCGACTGGCCCAGAATCTCTTTCTCAGATCCAGATCGAGCACGGTGTGGCGGGCACCCTGGCGGGTCTCGAGTGCCGTGAGGTGTGCCGATCGGCTCGGCTCCCCTGCGAGCCCGCTTGCCGTTATCCAGAACACCTCTGCGGCTGCGATGGCATCGAGGTCCAATTCCTCAGGGCGAATCTGCTCGTCGGGTGCGTGGGGAAGTCGGTAGAAGTAGAGAGGGAAGTCATCGGGTGGGAAGATCTCGCAGAAGGCCACGGGCGTGAGAAGATCGGCGACCGGCGCCACATACCTGTCGTCGACACCCAGGTCCCTGAGCTGGAGGTGGACGAATCTTGCCAAACGGGTCCGCTCCGGTACGGGTGATGACTGCCGTCTTGCGGCCGTGCCTGGCCGCGGCGACGGCGACGTTCGTGGCACTCCCTCCGAGGAATTTGCCGAACGTGCTTGCCCACTCCAAACCCACACCAGATTGCAGGGGGTAGAAATCGATGCCGACGCGGCCCATTGTTATGACATCGAATGACTCCACGCCCATCGCGTGAGCGTAATACCCCCTTCGAGTTCATGTCAATTTAATGTAAAAATGACCTTACAATATGATGGCAGTTCATATACCGCTATAGTTGTATGCCGAGAGGTCGGGCAACCTGCAGAGGGGACCGGTGAGTGGCAGCAATGGCAATTGATGAGTTGGGCGTGACGCTCAATCCCACGAGCCCGGTACCGCTCTACCACCAGATTGCGGACCAACTCCAGAAGGCAATCGAGACCGGCCGCCTCAACAAAGGGGATTTCCTCCCTAGTGAAGTCGATCTCGCAGAGCGCTGGAATGTGTCCGCGACCGACGGCACGGAGGGCGATCCAGCAACTGGTCGACCACGGCATGCTCGTTCGCAAACGTGGTGTCGGCACCCAGGTCGTGGCCTCGCATGTGCGGCGTGGGGTCAAGCTCTCGAGCCTCTACGACGATCTCAGCAGCACCGGCCGCCGGCCAGCAACCTCGGTCGTGCACGTTGGCCCAGTCGATGCCGACGAGGAAGTGGCACAGTTCCTCGAGATCCTGCCGGGAACGACGGTGATACGGATCGAGCGGGTTCGCTATGCCGATGATCGGCCGCTGGCGATCATGCACAATTGGATCCCGTACGACATCGGCGAGAACCTCACCGCCGAGGCGCTGGCAAACGACGGGCTCTACGCACTGATGCGCGCTGCCGGGGTCAGGCCACTCGAGGCAACTCAGGTCATCGAGGCCCGGGTTGCCACTTCCGACGAGGTCGAGACTCTGCTGCTACCGGCCGGCTCTCCCGTGCTCACCATCCAGCGGGTATTGCAGGACGAGTCGGGACGCAAAGTGGAGTTCGCTCGCCATGCCTACGACGCCACCCAGTACTCGATAGAGACTACGGTCGTCGAGAGCGGGTAGCTCCTCCGGAGACTCCTCAGCAGTTTTCCTGCTATTGACATATTGTCTAGACTTAGTGTCTGTAATTCTGATATCCTCGACTCAACCTGAACGGGTGACCACAACACACTCACTGGTTGGCCGCCGCTCGAAGCCTCGATCGGGTACCTCCTCACCGTGATCCCTGTTGTTCCGGAATCGGGCGGTGGCCAGCCGGGTGGTACGGCGCTACCGATCCGTGTTTATCGCGGCACCCTCGGTCAGCCACAGCGCCAGCTCCTGGCGATCGGGCGTGTGCAGAGTCCCGTCGCTGACAAACAGGGCACTATCGCACATAGTCGATGGCGGCGGGATCGTGCGAAGCCATCAACACCGCCGTGCCGCTTCGGCGACGCTCCGCAGCAGAGCGAGAATCGCGGCACCGGTGGCCGAGTCGAGCTCCCCCGTCGGCTCATCGGCAAGCAGGTAACCGGGCTCATGAACCAGGGCACGTGCGATGGACACCCGCTGCTGCTCACCTCCGGAGAGCTCGTCGGGTCGGTGACTTGCTCGACCATCCATGCCGACTGCCTCCAGACGCTGCCCTCACTCGATCCCGTGCCTTGCGCCCGCCGATACCGAGCAGGCGAAGCGAAACGTCTACGTTCTCCGCCGCCGAAAGCAGCGGGAGCAGGCTTGCGCTCTGGAATATGAATCCGAGTCGGGAACGGCGCATCAAGGCGGTACCCGCCTCGGAGCGATTGTCGACCCGCTCCCCGTCGATCCTCACCTCGCCCGAGTCCGGATGAAGCAGCAACCCCGCCATGTGCAGCAGCGACGTCTTGCCGGAGCCGGATGGTCCGAACAGAGCAACGAACTCGCCAGGCTCGACCTTCAGGCTGACGTCGCGGCCCCGACCGCACCATTCGGATAGTGCTTCGAGATTCCGGTCAGCTCAATTGCCATCGCTATCTCCAGAAGGCTCGAGGAGAATTCCCCCTTCAACCACCCGCGCCATGACCTGGTTGTCGATACCTGCCTCTATCAGCAGATCGCGTGGGATCTGCACCATTCCCCGCCGGTCGATGGCAAGGAGCTCGTGCGTCTCGAAGCGTCCCTGAGTGGCCATGCGACCATCGGCGAGCCGAACCACCCGATCGGTGCGCTGGGCGAGAGCGACATCGTGGGTCACTACCAGGACGCTGAGCCCCCCCTCGTGTGACATGCGACGCAACAGCTCATAGATTCCCAACGACGTCTCGGTGTCGAGCTCCCCGGTCGGCTCATCGGCGAGCAGCAGATGCGGCCCGAGGGCGAGCGCAACGCAGAGAGCCAGACGCTGCTGCTCCCCACCGGAAAGCGTGTGCACCCGGGCGTATGCGCTGCTGCGCAGGCCGACCGCCTCGAGCAATGCCATCGCCCGCTTTCGCCGGCGGCGGGTGGGGACACCGGCAAGCAGCATCGGCAGCTCGATGTTCTGAATCGCCTTCAGATATGGGAGCAGGTTGCGGGTGAAGTCCTGCCACAGGAAGCCGACACCCCGGCGGTAATAGTTGATCCGCTGTTTCGGGGTGAGATCGGTGAGATCGACACCGGCCACCTCGACCTGCCCCGCCGAAGGGGTCTCGAGACCGGCGAGTATCTGAAGCAATGTCGACTTGCCTGCGCCGGACTTGCCGACGATCGAGATGAACTCGCCCTTGCTCCATGGCGAAATCGAGACCCTGCAGAGCCACCACCTCGAGGTTGCCCTGCTTGTGGATCTTGATGAGGTTGTCACATTCGATGATCCGGGTCATCAGCGATCCACCTCCCGCAGCACCTCGCTCATCCGTCTCACCGACACCCGTCCGCGTCGCCCACACGACGGAGAACACCAGCAGCACGCTGACCATCGCGATGTATCCGAGCAGCACGCTCCAGTTGACCGAGATGAGAATGGGCGGTTCGATGTCGGTGCCGTCTCTCCGAGCTGGAGGAACGGCAGCATCGCCCACATCAGCGCGATCCCGCCATATGTGCCGATCACCGCACCGAGTCCGAGCACGGCGATCTGCTCGACGGTGAAGGTGGCGGCAACCCCGCGGCGCGGGAAACCGAATGCCCGGAGCACGCCCATCTCCCGGGCACGCCGGGCCACCGCCAGCAGTACGTACCCGGTGACTCCGGCCAGCGCCAGAACCACCGACACTGCCGCACCGACAAACAGGACCGCAACCAGACCCACCTGGACCGGCCGGCTGGAGAACTCACCGGCGGACTTCTTGAGTGTCACGATCTCGTCGGCCTCGTGACCGGCCGGGAACTCGCCGTCGATCAGCCGCACGGTGGCGTCGGTGTCGTCGGTCTTGAGCCATAGCTCCTGCGGCGCCTCCACCCGGGAGAGCTGGTCTGGTAGCTCCAGCTCGGGGTGCCGTTGAGCCAACCGTTCAGAGCATCGAGATCGACGATCATGCGGCCCTCGCGACGTTGTCGACCATCGCCGGAACCCGTCCGACGAAGCCTGCCACTTCGCCGTCGTAGAGGTTCGAACCGATCGAGAAGGGTGACGCGTCCCCGACCTCGAGGCCTCCGATCGCGGCGAG
>CAWJPT010000021.1:0-16007 GCA_963844835.1 uncultured bacterium | reverse complement strand
CTATGCCTGGTTCAAGCTCAGTATTGCTAACCACCACCGCGGCGCCGGCGACAACCGCGACCGCCACAACTGCGCCGCCCACAACCACCACCGTCGATGTCGATACCCTTGCCGAGGGATCCGGATGCACGCCCGGCACGATGATCTCGGCGACGGAACTGGTTTGGATACGTCGACTCTGCGACGCCAAACGCTGTGGAGTTCGATCTGGCTTGCTGGTTCACCGGAGATGCGCGGCGATCGAGGCTGCCGAGGACGGGCCGAGTCACCGCCTCCCAACGACTACTACATCCGCAACACGAACCCGCAGCTCCGGACTATCACCGTTGCTCCCAATGCCGAGGTGTCCGTGGCTACCTTCGATCGGAGATCCATCAACGCAGACCACCATCCCCTATGCCGATTGGTTGGTCGGTCGCGAAGAGTCGGGACACCGGGTTCGATCCCGGTGTGTGGATCACCATCAGCAACGGCGTAGCCACCTTCATCGAGGAACAATACGTACCGTGATCATCGGCCCGGAGCGGATCGTAGGGCGACTGTTCCGACAGTGAAGATCCTGGAAGAAGGCAGATGAGCTACGGTGCATCGCCTGCGAACCACGGTGAAGCGTCGGGATGCGGGTTCATCACCAGCTGGCATGATGCAGATCGCACCATGCGCTCGTTTTACCGTCTCCCTGCCAGAGGAAATCTACGAGGCCGTGCGCAGGCACGCGCGAAAATGCGGTGCCGCCTGCAACGCTCCAGCAGATGGTCCGGTATGCCGTGAGGCGCTCCTCGGAACGCGGATCGCCTCAGCGGATTCGTGCCGCCGGATCAACCGCGAGGCCTGCTCCGGCGGACGTCGTCACAGGCGTAGACCTGCTCGTGTTTTCGGTCCGCGACGTGACTTACGGCATCCCCATCGAATCCGTGGAAACCGTGGCTGCGAGCCTCGATGTCCACCGTGTGCCGACAACGAGTGGGAGCCTGCTCGGTATGGCATCGTTCCGTGGTGGGCTCACCGAAGTCCACGACGGCGGCACCGTGCTACAGAACCTCACCACTCGAGGGATCGCATCCCCAATTGCTGGCGATCCCGGCAGGCGGCCGCCGAGTACTGGTCACCGTTTCATCTGTTGTCCGGGCTCGTCCCCGCCGAAGAGGTGCAGTGGGCCGTCAGGCCGGCCGCTTCGCCCGGGTGGGTCTCGGCGCTTGCGTGGAGCGAGACGACGGGTGATCGCAGTCATCGACCCGGCGGGCTTCCAGCTCTAGCACGACAAAGAAGGCGGGAGGCCCCACGACACGAGGGACCTCCCGCTAATCCTTGCAGGCTCGCTAGTTGTTGAGCCCCAGCTCCGCCTTCAGCTCCTCGAGCTTGGCGTCTGCCTGTGCCATGTTGATGGCTTCCTTGAGCTCCATCTCGGAGCCCTCGGGAGTCGCCTCGCGCAACTCGGCCTTCGCCATTGCCTCGGCCTTGCGCCTCTCGATCTTGTCCTCGATCTTCTCGAGCGAGGGCGCCTCGTAGTCACTCATGTTGGACATAGCGTCGACGGCCTGGTTGACCGACTCCTGCATCTTGGCGGCCTCGAGCGAGCCGAGCAGCTCCATACGCTTTGCTGCAAGCTCCGAGACCCGCATGGCATTCTGCTGCACGGCCTCTTTTGCCTTGTCTGCCTGGGTGGTGGCCGTCTCGTACTGGGTCTTCAGCGTCGAGAGATTGTTCTCAGCGGCCTGGAGCTTCATCGCGATCGACTGTGCCGCCTTCGTCCACTTCTCCTGGCTGGCGGCGTCACCTGCGGTCTTGGCTTCCTCGGCCTTGAGAATGGCTTGCTTGGCCATCTCCCGCGCCTCGCCCACATCGTCGGCCGCGTTCTCCATCTTCGACTCGAGCTGA
Organism: uncultured bacterium; assembly: GCA_963844835.1. Classification (GTDB taxonomy): domain Bacteria; phylum Actinomycetota; class Acidimicrobiia; order Spongiisociales; family UBA5794; genus JAAETI01. The sequence continues at coordinate 14,129 of CAWJPT010000021.1, read as the reverse complement.
GTGCGGTGTGCCACGACCTTTGCCGCTTGATTGCGCAGCTCCTGGTCCCTCTTCTTGGCCTCGTTGATTGCCTGCTCGATCTCGACCTCAGGCTTCATCAGCTTCTCGGCGCCACCCTTGAACAGCGTCGTGATGTAGCCCCACAAGCGCTTTAGAAAGCTCATGCGTTTCCTTCCGTTGTCATGTGAACCGGATTGTAGATCTTTGCCAACACGGTTGGCTGATGCGGATTTCGATCAGCGACGGCGCTTGCCGCCACCCCGAACCCTGCCGCCGCCGCTGCGACGCCTGGTCGTTCTCCTCGGTGTGCTGCGTGACACCGGTGAACCAGGCCCAGGGATAACGCCGCCCCCACTCCGGGTGGTTGGTGTCGAGGATCGACGGGAACCGGAACGAGTGCCGAAAAGGCCGCCCAGCCCACCGCTGTTCCTACGGCGGGCGCCACCACCGGCGAGCACCTGTCCGGCGACGCCGATCAGGATCTCCATCATGCCGGGGCCCATGTACGAGCTACGTCTGGATGGCCTGCGCTGGTAGTCGGGACGTGGTGCGGGGATGGTGACACGCCCGTCTGGGGCAGGCTGGGGTTGCTCGATCTGCTTCGGCTCCGGCTTGGGCGGCTTCGGCTTCCCATCCAGGAGCGCCTCGGCACAGTCGAGTTGCCAGATGGCGACGTCGAGATCGTTCGAGATGTCGAGCAGTGCGGCAGGAGTGTCTGCCTGCTGCAGGCGATCACCCAACTCCCGATAAGTGTCGCTTGCCTTGTTGTAGTTGTCGTGGACTTCGGCGTTGTCGGCGACGCGAACCTCATCCTCCATGTCGAGGATGTCGTTTGCGATGTCGTCGACCTTCTTCTGAATCGCCGCCCGTGCCTTTGCCATCTGCTCGGCTGCGGCGTTCACAGTCTGCTTCTTCCCCCGACGCACCAGCCAGAACAGCAGAAGGGCGATGCCGCCGACGATCACGAGGAACCAGATCAGCCCCGCTCCGCCACCTCCCGAAGATGAGCTCGAAGAGGACGAGCTTGCCGCTGCGGTGGTCGCCGGCTCCGCTGTGGCCCCAAACAAAGCGTTGACGAAGTTGTTGGCAAAAACGGCGTCGTCGCCACCCTCGTCATTTGCATACTGGAGGGCGGCCTCGAGATCCGCCTCGCTGAACCCTTCGTCGTTGGTGAACCAGCCGACGTCGTCGGGCGACAGCACCAGAACTGTGCCGGCGGCTATGCCGAGCTCGTCGTATACCGACTCGGCGTAGACGGTATCGCCACCAAGCGGCGTGTCCCCGAGCACGATCAGATAGAACCGAGACCCATTGTTGCGAGCAGTCGATACGACCTGGGTAGCGTCGCCGTCGTTGATCGAGACGCCGCTGTCGAGGTGATAGCCGGTCGTAGCGGCGTCGTCGACAACTTCGGACAGAGTGGCCGCGAGGGCACCGGTCGCCACGAAGAGCAACGCTGCCATGACCAGGAGCGCGATAGAGCCTGTACGGCGTAGCCAATTCATGTGACCCATCGTACATGGGACACGGGTGCGGGTCGTGTCAGAAAGCAGGAATCAACCGCGCGAGAGCGCGGCACGCAGGAAGAACATGATGTTGGCGGGTCGCTCTGCCATCCGTCTCGTCAGGTACGGGTACCAGGCGACACCGTATGGCACGTAGATGCGGAGCGGATCACCCGCCGCGAGCATTCGGTCCTGCAGCCCGGTGCGCACGCCGTAGAGCATCTGGTACTCGTACGGCCCGCTTCGGCGACCGGCGAGGTGTGCGGCGAGATCCAGCCGTGCGGTGTCATGGGATGCAATGGCAGGCATCACGGTGTTGTCGCTCATCAAGATGTGGGCGAGCCGATCAAATTCTTGGTTCACCTCGTCGCGACTCTGCCAGGCTACGGCCTCGGGCTCGGCATAGGCGCCCTTGCACAATCGGATGTGACCGCCGAGAGGCATGACCCGGTCGAGGTCGCCGGGGGTGCGCCGCAGATAGGCCTGCACCGCCAAGCCGAGGTTCCCGTTGCGTCGCTGCACTGCCGAGTAGATGTCGATGGTCGCCCCGGTGACCGCGCTCTCCTCCATATCAACTGTGACCGTCGTGCCAACGGCCTTGGCGCCACCGCAAGACGCCTCGAGAGACCGCTCGGCGAGACCATCGTCGAATCCCATACCGAGCTGGGAGAGCTTCACCGAGATGTTGCCATCGATCTGGTTGGCGCCGAGCGCATCCAGGCATGCCAGATAGTCGTCCCGCGCCCCTCGGCTTGTGCTTGGTCGGTGACGTGCTCACCCAGATGGTCGAGGGATACCGACGCTCCCCTGGCGTTGAGCTGGGAGGCGGCCGCGATGGCGTCTCGAGCGTCTCACCGGCGACAAAGCGGGTCGACAACGCTCGGCCAGGCCTGGTTCCGGTGATGACGCGGCGCACCGGGGCGGATTTGGTGAAACCGAGCAGGCCACGCCCGATGATGTTCACTACGACGGGCCCAGCCTGTCGAGGGATGCTTGACCAAGCTCGCGGGAGCGCTTCGCCGCAGCTTGGACGGCGCGTTCCAGCAGAGCCCGGAAGCCACCGTCCTCGAGCTCGTGCATGGCCGCAGCAGTGGTGCCTCCTGGTGACGTCACCTCGGCACGGAGCCGGAAGGCGCTCTTCTCGGATACCGATAGGAGGGCACCGGCGCCCCGCAAGGTCTGGATCACGAGCTTCTCGGCGGCGTGGTGTGGCAGGCCCTCGCGGATCGCGGCTTCGGTGAGCGCCTCGGCGAGCAGGAACACATAGGCGGGTCCGGTGCCGGAGACCGCGGTCACCGCGTCGAGCAGGTCCTCGGAGAGGCGGATCGTCTCCCCAACCGCCGCCAGCACCATGTCGGCAAGCACGAGAGCATCTTCGCCGGCATGGGTGCCGCCGCAGTACGCCGTCATGCCCTCATCCACAGCTGCCGGTGTATTGGGCATCGAACGGACCACGGCAATTCCCTCGAGGACGCTCTCAAATACGGCAACGGGGACCCCTGCAGCCAGCGAGACCACGACCTGACCCGGTTTCACCGCGTCTTTGATTTGATCGAGCAAGCCACCGACATCCTTCGGCTTGACCGCGATCACGAGGACATCACGGTCGGCAACGGCGTCCGCGGCATCGAGCGTTGCACGGATCCCCGTGCGTCGCTCCGCCTCTCTGGCACGCTCTTCTCGTCGCACGAGCAGCACCAGCTTGTCTACCTCCCAGCCGGCGCGGAGGAGACCTTCAGCGAGGATCTCGCCCATCGAACCGGCGCCGAGGATCGCAACGCTTGGATGGTTCATGGTCGAATCATACGGAATCGGCACCCGAGGTCCGAACCGGATTGATCGGAGCACGGTACGCTCCGCTCATGAAACAGCGCCCTGCGGCCCTCGAGCAAACGCTGCTTTGGATCGTCACCGGGTACCGGATATTTGCCGCGGTCTGGCTGACCATTCTCGGCGCGGCAACGCTCGCCAACAATGCCAGGGTGGTCGATCACCCCAACGTCGTGCTGGTGACGATGTCGTTGGCCGCGGTCTGGGCGGGTCTCACGACTCTTGTTGCCGTCCTGCGGCCGCACACGATCAGGACCGTGGCGTTCGTCACCGTCGACCTGGCTATCTCGTGCTGGACGGTAGTGGCTGGGGATCTCGCCGGGACCATCCAATTCGCAGGGGGTTACCCCCTCGTTGGCGCCATCACCGCCATATACGCGTTCGGTTGGATAGGAGGCCTCGTTGGGGCCGCCGTGCTCACGGCTACGGGGCTGACTCGGATCCTCGACCCGCCGCTCGAGCCACAGGATCTCGCCAACTCGATCGCGTATCTCTTCTCCGTCGGTGCAGCCTCCGGCGTCGCAGTTGCGCTGCGCAGCAGCGACCGCCGCCGTGCCGAAGCCGAAGCGGCCCTGGAGAAGGAGCACACCGAGCGCATCCGGGCAGAGGAACATGCCGAGATGGCGGCACACCTGCATGACTCGGTTCTGCAAACGCTGGCCCTGATCCAGCGCGATGCCGGTGCCACACCGGATATCCGCGGCCTCGCCCGCCACCAGGAACGGGAGTTGCGCGCCTGGCTGTTCCCAGACCGAAGCAATGGCGCCGACGGCACCGGTGGCTTCCGCGAGGCTCTCATCTCGGTGTGCTCCGAGGTCGAGGATCTCGGCGCAGCGCAAGTCGAGGCGGTCGTTGTGGGCGACACCGCGGATCCCGTCGAGGCGATCGTGCGTGCCGCCAGAGAAGCCATCCTCAACGCAAGCAAGCACGCCGGAGCGCCGATGATCTCCGTGTACGGTGAGGTCAACGACGACGAGGTGCTCGTTTTCGTCAAAGATCGCGGCGCCGGCTTCGACCCTGCGACAATCCCGGACTCACGGCAAGGGATCCGAGAATCTATCGTTAATCGTATGGAGCGCAACGGCGGCACTGCTGAGATCATCTCCGCACCGGGCACAGGGACGGAAGTGCGGTTGCGGCTCCCCAGGGGTCAACAATGACAACAGTCTTCATCGTCGATGACCACGATCTGTTCCGTGCCGGGGTACGGGCGGAACTGCCCGACGACCTCGTGATCGTCGGTGATGCCTCCGAAGTCGAAGCCGCCATCGAGATGATCAGAGAGCGGCAACCCGACCTGGTGCTCGTGGACGTCCATATGCCAAACGGTGGGGGTCGGGCCGTGATCGAGGGGGTTCACGCCACCCATCCCGACCTGCTCTTTCTCGCCATCTCGGCGTCGGACGCTCCCGAGGATGTTGTCGCCACCGTGCGGGCAGGCGCCCGCGGCTATGTCACCAAGACCGTGTCTCCCTCCGATCTCGCCGATGCCATCCGCCGTGTCGTCGACGGCGACGCCGTCTTCTCCCCAAAGCTCGCCGGATTCGTTCTCGACGCGTTCGCCTCGCTTGAGGTCAAGGGGCTCGATCCCGAATTGGACAAGCTCACCAAGCGGGAACGGGAGGTGCTGCAACACATCGCCCGCGGGTACACCTATCGGGAGGTGGGCGACCAGCTCTTCATCTCCATCAAAACCGTGGAAAACCACATGTCGGCAGTGCTCCGCAAGCTCCAGCTCTCCAACCGCCGCGAGCTGACCCGGTGGGCTCAGGACCGCGATCTCATCTAGGAGCCAGGTCCGGCGTTCAGTCGACGATCTCCACGTCGTCGTACAGGCCCGCAACGATCTTGGCCAGACTGTCGAGTGAGCCGGCCTCGAAATACTCCGAATGTCCAGAGGATCCCTCGGTGGAGAAACGGATGGCGCCGAAATCATCGCTCGCCGGATTGGTCCCGTGCCACAGGTCCTCCGCACCATCGTTCCACAGGTCGGCACCCAGCCACGGCACCCAGAGCACAGGAGGCACCCACCAGGGCGGCAACTCACTCGTGTTGATCCCGAAAGCAATGGGGTCACCGTCGGCGAGGCCGACCCAGACTCGCCCGCCGTTGCGCAACTGCGCATCGCCAACCGTGTCGAGGGTCGTGCCCGGGCTGCCGACGACCACCAGATTGTCGGCCTCGAGCCCGGTCGCTGCGGCGACGCCCGCGAGCACCGAGCCGTAGCTGTGGGCGATCACGGTGATGGTTCTCGTGTTCGCCGGATCTACGCCGCGGAGAAAACGCTGCAAGGAGGCTGCCCCGACATCGGCCGCCGCCCGCAGGGTCGCCCCGACGTTGTCCGGTGAGTCGTAGCCGAGCCAGGCCGCGGTGGCAACGCCGGTACCCGAGGTCCTTTCGTAGAGGGAGAGGGCGTCGGTCCTGAACCCCGTGTCGCCGTCACTGAAGTTGTGAATGTCATTTGCCATTCCCGGCACAACGACTGCTACATGCGTCGCCTTGGAGAGGTTGCCGAACACTTCGACGACGAATCCATCGCCCACAGGATCGAACAAGAGGATTTGGCGTCCCTCATCGAGCCAGCGCTGGTACTCGGCAACACGCTCCGCCAAAGGACGCAACGCCGTGTCGGTGACCCCGAACGCTTCCTCGAGCTGCGCCATGTACTCCTCGATCTCCGCTATCTCGGCTCGGATCAATGCCCGGTTGGCCTCGTAGCGAAGCGCCGGTGGAGCACCGTCGAGGGAACCGACGAATCCGGGATCGAGAGCAACCAGAGCATGGCGATCGTGATTGCTCATCGCTTCGAATGCTGCGGCCCGCTCCTCGGGCGATGCCGGGGCCAGGACCGCAACGATCTGCTCGACGCGCCAGTGCTCGTAGTCGTCCCGCCACGTATCGAGATTGAAGACGGCGGTTGCCGCAAACCGATCTAGACCCAGTTCGGAGGTGAAGCCACTCGTCACCTCGATCCGCTGCGTCGCGGTGATCACCCCGGCACGCCATCGCAGTTCCTCGGACTGCGTCGTCAGGGCCAGCTGGCAGACGGCGATCCGCACGTCCCACCCGACTGCCGTGAAATACCCATGGCGACGCAGCACGGCGCCCGTGTTGCTCCGCGCCAGACCGATACGCTGGGCGTACTGGTCTGCCGTGTTGGCCAGCTCGATCAGGCCTCTCGGGTCGATTCCGCGAAAGCCCAACGCTCATCCTCTTCCCAGCTGGACGAGCTCGGCACGCCCATCTGCGACCAGGTAGCCGCGCCCCACCGGGAATATGTGCTGTTCCCCCCGCGGCAGCTGTGTCTGCCACAGGTCCCCATCGGCGTGCGGATTGGGCCGCAACGCACAGCCGATCCGAGACCTGCGCAGTTCCTGGGTCCAGTGTCCGTAGCGGGAGCGCAGAGCGTCGGCGTTGCCTGCGGCAACGATCCTGACATCGGAGGCGCGCCGAGCGACAAGATCGCCGAGGTAGCTCCCACCATCCACCAACTCGGCATCATCGACGAGCAGCAGACGAGTGGCCGCGCAATCCTGCCACCTGCTCCGGCTCCACAATCTGGTCGACATAGCCGGCACTGCGCCAGGTCGGAGCGGCGTGGGACTATCGCCACCACCTCGAGCCCGGGATCGGCGGTCTTGGCCACCCTGGCGATCGTCGCCAGCGCGGTCGTCTTGCCTGAACGGGCCGGGCCCGCCACCAGCGCATGCTCACCGTCTCGCAGAATCAAGCCCACCGGGGCGAGGGAAGTGTCGCCGATTCCGAGTGGCAGGTACCACTCGTCGGAAGCAATTCTTCCCCGTGACAGGAACTCGGTGATCGATACCTCGCTCGGGAGCACGTCGATGCTCCATGGTGGGCGCACCGGCGCAGGCCAGCGAGACCTCGGCCACGGCCGCGGCAAGGCCTTCGGCATGGGCCAGCGCCACTTGTACTTCGCGCCCGCTGCCCGATTCGAAGGCGCGTCCCGGTGTTGTGGGTGGGTCAACCGGCGGAACACCGAGCCCGCTGTAGTCGTAACGATCGGCGAGCCGGAACACCAGCCGGGCGGCAATCGGTCGAGGCGATCCTGCTGGGGACATCGCCCGGGTGCTTTGCGGTCACGATGGTCATCATCCCCACACCGGGGCCATCGGCGATGAGCCGAGCAACGAGGTTGTTGACGGCCATGTCACCCGGTTCGCTGTAATGGTCTGCGAAGCCGCCGTAGTTGTCGACCATGGTGACGATGGTCGGATAGCCGGTGGCGTCCAGCGAGCCATCGGCCATCGCCTGGCGGCGCCGTTGCAGTTCCGCCCCCAGGCGTCTGAGGAGGCGGTGCTGACGCTCCCGGTCGCTGCCTGCGACCACGGCACCGACGTGGGGAAGACTGCGCAACGGCTGCAGGATCTGATCGTCGAAATCGAGGATGTACATGTGGAGGTGATTGGGATCGGTGGTGATCGCCGTGGCCATCGCGAGGGAGGCGAGCGCCGTCGTCGTCCCGCTGCCCGGGAGCCCGTAGAGCAGCAGATTGCCCGAGCCGGGCGACCACCCTGCCGGCATACGGCGCTGCCGGTGAGGCTCGTCGGCCAGGGCGAAGGCGGCACCGCTGATATCGGCGGTCGGCAGATCGGCGAGCGTTATCGCTTCGGGGAGAGGATCGGGCCATGGCAGCCTCGGCGGCGGAAGCCGCAGTCGACGGGCCGCTCTGCCCGCGGCATCGACGATGACCTCGAGGTCGCTCGGAACAGAATCATCGGCAGTGGCCGACGTCCCGGGGCGAGGCTGCTCGGCGGCGAACACGAAAGGGTGGGCCGAGACCGTGTTGGTGTGTTGTGTCTGCGAAGGGCCGGTGACGAGAGCGGTCTGAAAAGCGACGGTGTCACCGGGCCCCAACCGAGCCAGCGCCCGTCCCGGTTGGGTGCGGCCGATGGCTGCTGCCTCCGGGGAACCAATAACGTCGACGGAGTCGGCAACATCCTGGACGCGGAGGGCGATACGGAGGTTGGTGTTGGCCTTGATCTTCTCGTCGATGACTCCGCTGGGACGCTGGGTGGCCAACAGGAGATGCACCCCGAGGCTGCGACCCCGCTGCGCTATCCCGACGAGGGCGTTCATGAAGTCGGGGAGCTCGGTGGCGAGAGCGGCGAACTCGTCGATCACCACCAGCAGCCGCGGCAATGGGTTGACCTCGCCCGCAGCGAGATCGCCGATGTCGGAGAGTCCCACAGCCCGCAGCCTCTCCTCGCGATATCGGAGCTCAGCCTCGAGGCAGACGAGGGATCGGCCGGCAAGATGATCGTCGAGATCCGTGACGAGCCCGACCGTGTGCGGCAGCGAAGCACAGGCATCGAATGCACTGCCACCCTTGTAGTCGACGAGGACGAAGTTGAGGTCTCTCGGGCTCGCCGAAGCGGCAAGTGACGCCACCAGACTGCGCAACAGCTCGGACTTTCCCGATCCGGTTGTTCCGCCGAGCAGGGCATGCGGGCCATCGGAGACGAGGTCGATCGAAAAGACTCCGTCGGTGCCGACGCCGATGGGAGCAGCGGGTCGGCCTGCTCCGCGTCGCCATCTGGCCGCGATGGCATCTGCTGGGTCGTCGCCCAACCCGAGGAGACTTCCCAGGCGTGCGATCGGCGGGAGATTCGATCCGGCCTGTGCCAGCTCCGGATCGTCGACACGGGCCAATGCCCGAGCGATGCGGCGAGCCCTGGGTGCGTCGATCGCCCAGGGGGTGAGCAATGCTTCGTTTCCGTCCGAGAACCGGACATGGCTTCGATCCGCGTCAAGGGCGATGATCGTGGTCGCCAGCGAAGGCAGATCCAGGGTCCGCCTCGCCATCGCCACGCCGGCCACACCGTGCCCCTTCCCTCCCTTCAGCAGCTCGCGGATCTTTGCCTGAGGCCCTGTGAGCAGATCGGGCAGATCGACGACCACCAGGTGGCGCAGCTCCTCCGACTCCGTGCCACCGGGGCCGGGCAACATGGCGGCCACCTCCTCGATCTCGTCTCGAGATGCGGCGAGCCGTCTCCTTCCCGCAACTTCCACATGGGGCAGCCACTTGGTCCAGTCCCAGTCGTGTGGGCTCTCGGTGAACACGCTGATCGAGAGATCTGCCGGCCCGTGGTTCACCGCCGCCTGCAACACCAGCTGCCGCATCACCCCGAGCCCGATCGCTCGCTCCCCCGCTACTCCGACGACATCGCCTCCCCCGAGGGTCACGGCCACCGGTACGTCATGAAGCTCCGAGAATGACTTCACCACACGGGCCGCCTCGGCAGCGGGCTCCTGTGCCCACATCGGCGTCCACTCGACACAACCGCTGCCCACCGGCAGCGTCATGAAGTCGGCATGCCCGTGCCGTCTCTGCCAGAGGCGGGAGTCGGCACGCAGCGCCAACAACTCGAGGTCCTCGGGTGGTTGTGCGGTGGATCGTCTCTGGCGCATCTCGAGAAAGTGAGCGTGCGACACCTCACGGCGGAACCGGGCAAGCGCATCCCGGTATGCCTCGCCGGACTCGCGCAGCTCCCTTCGCAGTCGGCGACGATCCTCGACCCAGTTGGCCAGCAGCATGACCGGCGAGAAGACCGCAAACACGGCCATTCTCGGGTGAATGAGGATCGCCATCCCGATACCGAGGATCACAGGGACTATCAGGGCCGCCCAGCCGAAGCGCATCGGCTTCCCCGGCTGCTGCGGCGGTTGGGGAGGGCGCAGCACGATCGGCCGGTAATTGGGGACAGGCCGGGGCGGCCGATTGAACACTCCGCGACGAGGGAGCGGCCCAACATCGCCGACCACCGAGAACAGCCGATTCCCGATGGCCATGGCACTGCCAGGAGGGAGCGGCGTCTCGACACCGGTCATCGGAATGCCATCGAGATCGGCCTTCGATCCGTCCAGGGCACGGGCGAAGACACTGCCGTCGGCATCAATCCTCAGGACCACCTTTCCGGCTTCAGGAACGGAGATGTCGGAAGGCGCCGACCCCAGGGTGATCGTCCCGGCATACAGCGACTGAACCACGGCCGGCGTTGCTCCACCTATGTCGATGAGCACGCCTACCCGGTGCGGATCGCCGTCTGCCGCAGCTTCGATTATCGACCCGTTGCCGAGGGCCGTCTCCGAGACCGGAGTCGCCGGATCCAGCCATCTCCCGTCTACGGCAATCGCCGACGGCTCCTCGCCGACCAGCGACCGGAGCACATGAGCGATGGGAATCATCTCGTCGCCGACCTCGACGCTCACCTCATACTCGGACCCCTGCCACCGGACCACTAAGTTCATCAGGCCGCCCCGTCCGGGGTGACGCCGCTTGCAGCCGCCACCGCATCGGCGGCCGCTGCCTGGCTGTCGAGCGATGCCGCGCTGCGACGATTGTCCGCCGCTCTCTGATCCAACTCGCCTGCGATCGTGCGCAGTCGATCGGCGTGGGAGTCCACTGCCGCACCGTTTGACCGCACCTTGTCCTCGAAGCTCGATGCGGCGGGCCCGACCCACACACGCTGAGACATCGTCGCCAGCGGGGCGAGCAATCCCTGAAGAGCAGCCGCCTGAGACCGGAGCCGGGCTGCGTCCGCCGCCATCTCGTCGGCCTCGGCCCGCTGTTGTCGAGCCTGCCGGCGGAGCTCTTCAGGGGTCACCGCAATCCTCCCTCACCGGTGGTGCTGTCTACCGCGTCGCCATCTCGATGTTGTCTCGGTACCTCGAAACGGCGACTCCGGCTTGCACCAGCGCCTCGCGGAGGTTCTTCAGAGCAGGTGAGAACTCGGTCTCCCAGGCCGCTCGGAACTTGTCGGCCCCCGGCCCTTCCCATGCGGTTGCCCCCGGGGCCACTTTGGAGGTGAGCGTCGACTCGAGGCTCTGCACCTCTCCCGCCTTGCTATCGAACATCGACCGGAGTTGGTCGAGATCCGCCAGGTTTGCCCCAAACATTCCTGCTGACATTGATCTTCCTTTCTACCCACCCTGTGGACCCAGACCTGACAGTCGCAAACACTATTGCGATATTTAACGATTGTCAATCGTGCTTAGATATTGACAACGTGATTTTGGCGAAGTTAGGATCGCGGCATGGTTGGCAACAAGGCATCGCACCACAGGATCGTCGTCCTGATCGCGCTGACGGCGTCGGCGACGCTCGGGCTCCACACGCTGGGACGGACGCCGGGTCTCGCCATCGACTGGGCCCGGCCGCTCGGCTGGATCGACTCATCGAAACCCAGCGACGTAGTCGGCGCCATCTTCCGCCTGATCGGTCTCGGCATCGGCTGGTGGGTGCTGGTCACAATGGTGCTCTACTACGCAGCCGGGCTGCTGGTCGGTCACCGGCGCAGACCGCGGTGGCTGACGCTGATCACTCTGCCGCCGGTCCGCAAAGTGATCGACCGGGTGCTCGCCACATCGCTTGCGCTATCGATCGCAGCCACACCGGTCGGCCCGCTCCGGACGACCGCGACCACAGCACCGGAACGGACGCCGGTCGTCTACGAGCTCACCGGCGACGGTATCCCGGTCCCACACGTAGGTTCCGCCGCACCGCTGCAATCTGGCGACGGCACCGACGATGCCACGGTGCCTGCCCCGGTCTCGGACCAGACCGCACCACCGGAACCGGTACCGGTGACGCCACCGAGTGCCATGGTGCCCTCCGCCTCTCCGATCGGCGCAACGAGTGTGAGCCGGATCAGCGACCAGGGGACCTACACGGTGGTTGTCGGCGACAACCTGTGGGAGATCTCCGCAACCCGCCTCGAGACCGTCCTCGGGACGCCGCCCACCGAAGCGGAGATCCGTCAGTACTGGCAGGCGGTGATCGCCGCAAACCGGCCCACGCTCCGGTCCGGCGACCCCAATCTCATCTACCCGGGCGAGCTGGTGACACTGCCCGTAGCGGAGGTCTCCAGGTGAGCCTGGTCGACATTCTCGGGGAGCCCGTTGCCGACCCGGTGACCTCCGAGCCGGCAACTCAGCGCTCCTGCCACGCCCCGGATTATGCAGAACCGGAGCCCCAGCCACCGCCCCGGAGACGCAGCACGCTCGTCATGGCAATGCTCCTCTCCGTCGCACTGGCCCTCGGTGTCACAGGCGGCTGGTACGCATCCACGCTGCGGTCTACCCCTTCGGCAACGGCCGAGACAGGCAGCGCCCAGCTTCCCGCAGGCATCGCCGGTTTTGCAGAGATGTATGTGGCCCGGCAGCTGGCAGGACCGCCGGACCCCGAGCAGGCAAGTGCTGTGTGGATCAATCAGGCCGCCGCCATCGCCGGAGAACAGATCAACGATCAGTCCTGGCTCGTCACCGTTGCCGTCGACTCACTCGAACTCGTCGACTCGGTATACCAACCGGTTCCGTTGCAGTACTTCGATGTGCTCATTGCCTCCGTCGGCGGCCGGCCGTCGCCGATCGGGTTCCCGGCACGGGTTCCGGCAACATCGACCACAGACCAGTCGGGCTCCCTCTTCTCCGATCCGGTGCCGGACGACCAGGCGGTCGCCGCAGTCACTTTCATCGACGAGTACCTGACCGGCGGTGACGAGCTGAACCGGTACCTGGCTCCGGCGGCGACGGTCGTCCCCTTCGACGATGCGCCGTACACCGATATCGCCGCCCGCCCCCTTGGTGCCAACTCGCTGGGCGCCATCCGGATGGCAGTCACCGCAACCAAGAGCAACGGGATCACCCACGAGCTCGGCTACGTGCTGACTCTCGTCCTGGCCGGCGACGTGTGGGTCGTCTCCTCGATCACGCCGGTCGCAGGATGAACGACGGCCGCCCGATCATCGACCACTACCGACGCTCCCTGTCGATCCCCCGCCGGTTGATGCCGTCGCTGCTTGCGTTGCATGCAGGCAAGGAGCCCGCCGGTGATGTCTTGTCCGAGCTGCAACGGGGCGGTGTCTTCACGGCGACCAGACTCGATCCGCTGGTCGGGTCTCTCGTCGACGCCATCACCAACCCGACTCTCGTCGTCACCATCGAAGTCGATGCGCTGGACCCCCTCGTCAAGCCCGAGCTGGCGACGATATGGCGCAGCGGCGACAGGGCCGTTCTCGGCAGGAGTGACCGGAGAGGTCGCTTCGAGCTGATCCAGATCGAAGTGCCGCTGCTTCCTTTTCACCTGGCCCAGGTGGTGAGGCTGACACCTCGATCTCAGCCCGAGTTCACCGGTAGTTTCACCATCCCCGCCCGAGCCCTCGCTGCCGTGGAGACGATCGTGCACAGCAATCCGGTGGAGGCGGAGCGAGAGATGAGTGCTGCCGGGGTCGATGCCGCATGGACGGACCGCTTCGTGGCGGCCCTGATCATGCGCCGCTCGATGTGGGCGATCGAATCGATCTGGCTGGGCGACCACCGCCGCCGCACCGAGGCACGTCTCTCGGTGCTCGACGGCGGCTTCACCGGGTATTGGCGACTGAGCCACGAGGACGACCTAGTGCGGATCGCGCCAAGCCACTTCGAGGACATGATGCACCGATTGGCCGCGCTGTTTCCCTGACCCGCTCAGTCGAGATCGGCACCGAGCAGTTGGTCAACAATGGAGGCGAAGCGGGGATCGTTCTCGGCCTGGTAGCCGACGGCAACATGACGGCCGAGCAGCAACTCGGCGGCGGCGGCCAGCTCATCGGCGAGCTGGTCGACGTCCGTTTCCTCGGCGGCCCGTAGCAGCAGGGCAACCTGGTGGGTGCGCAACAAGCGCTCGAGAAGGCTCCGGAAGTGGAGCGAACCGTATGCAGGATCGGCGACGCACTCGGCGACCTTGCCTGCCAGGTCCTCCAGCTCGTGCTGTGCCCGTTCGGCTACGGAGCC
>CAWJPT010000020.1:0-29905 GCA_963844835.1 uncultured bacterium | reverse complement strand
CCCGGCAACCATGCCGGGGTCCCTTCGCTCCCGGTCGTTGGATCAGTTGTTGATGCCTGCGTTCTACACCGAACCCGCCACTGACGGCCGATTCACCCGGCGATCAACGTGAGGGTGAGCAGGTTCGAATCCCACTCCCTCCGCTCTGGACCCCGGCAACCATGCCGGGGTTCCTTCGCTCCCGGTCGTGGGATCAGTTGTTGATGCCTGCGCGCTACACCGAACCCGCGACGCGGCGGGTCCTGCTCAGCCTTCGCTTGCCTCAATGCGGCCGTCGCGCATGGTCAGCACCCGATCGGCGAGATCGAGGATGCTGCGGTCGTGGGTGACCAGCACGGTGCCGATGCCGCGGCGATGAGTCTCTTCGCGCAGCAGCTCGATGATCTCCCGGGCGCGGGCATGATCTAGCGATGACGTGGGCTCGTCGACGAGGAGCAAGGTGGGCTGATTGATGAGTGCCCTAGCGATGCCGACCCGCTGACGTTCCCCGCCGGACAGCTGACCGGGGCGCCTGCCGCTCTTGTCGGTCAGCCCGACCTCATCAAGAAGCTTGTCCGCCTCGGCGGCGACTGTGGCACCCGTACGTCCTGCTACTCGCGCCGCGTAGATGAGCTGCTCCCTGGCGGTGAGCGCCTCGAAGAGGTTTGACGACTGGAAGACAAACCCGATGTAGTCACGGCGGATCGCCGCCTGCTGATGAGCGGCGGCATTGGTGATGTCGTTGCCGGCGATGGAGACGGTGCCGGAGTCGGGGGAGCGGAGCGCCCCGGCGACGGCCAGCAGGCTCGATTTGCCGGCGCCGGAGACGCCGACGACCGCGACCAGTTCGCCGGGCTCGATGGTGAGCGAGACATGGTCGAGGGCGACCACTTCCTCGTCGCCGTCGCCGAATGACAGGTAGAGGTCGTCCAGTTGGAGCGAGCTCATTCCGCACCTCCCAGGGCGATGATCGGGTCTACCCGGGTGATGCGGCGCACCCCGACCAGCACGCCCGCCATTCCGGCGAGTACGAGCAATGCCGACGCGACCAGCACCGCTCCCGGTTGCAGCGAGAAGGGAACGGCGCCACCGGCGACGACGAGTCCCAGTCCATAGCCGATGAGGGCCCCGACCGTTGTGGCCGCGACGAGGACGAGGAACACCTGCCCAAGCGAGTCGGTGAGCACCGACCGGGTGGATGCGCCGAGTGCCTTCTGCAGCCCGATCTCGTTCCTGCGCTGGATCGTCCACACGGTGAAGAACGCCCCGAGGATCATGGCGGCGATGACGTACAGAAAGCCGCGAATGAGCGTCATCGTCGAGGTCTCGGCGGCATAGCCGGGGGATCCGCTGTATGCCTCGGTCTTGGTGACAACGTCGACATTCTCCTGAGTCGCGGGCGCGGCCAGATCGGCTCCGCCCGGTGCGTTGATTGCCACTGCCGAGGCGAGGTCGGAGGAGTTCGGGGTGGAGCCGTATGCGGCCTGGCGCCACAGATCGATGGGTGCGTAGACGACCGCGACGTGACCGTACGTCGCCTCAGGGGCAACCGCCAGAACGGTCATGTCGAGACCGGAACGGTCGAGGACGATGTGATCACCAACGCTGATCCCGGAGTCGGCGAGACCCTGGCTGATCACGACACCATTGGACTGAGGCGCCAGCCGGTCGCCGTTGGTGATCGAAGCGGCGAGATAGCCGCCGGGCTCGACACCGAACAGGGTCATCTCGGTAGGTGTTCCGTCTGTCGACTTGGCGTTGAAGATCCCGACCCCGAGCGGCTCCGCCTGGATTCCAGGAACGTCGGCGAAGGCGGCGACCGTGCCGGAGTCGACGGTGGAGCGGGTGAAGGTGCTGTGGCTGTTTGGGGAGAATGCGAGATTGGTGACGGGGAGGGCGCGCAGTCCGGAGATGCCGTCGTTGACGAGACCGTTGGCCAGGCCGGACAACATGACGGTCAGGATTGCGACGAGACCAATGACCGATCCGACGAGGGTGAAGCGACCCCATGCGTATTTGAGGTCTCGTAGTGCGAGGTACATGTGGCTTCTCTTGTTGGCAGAACAGCCAAGTTATCTACGGACCGTAGGTAAGTCAAGTTCGCGACGCGGCGTAGGAAAGATCGTTACCATTGTTGGATGCCGCGCATCGAAGCACCCACTGTTGCCGAGCATCACGCTGCCCGAGCGGCCGAGTTGTCGCGTCTTGCCGTCGAGATCGTCGAGGCCGACGGGGCGGCTGCGCTCACCCTCGCCGAACTGGCCAGGCGGGCCGGCCTGTCGCGACCGTCGCTGTACAGCTACTTCCGGTCGCGCGACGACCTGGTAACAACTATCTGTGAGCAGGCGGTGACGGTGTGGGCAGAAGAGGTCATCGCCAGCATGGAGACGGAGACCGACCCGTTGTCGAGGTTGCGAGCCTTCGTTACCGCTCAGCTCGAAGCAGCAGCGGCGAGCAAGCACCGGGCAGCATTCGCTCTGCTGGAGTCTGGTCTGAGCCAGGAAGGGCACGAGCGGGTGATGGCCGCCCACGCCCCACTACAGGCAGCTTTGCGCAGGGCCGTAGAGCAGATCGGTCTCGAGCCGGCCGCCGCGGTGGTTCCGATGGTGCAGGCCGTGGTCTCATCCGCCTACGGCCAGATCCGGGCCGGCGCCGACGCCGACCGGGTGATGCAGGGGGCAAGCCGGTTCGTCGAAGGTGGGCTCGAAGCTCTCACGCAAGGCAGCGCTCAGCAGGTTTAGCCCGGCGGCTAGTCGGTGACGGTGATTGTTGTGGGCTCAGATAGGTGCGTGGCCAGGGGGAATCGCACGTCATACTTTCCTGGAGGCAACACATCCGGAGCATCCGGGCCGCATGGGATCGTGCCACCGAGAAGGGGAAGACTGGCGCTCCCGTGTGCAGGTACCTCCAGTCCCAGAGCAGGCATCTGGGCGTAGGTTTCCGCAGGAACGGCGACGATCGTGTCCGTGCCGACCTGGTACAGCAAGGCATAGACAGTGCCGGAGTGCAGGAAGACGGTGCTCTCAGAGCCGTCATTTGTGAACGTGGCGGTGCCTTCGAAGTTAGACCCCGCCTTCACCGTATCCACGGCCAGCTTGATGGTCGCGTCCAGTCGGGGTGCCGACTCATCGAAGCTGACGGCTGGGCACCTGTCAACGGGTTCCGTGTTTGCGGTGACACCGATCGTCTCCGAGCTGGTACCGGTCGCGTCACAACCCGCCACGGCAACGAGAAACGCACACATGCCGAGGGCAGCCCCGACCCATACAAGCGGCGGTGACAGACTTCTTGGGCTCACTCGGTGACCTCCATTGGGAACCGCTCTAGTGCTTGGACGGTTCGATCATCGAGTGAGGTTCCAGGAGCGTCCGCGCGGGCCGAAATCGACCAGAAGCGAAGCGGGCTCGGTGTTTCAGTCGGTCATACCGACCGGTTTGCCCGGGTCGCGGAACAGTCCGCCGGTGAGGCGGTGGAAGATCTCCAGAGGCGACCGCTCGATCGGTGCGATCCGGCGGTGCCGGAGCAGATTGGTCCCGGCCGCAACCAGGACGAGGTACCCGGCCACACCCAGGAGCATGTTGACGGTGAACATCATGACGAGGGCGATGCCGGCGAGTGCGGCGAGTACGAGGAGTATCCGATGCCAAATGGAGAGTCGCAGCCCTCTCATGCGGGCAACGAAGGTGGCGTCGGTCTGGGTGAGTTCGGCTTCTATGTTGGCAAGGATCTCTAGCTCTTTGGGATTCATGATCTGGGCCTCGAGTAGGTGTTACCGGACTTGTCGGCGAGAGCTGCCAGAAATCAACAACTTCCGCTTTCGGGGATCCGGTCGTTGCGGATATCGACTCAATACCCCGTTGGGCTAGCGGCCAAACCTGTTCATTGCCAGAAGTACCACGACCAAGCCGACTCAGGATGCGAACACTCCGAGAAGGGTCCAAGCGGGGGTGTCGAGTGCGCCGAGCACGCAACCGAAACCGCTCTCCGTCCGGTGGGGAGGGAGAGCGGTTTGGTGCTGGTCTATCTCGGGTCGGTCACCTGGCCGAGGAACAGCGGTTCGCCGGTCGGGGTGTGCTCGATCCAGAACAGGAACGGCTGATCGGCGGTGAACGTCGCAGGCTCGGGCGCCGCAGTCAGGCCCACCACCAGTGCAGTTGCCGCGGCAGCTTCAGTACCGCTCTCGTCAACCGAGATGAACGTCTTGTGGAACGCATCCGATACGAACAGCTCACGTGCCGGGGTGATCCCGGTGAGGTCGGCGGTGCTCGGATCAAAGGCGTCGACCATGCCGAGTTGTACGAGCGCATCCTTGAGGCCGAGGTCGGCGGAGAACTCGAAGGAAGGCAGCGAGACGTTCACCTGGTAGTCGCCCCAGTTGATGTCGAGGTCGTCGGCCGTCAGCTCCTGCAACAGATCGCTGAGCGAGCCGCTCTTCGGCACCATGACCACCATCGCAGCGTCGCCGGCATACGGCAGCCGTACCGCCTCGAACAGGTCACTCGACGCATACCCCGTGAGGATGCTGCCGTGCATCATCGGGACCGTCACCTGCTTCCCGTCGGCGAGGGTGAACGGATCCTCCGTGGTCATATCCGGGTCGAACTGATTCGCCCAGTTCGCCTTGAACCAGATGGCGTTTGCCAGGACCAGTCGGGTGGCGGAGTTGATCGCTCCGTCGGGGATCAGATCCTTGATGCGGTCCTCGGTGGCGTTCTTCCACCCAGGAGTTGATCGTGTCGGTTGCCCCCGAGGGATCGTTGACGAAGTCGAGCAGCCGGATGCCGGCCCCGTAGTACTTCGCAAGGACACTCAGGTAGTTGTCGAGAAATGGATAGCCACCCTGGCCCCATGCCGAATTTGCCGGCCTGATCGTGAACGGCTCCCGGTCATCCCCTGGGATGGCGGTCGGCTCGGAGCCGAGTTGCTGCTCGATGGCGTTGCGTACTGTGTTCAGGGTCGCGTCGGGCACGTCGAGGTGGAGAACTGCGGCTATCTGGCTCGCCGTCTCGCCCCGAGCGCCCGGGTACAGCATGCTCAGCGCAGTCGCTATCGAATACGGTGACAGCATCAGGTTGCCGTCACCGGCGGTTGCCCGCAACAGGTCGAGGCCGAACGCAACATCGCCCTTGGTCACTGCGGCGATGTCGGCGTCCGTTGCCGATGGCTCGGCACGCGCTACGTCGAGGCTGGCGAGCTCACCGTTCTGGAATGGGATCGTTGAATCGGTGGGCCCTGTCCCCGTTGTCGTTGTGGCCGAATCGTTGCTGGCACCACATCCGGCGATCAGCAAGGCAATCACCGTCAAGATGGCTAGGCGTCGCATTTGTCCACCCTTTCTAGGCGCGACAATTCTTGTTCTGCCCATAGGACGCCGGGAGGTTTGCCGCGGGTTCCCGTCAGGGCTGGTTGAGCACGCTTGCTTCGTCCGGCGTGCCTAGAGCCGAGAGGTAGGCGACGATGGTGTCGAGCTCCTCGGGGGAGAGCATCTCGCCGAAGGTCTTCGGCATCACCCCTGAAGGACATGCCCCCGTTGGGCAATTCGGCACGATGAATGCATCGGGATTGAGGATCGACTCCCGGATATACGCTTCTGCCGAATCGCCGGGCCGCCGGGTAGCAGCGAGTGCCCCGGTCATGTACAGGTGGGGGCCGACGGCTGCGCCCGCTCCGCCGACTCCCTTGATGGAATGGCAGGTGACACATCCTGCGTTGGTGAAGATATCCACCACTCTGGGGTCGGCAGCACCGAAGCTGAGCGGATCGGCGTTCTCCATCCCCATCCCCTGGCCCATGCCTTGACCCATCCCCATGCCCTGGCCCATGCCCTGACCGCGCCCCTGTCCGTTGGTAGCGGCTGTTGTGTCCGTGGTCCCTGCCGCGGCGCTCCCCGGCGCCGCCCCAGCTGCAGTGGTTGCGTCGTCGCTGCGAATCAGCGGGGAGAGGCTGATTACCAACACAGCGAGGAACGCGACGATGGCTCCCGAAGTGATCCCGAGCAGGAAGGACTCTCTCTGGCGGCGTGACATGCCGAGCAAGCTACTCGATGATCGATCGTAGTTTTCCGCTGTTCACGTCGTAGATGACGCCACGGATCTGATTGCGATAGGGGAGCAGCGGGGTCATCTTCAGCAGCTCGATGCCCCGGCGCAGCTCCGTCTCCAGATCGGAGAAATCGTGGAGATCGAAGGCGATACGCGTTCCCGTCTCCGTCTCGATGCGACGCCGCTCGCTCGTCGCGGGGTAGGCCATGGCCGCACAGTCGGTGTGCATCATCACGATGACCTGGTTGGTGCCGTTGTACTGCGACACCATCAGGGACCGCAAGGCATCGTCGGTGACGAGCCCGCCGCCGTTGCGAATCACGTGATAGTCGCCCGGTGACCCGCCGAGGATGAGCTCGGGTTGGATGCGCGAGTCGATGCACGTGATCACAGCGGCCTTCCGCCGTGGCGACGCAGGAAGTTGGGTCCCGGTCGCTGGCGCGAGCCTGCCGAATGAGTTCTTCGCTTCCGGTCACAAGTGTCCCTTCTCCGGATATGCCTAATGCTAGAAGCGCCTTTGGTTTCCCTTGAAGGGTGGAGATGCACCTGCCTCGAACTCTCCGATGTTGGGCCCATCGAGGGCACTTCGCCGTTCGACCCCCACGCGATAGGTGACATAGAGGAGCGGCAGGATCGTGGGCCACGAGGTGATCGTCTTCCACACGGCGAGTGCCTCAGGTTGCTCGATCAAGTAGAGCCAGTAGGAGACACCACCGCGGATCACAAAGTAGGCGAACCAGAACCACGAGACGTAGCTGTAGGCGGGCCGGACGTCGTCACGCCAGTACCACCGCAGCGGCCAGCGGCGGTAGGCCCAGCTGGTCCAGGCGGCCAGTGGACGTTTGACCAGGATCGAAACGGCGGTGCCCAATGCCCACCCCGCAGTGGAGACGATGCCGGGCAGGAAATAGTCCTCGGCGCGTCCCGAGCGCAGCGCCAGGTAGGCGGCAAACACGACGGCGGCGATGCCCGCTGCGGCGTAGACGACTTGCTGGCCTCGATGCACCCGCCACACGGCTACACCGACTCCCGCCGCAATCGCCACCGCCGCCGCCCATTGCACATCCCATAGTGCGTTGGCCGCCACGAACAGAAGCGGCGGGGCGAAGCTGTCGCCGAGGGTCCGTTCCCCGACGAACAGGCTGCGTATCTCCTCGCGGATGTCGTCGTTGATCGTGTCGGCCATAGCGGCAGGCTATACGTCCCGGCACGGCGGACGACCCGCACCCTTGTCACATTAGTTGACTAAAGTCAACCATTATGGATTCGCCGCTGACTCAACTGAGATCCTTCAATCGGAGCTTCACCAGACAGATCGGTGCGTTCGACGACAGTTTCCTCGGCCACGGACGCCCCCTGGCGCTGGCCAGGCTCATCTTCGAGATCAGCCCTGAGGGGCGTGCGGTCGCCGATTTGCGGGACGCCCTGGAGTTGGATGCCGGCTACCTGAGCAGGATGCTTCGTTCGCTCGAGGAGGAGGGTCTGATCTCGTTGGCGGACGACGAGGCGGATCGGCGCTGTCGCATCGCAATTCTCACCGAAGCAGGGATCGCCGAATGGAACAAGCTCGACGAGAGCTCGAATGCCGCGGCGGAATCGATACTGGCGCCACTCTCCGATGCCCAGCAGCAGCGGCTCACCTCGGCCCTGAGCACCGCCGAGAAGCTGCTCACTGTGGCGACCGTCAGATTCGAGGAGATCGATGTCACCAGCGAGGCGGCTCGCGGCGCCATCAGCCGCTATTTCGCCGAGCTCGACGCCCGTTTTCCCGATGGTTTCGAGGGCGACGCCTACTTCGATGAGGATGCGATCAGCATGCGCCCGCCAAAGGGCCACTTCGTCATCCTGCGCAGCGATACCAGGACCCTCGGCTGTGGCGGGGTGGTGCAACTGGAGCCGGGAGTTGGCGAGATCAAACGTATGTGGATCGATCCCGCGATGCGGGGTGCGGGCCTGGGCAGAAGGCTGCTGCAACACCTCGAGGAGCGGCTCGTCGCGATGGGGAACACGGTGATCCGGCTCGACACCAACTCGGTGCTGAGCGAGGCGCTTGCCCTCTACGCATCTGCGGGATACCGGGAGATCGATCGATACAACGACAACCCGTACGCCCGGCATTGGTTCGAGAAGACGGCGCCTCAGTTGTAGTCGACCACGAAGTCGGCGTATTCACGGGAGCCCGCCACCAGTCGGGCGTTCACCTGATCGGACTCGTGGACGTGACGCTCGGCGTGCTCTCTGGTCTTGCCGAACTCCACGTGACGGTCGATGAGCCGTTGCAGCCGCACCTGCTCGTCCAGGTCGAGGTAGATGGTGAGGCTGAGCAGACTGCGCAGCTCGTTCCACGGGTGAATGTCGAGTAGCAGGTAGTTGCCTTCCGTGAGCACGAGCCGGTCGTCGATCGTGACCGGAACCGAGGCGGATATCGAGTCTTCGATGGAGCGATCGAACCGCGGCGCATACACAACCTCATCGGGGCTCTGCCTGGCGATGCGGCGAATCATGGCCACGTATCCCCAGGCGTCAAAGGTGTAATGGGCACCCTTGCGATGGACGAGATCCACCGACTCCAGGTACTGGTGGGCCAGGTGGAACCCATCCATGCCGACGATCGGCGGGCGTGGCGTGAATCGAGATGCCAGCTCATCGGTGAACGTCGACTTGCCCGCTCCGGGAGGCCCGGTGATGCCCACCAGGCAGCGTTCCCCGTGGGCAAGTCGCCGTTCCAGATGACGTGTGATCGTGTCGATGTCGCTATGAGCCGGTTCGGTCAAAGGCTCCCACTTGCCGCTAGCGCTGAGATTAGGACTCGTCCCGCTCCAAACGCAGAGATGCGGAATTCATGCAGAACCGCTCCCCGGTGGGTTGTGGGCCATCGTCGAAGATGTGCCCGAGATGGGCTCCGCATTTGGCACAGGTCGCTTCGATGCGAACCATTCCATGGCTACGGTCCACGACCCTATTGACCTTCTCGGGGTCGAGGGCCTCCCAGAAGCTCGGCCAGCCGCTGCCCGAGTCGTACTTGGTGTCGCTGGAGAACAACGGCTCGTCGCAGACGCACACAGCGGTAGGTGCCGGGATCTTTCGTGTCCCAATACTCGCCGGTGAAAGCCCTCTCCGTGCTGGCTTCCTGGGTCACCTTGTACTGGAGGGGAGACAGGCGCTCTCTCAGATCGATCTTCTTGAATTCCACGATTGCTCCTTGTTCGCTCATCAAGTAAACACGACCTGCGCCCGAGTTTGGTCCCACAATCAGGTGAGTTCCTCAGCTGTTAATACGCGTGGCCGTAGCATCGGGAGGGAACGCGCGCCTCGACCGACCGCACCCCGCCGCGACCTGATAACCTCTCTCTACCCGGAGAGGTGGCCGAGCGGCCGAAGGCGCTCGCCTGCTAAGCGAGTAGGGGGTTAATGCTCCCTCGAGGGTTCAAATCCCTCCCTCTCCGCCATATCGAAAGAGAGGGACCCCATCCGGGTCCCTCTCTTCGATTCATGGTGTGGATTTGAGCTGTTGTTCTTGCCTGCGGGATAGACCGTGGGCGCCGTTGGTGGTCGGTTGTTTGGTTCCGTCCCTCTCCCGGATGCGGCGGGCTCAGTGTCGCTTGCCGTGTCGGGTGTGGCGGGGGCGAGCAGGGTTCAAATCCCTCCCTCTCCGCGAGGATGCGAAGAACCGGACCCATCAGGGTCCGGTTTTCGCATGCGGGGGTGATTTGAGCGTGTTTTTGCCTGCGGGATAGATGGTGGGTGCCGCTGGTGGCCGGTTTGTTGTTGTGTTGGTGTGGCGGGGAGCAGGGTTCAAATCCCTCCCTCTCCGCCGATCCGAAGAGAGGGACCCATTCAGGGTCCGTTTTTCGATTCGGGGGTGGATTTGAGCGTGTCTTTGCCTGTACTTCCAGGTTCCGTGCCGGGTCAGTCCAAATTGAAGCGGCTCCAGAGTAGTGACCAGTTGTGCCGATGAGTCGGAGAGCTGCACCCGCCTGGCCGCCCAGCTCCACGGCGGTGGCGGTTGCCTCCTCCGAAGACGCTGCGACTTCCTCGGCTACCGCGCTGTTGGACTGTGCCAACGCCGCCAACTCCTTCGTCTTGTCGGCGATCTGCTCGGCCTCATCTTTGATCCGGCCGGTGGCGGATTGCACATTTCGAGCCCGTTTGTCGATCTCGTCGACGGAAGCAGCGATGGTCCGGAAGCTCTCTCCGGCCGAATCGACCACCTCGCCCCCGGTCTCGATTTGGACCCGACCGTTTGTTGCAGACCGAACTGTGGTTGCGACTCCGTTCTTCATCTCACCGACGATCGAGGCGATACGCTCAGTCGAGGTTGCCGATTCCTCGGCGAGGGACTTCACCTCGGAGGCGACTACGGCGAAGCCTCGGCCAATCTCGCCGGCTCGGGCGGCCTCGATGGCCGCATTGAACGCAAGCAAGTTGGTCTGCTCAGCGATGGCGCGAATCAGATCGACAATCTCCTCGACCTGGATGAACTGCCCGTCAAGCTTGGTCACGGAGTCGGAGACTTCGCTGAAGGCGGCCGTGATGGCGTCCATTGCGGCCGTCGCCTTGTCGATCAGGTCAAGCCCACCCGTCGCTTCGTCACGTGCGGTCGCAGATGCCTCGACCACACTCAGTGAAGCCTCTGCGGCAATCGACCTCGTTGTTGATCCGCTCGACGGCTTGGAGGAACTGTCTGAGATGTTGCCTGAGTAGTTGCCGACTCGGCCACGGATGAGATTGCCGTTGCGACCTCCTCGGCTACCTGTGCCGACTCCCTGGAGCTGCCGGTGACGGAGCCCGAGGCTGATTCAACCGTGGAGGCCACGGTGCGAGCCTCGCCCACGACTTTGCGGAGCGAAGCGACCATCTTCACCAACGCGTTACCGAGGGTGTCCTTGTCCCCGGCCGGCTCGTGCTCGACGTTGAGGTCACCGGAAGCAACACGTTCAGCTGATTCCGCGGCGGACGCCAGATACTGCACGGTCCCCTCAAACGCTTCGATCATGTCGCCCAACTCGTCCCTGCGAGATACATTGAGTTCGATGTCGGTGTTGCCTGTGGCGAGACGCTGCGAGGCCTCGGCGACGATCTTGATCGGCTTGCCGATTCGACGGGCGAACCAGACGCCACCGAGCAGGACGAACAAGGCAATCACCACGGTAGCCAGCACGAGCTGACGGGTCAGTGCTCCAACCGAGGCCAGCGCCTCTGAAGTGTCGATCTCGACGATCATCGCCCAAGTGTGGCCAAAGACCTCGATGGGCTCATACGCTGAGAGGACCTCGGTGCCCCGGTAGTCGGAGCGATCTCGATGCCAGTCTCTCCACCGATCGCTCTCGTTACCTGGTCGGTCTCGACCTTTGTCTCCAGGATCGTGTTGGCAGTCGAGAAGCGGCTCTGAGTACGCATGAGCTTGTCGTCGCCGACCAGATACGCTTCACCGGTCTCGCCCAGCCCGGTGGTGCTTTGCATGATGTCCGCGATCTGGTCGAGTGGCATTTGGAAGGCGAGAACCCCGACTGGTTGACTGCCTCCGTCATATATCGGCGTGGCCACGAAGGCGGCCGGGGCACCCGCAGAGGGTGCATACCTCTCAAAGTCAGTCCAGTAGACCTCGCCGGCATCCATCTCGATTGCGGCCTGGTAGGCCTCCCCGAGGCCGGAATCGGCGTATGGCCCTTCGACGAAATTGTTGCCGAAGTCGTCTTCCTTGAAGACGGTGTATACGAGGTCGCCGCTAGGAGTGAAGAGGAAGACGTCGTAATAGTCGAACTCCAACTGGAACTCTCGGAACCATGGGTGATATCGGGCGGAGTCCTCCGACCAAGTCAACCCATCCCCCGTTCGGCTATCTCGCCGGCGGTACCCAGATAGCTGCCGCGAATCGCTCGGCGCCGCCCTCCGCGAAGCTGTCGCTGAATGCTGCCAGCGCGTCCAGCGTTTGCGAACTGGAGGCAACCGTTACCGCCTGAGTCTGAATCGTGTCGGAGTACCGGCTCAGGGTCTCCATCCTGCTCTCTGCCACTCCCACGAGGCCGTTACCGGCAGACTCGGTGAGTGCATCGGAAGTCGCACGCGAGGCGACGACCGCGACGAGGCCGGTCGAGACCAGGGTGGCGATTGCCATTGCCAATGCGATTTTTGCTGTGAGTGAAAGGCGCCTTTCCCCAAACGCCGAGCTGAGCATCTTCAATTCCGGGTTCTCCTGATATGGGATACCGAATGCCTGTCGGCAGGAATCGCCGCTCTTTAGATCTTGATTGTGTCTTGCTCGATCGGAGGGATCGTCAGCGGGAACGCCGCCAGCGCTTACCCTGAGGCCATGTCGCGTCATGTTGTGATAGTTGGTGGCGGATTCGCAGGGCTCAACGCAGCGAAGGGTTGAAGCACGCAGATGTGGAGGTCACCGTTGATCGACCGGACCAACCACCACCTCTTCCAGCCGCTGCTCTACCAAGTAGCGACGGGCGGGCTCTCGCCGGCCGATATCGCGTCACCAATCCGCTACGTCCTCCGCCACCAGCGCAACGTACGAGTCCTCCAGGACACGGTGCGGGAAATCCATGAGTCCGAGGTTGTCACCGACAACGGGACGGTTGGCTTCGACGAGCTCGTTGTGGCCGCAGGCGCGACACATCACTACTTCGGTCACGACGAGTGGGCGCAGTACGCCCCCAGCCTGAAGACGCTTCCCGATGCCACCGGGCTTCGCTCAGACATCCTTGGTGCATTCGAACGAGCAGAGCGAACCGGCAACGACGATCTCACATTTCTCGTGATCGGTGGCGGGCCCACCGGCGTTGAGATGGCAGGCGCAATCGCGGAGATGGCGCGCTACGCGCTCCGCAGCGACTTTCGAGACATCGATCCGGCCGCGGCTCGTGTCGTGCTTGCCGAGGCCGGTACGCGGCTGCTGGCCGCCTACCCGGAGGAACTGTCACGAAAGGCGAAAGCCCAGCTCGTGGATCTCGGTGTCGATGTCCACCTCGGTTGGAGAGTGTCCGACATTGAGGACGGTCGTGTGACCATCAGCAAGGACGATGAGGAGCGTGTGCTGCATCCGCAGGCCACCGTCTGGGCGGCGGGAGTCAAGGCATCGAGCCTGGGAAGGTCGCTCGAGTCCCTCGGGGCGACGCTCGATAGCGGCGGTAGAGTCGAGGTTGAATCCGACCTCAGCATTCCAGGGCACGCAAACATCCGCGTGATTGGTGATCTTGCCGCAGTGAGCCAAAACGGCGAGTCCGTCCCTGGGCTGGCACCGGCAGCCATCCAGATGGGCAAGTACGTTGCCAGGGTCATCGCCGGGAAGGAAACCGGACCGTTCCACTACCGGGACAAGGGAAAACTGGCGACGATTGGTCGCAGCGCCGCCGTGGCAGACTTCGGCCGGATCAGGGCTTCGGGCTTCATTGCCTGGGCCGCGTGGCTCGTAGTGCACGTCTTCTTCCTCATCGGATTCGAGAATCGCCTGCTCGTCATGGTGCAGTGGGCATGGAACTACACGACCCGAAACCGGTCGGCTCGCTTGGTGATACGTCACGAGACGCAGGACGACGACACCTGAACGCGGATCCGGCACGCGACCGAGCCCGGGCCGAAACCCGGGCTCGAGTAGGGATAGTTGTCGGTGGTTTTACAGTCGGAATCGGTCCATGGCGTGCTGGAGTTGCTTGGCCGATGTCGACAGCTCCTGGGCGGTGGCACCGATCTCCTGGGATGTCGCCGCCGCTTCCTCGGACGATGCCGCGACCTGAGACGACGCTGCAGACGCCGACTCGGTGATTTCGATGAGCCGGTTGGAGCTTGCATCGATAGCATCGGTAGCGCTCTGGATGCGAGCTGCTGATGTGGTTGCTTCGTGAACCTTGGCCGCGATGATGTCCACGGCCTCGGTGATAGAACTGAACGACTCCCCGGCGGTGTTGACCATGGCGGATCCGGAATCGACGTCGCCGCGGCCGCTGGTCATCGTGGTGATGGCACCTTCGATCGATGCCCTCATCTGTGCAACGATTTCGGCGATCTGCTCGGTCGATTGTGATGACTCCTCAGCGAGGCTCTTGACCTCGGAGGCGACCACCGCGAAGCCTCTGCCCATCTCGCCGGCACGTGCCGCTTCGATGGCGGCATTGAGAGCGAGCAGGTTGGTCTGGTCGGCGATCGAACGGATGAGTTCCACGATGTCCTCGACCTTCTCGGAGTACGCACCCAACTGCGTGACCGTCTCTGAGGCTTCGGCGAAGACACCGGTGATCCGGTTCATGGCCGCGATGGCCTGCTCTACCTTGGCGACACCGTCGCTGGCGCGGCCGTCGGCTTCGTTGAAGCTGCGGATACGTCCTCGAACGCACGAGTGGTTGCCTCGAGCTCGGTGACGATATCACGCACTGCGGCGGCGAGCTGTTCGGCGATCATCGCTTGGTCCGTGGCACCGTCGGCAACGGAATTGATCGATGTGGCGACTTCGGCGGCAGCACGGGCCGACTCCTCGGATGAGGCGGCAAGGACTTCGGACCCGTCTCCGACCTGCTTGGTCACGTCGGCGGCGCCTGTGACTACCTCACGTAGGCCGGTGATCATCTTGGCCAGAGACGTGCTGAGCTGATCCTGTTCAGATCGGGGGGTGATGGTGGCGGTCAGATCGCCATCGGCGATGCGCTCGGCGACGTCGCTGGCTTCACGGAAGTATTCAGTGATCGACCTGAATGTTTCTGCGAGATCTCCAGTCTCGTCTCTGGAAGTGTGGGTGATTTCCTGAGTCGTGTCGCCGAGGGCGAGCGCCCGGGCGGCCGCGGTCACCTTGCGCAGTGGCGAGATCTGGCGGATGAGCCAGTAGATGGCACCCAGCGAGAGAATGGCTGCAATGACGACGAGGATGATGAGTGTGCTCCGCAGACCCTCGGTCTCGGATACAACGGAAGGCCCGAAGTTGGCGGCACGCTCTTCGTAGATGGTGCTCTGGAGCGTATCGATGTGTTCACGCATATCGGAGAAGCGTGCGGCGGCTTCGTCGATGGCAGTCTGGAGCTCGGGATCGGTGATCGTGTATCCGGCGTCCCGCAGGGCAATCACATTCTCGGCCGCAGCAACCCACTCGTCTCGGGCCGCCCAGAAGAGGTCGGCTTCAGCTGCTTCGCCTTCTAGCCCCTACGGCTGCTTCTTCATAGAGCAGGAAGCGTTCCTCGGTCTGTGCCGCGTTGGTCGTGAAATCATCCAAGGCCGTTGCGGCGTGCTCGGCGTCCTCCTCGCCTACATACCGTTCGAGTCCGAGCTCGGCCTGATAAGCGTCGCGGTCGATATTGAGCAGCAGACTCGTCGCGGGAGATCATTCTCGGCGAGAGTGTGCACATCCGAGTTGATCCCGTCGAGTGATATCATTGTCACGATCAGTACGGCCATGACGGTGGCGAGAGTGAGTCCTCCCGCGACCATGATCTTATGGGTCATCTTCATGAAGAACCTCTGGTTTGATTGATGTCCGGCTCACTGTCGGCGGGTGGTCGATTGAGGCAAGTGAAAACGCGCTGACGAGAGCGACACTCGCATCCGGGTGCGCCCGCAGTCGGTTTCGGGAGCGTCAGTCGTCCACGATGAGGCGGAGCATCTCTTCAGGATTAGAGAGCAAATCGAGCAGAGCAAGCGCATATGCATCGGCTGGCTCGGTGGCGGCAAACGTACGCCCGCATACCGTGGACCAGGAGATTGCACTTGTAGCCGTTTGGACCCTGCTGCAGCGACTCGAATGCGCGACCCAGTCGATCTCGGAGCTGGGCCTCGGAGGGAAGCCAGATCACCTCCTGTTGCATGATCGAGTCGAGCGCCCATTCGACGGCGCCGTTGAAGGAGATGCGTTGTCCGTCTCGCAGCCGATGGACTTCCACGGTCATCTCACTTATCGAGAATCGTTGATCCTCCAGGTCACGGTCGGGGATCATGAAGCGGTCGCCCTCAGCGGGCACCCATTCCAGTCCGGCGTCGCGCAGCCTGCGAGCCAGTTCGATTGAGATCATTCCGCGAGTCTGCCACGATGCGGATAGGCGCGGAGACGGTGCCCCGATCCACAAACTCCTTTGACGCGACAGGGGAGATTCTCTCTGATCGTCGAGTTCCGTTGTCCCTCTACGGCAGAGCATCCGTGCCGCGCCGACCCGGCTTGGCCTTCTAGCCGAGGGCTCATGCAGGAACGCAGCCATCTGACCGCGGGTGACATATTGCTCTGGGCAGAACCTGTCGTTGATCGGCGGATTGCATCCCTGCGTCACGCCGACCGTCGCCAGCCTGTCGATGTCGGCCTCGAAGATCGAGTAGTCATCATCGAGAAAGAGATCACCACCTCCATCGTCCGTGTACCCCAATGCACGTACGAGGAATGCCGCCATCTGCGCCCGTGTGACCCTCGCATCAGGACAGTACTCATCGTTCACGGGCGGATTGCACCCCTTGGTGATCCCTGCCGCGGCGAGCCTCTCGATATCGGCTTCGAAAACCGAGTCGTCGTCGTCACTGAAAGGATCACTCAGACCGTCGGTGAGATGCAGAGCCCTCACCAGAAAGGCAGCCATCTGACCCCTCGTGACGCTCTCGTTGGGACAGAACAGGTCATTTATCGGTGGGTTGCACCCCTTGGTGATCGCCGCTTCTGCCGAATCACTCGATATCTGCTTCGAACACCGACCCTTCGTCATCACGGAAGAAGCCGAACCACATCGGATACATCAAAGCGTCTATTCCGTTCACGTAGTAGCCGGCTTGCACAATCACAGTGCCCGATCCATCGAAGGACGGTGCCCCGTCATACCAGACATCGTGAAGGTTCCCGTCAGGATCCGAGAACTGAACTCGAGTGGCAGCGCCACCACGCTGGCCGGGCAGTGTGTAGGTGCCATCGTACGAGTCGTGGCGTACCAGTAGTGCTTGAAGCCAGACAGATCGAACGTTCTCACCCTGACCCCCGAGAGCGGGTAAAACTGTACTGGTCGCTCACGGTTCCCCGAATCTCTGAATCTGCTCGGAGGAGGATGTCCCCGACATCTATCTGTTCACCGCCCACGCCGGTAATGACATCGGCCTCACCTATAGAATCGCGGTTGTCGAACCATTCCCACTCGTAGCGATACTGATTGCAGTCGTTGACGTACAGGACGTATTCCATTCCAGCCGGTAGCCCGATGGTGAACTCGCCGTGAGAGTCCGAGTAGGCAGAACCCCCACGTCCCCACGTTGCCATTGATCAGGTCCCGCCACAGCTCTGGTCGGTTCCGGATCTCGGCGTCATATACCCACACGCATTGATCGGCTCGCGGCGAATGGAACTCGTTGAGGATCCGGCCTTCGACCGTCATCCAGTCGCTGACCGCGATGACGACTGTGTCCTGGTCTGACTGCCAGATCTCGTCGGAGACGGTCAACTCCACCTCGTACACACTGGGATATGAGAAGGTGACCGTGGGGGTCGGACCGTACGACCAAGTCTCATCGAAGCCTCCGCTCCATGAGTAGTCCAGATTGTCACCGTCCGGGTCATGGGAACCAGTCCCGTCCAGGGTCACCTCGACCCCGCCGTCCTCCCACGGGATCACCATGTCGTCTCCCGCGTGCTGCAATAGGAGGATTGTTCCGGCTGAGTGTGACGCGGACCGTGTCTGTGTCGGTGTAGCCTCGTTGATCATCTACAACGAGCTCGATGTCGAATTCCCCACTGGAGTCGAACTCCAGAATCGGCGTAGGTCCGAAAGCCGTACCCCCGGCGAAGCCGCCTGTCCAGGTGAAGAGCAGCGGGTTGCCATCTGGGTCGATCGATCCCGTGCCATCCATATAGATCGAGAGCGGATCCTCACCGATGTCCATCGCGAGGTCATCACCGGCGTCGGCAATAGGAGGACTGTTCGTTGCGGGGCAAGCACCGAAGACCTGAATCCGGTCGTTGCCCGGGTCGGTAACGAAGACAGATCCCACTGGAATCGACTGTCAGGTCGCGCACGGAGAGAAGTAGCCCTCGGCACTTCCCGGATAGCCCCATCGCCTACGGAGGTCCCCGTTCGATGTCAAGACGGATATGCGGTCTGCGTAGACGTATTCGGCGATGTATAGATCACCACCAGATCCCACTTCGATACTTGTCGGGGCATCGAGCTGGTCTGCGCCCGTAGGCCCGACCCAGGTCGTCACATATGTGCCGTCTGTTTCGAAGACCTGGACGTCATCGCGTTCAAGATCGGAGACATAGACCCTGCCGGCGTCGACTGCAACGCCGGCAGGCTCCAGGAACTGTCCGTTTCCCAACCCGGCAGAGCCCCACTCGTGGATGAACTCGCCGGTTGAGGTAAACACCTGCACCCGGTTGTTCTCGAGGTCGACGACATAGATGTCTCCGGCCGCATCGGTGTCTACGGCGGCGGGGTCGTCGAACTGACCTGGTCCGCTTCCGAGACCACCCCACTCTCTAGCAGCGCGCCGGCAGAGTCGTATACCCTGACGTGATTGTTGTACAGGATGAGGATCTCTCCACCAAGACCCACGTCGATATCCCCGACGTAGTCATCGAACGTTGCGATTGTGTCAACAAAGACGCCATCCGCGCCGAAACGCTGCACGGAGTAGGTGCCGAAGTCGAACACGAGGACGTTCCCATCGCCCTCGACTGCGATGTGGAATGGTCCATACATCTGCCCGGGAGAGTATTCCGGCGTGCCCCACGTATCGATGAGACAGGGCGGCGGTTCCAGGGTAGGTGCTGTCGACACCTGATCTCCGCCGGAAGTTGTGTCTTTCGAAGGCATGTTGGTCGGGTTGATTTCATCGGACGCCGTAAGGTGTGCGGCCCCCGATGGATCAGATGGCGCGGCCGCTCCCGGCTGGAGTGCGACTGCAAAGAATACGAGCAACAAAACGGTGGAGACGAGGATCCTACGCACGGCGTTCTCCAAGCTCCCGCCCATACCCACCAAGGACCCGGACGTTCCTCTCTCGCATCGTCTCACCAGTGAAGATTGGTGTCAATGCACCGCCAGACTCCGCATGCCCTGACGAAGCGCATGAGCTGCGAGCTCTCCTCGATGATCCCGGCCCGTATCTGCGTGTCCGGTCGGGAATCGATCTTGTCCCGAGGACACCCTTGATATGCCAAGGGCATCTGCCAGAGTCCCGCTCCAACAACGCGCTCATCAAGAGCGGTGGAGGGACAGGCCCAGTGAAGCCGTGGCAACCGAGCAAGAGGCACGGTGCCAATGCCTGATCGATGAGACTGCCAACGGCGGAACTTCCGTCTGTGGCGCTCACAGCGAAGCGATGGCAGGTGAGGGAGTTGTCGAACAATCGCCCTCCCCGGGTGCGCCTTTCCGGTTGCCCGATCGGAGAGCCATGGGGTCTGTTGCAGACCGTGGCCTCAATCGGCCCCGGGCTCTACGGCCGGTTCCAGCCCGATGCGCCTAGCGGCGTCCAGGATCGGCTTGAGGTCGCTCTCGGGGAAGCCCGCCTGTTCTGCCAGCTCAAAGGCCAGCTCCGCCTGTTTCCTGAGCTCGGCGGTCCGGCCTTCCCTGTCTTCGGCGACCATCTCGTCCACGAGTTCGCCCAGGACGTTGATCATCACCTTGAGCACGGCCGGCTGCTGGGCGGCCGCCAGACGCAGTTCCGAGAAGGCATCGTGAACATGGTCGGACCTCGTCGGTGCCTCAGGGAGAAAGACCCGTCGCCGCTCCGGTCCCGTATAGACCCGCTGTGGGGGGTCGAGTGTCAGGATCTCGCGCAGTGGCAGTTTCAGATGCTGTATCACGTCAATGGCCGTGGTGGGATCGTTGATCCCCGGGGACAGTGCCCGCAGCCCGATGTCTACCAGCTGACGGATGCCATATGCGGCATCCTGGCTGGAGGTGCGGGCGCGCCCGAGTCGGATGGCCCGCTCGATGGCCCGAGCCGCCGATTGGCTCTGATCCTCTGTCCACACCGTCGCCAGCAGATCACCCGCAAAGATTGCTTCTCCCAGCCTCACCTCGATCCGGGCGAGGGTGTCTGCGGGCAGCTGTCGGACGAGGTGCGCAGCATCCATGGCGAGGACCCAACCGGATTTGGTCGACTGGACGCGAAGCGGCTGTGAGTCGGTGTGAACGCGTTCCTCGAGCTCGTCCTCCGGGGTGCGATTGCGGTCCTGCTCGCGCACTGCCTCGGCGGCGAACTCGGCGATACGCCTCACTACGGCGTCGATGCGCATTCGTCGCAGCGAGTGATCCAGATAGGCAACGATGGCAACGGCCGAGACGATGCCGAGAACCAGCACCGCAGTCACCGAGAGGCTCGGCCGGGCGATCTCGTTGGATGGAGGGACGCCGGAGAGATCGGCAAGCACCAAGCAGCGAGAACACGAAGGTGCCGACGACGAGGCCGGTGACGATCTTTTGGAGACGGTCATCGACAAAGCCGGCGACGGCACGTGGCGAGTACTGGGTTGCTGCGATTTGGCTCGACAGGGCCATCATCGAGAACACGATGGCGGCGACGGTGATGGTGGCGGCGGCGACGGATCCCGTGATTGCTCTGCCTCCTGCGACGGACGTCGACAGCAGCCAGGACACGGTGGTCCGAGACTGTTCGGCGTGGTCGACGAGGATGGTCAAGCGGGCCAATGCTATGGCGGCGGCGACGATGAGTAGCGGGACGACGTAGAGGTTGCCCCGAAGTCGCTGCAGGTAATTGCGCAGTTCCACCATTGCTGATGAGTCTAAGGCGGACGGATGGGTCAGGCGTCTCCGAGGGCGCGGTGGAGGAAGGCTGCCATTTGGGCTCTGGTTATGTATTGGTTGGGGCAGTAGAGGTTGTTGGTTGGTGGGTTGCAGCCTCGGGTGATGCCAGCAGTGGCGAGCCGATCGATCTGGGCTTCGAATGGTGACTGGTCGTCGTCGATGAACAAATCGGGGGTGACCGGGTCGGGGAGATCGAATGCCCGATCCAAGAACGCGGCCATCTGGCCTCTGGTGACGTAACTGTTGGGGCAGTAGAGGTTGTTGGTTGGTGGGTTGCAGCCACGGGTGATGCCTGCGGTGGCGAGCCATTGAATGTCGGCAGCGAAGATGCTGCTGTTTGTGTCGGTGAAGTCGATCGGGTCACCGGTGGGGGTGACGGTGTTGTTGAGGGCCCGGTGCAGGAATGCTGCCATCTGTCCTCTGGTCACATAACTGTTGGGGCAGAACTGGTCGTTGGTTGGTGGGTTGCAGCCTTTGGTGATACCTGTCTCTGCCAGCCAGATGATGTCGTCGTGGAACACGTTGGAGTCGTCCACATCCCCAAACTCCGGTTCAAAAGCAGCATCAGGCGGCACCGTCGTAGTTGTAGTAGGTGGCGGCAGCGTCGTAGTCGTCGTCGTGGTGGCCGTCGTGGTGGTTGTCGTTGATGTTGTTGTGGTGGTGGTGGTCGTCGTGGTGGTTGTCGTTGATGTTGTTGTGGTGGTCTCGGTCACGTCGCCAACATTGATGGTGACCGTCACTGTGGTGGAGACGAGTCCGTCGTCGATGGCCACATTTGTGACATGTTGAGTCTGGCTCTCATAGTCGAGTGGTGCGGTGAGGGTCACCTCACCGGTTTCTTCGTCGATGGCGATGGTGCCGTCACCGCCGATGACAGCAAAGCTCAACTGGTCACCATCGGGATCCGTTGCCGAAACAAACCCGAGCGACGTACCAACCCCAGTGTCCTCATCAACCCCCCACACCACATCCCCAGCCACCGGGTAACGAGTCAACAAAGTCGAATATGTGGACCAGCCCATCCCATCGGGGTTTGCTGAGTAGACAACACGCGACGAGTCGGGAGAAATGGCGATACCGGACAGGCCGCCATTCTCTATGGGGATCACACCCACGTTGTCCATCAACTGGAAGGCCGTACCGTCGCCGTCGCGCGGCACAGCCCAGAGCTCGGCGTCTACCTCATACGAGAACCACCGCGAGTTCGGTGACATGTACAGGTAGTCCTCGTATCCCAGGGAGGAGTCATGGCCGGGGAGAAATGCACCAGGTCGTGGCTCGAGAACGCCACCACCAACCGGGATTGTGTTCAGCTGCGCCCCACTCCCATCGTCGGCGTCCTGCCACAGCCACACGAGAGAGGAATCGGGCGAGAGCAGTGCGGCGCCCCGGCTGCCGAGCTCGATCGGCTCGCCGCCATCGAGCGGGTAGGCCGTTGCGGTGGGGCTATCGGTGATCAATGTCGACGAGTCGTCGGTGATACCGACGAGCTCGAGAGCGTCGGTGATCTCGGTGGACGGACCACCGTCGATCGGAACGAGATACCAGACGGGAGCCGAGCCGTCGTCGGAGATCCCGTAGATCACACCCGATGAATCCGGCATCACCATGACGGTGTCTACCACCGACTCTCCGGTCGCCAACTCGCGGTTGAGCTTGACGGCACCGCCGTCCGCAATCGATGTTGCGTATAGCTCTAGCGCATCGAGCGTGTCGTGATCGGTCAGATACACGATGTTCGACGAGATCCGGTGTGAACCAGCGCTTGTCGACGAGTTGGCTTGCAGGGTTATCTCCCGTGACCTTGACTGGCGTACCTCCGCTCGCCGGGACGGTCCAGATGTCCCGATACATGTCGTAGTAGTAGAGCCAATCCGGGTCGGGAGTGAAGATGTCCCAATCCCACACGGGTGCGCTGCTCCTCTCCGTGCTGAGGATCAGCCACGGCTGTACCGGAGGTTCGATCGAGACGAGGTCGCTGCCATCGAGGGTGACGGTATACAGGCCCCCGCTCGTGTCGGTATACCAGATGAAGGCAGCGCGAGACCCGTCTGGGGCTAGATCCGGGAACCACAGCAGGTCGCCGATGTCGATGTCCGGCGTGAGCGTGGTAATTGGTCCACCTTCAATGGGGATCGCATACAACTTCCGCTCCTGAGTCTCTCGCGTCTGTCGTAATGCTGTCCTTGGGCAAAGACGACCGTGGCACCGTCCGGCGTGATCTCGAACCATGACACGTGGTCTTCTGGTGTTCCGAGTTCGGGGCTCAGTCGATGCGGGGGCTCGCTTCCGTCGAGCGGGACCGCATATAGCTCATCGCCCTCGGTGTCGTCATTGTTGATGAGGTCTACCCAGTACTTGGAGTCGGGAGAGAACTGCCCATAGATCCAGCTCTGATCCAGCTCGACGGTCAGCGTTGCGGGATCGTGGCTGACCTCCCCCATTGCCGACACCACGGGAACGACAGCAGCGATCAGGGTCACAGCCACCAGCATTGCAGCCCTGCGAATCCTCACCCCTTGTGTTCGTTCACCACGCACCGTGCCGATGGTAGAAGCAGGCTTCTCCGATTTCCCAAACGGCGAAGATCAGGCCGCCCGACTATCGGCTAGTCACACGGCGGCGTCGCTACCCGGCCGTGGCCCACTCCTTGACCATGCGGTCGAGGGTCGTCAGGGGTACCAGGCCGGAGCACAGCACCGTGTCGTGGAAGCCCTTGATGTCGAACCGGTCGCCCATCGTCTCCTCGGCTTCCTTGCGCATGCGGACGATCTCGAGCCTGCCGATCATGTAGGCGAGCGCCTGACCGGGCATGCCGATGTAGCGGTCGACCTCGGGCTCGATGGTGCCGAGATGGAGTGGCGAGTTGTTGGCCATGAAGTCGATGGCCTGCTGCCGGGTCCATCCCTTGGCATGCATCCCGGTGTCGACGACGAGCCGGCCGGCCCGCATCGAATCGGCAGACAGCATGCCGATCCGCTCCAGTTGCCCGCTGTAGAGGCCCATCTCGTCTGCGAGCCGCTCGGTGTAGAGACCCCATCCCTCGGCGTACGCGGTCACCAAGGCATGCTTGCGGAACTCGGGAATGTCGGTGAGCTCCCCCGAGATGGCGAGCTGGAGATGGTGGCCGGGAATGCCCTCGTGGTAGGCGAGCGACTCGAGCTCAAACCGCCCCCAGGACTTCGGGTCGGTGGTGTTGACGAAGAACGTCCCGGGCCGGGAGCCGTCGGTGGCAGGCGGGAAGTAGAACGCGGTGGGGCCCGATGGCGTCTCCTTGACGAAGCAGTCCGCCTGGGGGAGACGACCGAACCAGTCACCCATCGCCGCTTTCGCCTTGCCCAGGGCTACTTCGGCGGCGGCTCGCACCTCTTCCCCGGTGTTGAAGTGCAGCTCCGGGTCGTCGCGCAGGCGGGCGTAGATCTCCTGGAGATCAGAGGTTCCGAGTACCTCGGCCCCGAGTTCCCGGTACTCGTCGTCGAGCTTGCGGATCTGCGCCAGCCCGATCTCGTGGATCTCGTCTGCGGTGAGGTCGACAGTGGTGTGCCGTTTGATGGCCCGTCGATACCACTCGTCACCCCCCTCGAGGTTGCAGACGCCAGGCTTGTCGTCGCCGCGGGAGGCGGGCAGCACGTGGTCTGCGATGTAGTTGCGGTACTCCTGGAGTGCCGGGTAGATGTCGGAAGCGACGATGGCGGCGAGCTGACCTTTCCAGGCGGCAGCTTGCTCCTCGCTGTAGGCACCCGGGGTGCGCACGCTCACGAAGACGCTCTGGTCGGGAGCGGTAGCCAGGAGAGCGTCGAGTTGGCCGACCACCTTCTCGGCTGTGCTCGCCATCGGGGTGCGTCCGGCGGCGACACCCTCACGCAGACGGTCGGTCATCTGGCGGAAGAAGACGCCGAACTTCGGGTACTTCACCAGCATGGCGTCTGCATGCTCGGGCTCATCGATCGGGAGCTGCGGGAACAGGACCGGAAGCATCGCCTGGAATCCCGACTGCGTGGTTGACGCCGAGCTCGGCTTCCCGCATCTCGAGCAAGTCGGCACGGGTGGAGCTCTCGAACATCATGACATCACGGGTGACCAGATCATCGGCCGAGAGCGTCGCCGGATCGAAGGCCGCCGCCTTCGCCGCAAAGTCACGCAGCTCGACGATGCGCTCGTCCTCGGCTTCCCGGGAGGCATCGTCCATTTCCTCGTCGTAGTCGTGGATGCCCAGCATCAGTGCGTCGATGGGTGACGACGCCAGTTCGGCCTTCCAATAGCTATCGGCGAGGGAACGGAGTTCGGGGTTCAAAGGAGCCTCCTGTGGGTCGCAGCCCGTCTAGCTTATTCGTTCGCCCCGAGGTCGGTGCGCCGGCCGATCAGGACTCGGCTTCCCACTCCGTATAGGGAGAGATCACTAGGTTCGAGTTGTAGAAACGAGGGTCGTTGGTGACATCCCGACCGATCCAGTCGGGGAGCGGCGGTGAGATGCTTGCGTCCTCTAGCTCGACCTCGGCGAGGACGAGACCCTGGTTTGCTCCGTCGAACACGTCGATCTCCCAGGTGAAACCCCGGTGCTCGACCAGGTGGCGTGTCTTGTGGATGAGGGGCTGAATGCACAAGCCGAGCAGCTGTCTGGCTTCGTCGACCGGGATCTCGAACTCGAATTCGGTGCGCACTGGGCCGTTGTTGCGTCCCTTGATGGTGAGTTTGGCGGGGTAGCCGTGCCGGATTCTGACCCGTACCGTGCGGTCGGGATCGATCGACAGATAGCCCTGGGTGACCTCGGTGGCAGACGACGTATGTGCTCGCCAGCTCTCCGAGGCGACGAGGTACTGACGCTCGATTTCATGTGGCATCGCATTGTCTCCCGAGAAAGCGTGACTGGAAGAGGGTGTCGGTTCCTAGGATCTGAGTATGGACTCCATTCAGAATCTGGCCAAGACAGCGGCCGAGCGGCTCGCCAAGCTCGCCAACCCCGTCATCGACACCGAGCATCACGAATACGACGGAGCTCGGGATACCTTCTACCACGGCCTAGACCGGCGTCCTGCGCTCGTGGTGAGACCGGTCGACGCGACGGAAGTGGCCGAGGTGATCAGCACCGCCAGGGAGGTAGGCCTGCCCCTCGCGGTCCGGAGCGGTGGCCACAGCGCACATGGTCACAGCGCCTGGGACGGGGCACTCGTGCTCGACCTGGCGGCGATGAAGTCGATCGACATCGACCCCGAGGCGCGCTCCGCATGGGCGGATACGGGGCTCACTGCAGCCGAGTACACGACTGCGGCCGCGGAGCATGGGCTGGTTACCGGGTTTGGTGACACCGGCTCGGTCGGCATCGGCGGAATCACGCTCGGCGGCGGTGTCGGTTTGTTGCACCGCAGCCAGGGGCTCACCATCGACAGCGTCCTTGCCGCCGACATCGTGACCGCAGACGGGCACCTGCACCGAATCGACGAGGACCATCACCATGATTTGTTCTGGGCGGTCCGCGGTGGTGGTGGCAATTTCGGGGTAGTCACCAGGTTCCACTACCGACTGCATCCCATTTCCAGAGTCGTCGGCGGGATGATGGCCTTCCACGCCACGCCCGAGGTCGCCGCGACGATTCTCGCGGCGGCGCAGGACGCCCCCGAGGAGCTCTCCGGTGTGGTTACCGTCATGTCGCTGCCGCCGATGCCTGCGCTCGAGCCTCGCTATCACGGCGAGGTGGCGATCGGGATGATCATGGTGCATTCGGGACCGGTCGAGGAGGGCAAGAAGGTATTTGACCAGTTCCGCGCCATCGCGGAACCGATCCTCGATCTCGTTGAGGTGATGCCATACACCGCGATGCTCCAGGGCCCCGAGCCGCCTCGCCCGCCGTTTGCTGCCGACCGCACCTGGTTCAGCGATGGCCTCGATGCCGACACGATGGCCCGGATCATCGAGGGTGTCGGCCGCTCCACCGCCCCGATGCGGGTGGTGCAGATCCGCCCCCTCGGTGGTGCGGTCGCCCGGGTAGCTCCGGAAGCGACGGCCTTCGCCCATCGAAACCGGAAGCTGATGATGGTGGTGGGTGCCGGATACGTCGATCCCGCCGAGCGGGAACAGCACCAAGCCTGGGCCGACGGCATGGTCGATGCGGCCGGAGGCAGCGACGGTTCTGCATACATCGGTTTCATGTCCGAGGCCACCGAGGAACAGGTACGGGCGGCGTACCCCGATGCGACGTGGCAACGTCTCACCGAGGTGAAGGCCCAATACGACCCGGACAACGTCTTCCATCTGAATCAGAACATCCCGCCGGCGGGTTGAGCCTGGGAGGTAGGTCCGCTCGCTAGATTGGCGCACTTGGCCGAGAACACGCGAGTCAGGTGACCCGATGATGCACAGTGCACTTCCCCTCTTCTCTTTTGAGGCCCTGCGATGAGCTTCCTCGCTGTGAGCGGTTCCCATGGTGGGCCGGGCCGGTGGGAAGCGGAGCTTGCCGAGGGTTGGGATATCTTCGGGAGCACAAACGGCGGGTATCTGATGGCCGTGGCGACCCGGGCGATGGAGGGCGAGGCTGAAGGAAGGACCCTGATCTCCGCAACCGGGACCTATCTCAACCGGGCAACGGCAGGACCTGTCACGGTGGATGTCGCGGTCGCCAAGGTGGGCCGGAGTCTGAGCACGCTGCGGGCGACGGTGTCTCGGGATGGGAGGGATCTCGTGTTCGTCACGGCGGAGTTCGCCGTCACCGACCCGTCCTCCCGTCAGGACGCCCTGTTGCTCGGTGCGCCGCCCGTGCTCCCTCCGACCGACGAGTGTCTGCCGATGGTGCCGGCATCCGATGCGCCGTTGCCGCCGCCGTTCAGCGGCAAGGTGGATGTGCGCATTCACCCCGACGATGCGGTGCTGCTCACCGGAGGGCCAGCCCGACAAGCCACTGATGCGTGGCTGGTTCCGGTTGAGGGACGGTGAGGAGCTCGACGCTCACGCCGTGGTCCTCGCCAGCGATGCGTTTGCGCCTGCGATCTTCAACTCGGAGCTCGCCCTCGGGTGGACGCCGACGGTGCGAACTGGCGGTGCAGGTGCGCAACCCGAAGCCGACGGGGTGGTTGGCCTGCAGCTTTGCCACCCGGTTCGTCACCGACGGCATGTTCGAAGAGGACGGAGAGATCTGGGACGAGGAGGGCAACCTGGTTGCGCTCTCCCGCCAACTTGCCCTGGTCGCCCGCTGAACCCGTACGCCTCTTTGTGGTGGCGGACCGCTCAGATGACGGCGCGCCGGTAGACGCGAATTGCGATCAGCGAGAACACCAGGGTGATACCGACGATCCATATGAGGGACAACAGAATCTCGCCACCCACCGTTTTACCGGGTTCGAGCGACCCACCACCGAGCATGAGGCCGCGCATGGCGTTGGCGATGATCGTGATGGGCTGGTTGTTCGCAAACGCCTGCAGCCAGGACGGCATGGTGTTAGTTGGGAGGAACACGGAGCTAGCGAACACGAGCGGGAAGACCGGGATGAACACGGCCGACTGTGCCGCTTCCGGGTTCTTCACCCAAAGGCCGATCGACGCCATTGCCCACGACAGCGCAAATGCAAATGCCAACCCGATGATGACGGCGAATGAGAACCGCCAGAAATCGGTTTGGTAGCGGAAGCCGATGATGAACGCGACTATCAGCATCAACCCCACGACGAAGGCGTTGCGGATCAGATCGGCGAAGGTTCTGCCGGCAAGCACGGCGGAGCGGGCCATCGGCAACGATCGAAACCGGTCGATGACGCCGTTGGAGAGGTCCTCGGTGAGGCCGAGGGCCGTCTGGCCGGCGCCGAAGGTAGCGATCTGGACGAGCAATCCGGGCATCA
This sequence comes from uncultured bacterium, assembly GCA_963844835.1. Lineage (GTDB taxonomy): Bacteria > Actinomycetota > Acidimicrobiia > Spongiisociales > UBA5794 > JAAETI01. The sequence goes on along the minus strand of CAWJPT010000020.1, from coordinate 1,333 downwards.
GCCAGTTTATGTAGAGGCCGTGAGCGGCGGGTGGGATCGTCCTACCGATAGCCCCGCCGAAGACGTAGTTGAACAACAGCAGGAACATCACCGGTTGGATGGTGGCGAATACCAGCAGTTGGGGCAGCCGGACGTTGCGGATCAGATTCCGGCGTGTGATCACTGCGGTGTCGACGATCGTGTCCATGAAGCCAATGTGGCTGCGCTTCGGCTCGGTCGGGCTCATCAGATCGTCGAGGATCATGTCAGTCATCTCGTCCCCTTCTCTCCGCGCCGGGCGCGGCGGCGGCGCCGTTCATTCGTGGGTTCGGTCTCGGCATCGGCGGCATCGCCGGTCAGGGCTAGGAACACGTCGTCCAGGGTGGGCTTGTGGATGCCCATGTCGGCCGGGTCGATTCCCGCATCCTCGAGCACTCTGCCAACGCGCATGAGCGTTCGGGACCCATCACGGGCGGGAACGCGAATGCGGTCATGGCGCTCGTCGAACTGCGCTTCTTCACCCGTCGCCTGGGCCATCAGCGAGGCTGCCTCGGCTCGACGATCCTGGTCGACCACTACCTCGAGCACCGCCCCGCCCAACGCGTTCTTCAATTCGTCGGCGGTGCCTTCCTCAATGATGCGCCCGAGATGAATGACCGCGATGCGGTCCGCCAACCGGTCCGCCTCTTCGAGGTACTGGGTCGTCAGCAGCACGGTGGTGCCGGCCTCGACCAGGTCCTGGATGAGGTTCCACACCTCGACCCGGCTGCGCGGGTCGATCCCGGTCGTCGGTTCGTCGAGGAACATGATCTCGGGACGACCAACCAGGGAGGCGGCCAGATCGAGGCGTCGCCGCATCCCACCGGAGTACGTGCCGACACGGCGATCGGCGGCCTGGGTCAAGCCGATGCGCTCGAGGACGTCTTGGCTGCGTTGCTTGGTCTCGGCGCGGGAGAGACCGTAGAGACGCCCAACCATCTCGACGTTCTCGCGCCCGGTCTGGTACTCGTCGACCGCAGCGAACTGCCCGGCCAAACCGATGTGAGCACGGGCTCTGGTTGGATCGTGGATCACGTCGACACCTGCGACCGACGCACTGCCGGACTGCGGCTTGAGCAGAGTGGCCAGCACGCGGATGAGCGTTGTCTTCCCGGCGCCGTTCGGGCCGAGCAAGCCGTAGATGATGCCCCGCTCGAAGGCCAGGCTCACACCGTCGACGGCAACGACGTCGCCGAAACGGACGACGATGTCCTTGGCCTCGACCATGAGGTTGGATGGTGGCATGGGACTCCTTGGGTACAAGTGGTTGCAGTTGTCTGTCGGGTGTGTCGAACCAGAGACCGAGCACTCCCAG
>CAWJPT010000019.1:0-28774 GCA_963844835.1 uncultured bacterium | reverse complement strand
ATGTTTCGCTTTAAATCCGGACAATTACCACAACCAGTTAACCATTTATTACATTCCAAAGGATATACACAGTGACCTGTCATAAACCAAGGGTCGTGAATGGTTAATAAGACAATAAATTTACGAGAAAGTTTTTGAATTATTCGAATATCGAAAAATGGAGCAGAGTGGGGAAATTGTAAATGGATAATATCAATTTTGTTTAATAATTTTTTTGGTAATATTGAATTTATTGTATAGTTAAGGAATAATGATTGCAACCCAAACCTATCCAGAATCTTTCGAATAATTTTTGTTGAAAATTTATTATATTTTCCATTTCCATAAAAATATGTATATAAGGATTGTGAATCCTTCCACGCCACTGACATGAATGAGCTTGAGCCCTTTTTTCTTTATTTTCTTCCCCAATAAATATCCATTAAATTGTTGTCCCCCCATATCAGTCGCAGTGATATATAGAACATTTGTTTGTTTATCTCAAGTCTTCTGTTACCTGGCAAAACAAAGTTCATTAAATTCATACGCATTATTTTGTGGTTTAAAGTTCGAGTTTGAATAATTTTATTTGCTGTATCCACATATTTTTTTGCCCATTCAGGAGAGTTACTGATTTTTTTCTAATTACTTCTACTAATTCATAAATATATTCATTTTTCGTAGAGGAAGGCGTTCTCATCGGCAAGGTTGTCGTGCGGCTGCCATGCGAAGTAGACGACGATGTTGACCGCAATGATCGCGATGGTGAGGATCGGGAAGATCCGGGTGGGGTTGAGATCGCGGATCGGGAACAAAAGGCCGTCCTTCCCCTCGTGGCGGGTGATAATGCTGCCATGAATGATACGCAATCAGCTCACGAGCCCGACCGTTCCCTCGATCAGGCGGCAATCGACGACGACCCGGTGACCGCACTCGCTGCCCTTGACCCCGCCGACGCACCCCAGGCAGCCGAAGATTATGCGGAAGCACTCGAGGTGGACCTGGAGAGCGCAGGGGACTCTTCCCGCAGGCCGGTGCAGATGCAGGTCGACCTTGGAGCAGGCTCCGAGAGATGAGGCACAGCCGGCTCGACCAGGAGCTGGTCAGGAGGGATCACTTCCCATCGCGGAGCGCAGCCCGCAACGCCATCAAGGCGGGGTTCGTGCTGGTGGACGGTGTCGTGGTCAACAAACCTGCGATGAATGTCACGGGTGACTCCGAGATCACGGTGTCGGACCAGGCACGTGACTACGTGGGGCGGGGCGCATACAAGCTGGCTGCCGCACTCGACCGGTTCGAGCTATCGGTAGTGGGGAAGAAGGCCGTCGATGTCGGCTCTTCGACGGGGGGTTTCACCCAGGTCCTACTTGACGGGGGCGTCGAGAGCGTTGTCGCCCTGGATGTGGGGCGTGACCAACTGCATCCGCGGTTACGCACAGATCCCCGCGTCGTGGTTCGGGAAGGCACCAACGTGCGTGACGTCGATGTCGCAGGCATCGGTGGCCCTTTCGGCGTTATCACTGCAGACCTCTCGTTCATTTCGCTGCGCACGGTGGCAGCCGACCTGGAGCGGCTCGGTGACGCAGACGCCGACTGGATCGTGCTCGCCAAGCCGCAGTTCGAGGTGGGCAGGGACCGGTTGGGCAAGGACGGTGTTGTGCGAGATGCCGAGGCGAGGGGCTCCGCCATCGTCGGGGTGATGGAGGGGTTTCGTCGGTGTCGGTCTGGTGACGACAGGGCTGATCCGGTCTCCGATCCGGGGCGGGACCGGCAACGTGGAGGCACTGCTCCGGCTGCGCAGGCGCGGTGCCGCAATAGTGTCGGCGCGGGCGTTTAAGGTTCTTGCTGATGAATGACATCCCCAAGACCCTTGGCATAATCGCCCTCAACGGGCGTGATGGCGTATCGGAGGTTCTCGACCGCTTCGAGGCCTCGGCACGGCAGCAGGGCTTTGCCGTCGTCGACACGCGCGCAGACTCGTATGTAGCGGGCGACCTCGATCTGATCGTCGGCATCGGCGGTGACGGCACGCTCATGCGCGCCGCTCATCTCGCCCACGAGCTGGCGGTCCCGGTGATCGGCATCAACCTCGGCACCGTCGGCTATCTGACCGAGGTCGAGCCCTCAAATGTGGAGGACATGCTGGAGCGGCTCGCTGCCAGGGAAGCCTTGGCAGCCACAATCGCATGACCGTGGCCGCCGAGATGCCGGACGGGACCGTGCTGCACGGCATCAACGACGTTGTGCTCGAGAAGGTTTGGAGCCAGCGTCTGGTGAAGATCTCGGTCGAGGTGGACGGGGAGTTCTTCACAACGTTCCGGTCGGACGGCCTCATCATTTCGACCCCGCTCGGCTCGACCGCGTATTCGCTCTCGGCCGGTGGTCCGATCGTCGACCCGGACTTGAACGTGCTGATCATGACCCCGGTGGCGCCGCACAGCCTGATGAGTCGGGCCGATGGTGTTCACTCCGGGGACCACCTTCCGCTTCACCGTCGCCACCGAGCGCCAGGTGCGGGTGAACGTGGACGGCCACGTGGGGGTGTGCTCGAAGAGGGAGAGAGCGTCGTGGTGCGGGCGGGGCACAAGGATGTCAAGTTCCTGACCATGGGCATGCACCCGTTCCCGCAGGCGGTCCGTCACCAATTCGGGCTCGATCATGCTTGACGAGTTGATCGTCGAGAACCTCGGGATCATCGAGCACGCCCACCTCGAGCCGGGGGCGGGTTTCGTGGTCGATCACCGGAGAGACCGGCGCAGGCAAGACCATGCTGCTCGGTGCGCTGCGTCTGCTGATGGGGTCGCAGAGCCGGCGTGAATCCGTCGGGCCGTTTGGTGACGAGGCGGTTGTGGACGGGCGTCTCGTGCTCGACGACGACGAGGTGACGCTGCGGCGCCGGGTCACAGACGAGGGCCGCTCGAAAGCCTACGTCGACGGGGCCATGGTCCCGGCCAAGGCCCTGTCCGAGCGCACCGCCGGCAGGATCGAGGTGGTGGGGCAGCACGACCACATGCTGCTGACCAGCGCCACCGGGGCGCGCAAGCTGGTCGACAGTGCTCTCGATGATGCCGGCAGGCAGCGACCGCGAGGAATACCGCATGGCGTGGGATGCGCTGGTGCGAGACGAGGCAGCGTCTCGAGCTGCTCGGGGGCAGCAGGCGCGAGCTGGAGCGGGAGCTCGAGGTGGTGCGGTTCCAGGCGGAGGAGATCACCGCTGCCGGGTTCGTCGCCGACGAGGAGGAAGAGCTGAACACCAGGGTGGCCCGGCTGCGCAACGCCGAGCAGCTGGCGAGCGGTTCTCGGCTGGTGTCTACGACGCGATCGGTGATGACGGTGCCGCGGAGAGCTGGGACGGGCAGCCGCCGAGTTGGCGCGGCTGGCCCGTCTCGATGACAGTCTCGCAGAGCGTCGGCGACCGGCTCGATGCCATCATCGACGAGCTCAGCGAGCTGCAGGTGGACGTGGCGAGGACTGCAACGGATCTCGAGCACGAGCCCGGCGAGCTCGACGCCATCGAAGAGCGTGTCCGCACCATGAACCAGTTGCAGCGCAAGTATGGCGAGACGCTCGCCGAAGTGCTCGAATTCGGCGCCGAGGCGGAGAGCGGGCCGGTGAGCTCACCAAGCTGCTCAGCACCGCAGATCGGCTCGATGACGAGCTCGCCGCCGCGGCAGAGCCGCGCCGTCCAGGCGGCGACCGTTCTTTCCGAATCCCGCCGCAGGGCGGCCACGTCGCTAGAGAAGCGCACGGTTGCTCATCTCGAAGGAGCTGGGGATGACGGCTCCGCTGGTGCGAATTCGATTTCTCAGATGGCGAGCTCGGGCCTGAAGGAGCTGATCGGATTCAGCTTCTCTTTGCGTCCGACTCCAGCCTCACCCCGGCAGCGGCTACGAAGATCGCCTCGGGTGGTGAGCTGAGCCGGCTGACGCTCTCGCTGCGCCTGGCCGCGGGTGTCGGCGATGCCGCGGTGCTTGCGTTCGACGAGGTCGATGCCGGTATCGGGGGCGCCACCGCGCTGGCAATGGGCGAGAAGCTGGCCGCTCTCGGCACCGGTCGCCAGCTCTTCTGTGTCACTCACCTGCCCCAGGTGGCCGCACACGCCGATACCCACTATGTCGTTGCCAGAGACGGACAATCGGGCGGATGTGCGGGTTGTCGAGGGGGCGGCGAAGCTCGAAGAGCTGTCCCGGATGCTTGGTGGCCTGCCGGACAGTGAGCGGGGGCAGCTCCACGCCGCCGAGCTGCTGGCCTCGGCGCAACGCCAGAAATAGCGCACAGAAGGGTCCTAGGTAGCCGCCCGGTCCGGTGGTAACATCGCATCCCAGCCGAGCGCTGGGAGATTGCCTTGACCAAGTACGTGTTTGTCACCGGTGGTGTGACCTCGAGTCTGGGAAAGGGCATCACGGCCGCCTCGCTTGCGAGAATCCTCAAGTCCCGTGGGCTGAGCGTCGTGCTGCAGAAGCTCGACCCGTACATCAACGTCGACCCCGGAACGATGAACCCGTTCGAGCACGGTGAGGTGTTCGTAACCGAGGACGGCGGCGAGACCGACCTCGATCTGGGCCACTACGAGCGTTTCCTCGGAGACGATCTGCGCCGCGACTCCAACGTCACGACCGGCTCGGTCTACCAGATCGGTGATCCGCAAGGAGCGGCGTGGCGACTACCTGGGCGCAACCGTGCAGGTGATTCCGCACATCACCAACGAGATCAAGACCCGCATCCGCAAACTCGCAGGCGAGGACGTCGATGTGGTCATCACCGAGATCGGGGGAACGGTCGGCGACATCGAAGGGCTGCCGTACCTCGAGGCGATCCGGCAGATGCGCAAGGACGTCGGCAGAGGGCAACACCTGCTACATCCACGTCACCCTCGTCCCGTACCTGGAGACCAGCGAGGAGCTGAAGACCAAGCCGACCCAGCACTCCGTCGCCGAGCTGCGCAGCACCGGTATCCACCCCGATGTGATCGTCGCCAGATCCGATCGGCGCCATCGACGATGCGGTGCGCCGCAAGATCAGCCTCTTCTGCGACGTCGAATCGGACGCCGTCATCAACGCCATGAACGCACCGGACATCTATGCGGTGCCGCTCGACATGGAAGCCGCCGGGCTCGACAAGGTGGTGTGTCGTGTCCTCGAGATCGAGGCTCCGCCCGCCGCTCTCGACGGCTGGCGTGACATGGTGCACCGACTGGCGCATCCCGAGGGCACGGTGACGATCGGTCTGGTAGGCAAGTACATCGATCTGCCGGATGCCTACCTGTCCGTCGTGGAGTCGCTGCGCCACGGCGGCCTCGACAGCAATGTCAGCGTCAACATCCGGTGGATTCCCGCTGAGGAAGTCGATGGATTGCTCGCAGAGTCACACCTAGAGGGCCTCCACGGCATCGTCGTCCCCGGTGGCTTCGGGATCAGGGGCATCGAGGGAAAGATCAATGCGATCCGTCACGCCAGGGAGCACGGGATCCCATTCCTCGGCCTCTGTCTCGGATTGCAGTGCGCCGTGATCGAGTTCGCCAGGAATGTGCTTGGGATCAACGATGCGCACAGCACCGAGTTCGATCCGACCACCCAGAGCCCCGTCATCGATCTCATGCTCGATCAGCACGATGTCGAGGACATGGGAGGCACAATGCGCCTCGGCATCTACCCCGCCAAGCTCACGCCGGGCACCGCTGGCGGATCGCCTCTACGGCGAGCCGCTCATCTATGAGCGCCACCGCCATCGCTGGGAGGTCAACAACCGCTACCGCAAGCAACTCGCCGATGCAGGCATGATCGCGAGCGGGGTTTCCCCGACGACCGGTTGGTCGAGATCATCGAGATTCCCCGCGCATCCGTACTTCATCGCCAGCCAGTTCCATCCCGAGTTCACCTCCCGGCCCGACAACCCCAATCCGCTGTTTGCCGGGCTGGTGGCGGCCGCCGTCGAGTACAAGCGAGCCAGCGAGGCGATGCGTCACCGCCGACACGGATATCCATGTCGACAGCTGACGAGGGCTTTGAGATCGTTGATCGGCGTACTCGTGGCGGAGACGCCATTCCTGAAGTCTCGACGAGCTGAGCCTGCGGAGCCCCGACGGTGAAGTCTCGGCACGTACCGTTGTCCGGGTGGGCGGTGCGGTTGCGCTGGTTCGCCGTCGATGGCGACGATGTCGTGTTGTTCCGCCAGTACCGGACGGCACTCGACCGGGCGATCCTGGAGATCCCCGCGGGAAAGCGCGACGTTGCAGGCGAGGACCCACAAGCGTGTGCCCGCCGCGAATTGGCCGAGGAGGTCGGCCTTGCGGCAGGGGAGCTCGAGGAGCTCGTCAGCTATTACACGAGCCCCGGCTTCACCGATGAGGAATTGATCATCTATCTGGCAACAGATCTCAGCGAGGTGGATATGAACCGGGTCGGCCCGGAGGAACGTGCCGCGGAGATCGTGCGTTTGCCGATCGACGAGATAGCGGCGGCGCTGCCCGAGATCGAAGATTCCAAGACTGTGATCGGCCTGCAGGCACTTCTGCTGCGCCGTTCCGGCATCGCATACTGACCACCCGGTCGAGTGCACAGTCATGAACATAGAGCCCGCCATCGAGGAGTACCTGACCGCATTGATCACCGAACGTGGTCTGGCGGGCAACACCATCGAGGCGTACCGGCGTGATCTGGGTCAGTACCGCGATTTCCTCGCCACAGAAGGGGTGGATGCCGTCGAGGACATCGACCACACCCTGGTGACGGGATTTGTCGCTCTGCTGCGTGAGCTGGGCGCCGCCGAAGGGACGGTGAACCGCAAGGTGGCTGCCGTCCGCGGTATGCACCGCTTCCTGGTCGTTGAGGACTACGTGGCGGGGGATCCGACGACGCTGCTCGAGTCGTCCCGCCGCAAGGACACGATTCCCAAGGCCTTGAACGTCGACGAGGTGGCAAGGCTGCTGGACGCCGCCGCCGGGGACAGCGACCTGGCGCTCCGGGACACCGCCCTGCTCGAGTTCATGTACGCAACGGGTTGCCGGGTGTCCGAAGCGGTCGATCTCGATCAGATCGACGTCGACCTCGAGGAGGCGACTGCGCTGGTCACGGGCAAGGGCTCGAAGCAGCGGGTGGTGCCGCTCGGCGGCTACGCCATCGCTGCCCTCGAGGCGTATTACCCGGCGCGGCGCCGCTTCGTCGGTGGGAGCGTCGACCCCGGGGCGGTATTCGTCAGTGTTCGGGGCAGGCGTCTCACCAGGCAGGCGGTGTGGCAGGTGATCAAGAAGATCGCGGCTCGTGCGGACATCGCTCCGGATCGGGTGTCACCGCATGTGTTGCGTCACTCGGCGGCAACCCATATGATCGAGGGCGGCGCTGATCTGAGAACCATCCAAGAATTGCTCGGTCACGCTAGTATTTCCACCACACAGGTATACACGAGGGTGTCCCCTCAGCATCTGTATGAGGTCTATGTAACCTCACATCCGCGCGGCCGATAGCGGCCGCAGAGCGTAGGTCCGGAAGGGTTGTCGTGAACATCGATGGCGCCATAGCAGCGTTGAAGCAAGAGCGAGTGAAGCTGGTGCGGCAGCTCACCGACCTCGGTGCGACCGAGGAGGGTGAGTTGACGGGGGATGTCGAGTACAGCGACGGGTTCGCCGATGCCGCGGCTTCGACGGCCGAGCGGAGCGAGGTGCTCGGTATCGTCGACAATCTGGCAAAGCTGCTCGCCGACGTCGACCAGGCGCTGGCACGCGTCGAAGACGGCACGTACGGCCTCTGCAAGAACTGCGGCAAGGAAATCGGCGCCGACCGGATGGAGTTCCGTCCCACCTCTCGTTACTGCGTGGACTGCAAAGCACGCCGCGCCATTTGAGCGCAGTTTGATGGCCCTGTTCCGCCAGCTATGGCATCTCGCGACCCGCTTCTTCGGGACGGTGCTGCAACGCCCGCTCGGGCCTCGCCGTCAGGACGAGGTGCACGATGTGCTGACTGGGTCGGAGGCAGAGCTGTTCTTCCGTCAGCAGGCGATCGATCAACGCCATGCCTATGCCGTTGCGCAGCGAGTGCAGGTAGCGACCGGTGACCCCGATGCAGTTGCCGCGGCGCTGCTCCACGATGTCGGCAAGACCGAGAGCCAGCTGGGACCGATGGCGCGGTCGCTTGCGACTCTGCTGGATGTCGGCCGATTGCCGGTACCGAGCCGGTGGCGGGCCTACCGCGACCACGGTCAACTCGGTGCAGCGATCCTCGCCGAGGCCGGAGCGCGCCCGCTTGCGGTGGCTTTTGCGGCTGGGGAGCCGGCAGGGGATCCGGTCGTGTGGCAGGCAATGGTTGCCGCCGACGAGGCGTCAGGCTGGCAACGCCTGGCTTCGGTGAGGCTGGGAGAAACCCCGGATTCGGGAGGTTCCCGTAATACCATGCGGCCCGAGGTGAACCGATGAGCTACGAAGTCAAGACGCGGGTCTTCGAAGGGCCCCTGGATCTGCTGTTGCAGCTGATCACTTCGCACCAGCTCGAGATAACCGAGGTGAGCCTGGTCGACCTGGTAGGAGAGTATCTGCACCATCTCGAACTCATGGGTGAGATGGATCTCGAGGTGACCAGCGAGTTCCTGCTGATCGCGGCCACTCTCATCCAGCTGAAGGCACGACACCTGCTCCCGGACGATCGTGCCATCGACATCGACGACGAGCTTGCCCTCGCCGAAGAGCGAGATCGGCTGCTGTCGCGGCTTCTCGCCTGTCTCACCTTCAAAGACGTGGCCGCCGTGCTGGCGCACCGTTTCGACGGCAACGCCCGGTTCTTGCCTCGCCTGGTGGGGCTCGACCCCGGCATCACCCCGGTACAGCCCGAAGTCAAGCTCGATATCGACCTCGACGAGTTCCGGCTGATCGCTGAGCGAGCCTTCGAGGCGGCATCGGACGAGCCCGACCTCGACCACCTCGAGCTCGATCTGCCGTCGGTGAGCGACGCCATTGCCGATGTCCGCATCCGGGTGGCGGCAGTCGTCGAGACGGAGTTCGAGGCGCTGGTCGCCCACTGTGATCGCACTATCGATGTGGTTGCTTACTTCCTGGCGTTGCTCGAGCTGGCGCGCTGGGGGGTCGTCAGCGTCACCCAGGAGCATCGTGAGGCGCCCATCCGTGTGGTCAGCAAGAACCCGGCGGGTTTCGACGCAGCCGATCTGCAAAGCGAATGGACGGACTGATGGAGCTACGTGGGGTCATCGAAGCGATGCTGTTTGTTGCCGAGGAGCCGATCCCGGTGACCGAGATGGCCGAGGTCATGGAACAACCGCAGTCGGTGATCGCCGATGAGTTGGCGGCATTCGCCGCCGATCTCGAGGAGTCGGGCAGGGGGCTGGTGCTCCGGGAGGTCGGGACGGGCTGGAGGCTGTTCACCCATCCGGATGCTCGTCCCTATCTGGAACGGTTTGCGGCCACCGACAGGGTCACCAAGCTCTCGAAGGCGGCGCTGGAGACGCTGGCTGTGGTGGCCTACAAGCAGCCGGTATCGCGTGGCCAGGTATCCGAGATCAGGGGAGTCGACTCCGATCGGGCGCTGCGCACGCTGGAAAGGCGCGGGCTGATCGCAGAGATAGGAACAGCACCGGGGCCCGGGCAGGCTTCGCTGTTCGGGACGACCGAGCTGTTCCTGGAGAAGCTCGGGGTGCGCGGGCTCGACGAGTTGCCCCCGCTGGCTGACCATGTGCCTCCCGCAAACGTGGTCGAGGTTCTGGAGCGCCCATTCCGCCCGGAGGGATCATCGACAGACTCCAGAAGCTGATCGCACACACCGGCTTGATGTCACGGCGCAACGCCGAGGACCTCATCAAGCAAGGTCGGGTAACCATCGACGGGCAAGTTGCCCGACTCGGCGACCGTGGTGATCCCGCCCGGGTGGTGGTCGCCATCGACGGGGTGCCGCTGCCGACACGGCCCGAGCCTCATTTACGTGCTGCTCAACAAGCCGGAGGGTGTGATCAGCACCGCAGACGATCCACAGGGCAGGCCAACCGTGGTCGATCTCGTCGACGTGGGAACACCGGCTGTATCCGGTGGGCCGGTTCGACGCCACTTCTTCAGGACTGTTGCTGATGACCAACGACGGTACGCTGGCCAACCTGGTCACCCATCCCCGCTACGGCGTCGAGAAGACCTATGTGGCCCTGGTCGACGGTGACCCGGGCAGAGAAGCCATCAGGGCGTTGCTCGACGGCGTCGAGCTCGAGGACGGTCTTGCCCGGGCCGCCAGAGCGCGGCGGCTGACCAGCCACCGCGGCCGCACCCAGCTCGAGATCGTGATGACCGAGGGGCGGAAGCGTGAGGTGCGCAGGATGATGGAGGTGCTCGGTTATCCCGTCGTGGCGCTGGTGCGGATCTCCATCGGGCCGATCTCAGATGGGAGCCTGGAACCGGGCTCGTGGCGGCATCTCACCATCAGCGAGGTGCAGGGCCTGTACGCTGCCGCAGGCGCCACATGGGAGGATGCTCCCGAGATGATGGAGGACGAGTAGTGAGCGAGCAGGTAGAGCTTTCCGGGCCGCGGCGCTCCTTTCACCGCAGGCATCCAAGTACCGGGCGACAAGTCGCTGTCGCACCGTTCGATCATCCTCTCTGCCATGGCGAATGGGACCAGCACGATCCAACGTCTCGCCACCGGGCAGGACGTTCAGTCGAGCATCGCAGTGGTCCAGGGTGTCGGCGTCGACGTCGACGCGACCCGGTTCACGTCTCCCGGCATCGACGCATGGCAGCAACCGACGGGACCTCTCGACTGCGGCAACTCGGGGACCACCCTGCGGCTGATGGCCGGTGCCCTGGCGGGCTCACCGATAACGGCGACGCTGGTTGGAGACGAGTCGTTGATGCGCAGGCCGATGCGGCGGCTGGTGGCCCCGCTCGAGGCGCTGGGGGCATCGGTGACGCTATCTGCAGACGACACGGCTCCGGTCACCGTGGCAGGAAACCCGCAGCCGAGCCCGGCCGACATCGAGATCCCGATGGCGTCGGCGCAGGTGAGAACTGCGTTTGCCCTTGGTGCGGTGCGTGCCGCCGGCGAATCGACAATCACCAGCCCACCCGGGTATCGCGACCACACCGAGCGGTGGTTCGAGGCGATGGGGCTGGGCAAGCGGGAGGCGGGAACGACCTTCCGCATTTACCCGGGCCAAGTGCCTGCGTTCGACTATGTGATCCCCGGCGATCCCTCGTCCGCGGCGTTCCTGTGGGCCGCGGCAGCCATCATCGATGGAGCCATGGTGGTCACGCCGAACATCTCGCTGAACCCGGGGCGGATCGGTTTTCTCCAGGTTCTCGAACAGATGGGTGCTGTCGATCAACGCCGAGGTGACCGGTGCCATCCTGGGAGACCCGGTGGGCACGGTTGCGGTGCGTGGCAACGGTCTGCGCGGCACGATGGTGAGCGGGGCGTTGACCGCAGCGGCGCTCGACGAGTTGCCGCTGGTGGCCGTGGTCGGGTCGTATGCGGAAGGCGTCACCCGGGTAACGGATGCCGCCGAGCTGCGGGCGAAGGAAAGCGACCGAATCGCATCGACGGTGGCGATGATCAACGGTCTCGGCGGGGGAGCCGAGGCCACGAAAGACGGTTTTGACGTGCTGGGGATCGGCTGGCTGGAGAGCGGCACCGTGGTTGCCGCCGGTGACCACAGGATCGCCATGGCGGGGGCGGTGGCTGCGACCGGGGCGACCGGGCCGGTTACGATCGCAGGCGCAGATGCGGCCGGGGTGTCCTGGCCGAGGTTCTACGAGGCTCTGGAGGCATTGTGGTCATCGCAATAGACGGTCCCGGCGGAGTGGGGAAGTCCACCGTTACCCGACTGCTGGCGCAGGTACTCGGTGTCGATTTCCTCGACACCGGCGCCACCTACCGGGCCGCAACGGTGGCGGCTCTGGAGGCCGGTGCCGATCTCTCCGACGAGGACTCCGTGCTCGCTGCGGTGCAGGGCGTGGAGATCACATACGAGGACGGCGTCATCGTCCTCGACGGCAGGCCGATCAGCGAAGAGGTGCGCTCTGAGGCCGTGACCAAGGCGGTTACCCCGGTTTCGGCATTCCCCCGGGTACGGGAGTACATCGTGCAGCTGCAGCGGGACTGGGTGACAGACCACGGCGGCGATGCAGTGGTCGAAGGGCGTGACATCGGCACCGTCGTGTTCCCGGACGCAGTGGTGAAGGCATTCCTCACGGCACCCGCCGAGTTGCGGGCGGCGCGACGCGCCGGTGACGCCGAGGCGGCGAACCAGCAAGTCTCTGAGATCGTGGCGGACCTCAATCGCCGTGATCACGCAGATTCGACCAGGAAAGCCTCTCCACTTCGTCCCGCTGAGGACGCGGTGGAAATCGACACATCGACGTTGACCGCCGAAGAGGTGGCGGCAACGATCATCGGGATGCTCCGGAAGGCGTCAGACGCCGAGTAGATCGAGCGCCTCGGTGGCCGATCGGTCGGGGTCGTGCTCGATAGGGCCAGGAAGATTCGGCTGAGATACCGCAAAGGCAGCTTCGACGACCGTCTGCAAGGTCTTGACGAACTGGCGCAACGAAGGGGGCAGCGGGAAATACTCGTCCTCGTCCGTGATTGCCATCGGGAAATCACCCTCAGTCGGGTTGATGGCTGCGATCACCTCGCGTACTCGCTGATCCGGTGCGGATGCACCTGCGGTGACACCAACGATGCGGCTGCCTTCGAGCCACTCCGGCTTGATGTCGTCAGGTCCGTCCACACGGTACGACGGAGTTCCTTCCTTGCGACCCACCCGCACCAGCGCCTGGGTGTTTGACGAGTTCTCCGAGCCGACCACGAGGATGGTGTCGGCCTGGCGTGCCAGCTCCCGAATGGCTGTCTGCCGGTTGGTGGTTGCGTAGCAGAGGTCGCTGCGCCGCGCCGTCTCGAGGTCGGGGAAGCGGCTCATGGCGTCCTCGAGGACACCCTCCCATTCGTGCATCCCCAGAGTGGTCTGCGCCAGCAGCGCCACCCGGGCAGGGTCGTTTGGTTGGAAGGAGAGGAGACCCTGGTCGGGGTCGATGAGGGTCACCGCGGCCGGGGCTTCTGCTATTGCGCCGACGGCCTCGTCGTGGCCCTGGTGGCCGACGTAGATGATGTCGTAGTCCTTCTTGGCCATGAGACGCACTTCGTGGTGCACCTTGGTGACCAGCGGGCAGACCGCATCGACCATCACCGCGGCGCGGTGGTTGGCTTCAGCGACGATCTCGGGCGCCGATCCATGGGCGGAGAGCATCACGGGGCTGCCTTCGGGCACCTCGGTGATGTCGTTGACGAACACCACCCCGGCGCGTTCGAAGGCGTCCACAACGGCCTGGTTGTGGACTATCTCGTGATAGCAGTACACCGGAGGCTCGAAGATGTTGACCATCCACGTGAGGGACTTGATCGCCATCTCGACCCCGGCGCAGAACCCGCGCGGTTCGGCCAGCAACACACGTTCAACCATCCCGCAATGGTAGGAGCGGGCCGGCGTCAAGAGTGGCGATGGCACCGATGCGAAGCGGTGAGGCGGCGAAGTCGTGCCATCGTCGGCAAGGGGACGCGCCGAGACAGACCCGAGCCTCGGAGGCGGGGCAAATCGACGGGAGAGGGATATCGGGAGGGATGACGGTGCCGCAGAGCAGCTGGGGAAGTGGAGGTGGGTCACCAGGGTGGGTCGTGCCCGGGGTTCGGTGGGACGAGTGACCGGCAATACGGCGGGTGACCCTGGTCGAGGGTGAACCCCGCCTGGTGGATTGCCACGTGGTGGTGGAACCAACAAAGGGTAACGAGATTGTCCGGGTGGTGATCGCCGCCGTTGGCCCGGTGCTTGATGTGATGGATCTGGAGTCGGTAGCGGCTGTGGCAACCTGAAATCGCACACCCTTTGTCCCGCCATGCCACGTAGTCGCGCAACGCAGGAGGTATCGCCGTTGCGGCTTGGGAGGTGACGACAGGCTGTCCATCCTCTAGCCCGACGAGCCGTACCGTGCCACCGCAGAGGATCTCTTCCAGCACGCCCGGCCCGACTCTGGGACCGTATTGCATCTCGGCGCCCAGCTCCCCGGACGTCCCGTTGGCCTCGTCGAGGTCGACGAATACGGTTACGGCGCCGCCGGTCCCCGTGATGTTGTCGTCTCCGGCGTTGCCGAGGGAATCCTGGGAGATCGCTACGAGGGCGTCTGCGTTGAGCTGGCTGCGGGAGAAGAACTCGGCTCCCGGGAGTCGCCGCAGCTCATCGGCCCGGCCGCTGATGGCTTGATCGACGATGGAGCCTGCGTCGGCAGGGAGCTCGAAGCTGCCGCGCCAGACGCTGTTGTCCAGATTGGGCTGAATGGTCAGATAGCGGTCGGAGAATGCCTGCTGCTCATCCTTGTGCGAGATGCGCCGGTACTGGCCGATGAGCCGGTTGACCGCGGTGAGGTCGAGGTTGAAGCTGCGGTCGACCACACCCATGGGAGCGCTCGCACCCATCAGCGAGAGTGTCGCCATCGCCCGATCGAAGCTGATCTCACCATCCTCCATCTGTTCGTAGAGGTACGGGTCGGTGCGGTACATGCGGTTGGCGGCGTCGACCAGACGTTGGGCGGTGCTTTGGTTGACATCGAGGGCAGTGGCGGTCCAGTCGACCATGGACCTGGCGCCATCGGCTTCGGCCACCCCGGCGCGCTGTAACTGGTTCAGCAAGGTGAGCTGGCGGGCCTGGAGCCGAGATATCTCGGCCTTGGTCTCGGCCAGCTCTGCCCGGAAGTCGGTGACCAGTTCGGGATCGGTGAACAACATGAGGACACCGTATCAACGGGGTGTGACACAAATCCTGGGTTGGGTCGGTTCGCCGTAGCGTTCCCCTGGTGAGGGCGGCCGAGGATCTCGCCCAGGAGCACACGTTCAACCATCCCGCAATGGTGGGCCCCGTCACGTCTCTGCAGAGGCGCCCGTCGGTGATCGGGTCGCCAGTTGCTGCAGGATGTAGTCGATGAGCGCCTCCCGCTCGGACCACACCTCGTCGTCGGTGGTGTGGACGACCGCCCAGCCGTGCTCGGCGAGCCAGTGGTTGCGGCGCAGATCGTGTCTCCACACCTCAGGATTGTCGTGGGTGAGCCCATCGATCTCGACAATCAGCCGGTGCGACAGGCACGCGAAGTCGGCAATGTACGGTCCGATCGGAACTTGTCGCCGAAACTTCACCCCGAGCGTTTGACCGCGCAGCTCCCACCACAGAATCGCCTCAGCCCGAGTCGGATCGTGTCGCATCCGCCGAGCAAACCGGGTCAAATAGGGTGGTTGTCTGTGCATGCCAAGACATCTACCACCACCCCCCGACAAGCTTTCACCCTCCTGCGTCTTCTTCACCCTCCCAGCGGGAGGGTCGGTCGGATCGTGAGATTCGACCGGGGAGGGAGATGCCTTGGGGTTGTTGACCACGTTGAGGTTTCACCCTCCTGCGTCGCTGGCGCTCCGCGTCCTCCCTCGAGGGAGGACGAAGGGAGGAGGGAGATGCCTTGGGGTTGTTGACCACGTCAGGTTTCACCCTCCTGCGTCGCTGGCGCTCCGCGTCCTCTCGAGGGAGGACGAAGGGAAGGGGAGGAAGCGTGAGGTGGTTGACCACGGTGGAGGTTTCACCCTCCTGCGTCGCTGGCGCTCCGCGTCCTCCCTGAGGGAGGACGAAGGGAGGAGGGAGATGCCTTGGGGTTGTTGACCACGTTGAGGTTTCACCCTCCTGCGTCGCTGCGCTCCGTTCCTCCCTCGAGGGAGGACGAAGGAAAGGAGGGAGGATGCCTTGGGGTGGGTTGACGACGGTGGGTTTCACCCTCCTGCATCTTCTTCACCCTCCCAGCGGGAGGGTCGGTCGGATCGTGAGATTCGACCGGGGAGGGAGGAACCGTGAGGTTGTTGACCACGCCTAGGTTTCACCCTCCTGCTTGGCTGCGTACCGGCTACGCCGGTCCGTCGGCAGTTCCGGAGATGGCGTGGCTGGCATCTATGCTTCGGGTCTCTATGTCGAACCCGACGATTCTCGAAGTAGTGCCCGGTAGCCCAGCCGCGGTCGCAGGTCTGCGGCCGGGGGATGAGCTGCTGTCTGTGAACGGTGTTGTGCTCACCGACGTCATCGAGTACCAGCAGCTCGCAGACGAGGGTTTGGTGGCGCTGCAGGTGAAGCGTGACGGGGCGACTTCGGAGCTGGATATCGCCAAGCCGGAGGGCGCTCCGCTGGGGCTGCGGCTCAACTCGTCGGTGTTCGACCGGGTGCAGACATGCGACAACCACTGCGAGTTCTGC
Organism: uncultured bacterium; assembly: GCA_963844835.1. Taxonomy (GTDB): domain Bacteria; phylum Actinomycetota; class Acidimicrobiia; order Spongiisociales; family UBA5794; genus JAAETI01. The sequence continues at coordinate 12,541 of CAWJPT010000019.1, read as the reverse complement.
TTCATCTACCAGCTGCCGCCGGGGATGCGGACGACCCTGTACCTGAAGGACGACGACTACCGGCTCTCGTTCCTCTACGGCAACTTCACGACGCTGACCCGGTTCACCGAGCTCGACCTGTCCCGGGTGGTCGAGGAGAAGCTCGGGCCGCTGTACGTGTCGATCCACGCCACCGACCCCGAGGTTCGCTCCGGGATGCTGCGCAACCCGCGTGGCGGCACCAGCCTGCGCTGGCTGCGGGCCCTGCTCGAGCGTGGCGTGGAGGTCCACGGCCAGATCGTGCTGTGCCCCGACGTCAACTCGGGCCCGGTGCTGGAGCAGACGATGGCCGACATCCTCATCTCGTACCCGCAGCTGGCCTCGGTGGGCATCGTGCCGCTCGGGCTGTCCCGGTACGGCAAGGAGACGTCGCTGCGGGTGCACACCCGGGCGGACGCCATCGTCCGACCTGGAGATCGTCGACTTCTGGCAAGAGCAGGCGCTGGAGCGGCTGGGGAGGCGCATGTTCTTCGCCTCCGACGAGATGTACCTCGTGGCGGGCCGTGAGGTGCCGCCGTCCGGCCACTACGAGCATTTCGACCAGCACGAGAACGGCATCGGGATGATCCGCGCCTTCTACGACGAGCTCGAAGCGGTCGAATCGGGCCGTAACCAGGGTGCGCCGGTGACGACCGGGGCATGGAATGCGCTGCCCGCCGCACCGGCGGAGGGATACCGGGCGCCCCGGGGTGGATACGTCAGTGACGGCACGGCAGGGGAAGGGCCGGTGGTGATCGTCACCGGCGACGTACGGCGCCAGGGTCTTCGACCCCATCCTGTCCCGGCTCGAGAAGGTCACCGGGGCACCACTGCGGGTGCTCGAAGTGGCCAACGAGTTCTTCGGCGGTAACGTCGCCGTCGCCGGGTTGATGGTTGGCCGTGACGTGGCCGCAGCGGTCGCAGGCGATCAGCAGCCGGCACGCAAGTACCTGATCCCCAACTCGGCGGCTCCGGGCGGGCGTTTCCTCGACGACGTCGACGTAGCGGACATCCCGGCCCCGATCGACATGGTGCCTCCGACCGTTGCCGGTTTGCTTGAAGGAGCGATGCGATGAGCCGTCTTCCCGTCGTCGTTGTCATCGGAAGGCCAAACGTCGGCAAGTCGACGCTGGTGAACCGGATCCTGCAACGGAGGGCGGCGGTGGTCGACGAGCAGCCGGGCGTGACCCGGGACCGGCGGGAGTTCGCCGCCGAATGGCAGGGCAACCACTTCCTGCTGATCGATACCGGCGGCTGGGAGCTCAACCCGGACGAGGAGCTCACCATGAACATCCGGGAGCAGGCGGAGGCGGCGCTCGGCGGCGCCGATGTGGCCGTGTTCGTCACCGATGCCACCGCCGCGTTGGTCGACGACGACCAGGGTGTCGCCAGGATGCTGCTGCGCAGCGGGGTCCCGTTCGTGTTCGCCGCCAACAAGGTGGACGGTCCCCGCCAGGAGGAGAACCTCGACCAGCTGTGGTCGCTCGGGTCTGGGGGAGCCGATGCCGATCTCGGCACAACACGGGCGGGGCACCGGCGACTTCCTCGATGTGCTGGTCGACAAGCTGCCGGTGTTCGACGACGACATGGACCGGGAGCCGCGCGCTGGCCCGTCTGGCCATCATCGGGCGGCCGAACGTGGGCAAGTCGACGCTGCTCAACCAGCTTGCAGGCACCGAGCGGGTGCTGGTTTCGGATGTGCCCGGGCACGACCCGGGACCCGATCAACCTGGTGGTCGAGCTCGACGGGGAGCCGTTCGAGATCATCGACACCGCCGGGATCAAGCGGCGCACCAGGATCAAGGACGACGTCGAGTTCTACGCGGTGCTGCGGGCCCGGGAGGTGCTCGCCGAGGCCGACGTGGCGCTGCTGATCGTCGACGGGACCAAGGGAGCCACCCATCAGGAGCAGCGGCTCGCCGAGGAGATCCGTGACGCCGGCGCCGGGCTGGTGGTGTTGCTCAACAAGTGGGACGTGATCACGCGACGACGAGCGAGCCCACACCGAGGATTCGGTGGCCGATCGGCTCGCCTTTGTCTCCTGGGCGCCGGTGCTGCGGATCGCGGCACGACCGGGAGCAGGCTGCACCGGCTGCCGGCGGCGGTGCGGGCAGTGTTGGAGAATCGGCGGCAGCGGATCCCGACCTCGGAGCTGAACCGGCTGATCCGGCAATGGCAGGAGGCGCATCCGCCACCGGTGCGCAAGAACAAGCGGCCCCGCATCATCTACGCCACCCAGATCAGCACCGAGCCGCCGAGCATCGTATTGTTCGTCCGGGGCGGTGACGTGGGCGACGACTACCTGCGCTACCTGGAGAACCGGCTACGCGAGGAGTACGACTTCATGGGCACACCGCTGTTCCTGACGGCACGACGCCGCCACAACCGGAGAGAACTGCAACCGTGAGCGAAGCGGGCCCCTTCGAACGGTTCCGGGAAGCGGCGGCACGCGCCCGGGAAGGCGGCCCGGAACGTCACCACGCCAAGCTGGAGCGCCAGGAGAAGCTGTTCGTCAGGGACCGGGTGGCGTTGCTGGTCGATGAGGGCAGCTTTGTCGAGGACGGGCTGCTCGCCAACGCGGTCACCCCGGAGCACGGCGCAGACGGTGTCGTCACCGGGCGGGCGATGGTCGATGGCCGCCCGGTTGCGGTGATCGCAAACGACCCGACGGTGAAGGCGGGCAGCTGGGGGCGGCTGACCGTCGAGAAGATGATCCGCACCCTCGAGTACGCATACGACGAGATGCTGCCGGTCTTCTATCTGATCGACTCGGCGGGAGCACGGATCACCGACCAGATCGACCTGTTTCCCGGCCGTAGGGGAGCCGGGCAAGATCTTCTACAACCAGGTGCGGCTGTCGGGGCGGGTGCCGCAGATCTGCTGTCTGTTCGGCCCTTCTGCCGCCGGCGGGGCGTACATCCCGTCGTTCTGTGACGTGGTGATAATGGTGGAGGGCAATGCCTCGATGTATCTCGGGTCGCCGCGGATGGCGGAGATGGTGATCGGGGAGAAGACCACGCTCGAGGAGCTGGGCGGCGCCAGGATGCATTGCTCGATTTCCGGCTGTGGCGATGTGCTGGTGCAGTCCGACGCCGAGGCGATCGATTGGGCCCGCTACTACTTCTCCTACATGCCGGACAGCTTCCGGGCGCTGCCGCCGCGCTACGACGCCGGTCGGCCCGACCCGGACTACTGGATCCCGGCCGAGATCCTCCCGGAGGCGCCGAATGCGGTGTACGACATGGTCGATTTCCTGCGGGGGATCGTCGACGAGGGCAGCCTGCTCCAGATCAAGGAGCTGTTCGCCCCGGAGGTGATCACGGCGCTGGCCCGTATCGACGGGCAGTCGGTCGGCATCGTCGCCTCCCAGCCGCAGCATCTCGGCGGTGTGCTGTTTGTCGACTCGGCCGACAAGGCGGCCCGGTTTATCTGGCTGTGCGACGCGTTCAACATCCCGCTGCTGTTCTTCGCCGACGTGCCCGGGTTCATGATCGGCACCGATGTGGAGAGGCAGGGGATCATCCGGGCCGGAGCGAAGATGCTGACCGCTATCGCCGAGGCAACGGTGCCCCGGCTGATCGATCATCGTGCGCAAGGCGTACGGAGCGGGCCTCTACGCCTTCTCTGGGCCCGGTTTCCGCCCCGATGCGACCATTGCCCTGCCGACGGCCGAAATCGCCGTGATGGGGCCTGAGGCGGCTGTGAACGCCGTCTACTACAACAAGATCCAGGAGTTGCCCGAGGAAGAGCGGGCCGCCTTCGTCGCTGAGAAGCAGGCCGAATACGTCGAGGATGTCGACCTGTTGCGGGTTTCGTCCGAGCTGATCATCGACGGAGTGGTCGAGCCGGAGGATCTCCGGGCGCGAGCTGACCGCCCGCCTCGCCTACGCCGCCCGCAAAACCCGCCACTTCTCAGACCGCCGCCACGGCATCCCCCCGGTATAGGGACCTTTGTCCCTTCTCCGTTCTCTGGTCCTCCCTTGATTCCTTCGTCCTCCCTTGAGGGAGGATGCGGAGCGCAGCAGTTCCGGAGGAACTGCCGACGGACCGGCGTAGCCGGACGCAGCGACGCAGGAGGGTGAGACCTTGGTGTGGTCAACCACCTCTGGGTTTCTCCCTCCCCGGTCGGATCTGGCGATCCGACCGACCCTCCCGCTGGGAGGGTGAAGATTGGGGGTCGCCTGTGCGTTCGCCCTTCCTGTTCCCTTCGTCCTCCCTTGAGGGAGGACGCGGAGCGCAGCAGTTCCGGAGGAACTGCCGACGGACCGGCGTAGCCGGTACGCAGCGACGCAGGAGGGTGAGACCTTGGTGTGGTTAACCACCTCGGGGTTTCTCCCTCCCCGGTCGGATCTGGCGATCCGACCGACCCTCCCGCTGGGAGGGTGAAGAGAGACGGGCATCCCTCATTTCTTCGTCCTCCCTTGAGGGAGGACGCGGAGCGTCAGCGACGCAGGAGGGTGAGGCCTTGGTGTGGTTGACCACGTCAGTCGCTCCCCGCTGGGAGGGTGGTACCTTCCTGGGGCCGTGGCGGAGGGTGGAGAGATGAGCGATGCAGCCGGAGAGCCCACCGGAGGGGGATGAGGAGAAGTGGCCGATCGGCTTCCTCGTCATCATCACGCTGGTTGCCCTCTACCTGGGCTGGCGGCTCATCCAGGGCGTGATCTGGCTGTTGAACCAGCTCTAGCGTCTCAACGCGGAATATATTCCGCAATGCGACGCCAAAACGGCTCAGTTGGCGGCGGTGAGCATGCCTTCGAGCTCGTCGACGCTGGGGACACGGCCCGACATGACCACCTGCTCGTCGATGACGAGGGCGGGGGTGCTCATCACGCCGTACGAGGCGATGTCGCCGAAGTCGGTGACCTTCTCGATGGCGGCGTCGATGCCGAGCTTGCCTGCGGCTTCCTTGGTTCTCTTCTCGAGGGTCTGGCAGTTGGGGCAGCCGGATCCGAGCACTTTGATGTTCATGGTTTCTCCTCAGAGGATGACGTTGAATAACAGACCGACACACAGGATGCCGAAGGCGACGATGCCGACGAAGACGCCGAGCAGCCGGGGCTTGAGCACCCGTCGCAGCAGCACCATCTCGGGGAGCGAGAGGGCCACTACAGACATCATGAAGGCGAGCACGGTGCCGGTGGCGAGCCCCTTGGCGTGGAGCGCTTCGACGAGCGGCAGGACCCCGGCGGCGTTGGAGTACAGCGGCACCCCGAGCCCGACGGCGACCGGGACGGCGAGCGGATTGTCCGGCCCTGCGTAGCGGACGAAGAAGTCCTGCGGCACCCAGCCGTGGACGACGGCGCCGATCCCGATGCCGACCAGCAGGTACGGCCAGATCTTGCGGATGATCGACTTCACCTCGTCACGGCCGATGGCGAAGCGGTCGTTCCAGCTGAGCGTGCCGGACAGGTCGACGGGTTGGCCCCGCAGCGTGGTCTCGAACACGAAGGACTCGACCCAGCGTTCCAGATGGAGGCGGCCGATGACCCAGCCGGCGACGATGGCGACGAGCAGCCCGGCGGCGACGTAGAGGGCGGCGATGCGCCAGCCGAACAGCCCGTAGAGCAGCACGATGGCGACCTCGTTGACCATCGGGCTTGCGATGAGGAAGCTCATGGTGATGCCGAGCGGCACCCCGGCGGCGACGAACCCGATGAACCCGGGCACCGCAGAGCACGAGCAGAACGGGGTGATGACCCCGAGACCGGCGGCGGCGACGTTGCCGACACCTTCCCGGCGGCCGCCGAGCAGCGCCCGGGTGCGCTCGACCGACATGAAGCTGCGCAGCACGGTGACCACGAAGATGATCCCGCCGAGCAGGAGGGCGATCTTGACGGTGTCGTACAGGAAGAACTCGGCGGCGGAGCCGGTGCGGCTCTCCAGGTCGAGATGGAGCGATGTCGGTGACGAACCAGCGCCACAGCGGGCCGTTGATGCGGTAGGCGGCGATCCAGGCGACGACGGCTCCGGCGAGGGCAACCCAGAGGCGCCACTCCTGGCGGCGCAGCGTGATGGTGGGTGCTGGTCACTGTCGGGTCTCCGTCGGTGAGATCGGACGGCAAGGCGGCTGTGATGGCGTGCGCTGCCAGCGGGGTGATGTTGTAGTCGACCCAGCGTCCCCGTCGGGTGGATTCGACCAGCCCGGCCTCCCGCAGCACCCGCAGGTGGTACGACAGGAGGTTGGGGGCGATGTCGATGCTCTCCTGGAGGGTGCACACACAGCACTTGTCCCCGCTCGAGCGTCGTCGAGGATGCGCAGCCGCAGCGGGTCGCTGAGAGCGGCAAAGATAGAGGCTCTCGCTTCAAGGGACATTGATTCAATAGTTGTTGAAGTCACAATGCTCATTGTGCGCCGATTGGCTCGCACATGGTCAGTGGCAAAGGTCCCTAGGCGTGGTGCCAGCGGCACCCGCGACGAGCCATTCAAGGGATCGCCGAATATGACGAAAAGCCCATGTACACGGCGCGGTATTCTGAGTAGGAGCGAGATGGAATCGGTTTGGCTGGAGGGGGACGTCCCGTTCCTCACGACGGAGCAGATGAGAGAAGTCGACCGGGCAATGGTCGATGACTTCGGAATCGATCTGTGCCCGGATGATGGAGAACGCGGGCGCAATCTGGCCGATCTGGCTCGTCACCGCTTCCTCGAGGGTGACGGCCGGAGCCGGTCGGTGATCATCCTGGCCGGGCCGGGCGGCAACGGCGGCGGGGCGATGGTCGCCGCCCGCAGGCTGCACGCATACGGGGCTCTGGTCGGGGTGGTGGCCACCCGGGAGCCGGAGCATATGGCCGAGGTGACCGCCCAGCAGTTCCGCATCCTCGAGAACATCGGAGTGCCGCTGACGGTGGGGGAGATGCCGCCGGTGCGGCCCCCCGATGTGATCATCGACGGTCTCATCGGCTACAACCTGAAGGGTGCGCCACCGCGGGATCACCGCCGAGCTGATCGAATGGGCGAATGCGAGCATGGCGCCGGTGCTTTCGCTCGATGTGCCGTCCGGCCTCGATGCTACGAGCGGCAAGGCCCACAGCCCCGGTGGTGCGGGCCACGGCGACGATGACGCTGGCGCTGCCCAAGGCGGGCCTGCGCTCCGCCGGAGCGATCTGATGTGGTCGGTGAGCTGTATCTGGCCGACATCGGTGTGCCCGCCGAGCTGTATGCCGCAGAGCCTTGTCGGGCTGCAGGTGGGGCCGATCTTTGCCAGATCCGACGTGATCCGGCTGGCCTAAGCCGGGTCAGAGCTTTCGCACTCGCCCTGAGGACGACATCGTGGGTGTGCATCCCGCCCGGGCCCTGCCGGAGCGTGCGTTTCCTGGTCTCGTGGACGACGATCTCCCAGTCCTGCCCGAGCTGGGCGACGACCTCGTCGGGTTGGATGTATAGGGCGGGGTCACGGCCGGGGGTGTGGGCGGGATCGTGACCGGAGACCTCGTGTGCGACGAACAGGAGCGTGCCGCCGGGGGCGACCGCGGCGAGGAGGGCGGGCATGATGGTGTCTGCCTGTGCCTTGGGGAGAGAGACGTAGTGGGCGGTTACCAGGTCGAAGCTGGCTGGGGGCAGCGGTGCGGTGGACGAGTCTCCGGCGATCCATTCGACGTTGACACCTGCGGCTCGGGCGGCTTCGGTGGCACGGCCGATAGCGACCGGGGATAGGTCGATACCGGTTACCTGCCAGCCGTGCTTGGCCAGCCAGATGGCGTCGCCGCCTTCGCCGCAGCCGAGGTCGAGCGCCCGGCCTGGGGGAAGCTCCGAGATCTCGTCGACGAGGGATGGGTTTGGCTCGCCGCTCCAGATGCGGTCGGGGGCTGATAGGTAGCGCTCGTCCCACTCGGCTGGGGTGGATGGGGGCTTGTGATGTTGCTGCGGTTCGGCCATCCGTCGATCGTAGCGAATGAGCCGGCCCGTGAGTTCCGCAAGGGTGCTTGATGCACTATCGTTGCCGTCTGCCGGTAACCCGGCATCGGGCTGTGGCGCAGCTTGGCAGCGCGCTTGACTGGGGGTCAAGAGGTCGCCGGTTCAAATCCGGCCAGCCCGACCACTGGAATCCCACGAGGGGGAAAGCAGAAGCCCGCGCCTTAATGAGCTGTGCAGCATCGGAACGGCGAACGCTACGGACGCTGAGCTATGGCGAGCGAGCTGGCCACCCTTATCGACTTCGGGCCGGCGATAGATCATCCGATCGTTAGCGGCCGCTCGGCACCTTCACTGCGTCGTCGTGCACCAGGCTGACGTCGCCGTCCTCGCGGCTGGCAGGCATTTCAATCACGTCGCCAGCGCAGATTTCGGGAGCCGTCACCGTGACAGCATAGGCTCCACCGGAGATGGCACCCCTCTTTGGAACGGAATTCGGCGCAGTCGCTGCGCCGAGCACCATGAGGAGCATGGCCGAGGCTCTCCCGCAGGACTACGTGCATTGAAGGCTCACGGTGGATGATTCGACGTGCAACTAGGCGCTGTCCCAGCCCTCGTGCTGCAGCGTGATCGACTGGATGGCCACGGCATTGCCCGCTCCGTCGACAGGCCTGGACGTGATCTCAGATACCCAGCAGCCATAGACGGTGTATGTACCGACCTCCTGGCCGGTCTCGTCGTACATCTCGATGATGAGGTCCTTGCGGGAGTCCGGAAGCGCGTCCTGCTGCCCCGCCTGGGCGGGATTGCCTAATTCCCACACCTGGTTTGCCCATTGCTGGAAGGCAATGTCGTAGGTGACGCCGTGCTCGAGTGTGATGGGGCTGACCACCTGGCTCGGTTGAGTCAGACCCCCGACCTGGCTCACCCCCGGCCACGTATTGGCCGTCCCATATGACCTTGAACCTGTAGTCCTCGTAGGAGTCGCTCTGTGCCGGGTCACCGGCTGATTGATCCATCTAGCTATTCCTTGTCAACTTGCGGCGATGTGGCCGACCTGCAATACGCCAAACTGCGCCGGGCGTAGCGTCAAAGCCAACCATCGCGTGAACGATGGCGCCGGCCAGATCGGCGCGGGCCTTGCGGCTGGCAAGCTCCTCAAGCTACCCGCCAAAGCAAGCGGTTCGAATGCGTTGGAGGCCTTTCTTTCGCGACCTCTCGGCCTCCCCAAAGCCAGCCGTTTTGGCCTCAATCGTCTTGCAGTGGGGCCCTGGTGGTACTCCTCGTGTCGTGGACTACAACCCTTGGGCTCCAATCATCATCGCCAGCAGGACGCCAATGGTAATTCCGAGACCGACGTGGGCGATGATGCGAGCCGGCGAACCAGCGCGTCCCCGAGCACAGGGTCTGCCGCTTCGATACCCGGCACCGCCGCCGGCAACGCCGCGTCGGCCCCGTTCGGCGCAAGCGCTGCCTCCTCGACGCTGATGGGACTTCGGTTCGCTGCGCCGCAGTGATCCTCGACGTCGAGGATCACCTTTACCGAATCGACGGTGGCAACACAGTGGCCCCCCGCGGTCAGGAGGTACTTGTCGGCGAGGAGCACACCACTGCACAAGACACCGGGAAAGAGTGGCTCGGAAGGCGTGGCGTGTGCGCGCACCAGAAGAGGAACGGGGGAGACGGCAGCAGCGGCAGCCCACGACAATCAGCGCGATACTCATCAGCAGTGCGGCTTCAGGGGATGTCCTCACAGTTGCTGAGGTCCTCAGCACAGGTATAGATGCCATGGTGCACCTCAAGGATGTACTCCTTGCCATCCCGCGTGTAGTGCAGATCGATGGCATCCCACCCCACAACGCCGTCACGATCAATGGGCCGCAACCCCACCATCACTTCGACGATTGGTGCATCCAATCCCGGCCGGCCCTCAGGTCCGCAGGGCACATCCACTACGAAGCCTTCCAATGGCTCGAGCGAACCGGGGTCGACGGCACCCGGTAGGCTCGGAGGCCAGCCCGACGTCTTGTAGACGGGTATGGCTGCGTCTTCCTCGTAGACGAATTCCCTGGCCATGGCTCCGGCGTATTCAACTTCCCCGCGGCTCGGGTTGGGGGCGACACCCGAAAGGACCACTGGATCTCCGTCGAGCACGCACACGTCTATGGCTCCGAAGCTGTAGCTATCGATGCCTTCCTTGACGGGAGTCGACATGCTCAATATCGCTCCACCGTAGGCGAGGGGACCGTCGCCGTCCGCATGCCTGATGGCGCCTCCACTGCAGCCCGCCGCCAGCGCGATCGCCTGCACCAAGATCAAGATTCGGACCGACGCCTTCATCGTGGCCCCCTCGTGAGCCGATACGGACCAGCCGTATGCCCGTGCACCATTGATACGACCTGTGTTAGCGATGGATCCGTGTCGCGACGGGTCTCTGAAGACTCTGCCGGTGCCAGGCTGTCAATAGCTCCCAGGCCCGTCCACGATGGTAGTCGCTTCCTTCGGCCACAACGATCCCGCGACGGCGTAGCCGTGGCACCGACGTCCGGGAGAGGCAGCCCTGCGACGCCGGGATTGCTATCGGCTCGTGGCGAGTCAACGGACGGGTTCGCTGCATGCGACATGGCGTCGGCGTCATGTGAAAATGACGTACGAGGTGGAGGTCCGGGATCGGGCAGCGATCGTACGGTTTCGCTCGCCGCACGATCCCCATCGGGACGGACCCACCTTTGTCAGCTTTGGGCTCAGTTTCGTGCAGGAGGGCCTGACCGTGCTTTCGGGGCGATTCGGGCTATTCGCCTCTGTTCGCAAGGGCGTGGGTGTGCCAGCGTTGAGGGTTGTGTCGAACAGGAGGATGATGGTGGGCCGGTCCCTGGGTCTGCTGACCGTAGTGGTGGTTCTCACCGCGTGCTCGGGTTCCGACGGTGGTGCGGCGGCCCCGACAACGACGGCCGGTACGTCCTCCACCACAACCACGACCGTGGCCCCGACCACAACATCTTCCACCACCACCACCACCACGACAACCACCACTACGACTACTACGACTACGACGATGCCGACCACCACCACGCTGCCGCCGATACCGGTGTCGGGCTGGGACGGTGAAGGGGTGTCCGCGGTGAGGGTGGTTGTGGAAGTCTCCGGCGAGAGCAGTGCTGCGGGCGACTTCGAGATGATCATCGCTAGAGCGATGTCCGACCTGGGGATCGATGTCTCAGATGATGCCGAGGCGACGCTGACGCTCCAGGTCGACGCCACGGGCCTGTCCGGCTCGTACGCCGATGTGGGCACATGCTTCACCGGGGCCAGGGTGACGGGGGAGATGACCCTAACTGCGGGCGAACGACCGGTGGTCACGGAGCGGCTGGACGGCAAAGTGTCCCCGTCGATGGTGGTGTTTTCATCGTCATGTCACGAGGAAGCGTCGGGGGCTCCGTTTGCCTCGGCGGTGCAACGCCCGTTCGTCGCTGCCGTCGCCGCCACCTGGGGCGAGGGGTCGGTGCCGTATCTGGTGTCCGTCCTGCAGGCCGACCTGGTCGGTGACTGGAACGACGCACTTGGGGTCAAGCGGGAGGCGCTGGCGGCCTACCGTTCCTTCGACCGTGACCTGATCCCGGCGCCGGTGCAGGCGGATTTCCTCGGCGCGGTACTCGACGCCGTCGAGCAGACGCTCGACTCGCAGGCCGGCGCAGCCGTAGATTTCCAGTCCGACGCCAGGAAGCCCTTGCTCGACTACTCCGAGACCGACAATGGGTTCGACGGCACTGCGATGTTCGACTGGCGGTCCTGGCTGGCGGACTGGCGGCTGCAGCACTGAGCGCAAGCGGACGTCCATTCACTGCCCGCAGCAAAGACCATCGATAGCGCTGGTCTACCCATACATCCCAGGTTGAGATAGCTGCAGCGCTTGACGGGCGCTGACCACAGTCGTCGTGCCCTGGACTGTTGACGCCGAGATGTGGTGAAGCCAGTATGCCGAAATGGACGGTCTAGCCCAGGTGAATCTGATCGTCACCGATCTGGAGAAGGCGAAAGAGTTCTGGCGTCTGCTCGGGTGGGAATCGACGCCGCGGCATCCCAAGGCGGCGGTGATCATGTTTCCCAACGGGATGAACCTCGTGATGCATGAGCCGGAGTTCGCACAACTCTGGGACCCGGCCTATGCGGGGCCGGTTGCCGGTTCGACGGTGGTTGATGTCAATCTGTCGAGCCGAAATGAGGTCGACGAAACGCATGCACGGATCGTCGCCGCCGGGTACAAGAGCAGCGTCGAACCGTGGGACACCTTCTTCGGATCTCGGTATGCGATCGTATGCGATGCGGATGGGCATCGGATCGGCCTCAAGAGCCCACAGGATCCGGCACGGTCGTACCCTCTCGACGAGTAGAGCCCTCAACTCGGGTCACGTCGACGAGCTGGCGATCGACCTGGCACCTGTGGTGTTCGGCGGTGGTACGCCGTTGCTGGGCGGCATCGACACCGACCGTGTCGGGATCGAGATCGCAGAGGCGATTCACTCGCCCCTGGTCACCCATCTTCGCTACCACGTCCATCGCAGGGATTGAGGAGCCGGCTCGGTGACGCCACCAGCAGGCATCGCCCATTACCATCCTCACCGATCGCTCTTCGACAACGCGATTGAGGTAGCACCCCCTTGTCGGTATGCC
>CAWJPT010000018.1:0-22394 GCA_963844835.1 uncultured bacterium | reverse complement strand
CTCGTGCGCTCACCCATAGCGAGCCCGGACGCTCCGCACGGCCTCCTCGACGCGGAAACCACCCTTCAGCCTGCGGTTGAAGAAGTAGAGGTTGTCCGAACGCTGTACAGGGAAACGGGGCAGTGAGTACTCGTTGGCGTCCTCGGGAAGCTTCCCCGGTGCCCCGACGGTGGAGGTGGCGTAGCGCTCCCGCACCAGCTCGTCCGCAGTCGCCGAGGGCCGACCCCACGGGTAGGTGAAGTGGCGCGGCCTGACGCCGAGCCGTTGCTCGATGAGCTCGTTAGACACGTCCAGCTCGTTTGCGATGGCGTCTCCCGAGAGCTTGCGAAGGTCGGGATGGGTGTGAGTGTGGGCACCGATCGTCACCAGGCCACCGGCCATCATCTCCTGCAACTGGTCCCAGGTGAATGGTTGAGCCGTGGGATAGTCGCGATTGATCGGCTGCTGCGTCTCTATCGGCTCAGTGGTCAGATACAACGTGAAGGGGAGGTTGCGCTCGGCCAGCACCGGGAAGGCGTTGTGATAGACGTCGGCGAAGCCGTCGTCGAAGGTCAGCACATACAGCTTGTCCGCATCGGGCTCAGCCCGGTGTGCGATGGCGGTGTCGAGGTCGACGATCTCTCCGTGGCTCTGCATCCAGTCCAGTTGATGGATGAAGGCTTCGGTCGACAGATCCATCTGGCGCCCGAGATCGATTCCCACCTGGTGATATATGAGTATCCGCGGGCCCGGCAGCCGCCCAAACAGGGGGTCGGTAGCTGTGGAGAGTGCCTTGAGCGCCACCCGGGCGGAGCGCACGAGACGTTGCTTCACTTGTCGATCCAGTGGCGGGGCGAAAGGAGATCGGCGTCGAAGAGTTGCTGGCGAGTGAACACGCCGCCGTCGGTGGATTCGTCGATCTCGTGGGTAGCGGCCAGGAACCGCTCCACGTCATTGATCTGGGCCCGGACACTCGAAGGCCGCTCCCTGGCTGCACCGTGGCCACCGCTGGTGCTGTCGTTGATGGCCTCCAGCATCTCACGGCGCATCAGCCGCTCCAGCAGCGGCACCACCGCACCCGAGCGCAGCTCCGCCATGCGCTTGGCGTCAAACGTCTCTGCGTTCACCAGCGCCTGGAAGGTGCCGAGACCACTGGAGATATGCCAGATGGAACCGCCCTTGCCGGTCTCTCGCTTGAACTCGATGAGCCGTCGATTGATCCACCGGTCGAGCACGTCGAGAAGCTCTTCCGGGCCGTTCTTGCTCGCTTCGGGCCCCACGAGTCGGCGCAGGGCCCGTTCGATATCGGCGGTGCGACCCGAGGTGTGGGTGACCAGGTCGTCGTGGAGCACGGACGCGGCGCTGTTGGTGTACCGGTCGGCGAGGATGAGGAGAGCACCGGGTGGCTGGCCTGCGATCTGGTCTCGGTCGATGCCGTGGGTGATCAGCTCGTCGACACGCTCGGCGAGGAACCCTTCCACGCTGCGGATGGCCTGTTCCCCGGGATCCGGTTGGCTCCGGGTGGGCTCGACATCGGAGGAAGGTTCGATGATGGCTTCGGGTGCGGTCTGCGGGTCGGGCTCCCGTGCTTCGTCGCCGTCATCTTCGAGATCCCCGTGCAGCACGGCATCGTCGATGACCACCGAAGCGGCACGCCTGCGACGTCGCGACGGTCCGATCCCCAGCGGGCCTCTGGCTCCCAGCACCACCATCCCCACCGAGCGCCCGGCCAGCAGCACCAGGCCGATTGCGGTGGCCCGGCGCATCGCCAGCTCCGAAGCAGCGGTCTCCAGATCGGCGGCCGTGGTCACCCCGGCACGACCGACCAGCACGAAATAGTCGAGGCGCTGTGCCAGCACCTCCGCCTGGGGGAAGCCCCAGTGTGGTGTCGCCACGATGGTCACCTCCGCCAACTCCCCGGCAACGCCGAGCACCTCACGGAACAACCGGCCCGCGGCGGCATCCACCGGGTCTCCTTCGAGCACACCGGCCGGGAGGGAACGCAGCTCGGGGACCACGTAGTCACGGTCCCCCAGCAGCGTCTTCAGCTCTATCCGGGACGCAGCGGTCGTAGCAGGGGCGACGATCTGTGCCAGCGACGGGCCCATGCTCATGTACTCGGGAAGCTCGGACGGCTCTTCGAAGACGGTGTCGATGAGAAACACCTCACGCCCCGATGCGGCCACCGAAGTCGCCAGGTCGGCCGCCAGCGTCTGCACCAGTTCGTCCGCGGCTCCCAACCCGGAAACGCCGATGGTCACCGGGCCCTGGTTCATCAACCCATCGAGCACGGCACGCACCACCTGGATGTCGCTCTTTCTGCGCCCGGTGGCCCTCATGTACCAGGGACGGTCGGGGCCTGCCCCCGGGCGAGACACGTCGACGGTGGCGAGCAACGGCAGCGCCAGATCGTCTTCGATTCCCAGGATCGCACCCCGCATCCGGTCGGTGCCGATGATGAGGGCCGTGGCGAGCACCCCGCCGAGGCCAAGGCCCAGCAGGCCTGCGCTCGTCGGCGAAGACGCACCCGGGGTGACATTCACCAGCTCGGTGGTGTTGGCAAGCACCGAAGTGGTGCCGCTGCCCTTGAGCTCCTGGATGGACAGTGAGGTGTCGACGTACTCCGATTCGAGGTCACGGATCTGCTGGTCGATGACGAGCAGCTCCAGATTGTCGTCGTCCTCGGCTGGCACAGGCTCAGGATTGGCGGCCTTCAGGTTGTTGTACTGGACCTCGAGCCGTGAGATGACATCGTTGGTCGAGGCGAGATCGGTGCGGATGGTCTCCGGCGGAATCGGGTTGCCCTCCTCGTCAACGGCGATACCGAGCTCGGGGAAGCTGAGGGCGAGCGACAGCTGGGCCGCCTTCTGCCGCAGAGTCGACAGCTGGCTCTCCATCAGGGACAGCTTGCTGGCGACGCCGGGGTCGAGCGGGGTGGCGGTCACCAGCTGATCCCGCTGCTGGCGTAGCGCCAGCACCTGCACTTCGATGTCGTCAAGCTGTTGGGTGAGTTGCTCGACGATCCCGCCACTCGGCTCTGCGGCCAGATACGTCGACCGTAGGCCCTCGGCGAGGTCTTGAGCACTCCCCGGGTCCCTCGCGGTTGCGGTGAACTCGAGCCTCCCCTGGTCTGCGTCCGCAGTGACCGCATAGTGATGTGTGTTGTCCGAAAGCGATGCCTCGACGGCGAGCCTCGCCCGGTTCTCCGTCACCCGGAGCCGGCTCTCGTAATCCGCGTCGGACTCGTCGTTTGTCTTGAGGATCAGCACCGGGGCGGTTGCCTTCCACTGCTCCTCGATGGTGGAGTTCTGCCAGCGCGTCACCAGGAACGCCGTGGCGGCACCGGCAACGGCGACCAGTGCGATCAGCCACCAGAGCGTGGCGACCAGCCGGGGGAGGCGCTTGAGATCCATTTAGCCCGTCAAATCGGAGGCGGTCAGCGTAGTGAGATCGTTCAGGTTGACAACCTCGTCGGGGTCCCAGGTATGCCACGCAATGGCGTGCAGAACCTCACCGGCGGCGGCGGCGTCACCGGCGTGTGCCGTGTAGGCGAGGGTGGTGACGGCGTCGAGCAGCGTCGCCGGGCCCGGATAGTTGGGCTGGTCCATGCTGATTCTGGGATGGGCTGAAGCTTGCAGCGGGGCACGGGAAAGCACCTCGGTGTGCTTCTCACCGGGGCGAGCCCCCGTCACCACGATCTCGATGTCCCGGCCGGGGACGAGCCCGGCGAGCCGGATCATGCGCCGGGCCAGATCGGAGATCAGCACCGGCTCCCCCATGTCGAGCACGAACACCTCGCCGCCTTCTGCGAGCGAGCCGGCCTGCAGCACCAGTTGCACCGCTTCCCCGATCGTCATGAAATAGCGGAGCATCCGAAGGGTCGGACACCGTCACCGGCCCGCCCTCTTTGATCTGGCGCATGAAGGTGGGGACGACGCTGCCCCGCGATCCGAGCACGTTGCCGAAGCGCACCGCGGTGAAGTGGTGCCGGTCGTCGTGGAGGCCGCCGATTGGACGAGCATCTCGGCGACACGCTTGGAGGCACCCATCATCGAAGAGGGATCGACGGCCTTGTCGGTCGAGATCAGCACGAAGCGCTCAACGCCCGCCCGCCGGCATGCACCAATGACGTTGTTGGTGCCGAGCATGTTCGTCTTGATCGCCTCGTCCGGGAAGTCCTCGAGGATGGGCACGTGTTTGTGGGCGGCGGCGTGGAACACCACGTCCGGCCGCAGCCTGCTGAAGGTGCGTCGCATCAGATCGGCGTCGCGGATGTCGGCGAGCACCTGGGTGGGCTTGGCGTGGTCAGAAGACAAGCTCAGCAGCGCCTCGTAGAGGTGGGTCTCGTCGTGGTCGAGAGCGAACAGCTCGGCAGGTTCGAACTCGGCCACCTGCGACAGGATCTCGGCACCGATCGAGCCGCCTGCACCGGTCACCAGCACCCGTTTCCCGCACAGCAGTTCCGCTACAGGGCTCAGGTCCGTCGCAACCGTGGGCCGGGGCAGCAGGTCGGTCAACTCCAGGTCTCGCACGTCACGCAGCGAGCCGTCGCCGCGCAGCACCTCACCGGCTCCTTGCACCACCCGCAACCCCACATCGATATCGATGCACTGGTCGACGAGTCTGCGGGTCTTCTCCTCGCCGATCGCCTCGGCGATGACCACCTGTTCCACGTTGAGCAGGCTCACCAGCTCGGGGATGTCGTCGATGGTTCCCATCACAGGAAGCCCTGCCAGGCGCTTCGCCGATCCGCCACCGTTCGGGGTGACGAAGGCAACTACCCGCACCTGGTGGTCGGAGGAGCGCACATTGCGAGCAAGGTCCACTGCCGTTCGACCGGTGCCCACCACGAGGGCGGCGGCCGGGTCGCGCTGCCCGGCACGTTGGAAGGAGAACATGCGGGAGCGGAACCGCATGGCCCCCATCCCGGCGAGAGCCAGACCGGCGCCGAAGGTCACCACCATGATCGGAAGCAAACGCCCGTCGGAGCCTGCGGTCCTCTGGATGATCACATCGAGCGTCACCAGCACGATGCCTGAGGACACCGCGGCGAACACCACCCGCATGGCTTCCTCGACGCTGGCGAACTCCCAGATGTGGCCGTAGGCACCGAAGATGAGATTGGCGACGAGGTGCACGGCGACGATCACCGGCAAGCTGATGAGGAACCCCTGCCACCAATTCGGGTGGATGCCGTTCGTGTCGATAAACCGCAACACGAGGGCTGCCATATAGGCGAGAACCACGACAACGGCGTCGATCAGGGCGAAAGAGAAGTCGGCCCGAGCTCCGGCAAAGAACTGGGCGATACGCACACGCACGCTTGCCACCGAAGGGTCACCGTGTGGCCGCACTGAATCACTCACCGTTCTCCCCTTTTGCGCCCTACCAACAAACCGACCGTGAAGTTACCTGGTTTTACCGGGTCACTTCAATGCCGATCCGTGGCAACATGACCTACCGTGCACTATATGCAGAAAAGGTGCATCGAGCGAGTCGAGCGAGACGACACGCACATACTGCGAAAAAGGCAGACGAGTCCGAACAAAGGCCACCTTTCGGCACCGGACCGACATGGACTAGTCATTTTGCAGGCTCGGGGTGAGATTGGAAGAATGTGCCGAGTTCCGAAGTCAGGAAAGGCTAGTTATGCGTGTGTTGGTTACCGGCGCAGCGGGGTTTCTCGGCCGTCATGTGGTACGTCGCTTGATAAACGAGGGATTGGAAGTCACCACCTACGATCTGGTGGATGCGGGCTCTCTAGAAGCGAAGTCCATCACGGGGGATCTGAGGGATGCGGAGAAGCTGGCCACGGCAGCCATCGGCCACGATGTTATCTGCCACATCGGCGCCATCGGGGACGTTTACCTAGCGGGCGAACAACCGAATCTCGCCGCCGAAGTCAACGTCACCGGGTCCGCCAACGTGGCGGCCGCGGCGGAGCGGGCAGGTGCCGCGTCGTGTACGCATCGACATGGGAGGTCTACGGCGAGCCGCAGTACCAACCCCTCGATGAGGATCACCCCACCAACCCCGATCACCCCTACAACATCACCAAGCTCGCCGGGGAGCGGCTGCTGCTGGCCGCCGATCATCTCCGCGGTGTGCCTGCGCTGGCGTTGCGGCTCGGCACCGCATACGGCACCGGGCTGCGCCCCAACTCGGTGTTCCGCATCTTCATCGATCGGGCACGGCGCGGTGAGCCGATCACGATTCAGGGAGACGGCAAGCAGGGGCGGCAGTTCACCCATGCGTCGGACGTGGCTGCGGCATTCGCCATGGCGTGCCGGTCCGATGTCCACGGGATGGCCCTCAACACGATCGCTCCGGAAAGCACGTCGATCCGCGAGTTGGCCGAACTCGTCGTCGCCCGCTACCCCACCGAGCTGACCTTCGGCGAGCCGCGGCCTGGCGACGTGCCACCCGCTACGGTGTCGGCAGAGCTGGTCACCCAGGTGCTCGGCTGGAAAGCGGAGATGTCGTTCTCGGATGGTTTGTCCGAGCTGATGGACGCCATCGAGGCAGAGGGCTGAGAACGGGGCCATGACCCCGGGTGGAGAGGAGCGCTGGTGAGCCGATCGGTGGTGCTGGTCGCCATCAAGGGACTTGGCCTCGGTGGAGCCGAGAAGCTCATCGCCGAAGGTGCCCGGCTGTGGGACAGGGACCGCTTCGACTATCACGTCGCATACATGCTGCCCTGGAAGGATCAGTTGGTACCCGACCTGGAGGCACAGGGTGTCCCGGTGACGTGCCTCGGCGGCAAACGGGGCATGACCCCGGCATCGGTGTGGCGGCTGCGGGCCTTGATCCGAGACATCGGCGCCGATCTGGTGCACGCACACTCACCGATGGTGGGCATCGCCGCCAGGGTGGTCGGCACCGTCCCCCTCGTCTACACCGAGCACAACCTGGCGGGCGGCTACCGCCAGCCCACCCGGACGCTCAACCGGATCACCTACCGGCGGAACACGGCCGTCACTGCCGTCTCTGTCCCGGTTGCGGATTCGTTCCGCGGCTTCCCCGGCCCGAAGCCGATCGTCATCGAGAACGGCGTTGCCGTCGAACGTCACCGCCGAACAGGCTGCGGCGGCTCGCCGGGAGCTGGGCCTCGGGGTCGCGGACCCGCTCGTGGTGCACGTCGGGAACATCAGGCCAGGGAAGGGACACGACAACCTGATCGCAACGGCACGCTACTTGCCGGACAACGTCACCGTCGTGTCCATCGGAACGGAGAAATTCGACGGCGACCTCGCCCGGCTCCGACACAGCATCGAGACGGCAAACCTCACCGGCCGGGTTCGCCTGCTCGGCCGGCGAACCGATGCGCTTGCGTTCATCAGCGCAGCCGATGTCTACGTGAACCCGTCCGAGCACGAAGGCCTGCCGGTGACCATCCTCGAAGCGTTGGCGCTCGCCAAGCCGGTGGTGGCCACCGCAGTTGGTGGAGTACCGTCTGTGGTGCGGAGCGGAGAGACCGGGATCCTCGTCGAGCCGATGCAGCCAGCCCGGCTGGCTGAGGCCATTGTGACGCTCCTCGAGGACCGGGCGAACGCAGCCATGCTGGGCAAGAACGGCCGTGACGTTGTCGAATCGGAGTTTGGGCTGGACCGGATGATCGAGTCTTTCGAGAGCCTGTACGAAGAGGTGCTTCATGGTTGAGGCGCTGACCATCCGGCCCATGGTCGCCACAGACGTGCCGGAGGTGCTGAACACCCTGCGTGCTGCGCTCGGCGAGACCGCACTGCTGAAACGGACACCGCAGCAGTGGGAGTGGAAGCACACGCTGAACCCGTTTGGTGAGTCGATCGTGCTGGTGGCGGCAGACGACGACCGGATCGCCGCGGTGCGTGCGTTCATGCGGTGGCGGCTGGCCACCCCCGACGGCGGCGAGCTCTCCTGTGTGCGTGCAGTAGACACCGCGGTGCATCCCGACTTCCAGCGGCGGGGCCTTTTCGCACCCTCAACGAGTCCGCCATCGAGATCGCCAGCGCCGATGGGGTGGATCTCGTGTTCAACACCCCCAACAGCAAATCCCGGCCCGGTTACCTCAAGCAGGGTTGGCGCGACGTTGGCCCGATCGGGGTGATGATCCGGCCCAGCATGAGAATGGTGCAACGCCACCCCGACGATCAGCTTCCCGATATCGCCACGGTGCTTCCGGGAGCCAACCCGGCTCGAGATCTAGGTGGGGAGGACCGACCACCCGGCGGGCTGCGCACGATCCGGTCTGAGGCGTACCGGCGATGGAGATTCGAGCAACACCCGACCGCCTCGTACCTGCGGGTCGATGCAGATCGCTCGACCGCGGTACTGCGGGTGAACCGACGCAAGGGGCGTGACGAGCTGGTGGTCTCCGAGCTGATCGGGGCCGGCGGGCGGCGTGCCGTCTCGAAGGCGGCGCAGATGTCACGGGCCGGCTATCTGGTCTCGTGGTTCTCGGCCGGGTCGCCGGAACGCCGCGAGGCGATCCGGGCGGGGTTGATCCCGGTCCCACGCATGGTTGCCCTCAATATGGTGGCACGGCCGCTGCGTGAGCTCGGTGCAGGCTTCGACGTGTTCGACCCCAACCGGTGGGACCTGTCGCTGAGCGATCTGGAGCTTCTATGAAGGGAGCATCACTGTGGGTGGGCTCGCTGCTGTTCCTCATCGGCCTGATGGCGGCGGTTGGCACGGGACGGGTCAACGTCGCCGAGGTACTGCTCATCGTCGTCCTGGGAGGGATCGTCGCCACGCTGGCGGTGCTGGCAGCCGACGAGCAAGACCGCACCTGGCTCCCGCTCATGGTCATGGCCGGGTTCGTGGTGAAGCTGGTGGGCTCGGGCGTCAGGTACTTCGTCCTCACCGACGTCTACAGCGGGGTGGGCGACGCCACCGGCTACTACGGGCGGGGCATCCAATACAACGACGTGTGGCGCCACTTCCAGGTGCCGAACTTCGAGATCGGGTCGGCGGGCACCACCTTCACCTCCAAGGTGACTGCCCTCCTGTTCACCCCGTTCGAGCCGACCCAGCTCGGCGGTTTCTTCATCTTCGCCACGGTGGCGTTCATCGGCCAACTCGTCCTCTACCTCGCTTTCCGTCGTGCCCTGCCCAGGGCTCGGGCGAAGTGGTACGCGGCGCTGATCTTCTTCATGCCGTCGATGGTGTTCTGGCCGTCCAGCATCGGCAAGGACGCACTGATGCTGTTCTTCATCAGCCTGGTGGCCTGGGGCGCCGCCCACCTGCTGGCGCGCTACCGGCTGCGGTGGCTCATCATCATCGCCGCCGGGCTCGCCGGGGCGGGAGCCATCCGGCTGCACATTGCTGCTCTGTTCGGGGCAGCGCTCGCCGTTGCCGTCCTGCTCGGGCCCACTCCCGATGTGAAGGCCGCCCGGACCAGACGCTTCGTCATGATGATTGCCTCCGGGCTGGTCGTGATCCTGCTGGCGTCGTTGGCGAGCTCGGCGCTCGGCGTCGATCTATCCGGCGATGACCTCGACCCGTTCCTGTCCGAACTGGAACGCCGCACCCAGCAAGGTGGATCCGCCGTGGAAGGAGACCCGGTACGGTCGATCGTCGATGTGCCCTCGGCGACACTGCGCACCCTCTACCGGCCGCTGCTCAACGAGGCCGTCAACCTGCAAACCCGCATCTCCGGATTGGAGGGAACGCTCCTGCTGATCGTGAGCGTGCTGGCGCTGCCGTGGATGATCCGGAACATCGTGCGGATGCGGCGATACCCATACCTCATCTTCTCCATGGCGATCGTCCTCGGGTATATCGTCGCGTTCAGTGCAGTGTTCAATCTCGGCATCCTGGCGGCGCCAGCGAATCCAGGCGTTGCCGTTCCTGTTCGTCCTGCTGGTTGTGATGGGCAAAGGCCCCATCCCGGAGCGCATCCCTTCCGCAGCCGGAAAGAAGCGGAAGCAGGCAGGACGGTCGGTGCCGGCATGAGCGAGCGAATCTACCTGTCGCCGCCGTCGCAGTCGGGGGAAGAAGAGACAGCCGTCGTGGCCGCGCTGCGGAGCAACTGGATCGCACCGCTCGGGCCCGAGGTCGACGCCTTCGAGCGCGAGCTCGCCGCACAGTCGGGTGTGGGCCACGCGTTGGCGACGGCGTCGGGCACCGCCGCCATTCATCTCGCACTCATCGCACTCGGGGTGACTCCAGGCGACGTGGTGATCGCCCCCTCGTTCACGTTCATCGGCAGCGTCAGCCCGGTTACCTATCTAGGCGCCGAGCCCTGGTTCATCGACTCCGAGGCGTCGTCATGGAACCTCGACCCCGACCTGTTGATCGAGGCCCTGGAGACAGCCCGTGTCGAGGGAAGATGGGTCGGTGCTGTGATCGCGGTAGACCTGTTCGGCCAATGCGCTGACTACGAGCGGATCGCGCCGATCTGCTCCGAGTACGGTGTGCCCCTCATCGAAGACGCCGCTGAGGCGCTCGGGGCAACGTATCGAGGGCGTCCCGCAGGTTCGTTCGGCAGCGTCGGCATCCTGTCGTTCAACGGCAACAAGATCATCACCACCTCAGGCGGTGGGGCCGCCCTCTCCGACGACGCCGCGGTCGTTGAGAGGTGTCGTCATCTGGCCACCCAGGCACGAGAGCCGGTTCTCCACTACGAGCACACCGAGATCGGCTTCAACTACCGCATGTCGAACATCCTGGCAGCGTTGGGCCGGGCGCAGCTGGCCACCATCGACCAGCGGGTCGAGGCGAGGCGACGCGTGTTCGACGCCTATGTGTCTGCGCTCGGTGAGATCCCCGGTCTTCGCTTCATGCCGGAAGCCCCGTACGGTCGGTCGAGCCGCTGGTTGACCACATTGACGGTAGACCCGCACGAGTTCGGTGCTTCCCACCAAGACATCATCGAGGCCCTTGCCGCCGACAACATCGAGGCACGTCCGGTGTGGAAGCCGATGCATCTCCAACCCGTGTTCACCAGGGCACGAGTCTTCGGCGGTGCGGTGTCGGCGAGGTTGTTCGAGACCGGTCTCTGCCTGCCGAGCGGCACCGACATGAGTGAAGAGGACATCGCCCGGGTGACTGGAATCGTCCGCTCAACGCCGCGGTGAGGCCGCGCTGGATCGCCCGAGTCGGGCGCATATAGTGGTGGGATGATTCACCAACTCCGCATCTACGGCCTCTACGACGACACCAAGGCTGCGTTTCACGACCGGTTTCGCGACCATGCCTGGCGGATCATGAAGTCATACGGATTTGAGATCCTTGCCTTCTGGGACACGGAGACGGCAGAAGGGCCGGCGTTTGTCTATCTACTCAGGTGGCCGGACGAGCAGACGCTGCGCAACGCGTGGGAGCAGTTCATGGCGGATGAGGAATGGAAGCAGATAAAGCGAGACACGGCGGCTGCCAACGGGCCGATGGTGCGCGACATCCTCGCCGATCACGTCCTGGTGCCTACGGACTACTCGCCGCTGCTGTCGACCTGATCCCTGCCTACGGCCGTTCGATCACAAAGCTGTCGTGGTAGCTGGTTGTCGAGCCAACGAAGCTGACTTGAAGCGCCTCGGGGGTCACCGTCACCAGGGCGTATCCCCGTCCCGCATCGGGCGAGTTGGCTCCGTGCCAGGTCGCCAGATAGCCCAACTCGGGATCGGACTCATTGATGGCATACATGCTGTTGCCGCCGGCGTTGCCGACGATCACAAACACAGATCCATCGCCCTTTGTGTAGACGTTGTCGCTGCCGTCATCGGCGACACATTCGGCATCGGAAGGTCCCGGGCGTCTCACAGGTGAGCTGTTTGGAACGCTGGTAGTTGTGCTCGTGGCCGTGGAGGATGAGATCGACCTTCTTGTCGACGAGCAGGTCGTAGACGTCGCTGCCCACCTCGCAGCTCTTCACCCCCGCCGTCAGACACGGTTTGTGCATACCGACGATCACCCACTCGATCCCCTCCGCCCTGGCGTCGTCGATGGTGGCCTCCAACCATTGATAGTGGCTGCTGCCGGCGTCGTAGTCGTAGCTCTCACCGTCGACCTCGTTGTCGGCTCCGACCATGATGATGCGAGCGAGGTGATCGACGTCGAAGTAGTACTCGGCGGCGTAGGTACCGGTTGAGCTCATCCGGTCGGGGAGACAGGCGGCGAAGTTGCCGATGTAGCCATTGACCCTGTCGTCGTCTTCGTGGTTGCCGACCAGCAGCTCGACGGGGAATGTCGCACCGAGATAGCCCTTGACGTAGTCGCACCACTCGGGCTCGGTGAGGTCGTTGTAGGCAAGGTCGCCGAGGGCGAGCAGAAACTCGGCATCGCTGGCCGCCATAGACGCAAAGGTGGCATCGGTGAGGCTGGTCGCTCCGAAGTCACCGCCCGCGGCAAAGGTGACCCCGGTCGGCCCGCTCAGGTGAAGTGCCCGAGCAAGGAACGCTGCCATCTGTGCCCGGGTGACGAACTCCGCAGGGCAGAACTGATCGTTCACCGGCGGGTTGCAGCCCTTGGTGATCCCGGCAGCAGCAATCGCCTCAATCGACCGCTCATGAATCGACCCGTCATCATCGACAAACCGATCACCCCCAGCCGGAGACAAATCAAGGGCACGACTCAAAAACGCAGCCATCTGGCCACGAGTGACAACAGCATCCGGGCAGAACCGATCATTCACCGGCGGATTACAACCCCGGTGACCCCGGCAGCAGCAATCGCCTCAATCGACCGCTCATGAATCGACCCGTCATCATCGACAAACCGATCACCCCCAGCCGGAGACAAATCAAGGGCACGACTCAAAAACGCAGCCATCTGTGCACGAGTGACAACAGCATCCGGGCAGAACCGATCATTCACCGGCGGATTACAGCCCCGGGTGATCCCGGCAGCAGCAATCGCCTCAATCGATGGTTCATGGATCGACCCGTCGTCGTCACTGAAGGTTCCGGTCGCAAGCGCGGGAGCGACGCTCTGCAGCGATGCGAGCACGGCCAGCACGACCATCGTGATGAGGAGGCGCATGGGAGGCAGCGTAGCCTCGGCCGCGTTGCTACGACCAAGGCTCGCGGCGGCCCCGTGGTGCAGACCAGTTCACGTGGATTCAGCAGTCGCCGCTGGTACGCTCGCAGGTCGAACCCGACGGCGTGGGAGGACACGTGCGGCTCACAGTGCAGACAGAGATCGATGCTGCAGCAGATGTCGTCTTTGCGTACATCGCCGATCTCTCCAACAACCCACATTGGCAGAGCGGTGTCGAGGCAACCACGTGGACCTCACCGCCTCCGGTTGCCGTTGGATCCACCTGTGAGCAGGCCGTCGAGAGTGGAGTGGTTGTCGAGTACGTGGTGACCGAGCTCATTCCCGGCCGCTCCATCACGATCGAAACCAGGCGAGGGCCGGTGATCCAGACCACGGTCACCAGGACCGTCGAGCCACTGGGCAAGTCGAAGTGCCGGGTGCGGATGGATCTGACCGGCCACACCCGCGGCTGGCGCCGCCTCACCGCACCGCTGCTGTCGCGGGCGGTGCGGGGGTCGATCCACTCCGACTATCGCCGTCTCAAACGGGTCCTCGAGGCCGCCGACGAGCCCGGTACCTAGACCCTTCTCGCCGCGGAACAGCGAATGCGTCGCTAGCGTGGAACACATGCGTAGGGCACTCATCGTCGCATCGCTGCTGTGGGCGGTCATCGCCGGCACGGTGGCACTCGTAGCGCTACCCGACGTCAACCCCGACGTCCGCTTGCTTGTCGGCGTTCTCTCTATTGTCTTGCCGCTCGCCGCCGTCGCGGCGGCATGGGCGCTGCACCGGGGCAACGACTGGCTTGCGGTCGTGCTGCTGCTGGTGTCGGTCGCCACCCCCACCTACATGGCCTGGGCAATCAACGCCGTCCCGATCCTGCTGGCCGCCGCCGTCGTCCGCACCCTCCACCAACCCCGTCCGGTTGCGTAGATCAAGCTGACCTCTCCCGCACTCCCCTCTTGTGCTGGACACACGCGGGACCGCTCTCCCTCCCCGCCCGAATCTCCGATCCGGGCGACCCTCCCGCTGGGAGGGTGAAGACAAGACCGCGGTCCGACGCCCCTCCTCCCCTCCGACCAAGGCGAAAAGCACCCCCTATTCGTCCCCCCTCAAGGGGGGACGCGGAGCAAAGCGACGCAGGGGGGTGAAACACTGGCGTCGTCAACAACCTCGGGGTCTCTCCCTCCCCGCCCGAATCTCCGATCCGGGCGACCCTCCCGCTGGGAGGGTGAAGACGATTCGTCCCCCCTCGAGGGGGGACGCGGAGCAAAGCGACGCAGGAGGGTGAAACACTGGCGTCGTCAACAACCTCGGGGTCTCTCCCTCCCCGCCCGAATCTCCGATCCGGGCGACCCTCCCGCTGGGAGGGTGAAGACAAGCTCGTCCCTCCCCCAACATGGCACAAAACGACCCCTATTCGTCCCCCCTCAGGGGGGACGCGGAGCAAAGCGACGCAGGAGGGTGAAACACTGGCGTCGTCAACAACCTCGGGGTCTCTCCCTCCCCGCCCGAATCTCCGATCCGGGCGACCCTCCCGCTGGGAGGGTGAAGACAACTCGTCCCCCCTCGAGGGGGGACGCGGAGCAAAGCGACGCAGGAGGGTGAAACACTGGCGTCGTCAACAACCTCAGGGTCTCTCCCTCCCCGCCCGAATCTCCGATCCGGGCGACCCTCCCGCTGGGAGGGTGAAGACGATTCGCACCGCTCTCCCTCGCGCTGGCGGGGAGGGCGGTTCGAGCCCTATTCGGTGCCCAGGATGTTGCGGACCTGGTCGGCTAGGGCGGTGCCGAGGCTGCGATGGCTATCGGCGTCCAGATGCACACCGTCGACCGGGTTCACCGAGGCGACTGTGGCGGCATCGAACATCGGGCAGTCGTACACCTTGGCCATGGTCTCGTAGTGCTCGACCAGATGCGCCGACTCCTGTCGGGCGGCACCGAAACCCCACAGAGAAGACAGCTTGGTCGCTTCACCGAGCGGCACCGGGGCAACGATCAGCACCTGAGGGGCACCACCGTCGGGACCGGCGCCGCTGTGCAGGGCAATGTCGACCAGCGAGCCGACACCGAGCGCGATCTCGGGTGCGTTCACCCCGAAGTAACGCTTCAGATCGTTGGTGCCGAGCATGATGATCACGAGATCGATCGGGGCATGAGACTTGAGGCAGGGGCCGAGATAGGGGCGACCGTTCAACCCGACACCGAAGGGATCGTCCCAGGTGGTGGTCCGCCCGGAAAGACCCTCCTCGATGACAACGAAGTCGTCGCCGAGGGCGCCCTGCATCACACCCGGCCAGCGAACATCCCTGGGGAAACGCCCCAGCGTCTCCGCAACGAACCCATGCGTGTTGGAATCTCCGTAACAAAGAACCGTACGCGCATCCATATCCGCCTCCAGAAACGTCTCGACGTCGGCTCGTCGCCTGTCCGCTGAGCCTAGACCTGCTGGCCCAGCAGCAGCTTCTCCACGTCGGCTCGCAGGGCTGCGGTGGTGGCGATGAAGCCGGGGACGGACGGGTCTCGCTTGTTCCACAGCGGTGGGGTGCCGTCCTTCAGGACCGCCCAGCCACCCGCGGCTTCGATGAGGGCGACACCGGCGGCGAGGTCCCATTCGTTCTTCGGCACCAGCGTCCAGGTGGCGTCGAGGATGCCCGCTGCGGTCAGCGCCAGCTTGTAGGCGACCGAGCCGATCGGGACGATCTCGAAACGATCCCCCTCGAATCGGTCCCACTCACCGCGGCGCATCTCCGAGCGGCTGGCACCAACCCGCGCCCCTTCCAGACTCGTCTTGCCCGAAACTCGGTTGGGGCCCTGATACTCGATCCCGGTGTCGACACTGCCGGTGATCCGCTCCCCCGTCGCCGGATTGTGAATCCCGCCGGCGACAGGACGGCCGTCCTCGATGAGGCCGATCGAGACACACCATTCGGCGATGCCCTCGACGAACTCCTTGGTCCCGTCGATGGGGTCGACGATCCACACTCGCCGCATGTCGAGACGATCCGCGTTGTCGACACTCTCCTCGGACAGCCAGCCCTCCCCCGCCTCGGGGAGGATGCGCTTCATCTCGGCGTCGACCAGTTCGTCTGCCTCGGTCACCGGGTCGCCCCCCTCCTTCTTGCGGGCCGTGATCCTGCCGGGGGTGAAGTCCTCCAACACCACGAGCGCCGCATCCAGGGCGACGTTGATTCGAGCAAGGTCGTCGGTGCGATCCACAGGTGCCCCTGGAGTCAAGCCAGCCTCCCGGGCCGCTCCCACGCAGCCACAGCCAGCCCGATCGAGTACGCAGCCAGCACTGCAAGGGCCAGCACCTGG
Organism: uncultured bacterium; assembly: GCA_963844835.1. Lineage (GTDB taxonomy): Bacteria > Actinomycetota > Acidimicrobiia > Spongiisociales > UBA5794 > JAAETI01. The sequence goes on along the minus strand of CAWJPT010000018.1, from coordinate 6,144 downwards.
CCGAAGTCCTCCGCGATCAACCACTCCCGATTGATGCCGAGAGCGGAGATGGCGTTGACCGGGCCGGTGAAGATCCCCAACACGATGAGGATGGCGATCAACTTCACCACCACCGGCTTCTCGTCGGGTCGGGCCGCCCGGTACGCCAGCCACACCATCCCGATGCCGATGATCGCAAGGGCGACGAAGATGCCACCCAGCATCACAACCCCTCTCGACACCGAGAGAGCGTCGGCGAGTGGCCTGATGAGCACGAACTCTGCCCGATTGAACGACCTGGTGTGCACGAGGAGATGGCCCACCTCCAGCAGCGCAAGCAACAACGCCAGGATGCGCAGGCTGCGGCTGTTCCAGCGGTTCGCCACATACACGAGTGCCGCAATCGATATCAGCTTGTAGGCGAGATCGAGCCAACCGAGCGGCGCCGGGTTTCTTCCGGGCTCGGTATAGAAATCAACCGCACCCGCCCAGAGAGCAGCGCCGAGCAGGACCACGCCCACGACGACCGCCACCTGCAGGGCGCGGCCTTCGAGCCGGGGGGAATCCACTACCTTCTCACGAACGTCCACCCGCAGAATGTAATACCGGTCGCACCCCATCAATCGACGCTTCCGCCCAATTCGGGGCAGTCCCTCCCGCTGAGACAATGAGCCACCGGCCGCTTCCCCGGGACACGGCATCCCGAGATGGGGCGATCCCGCTTCGGGCACTAGGGTCCACTTGATGGAAATCACGGTCCCGGATTACGACGGTGGGTCGCTGGTCAATCTGATTGCCGAAATCGAGTACCGGTTGATCGGATCGGCTCCTTCACCGCGGCTACACCCCCATCTCGCCGCCGAGATCCCCGACGCCGACACCTATGTCCTTTGCCTATTCGACGGCCTCGGCTACCACCAGCTCGATCATCCTGCGGGCGCCGCACTGCGAGAGTCGTGCCGGGCGTCGCTCGACAGCCCGTTCCCGGCGACCACCACCGTCAGCCTGTCGGTGCTCGCTACCGGGCTGCCACCCTCCCAGCATGGGTTGCTCGGCTATCAGGCCTGGATCCCCGAGCTGGACAATGTGGTCAACACCATCCATTGGACCACCCTGTGGGGCACGAGGCTCGACTACCCGTATGCCGAGTTCCTGCCGTCACCCAACCTGGCGGAGCGGCTCGCCGCCGCCGGGGTCGAGACACTCACCATCCAGCCTGCCAAATTCGACAACACACCGCTCACCAAAGTGCTGTTCCGCGGCTGCCGCTTCGAAGGGGTCGAGCACCTCGACGATTGGCTCGACGCCACCATCCAGCTCGCCGCCCAGCCCAAGCGGCTCATCGTCGCCTACCTCCCCAACGTCGACTACGCCGCCCACGTCGCCGGCCAGAAGTCTCACCTCTACACCGAGGCGATGACCACCGTCGCCGCCGCCTGGGAAGCGCTCAGTCTCCGACTACCCAAAGGCGCCGTCCTCATCGGCACCGCCGACCACGGCCACGTCGATTTCCCGAAACGTAATCAGATCAAGATCTCGAAAGCCGATCAGGGTGACCTCATCCTGTTCGGCGACGGCAGGGCCATGTTCGTCAAAGGTGACGGACGGCGCCTCGCCCGCAAACTGCCCGCTACCTGGATCCCCCTCGACGACATGATCCATTGGTGGGGCCCCGAGCCCCGCCACCCCCAGATAGAAGAGAGACTGCCGGACGGGATTCTGCTGGCCGACGACGATGTGCTATTACTCCACCGCCACTCCGATGACCGGATGGTGGGCAACCACGGTGCGCTCACCGACGCCGAACGGCTCATCCCGCTCATGATCTCCGGTCCCGATACCAACACCTGACACACCCCCGAGCTTTGGAAGGAAATCATGCGGCGCCTAGCCCTGACCATCGCAGCGTTGCTGCTGCTCGCCGGCTGTTCCGGCAGCAGCGGTGACGACACCACCACCACAACCGCGGCGACATCGGAGACGACAACGACTGTCGCCGAGACGACAACGACCGCGGACGAGCCGACCACTACCAGCGAAGCCACTACAACCACACAACCGGAGACGACGACATCCCTCACGACGGCGGATGAGTTCACGACGTTGGACGGCACTGCTCCCGGCTCGTTCGACAGCTACACGGCCAACATGACCATCACGATGAGCCTGGAGGACTTCGACCTGACGGTCACCGCTGACGGAACCTGGATCACCGACGCCTTCCAATGCACGATGTCGTCGGACATGGGCGGCATCACCTTCAGCGAGTCCGTCATCGCCACCCCCGAGATGCTCTGGTACGACCAGGGCAACGGCTACGAGCAATCCACCCTGTTCAACTCCTCGGTGAGCGACATCATCTCGAGCTGTCCGGCGGCGCCCACATTCTGGTCCGATTTCACCGCTTCCGACTTGAACGGCGTCACCGGAAAAGAGGTCACCTACAACGGGCGCTCCGCCTACGAAGCCAACCTGAGTGAGCTGTCCGGCGCACTGTCCGACCTCGGATTCGCCGGTGTCGACACGGAGTTCCTGAAGGCCATGACCGTGTGGCTCGATATCGAGACCGGCACCGTCATCGGATTGAGCGCCCAGCTCGAGATGCCCCCCGAGCTCATGGAAGGCCTCACCGACACCACGATCCCGATGACGATGGAGTTCTCGCTGGACAACATCAACGACTCGTCGCTGAGCATCGATATCCCGTAGCTTGCGGCCTGGGAGACCGCCGGAGAGCCGCTCGACCGTAGGCGGCTCCAGCGGTTTCGTGGCATGATGAACGTTCCCATGGAAAACACTCTCGAGTCGTTGCGGGCATCTGCCTCCAGCGAGATCTTCCTGAAGTCGAAACGGACCAGGCGGCATTTCATGCCGATCCTGCGCGCCAACCTGGAAGCGGCGCTTGCCAACGCCGCCCCTGATGCGGTGGTGCGGCAGCGCGGCAACCAGCAGTTCGACATCGCGGGAGGGGATCTCGTTGCCGCCGCGGAGGCGGCGACCACCGTCATCGGTATCGCCAGAATCGATCGGGTGCGCAGGATCCAGGCGGTCGGCCTCGAACAACTCACCGCAGACGTCACCGAACTGGCAACCCCGCTGGTCGCTGGCCGCACCTTTGCGGTGAGAGTGCGGCGCACCGGCAACCACGACTGGAGATCTCACGACGCCGAGGTCGCCATCGGCGATGCTCTATTCGACGTATCGGCAGGTGTCAACCTCTCTTCCCCCGATGTGACGGTCCGGGTCCGCGTTGAGGGATCGAAGGCCGCCGTGGTCAACAAGTCCTGGCACGGGCCGGGTGGGCTCCCCATCGGCACACAGTCGCCGTGCCTGGTGATGCTCTCCGGCGGCATCGACTCGCCGGTGGCGGCGTGGATGATGATGCGCCGCGGCTGCCCGGTCGACATGCTCCACTTCCAGCTCGAATGCAACCAGGCCGACCATGCCCTCGCCGTCGGCCAGCAACTCGCCACGGCCTGGAGCCACGGCCACGAGGTCAACCTGCACGTCGTCAACTTCGAGCACATCAAGAAGGAGCTGAGCGCAGCGGCGGAGCCGAAATACCGCCAGGTGCTGCTCAAGCAACTGATGACCGAAGCGGCATTCCGGGTGGCCAGGGAGCTGCATCTGCCGCTCATCGTCACCGGCGACTCACTCGGGCAGGTCTCGTCGCAGACCGCCGCCAACCTGGTCGAGATCGACAAGTACGCCAAGGCCCCGCTGCTGCGACCGCTACTCGCTCTCACCAAGCAGGAGATCATCGACCGGGCCCGCGACATCGGCACCTTCGACCTGTCCACACGGGCCAGGGAGGTTTGCGACCTCTCCGAAGGCAAGCCCGTGGAGACCGCAGCCTCCACCGGGCGACTCCGCAAATCCATGTCGCAGCTGCGGGAAGGCCTCATCGACGACGCCCTCGCCACCTGGGAATCCGTCCCCGCCTCCGAATGGTTCCCGGGAGTGCCGCTCACGCCCCACACAGGGACTTTGTGACAAAAACCTTGATACCGGGCCTATAAGTACCGATTATGCCCGGGAAGGTAGCGCTAGAGGACGGAGCAATGTCTTTCCAGAGCATGTGGGCAAAGATCCTGCTCGTCGTTTGGGTGCTCCTGCTGGGAGCCGCAGTCGTTCTCGGTTTGAACGGCGAAAAGAACGATCTCGGAGACAAGGCAGAAGCAGCACTGAGCGACGCAGGCATCAGCGCCGGCGTCGATGTGTCCGGCCGCGATGTCACTCTCACCGGCGATCCGGAGCACCGGGCAAAGGCCGAGGAGATCGTCGCCGCCATCGACGGTGTCCGTGCGGTCGCCTGGGAGGACGCCACCGCTGCGGCAAGCCCGGTCGAGTCAACCACCACCACGACCGCCGCCGCCGAAACCACCGCTCCCCCGACCACTTCGGGCTCTACTTCAACACTGCCGCCGATCACAGATGACACCGGTGTCGAGGTCGCCCATCTCGACGCACGGCTGCAAAACGGCCAGCTGATACTCCGGGGGACGCTGCCGGACGCTGCAGCGGCGGCCCGGCTCGAGACGGTCGCCGAGCTCATCTACTCACCGCTGCTCGACAACCAGGTCACCGTCGACCCTGAGGTGGCCACCGCCTCGTGGGTTGAGCAACGCCCCCAACGTCGTAGCCGTGCTGCCGATCCTCGGCACTTCGGGGATCACAGTCAGCGGAGAGGACGCTACCGTCTTCGGCTACGCCCCCACCGAAGAGCGCCTCGGCCAGCTCAAGGGCGCCCTTGCCCAAGCGCTCGGCCCGGACGTGACCCTCCAGGAAGACGTCGAGATAACGGGTTTCCAACCGCCGAGCATCAACGCCGAGGTAGCAGGCGACGGGATGATCGAGCTCAGCGGAACCGTGCCGAACCAGAGCGTCGCATCCTTCGCCCACCGGCTCGCCGTGGAGAGCTACGGCGAGGACAACGTCATCGACACCGTCGTCATCGATCCGTCGGTCGACACCACCTTCTCACTGTTCCGACTCCCGCTCGTGTTCCCTGCGTTCGCCCCGTTCCCCGAATGGCACGTCGAGATCTACGACAACGTCATCAGCGGCCAGTTGCTCAACGGCGCGAGCTTCCCGTCCGGCAGTGCCGAATTGACCCCGCAGCTCGAACAGCTCATGCCCGTCGGCGTCGGCATCCTGACCAGGAACCCTTCGCTGGTGCTCACCGTCGAGGGCCACACCGACAGCGTCGGCAGCGCCGCTGATAACCAGGCGCTCAGCGAAGCACACGCCGAGAACGCCAGGCAATGGTTCATCGCCGCGGGGATCGACCCCGAACGTGTTTTCGCCGTCGGTTACGGCGAGACCCGACCGATAGCCGACAACGCCACCGAAGAAGGGCGCGCCATGAACCGGCGCATTGAATTCAGACTCGGCCCGCCCGAATAGCGAACCGGAGAGAGACGATGACAGGGATACTGTATGCAGTTGCCGAGATAGTGATCTTCATGGTGGCCGCCACCATCGTCGGATTCCTGCTCGGTCGGGCAACCAAACGCGCCGGTGCCACCCCGCTGCATCTGGAACCGAACGGTGACCTCGCAGATGCTCAGGAAGCCATCAGGGAGCTCGAATCCGAGCGTGCCGAGCTGCGCGACCAACTCCACGCCGCCAAGGAACGCACCAGGATGCTCGCCGCCGAAGTCACCAGTGCCGAGAAATCACAGGACTTCGCCACAGAGAAGAAGCGCCTCGCCCAACAGATCTCCGAGCTGGAAGCGCAGGCGGACCGGCTGCGGGCCACCATCGCAGAGCGGGACAGCCGCATCGCCTCCATCTCCGCCGGAGAGGAACCGCCGCAACGCCCCATCGAGTCAGGCAGTGTCGGGTACAGCCACAGTGCCGGTTCCTTCGCAGAGACCAAGATCTTCTTCAAAGAAGAAGACGAGTAGCCGGGTAGAGCCGGTCTCAGTCCTCAGGCTCCTCCACGTCGTCCGGTGTCGTATATTCGTGTGTCTCGACGACGGTGTCCCCTTCGACCTCGGTACGCGCCCCCGGAGCGAGCGGCGCTTCCCAACCAACCGGAGTAGGGATCTGGGTCGGGGTCGGCTTGCGCCGCGCCGTCGGCAGCAGTTCTGCTGATAGTGGTGCCGCTCTTCGTTCCTGGATGACGCCCATCACCCATCCGCCGACACCTACCACGAGCGA
>CAWJPT010000017.1:0-75965 GCA_963844835.1 uncultured bacterium | reverse complement strand
TCTAATATCGCTCGAAAAATCGATCGAGGCGGTCGGTTGATTTTGCCACACGCGCAGAAAATGTTTCGCCGCCTGATAATCACTTTCGGTTACGACCGCCGAATAGGCCGCCGAGAGCCGGGCGACATTGCGCAACGCGCGGCGTTTCTCGGTATTGTTCCGGCTCGTGGTGATGTCGGTAAGAAATGCCCTTCGCAACTCGAAACCCTGCGACCAGTCGGGCTCATATTCCCACAGGCGAGCAGCGGAAAGGGTATCGACATCGTAAGTCACGAAAGCCCCAAGTTCGATTTGAACTGGCCCGAATTGTTACTCACGAATTCGAAGAAATCGCGTTGCGCGCCCGGATGAGCCAAGGCTGCTTTCATCACCGCGCGAGGGTCGAGTGGGTTCATTGGCTATCTCCTGTTGTATCTCGTCGCGGGAGTCGGGGCGACGGCTGCGTTCGTGTTCGCCAATCCAAATGCGACGGTCCCGATGATCGGGGCGTCGGGGGCGATCGCAGGAGTGCTCGGGGCATATCTCGTGCTCTTCCCCCGCCACAAGATCCTCAGCCTCTTCTTCTACTTCTTCGTGCAGGTGCCCGCTGCGTTCTACCTGCTCATCTGGTTCGGGCTGCAGTTCGTAACCCAGGATCAGGGCGTCGCCTGGGAGGCGCATGTGGGTGGCTTCATCGTCGGTGTCGTGGCCACGCTGCTGCTGCGACCGCTGCTGGTCGCCCGGCTACGCCGGCTCCACCAACCAGTGCCGAGCTATTCCCCGATCTACCGCTGAGGTCAAAGACCGAGCAGCTCCGGCAGTTCGGTGATCGAGCCCACCACGACGTCGGGCTTCATCTCGGCGGGGATCTCGCTCACGTCGCGGATCACCCCGCTCAGGGTGAGCACGGTCGCCCAGCCTTCCGCCTTGCCCAGTGCGATATCGGTTTCGATACCGTCGCCGACGATCAGCGGGTGCTTGCCGGTGCGACTGCGGAGCGCCTGGCGCATCGGCTCATGGGGCTTGCCACAGATCGCGATCGGCTGGCGGTGTGTGGTCGTTGCCACCGCAGCCACTATTGCCCCTGCACCCGGAAAGAGCCCCTCTGGCTGGGGAAACGACGGGTCGGTGTTGGTGGCGTAGAAGTCGGCTCCGTTCTGGATCGCAAGGCCTGCCGCGGTGAGTGCGTCGTAGGTGACTCCCGGGTCGAGACCGACGACCACCGCGTCTGCCTCAGTCCAGTCGTCCGTGACGGGGACATCGCCGTCCCGCAAGGTGTCGCGTAACCCGTCAGTGCCGACAACCAACACGTGCTGGTAGCGGCCCGTCAGCAGTTCTGCCGTGGCCTCACCCGAGTTGACTACCGCGTCCGGGCCGGGGTCGAAGCCGCTGACCTCGAGAACGTGACTTCGCACCATCTCGGGCTTCCTGGTCGAGTTGTTGGTGGCCAGGATGATCGGCAGGCCGGCATCGCGGATGCGATCCAGGGCGGCGCCTGCTCCGGCGATCGGCTGCTTGCCGAGGACGATCACACCGTCGATGTCGCAAACGATGGTGTCGACGGGCCCGTACGCCGTCGAGATGCACCGTCATCGTGACGCCCCGGTCCGCTCTCCGAATTGCTCGAGAGTGCCGGTCAGCAGATCCTCGGTGAGGGCGACGCTGCGAATCCCGACCCGTTCGTTGTTGCCGTGGAACATGGAGAGGGCACCGGCGAATCGCATGTCCTCTTCAAACAGGCCGACCCCGTATGCGGTCACTCCCCTCTGCCGGAAGTACCTACCATCGGTCAGCACCGGGGTCAGCATCGGCACCAGGGTCGCAGGGCCGGCGAGATCGTTGGCAGCGGCATCGATGGCGTCCCACAGCGGGCCCGCCGCGGCAGACTCGTTTGCCGGGAAGTCGAGATCGTCGATGATCTCGATGCGCTCGTAGAGGCCCGGGTCGAGAGCCTTGCGGAACATGTCGTCGACGGTGGCCCGGTCCTGACTCGGGGTGGTGCGCACGTCGAGGCTCGCTCCGCTCAGGTCGGGGATGGTGTTCTGCTTCTCCCCGGCATGCAGCAGCGTCGGGGCGACGGTGAGGTGGGTGCATGCGTGCACCCACCGGGCGAAGTCGGGGTCGTCGAGCTCGTCGATGGCGCCGTCGATACGGTCCGGGTCGATCAACCTGGCGACGAGATCGGAAGGCAATCCGATCGACGTGATGAATTCGATCCAGCTCGGCGAGATGTCAACCGGTGTTGGTGTGCCGACCAACTGGGTTATTGCTTCTGCCATCCCGATCAGAGCGTTGTCCGTCGCGTACGGCTGGCTGCCGTGGCCCGGGGTGCCTCGCAGCCGCAGCGAGCGCCACGCCGGGCCCTTCTCGGCGACGGTCACCGGGAGCGTCAGGCCCTGTTCCGTCCTGAACCCCGGGGTCGCCACCTCGGTGAGGAGATAGTCGCATGCGACGAGATCCCAGTGCTCTTCAACCAGATGACCCGCTCCCAGCTTGCCCCCCGCCTCCTCGTCGGCCACTGCGGCAAAGATGAGGTCGCCCGGCAAGGGCTCACGATCGCCGACTAGGTACGGCTTGAAGACCGCGGCCATCGCCGCGGTCAGGTTGAGCATGTCGACGGCCCCGCGTCCCCACACGTACCCGTCGATGATCTCGCCCCCGAAGGGGTCGTTGCTCCAGCTCGGCCTCGGTGACCGGCACCACGTCCAGATGAGGCAGCAGCGTGAGCGTCGGCGCTTCCGGGTCGCTCCCCGGCACGCGGTAGATCAGGTTCTGTCGCCCTGGGTGCGGCTCGACGATTTCGCCGGCAACGCCGAAGTAGTCGATGAGCGTCTCCACCGAGCGGTGCTCGAAACCCGAGTCCGGCGTGCCGTCGTTGACGCACCGGTTCCGGATCATCTGTTGCAGAAGTTCGATTGTGTGTGTCGTCATTTGTCGTGACGGTACATCGTTATCCGCCGCGCCTTGAAACCGGCCGCCTCGAAGAAGTTCTTGGCCAAACGGTGACCGGGAGAGACGATCGCATCGAACCGGGAGACCCCTCGAGACTGGAACCAGTCCATCAATCCGTCGAGCATCATCTCACCGACGCCGACGGTGCGTGCCTCGTCCTCGACGTAGATCATCCTGACCACACCGATCTGCTCGCCCCCGGCCTGGGGCAGCAGCTCCTCGATGGTGCCGTATGCGAAACCGACGGTGACGTCATCGATGGAACCGACCAGCAGGTGTGCGTCGGGATCGTCGAGAATCGCCTCCAGCGTCTGCAACTGTGGTGCGGCAAACCCGTCGGATACACCCCACGGCTCGCGGAGAGCGACCTGCTCAGCCTCGGCGGGACCGTACAGCTCAGCGATGCGGGCCACGTCGTCGGCGCTCGCCTGCCGCTGTCGAATCTCCATCCGGTGCCACTCCGCATCCACCTCGGGTACGCACGAGACTCTAACGGTGCCCCCGGAAGCGGTTGCCGATCCCCCATTTCGTGACGAGCAACATCGCCTCGATTGCGATGTGGGCACCCATCTTCGACTGCCCGACGGTTCTATCCCGGAACATGATCGGAACCTCGCGCACATCGAGACCGAGTTGAGAGGCACGCCAGGCCATCTCGACCTGGAACCCGTATCCGGATGCCTCGCAACCCGAGAAGTCGAGCTTCTGCAGAGCAACAGCCCGGAAAGCCCTGAAGCCTGCCGTCATGTCGTTGATCTGTGTGCGCAGCATGAATCTGGCGTAGATGTTGCCGCCGCGTGACAGCAAGCGCCGATGCCACGGCCAGTTCTCGACACCGCCACCGCTCGTATAGCGGGAGCCGATGGCGAGATCTGCGCCGTCGCGCACTGCGGCCAGGAGCCGTGGCAGGTCCTTCGGGTCGTGGGAGAAGTCTGCGTCCATCTCGCAGATGATCTCGGCGCCATGGTCGAGCGCGTACTTGAAGCCTGCGGCGTAGGCAGGGCCGAGGCCTTGCTTCTCGCTGCGGTGGAGCACCCAGATGTCTTCGTCTTCTGCGGCCAGCCCATCTGCGATGTCGCCGGTGCCGTCTGGCGAGCCGTCATCGACAACGAGAAGGCCTAGCCCTTGGGAGCGGACCGCAGCGGCGATGAGGGCGATGTTCTCTGCTTCGTTGTATGTGGGAACGACTACGAGAGCTTCAGACCGCACAATCGCGACAGATCTTCTTGCGCTTGTTCGCAAGCTGTGACGTCTTCTTCACCAGGAAGCACGAGGAGCACACGAACTCGTTAGCGCCGGCACCACCGGCTGCGCTCGCCTCGATCGAGATCTGGGCCCTGCGAATATCGCGCAGTTGCTTCTCCTCGTCGGCGGCGATGGTCTCCGACGCCTCATCGTCTGTGAGCATGTCGAGCTCTTCGGCTTCGAGGTCGTCGAGAGCCTCGGTGTCTTCGTCCTCGTCTTCGTCGTCGTCATCCTCATCAGCGTCAACGCCGGGAGTGACGTCGTCGTCTTCCAGGTCCTCGTCGATAAGATCGTCCTCTGCGGGCTCGTCGTCGAAGAGATCGTCCGAAATATCGTCGTCGTCGATGTCGTCCGGCATCTCGTCGTCTGGCATCTCATCCTCGAAATCAATGTCTGTCGTCATGGCACCTCACAATGGAGCAAGGAGTAAGTTGACGGCTTTGCCGTTCCCAACCACCTTTTCGGCGATTCTCCTCAAATCTTGAATTCAATCGCGGCGGGCAGCACAGTAACCGAAATCGGGCCGTTCCCGAGCAATTCGCCATCGGCTTCCACGGGCCAGTCCGCCGGCGCGTGGATTATTACATCTTTCCCGGTAGTTCGGCGCAGATTCCGGTGTTGCAGGTGCATTCCTCGGACTACGCGCGGCATCACGCGTGAACGCCTTGCGCCGGGGACCCGAGAACACTTGCACGTCGGCAATCCCGTCGGAGGCGCTCGCCTTCGGGGCAATGTTCATGCCTCCGCCGAAGAACTGGCCGTTGGCGATCACCACTTCGATCGCCCGCCCCGATATCTTCATCTTCCCGTCGACGATGACCTCGACCACGTCGGAGCCGAATCCGGGCAGGGCGAGCCAGAACGCAATGGCGTAGCGCTTCTCTCCCACCCACCGGGGCAACCTCATGGCGGTGGTGACCGCGGCGGCCCCGACACCGAGCTCGATCGCATTGAGGGCATAGACCGTACCGAACGTCCCTTGCATGCGGAGCACGTCCGTCGGGTACCAGTCGTCGGTGGCCAGGCGTCTCGCCGCGTCTTCGATGTTGCGTGGCAACGCAAACGTCCTTATGAAGTCCGAGCCACTTCCTGCTGGGAGAATGGCCAGACCGGGAGGCTTCGCCCACTCTTGCCCCATCAGGGCGTTGAGGATCAAGTGTGCAGTACCGTCACCACCGACGCCTGCGAATCGGCTGACACCCTCACGTTTGCCTGCCGCGATCAACTCGGGGATGTGTGCAGGGCTCGACGACTCCCTGATGGCGTAGTCGACCCCCGCCCCGTCCAACGCTGTCTGTACGAGCGGGATCACCTCCTGCGGCTTACCCGCCGCAGGATTCACGATCACCCACCAGGTCATGCTCGTCCTCCGGCTGCGACCACACCTCGATCGATGGCCGCTATGCCCTCGGCGGCGGCGGCGCGCAAGGTGGGGAACCCGTCCCTGAGCTGACGAAGCACATCGATCAACTGGCGGCAGTTTCTCACAAAATCTCCAGCGGCGAGATCATCGTCGAATAATTCCTCGAGATCGTGACCCGCGGCCCAAGCGTACGCGATCGCGGCGAAGCCCGCATCCGGGAGACGTGACTCCGGCACTCCCGCAGTCGCCTCGGCGCTGATCAGCTCCTCCGCCAGCTTCTCGATCTGTTCGACACGCCCGCTGATGCCCTCAGGAGGTGCCGCCTCCTCACCTTCGGTGCGTCGTGCCTCGTAGGTGAACAACGAGGTCAAAGCGGCGAGATGAGCACCGTCCAAGCCGTCGCAGAGCCCGCGTGATACGGATTCGACGAGGAGCAAGTCCAGCTCGTTGTAGATGAAGCGGAGCTGGCTGCCCTTGTCCGAGAGCTTCCAACCGCTCACGTAGCCCCAGTCGCCGAGCAGCCTGAGGATGGCGCGGAACATGGTGACGAGCCCCTCGTTGTTTCTCCGCACCCGGCGCTGCAACCGGCGCACTTCCTTGTCGGCCCGCTGGAAACGCCGCACCCACCGGAGGTGGTCGGCGAGCTGGGGGCAGCCGCCAACGCCGTCACGGGAACCCGGCTCGTGCTCCCGAATCACAAAGTCCGGGCTGGGGACCCATGCCCGTAGTCGCTGCGAGACGCTGTTGCGATAGCCACCATCACGGCTTCGCACCGGCAACGGCAGGTCCATCGTCCCGACAATGGCGACCCCGGGGTCGAGGTGGTCGGCACTGACCCGATGCTCGGCACCGGAGCCGTCGACAAAGACCATGCGCGGGTTTGCTCCCCATCCCCTGGCGAGCAGCACCCATCGTTCCGCGGTGCGTCTTGCGGGCCGGAGCACGTCGCCTTCCCGTAGCTGCTGGGAGAAGTCGCGCAGCGTCTGCAGCTGGTTGAGCGGCGCACCATCGGCACTATCGACAAACGCCCAGATGTCGCCCAGCTCACACTCCGCCTGCCGTCTGAAATGCTCCGCTTCCTCTTGCCTCTCCTGCAGGTGCTCTTCCAGCTGTGCCCTCCGCTGCTCGGAGCGAAACTCGGCGAACGAGGCACTGAGTAACCTCTCTGCCGCTTCCTGCGAGTAGTTGGCCATCAGGTTCGCCGCCATGTTGTAGGTGGGCTGGAAGCTCGACTCGAGCGGGTGGCGACCCTTCGGCGGCGATCGCCGCCACTCTCTCGAAGGGGACGTCGAAGTTGTGGAGCACGACGGCCGTCCCCATCACGTCGATACCGCGTCGACCCGCCCGTCCGGTCAGCTGTGTGTAGTCACCCGGCTGGATGATCTCGTGAGCCTCTCCGTTGAACTTGCTCAGGCGCTCCAGGACGACGGTGCGGGCCGGCATGTTGATGCCGAGAGAGAGGGTCTCGGTGGCAAACACGATCTTGACGAGCCCAGCTGCGAATAGGTCCTCCACCGTCTCCTTGAACGCAGGCACCATCCCGGCATGGTGCGCTGCAACACCTTGTTCGAGACGTTCCAGCCAGGTGTCGTAGCCGAGCGCACGCAGGTCCTGCTCCGGCAGGTGCTCGGTGAGAACGGCTACCCGCTCTCTTATCTCGATCTGCTCATCCCGGGTGGTGAGCCCGAGCCGCGCCCCTGCAACCAGCCCTGCCGCCTGATCACAACCCGCCCGCGAGAAGATGAAGTAGATAGCGGGGAGCAGGCCAGAACCGGCCAACTCTTCGCTGACCTCGAGCCGGCGCGGGGTGGCAAACCTGCGATAGCGGCCCCTGCCTTTCTGCAGCAGCCGGGTCACCTCGGCGTTCGCCCGCTTTCCGTGAAAGACCGGCAGCAGGATGATCGCCCCGTCGCGGTGCCGATCCTTGATCATGTACATGCTCTCGAGCGGTACCGGGCGATGGGTCTCGACCACAAGCTCCGTCTCTCCACCGCGCCTGCTGCGCACCCATGCGGTGAACTCCTCGGAATTAGCGATGGTGGCGGACAGGCAGACGAGCGGTATCTCGCGCGGCAGATGGATGATGACCTCTTCCCATACCGAGCCCCGGTACCGGTTCTGCAGGTAGTGCACTTCGTCGAGGATGACAACGGCAAGCCCGCGTAGTGCCGTGGATTCGGCGTAGATCATGTTCCGCAGTACCTCTGTGGTCATCACCACTATCGGGGCGTCACCGTTGATGACGTTGTCCCCGGTGAGCAACCCCACCTTGTCTTCCCCGTATGCGTCACAGAAGTCGCCGTACTTCTGGTTCGAAAGCGCCTTGATCGGTGCTGTGTAGAACGCTCTTCCGCCACCGGCAACGGCCAGGGCGACCGCCTGCTCGGCGACATATGTCTTGCCCGCGCCGGTGGGAGCGACGACAACGACCGACTTCCCGTCCCGGATATGGGTCACGGCCTCTGTCTGGAAAGGGTCGGGAGTGAACGCCGACGTCATTTATGCAGGATGTGACGGATAGCGAGGATCGACAACTCGAAAAGGATGTACATCGGGGTCGACAGCAACGCCAGCGAGAGCGGATCCCCACCCGGGGTGAGCAGTGCCGCCGTCACCACGACGATCACCACCGCCCACCGGCGCTGATGCCGCAGGGTGTCGCTGCTGACCAGCCCGAGCGCGGCGGCGGCGAACAAGAAGACCGGGAACTGGAATGCCGCCCCGAAAGCGAGCAGGAAGCGCATCGCAAAGCTGAAGTAGTAGTTGACACCGACGGTCTCTTTGAGCAGGTCGCCACCGAAGCTGAACAGGACCCGCAGTGCCAGTGGCAACGTGTAGTAGCCGAGGACGACACCAGCGACGAACAGCCCGGCCATGATCGCACTCAGCGGGTAGACGTAGCGTCGCTCTCTCTTGGTCAGGGCGGGGCTGATGAATCGCCAGATCTGATAGATGATGACGGGACTTGCGATGATCACGCCCCCGAACATGGCGACTCGCAGCGCCAGTGAGAACGGCTCGGTGGGCTGGAAGAAGGCAAGTCCCTCGTTGGTGGCATCCACATACGGCTTCGCCAGGATGTCGAGGATGTCCAGGTAGAAGATGAAACCGATCACGGTGCCGACGGCGAGAGCGATCACGGATTTGATGATGCGTGAGCGCAGCTCGACCAGGTGGTTCATCAACGGCATCCGGGCATCGGTCATGCGCCGCCGTCCTCTTCATCACTCGAGCCGGACTCCTCATCCCCGACCGCCTGATCAGGACCGGCATCGTCATCCGCAGCAGCCTGGTCGCCCTCACCGTCGGCCGGATCCGCTGACGGTCGACTGCCCTCATCTTCGGATACCGTCTTCTGCAGCTCTTCCTTCGTGTCGGCCAACTCAGATTCGACCTTCTTCTTGGCCTCGTCTACTTGTTCTTCGAGGTCCTTCTTCGCCTTGGCGATCTCGTCGTTCAATGACGTCATCGAAGTCTGCAGGTCTTTCTTGACGCCCTCCAGCTCCTGGCGGACGTCCTTGAGTGGCTGGGCGACGTCGCCCAGCTCGTTCTCGAACTCGTGGCGGAGGTCGTTGATCATCGAACGGCCTTTGCTGACCAGCTGGCCCGCTTTCTTCGCCATTTCGGGCAAGCGCTCCGGACCGAAGACGATCAGGATGATGACGACGATGGTGATGATTTCGGAGAGGCTGAAATTGCCCATGGACCGAGAATGCTAGCTGTCGTCCAACTCTGTGCTGCACCGTCGGGAAACGCAAAAGCGCCGACCAGTCATGGTCGGCGCCTCATGGAGTATGGGTCGCGATCTTGGCTAGCTGGTGGCCAGCTCCGAGAACCAGTCGTCGCTGTCCAGTGACGAGACGAACCCATCGATCTCGGACTCGGTGATAGGGCCTGTGGTGGCAATGATGTCGTACTCAACGCCGGTTGCGAGGAGGATGCTGACAACCCTGTGGTTCGCCGGACGACGCTGAGTGATGCCGCAGAAGGGGCAAGCAAACCGGTAGGTGCCGCTCGAAGTCTCCGAGCTCAGCTCGAGACCGATATCGGCCGTGGTGAGCTCTACGTCCCCGCAGCGGTTGCACGTAGTTCTGATGGTGGTCATGTGGCCCTACTCCAATGAGCGTGTGTTTCTCCTCCTTGACATCGGCAAATCCACCGGCTGCTAAATGACTATTTAGGAGGTAGTCATTCGTAGTAGCCCCCTGGCCGCTCTCACCCAGCGGCCATGTAGCGACGCAAGATCCGGGTGCGCAATTCGTCCTCTCGGGCGGCCACCTCGGCACCTTCGATCAGCTCGGCAGTCCTGCCGAGGCGGATGAGCAACCGGGCGATCACAGAGGCGTCCGAAGCAGAAAATCGGACATCCAGGCCGGCCTTCGTGTCGGCAACGATCTCCACGGGGTAGTACGCGGCAACCCAGCGAGCCTGCTCGTGCAGACGGATGACGGCTCGCACGTCTTCCTCGTTCGGGACGTACCCGATCTCGGGTGCGAGCTTCGCCTGAGGCGGCTCGAAGTGCTCGTCCCTGACGGCGATGCTCTGGATGCGATCGATGCGAAACACCCGCTCTGCCGCGGCGGAACGGCAATAACCCCGCAGGTACCAGTTGCCCATCGTGGCAAACACGATCCACGGCTCCACTTCCCGAATCGTCGTCTTCCCGCTGGCGAGCGCGGTGTAGACGATCTCGACAACAGTCGAGCTCTTGGCCGCGGCCCGCAACTCGGCGACAAACGGGGGCTCGGCGAGATCCACGATGAGGTTCTCCTCGTCTCCGCCGATGACCGCCCTCTGCAGCTTGTCGACCGCGGTTCTCAGCGCCACCGGCGCCTGCCCGGTCGAGAGCAGCGCCATGCCCGTCGCCAGGAGTGAGAGGGCCTCCGGGGGCGTCAGCTTGATCGGGTTGGCGAAGTAATCCGCCATCTCCACCACGACCTCGTCCTCGTCGACGTAGGCGACCATGAGGTCACCGGGACCGTAACCGGGCAGCCCGCACACAAAGACCAGATTCAGGTCCGTGGCCAGCTCGGTGCTCGTGTATCCGAATCGGTCGCATACCTCGCCAACGGTGCTTCCGGGATTGGCGATGACCCACGGGAGCATCGCAAGCAATCGATGGAGACGCTTCTCTGTCTTCGGGCTGGTCATGAGCCCTCCTTGACCCGGGCGATCAGGCGTTGCCGCAGCTCGGGGGGATCGACCAGCTCCGCCTGGTCATCGAAGGAGAGCAACCACCCGATGAATGCTTCGGGGTTGGCTACGGGCAGGTGGGCTTCGATGCCGCCGTCATCAGCTTCGATGATCTCGCTCCTACCACCGATCTGACGGCGCGCCCACCAGGCCATGCTCTGCATCCACGCGCACCGTGGCGATCAGCTCCGCAGACCCGGCTTCCCATGGCGTCTCCGGTATGAACTCGGCAGCACGGAATCCCTTCGGTCTCGTGAACGCACCGGCTTCGCCTGCGACGGACACCCCGGTCGCTTTGTCCATGCGAAACACCTTGACGACTCCGTCATCGTCACCAACCAGATACCAATGACCGCGCCGGTGCACCAGGCCGTATGGGGCGATCTGTCGGTGCCGGTCCCGATAGGTGAGGCGGATGTAGTGTCGCTCGGCGATCGCCAAGAATGCATCCCCGAGATCCTCTGAGCCCTCGGTGAGCGAAGCCGCAAGTGGTTCACCCGAGGCGGTGGCAGGCGACCCTCCCAATTTGAAGAGCGCCTCGGGTGCTGCGGCCACCCCTCCGACCCGGACGACCTCGGCGGCGAGCCAGAGCGCCGCCCGCTCCTCGTCGGTGAGCCCGAGGTCCGGCAACGCGTACTCGTCCGGATCGACGATATAGCCGTGCTCCACCTGCCATCCGTCGGTGGGGGCGAGCTCGAGCGGGATACCGAGGCGCCGCAGTAGATCCTTGTCCCTCTCGAACATGCGGTGGAACGCGTCATCTGTGCTCTGGTCGTAGCCGGCAACCGTCGTCCTGATCTCATCGGCGGTGACGGGACGGCCGGCGGTGAGCAGGAAGGCGAGCAGATTGAGGATGCGTTCTATGACCTTTTGCACACCGTCGACATTAGACCCCGGGGCGGCTCGTGCAATGACCCTGTGCCGTCCCGGCTACAGACCGGCGATCAACTTCTCGACTCGATCGTCAACTGATTTGAACGGGTCCTTGCACAAGCACAGTGCGCTGCGCCTGGTCGTTCAGCTTGAGGTGGACCCAGTCGACTGTGAAATCACGTTTGCGGGCCTTGGCTGCCTTGATGAATTCGCCACGAAGGCGAGCCCTCGTTGTCTGCGGGGGCTCGGTCATGGCTTGCGTGACGCTCTCGTCTGTGACCACCCTCTCCATCTCGCCGCGCCGCTCCAGCAGGTAGTAGAGGCCACGCTCCCGATTGACGTCGTGGTAGGTGAGGTCGAGCAACCCGAGCTTCGGGTCGGACAGTGCCAGGTTGTGCTTCTCCCGGTAGCGCTCGATGAGCCGGTACTTCGCCACCCAATCCAGCTCTCGATAGAGCGTCATCGGATCCTTCTCCAGCCCGGTCAGCAGTTTCTCCCACATCATGATGGCGCTCTCGACCTCTGCAGGGAATCCGGTGGTACGGGCGTAGCGCATGGCCCGATCGAGGTACTCCCACTGGATGTCGAGCGCAGAGAGCTCGCGGCCGTTCACGAGCCGCACCCGGCGCCGGCAGGTCATGTCGTGGGAGATCTCCCGGATGGCGCGAATCGGGTTCTCGAGGGTCAGATCCCGAAAGACGATGTCGTCCTCCAGCATCTGTAGCAGTGCCATGGTCGTGCCGAGCTTGGCGTAGGAGACGTACTCGGACATATTGGAGTCGCCTGCGATGACGTGCAGCCTGCGGTACTTCTCGGCGTCCGCATGCGGTTCGTCCCTGGTATTGATGATCGGCCGGCTCCTTGTCGTCGCCGATGAGATCCCCTCCCAGATGTGCTCGGCACGCTGAGCCAGGCTGAAGATCGTCCCCCGGGCGGTGTGGAGCAGCTTGCCTGCCCCTGCGAAGATCTGACGGGTGACGAAGAACGGGATCAGAGTGTCGATGACCTTCTGAAAATCACCGTGACGACCGACCAGGTAGTTCTCGTGGCATCCGTACGAGTTGCCGGCAGAGTCCGTGTTGTTCTTGAACAGGTAGATCTGGCCGCGGATCCCCTCGTCCTCGAGCCTCTGCTCGGCGCTCTCGACGAGCCCTTCGAGGATCCGCTCTCCTGCCCGATCATGGGCGACGACGTCGTAGAGGCTGTCGCATTCCGGGGTTGCATACTCCGGATGGCTCCCGACATCGAGATAGAGCCGGGCTCCGTTCTCGAGGAATACATTCGATGAGCGACCCCAGCTGACCACACGTCGGAAGAGATAGCGGGCGACCTCGTCGGGAGAGAGCCGGCGCTGCCCACGCAGCGCGCACGTTACCCCGTACTCGTTCTCGATTCCGATGATCCTGCGGCGCATGATTTGCACAGTAGTGCAGTAGCGGGCTAGAGGTGCCCGCTGCGTCTCGGATGTCGGTCACCACGGATCGGGGGTGAGCTACTGGGAGCGCAGCTCCTCGATCTCGGTGGGCTCCAATCTGCGGAACTTGCGTCTCCTCGTCAACGACCGATCGAGCACCGCCGCTTCCCAGTCTTCGGGCGTGACCGTGCTCTCCATGACCGCCTTCGATTGTCTCCGCAGCCATCCGCACGGCAGCCCCCAGCTCGGGAAGACCGTCGTAGGCGGCCTCCAGACGCTGCCTCAACTCGTCCTCCATGCCGCCCATGGCGCCGAACGAGCGGACTTCCTGCATCGTTCCCTCGAACTGGATCCGGTAGATCTCTGTGTCCCCGCTGTCGTCGCCGATCTCGGCGATCATCACCTCGATCTCGTATGGCTTCATCTCGTGGGTGAAGATCTGCCCGAGCGTCTGGGCATAGGCGTTGGCGAGACCCTTGGCGGTGACGTCGCCACGCTCGTACGAGTAACCCTTCAGGTCGGCGTACCTGATCCCGGCGACTCGCAGCATCTCGAACTCGTTGAATCTGCCGACTCCGGCGAACCCGATCCTGTCGTAGATCTCACTCGTCTTGTGCAACGAGCCACTCGGGTTCTCGCCCATGAGGAGAACACCGTCTGTGTACTCGATGACGATGATCGGCCTGCCCCTTGCGATACCCTTTCTGGCGAAGTCTGCACGGTCCTTGGTGAGCTGCTCGGGGGGGACATAGAACGGCATGCTCATGGCCGACCTCCCATCACCCGGGATGCCACCTCGCCGACACGCTCATCGGCAGCCTCGCTTATCCCGTTCTCGTTGATGATGACTACGTTCGGGTAGATGCCGCGACGAAGATCGGGGCCGCCGGTCGCGGCGTCCTCCTCCGCTGCCGCCACCAGAGCCTCGACCGCGATCTCGACGGTGCGGTCTTCGCTGAGCTCGTCCTCGTAGACACCCTTGATGAACGACTTCGCCTCTGCCCCACCGGAGCCGGTTGCGGCGTAATCCTGCTCCTCGTAACGGCCGCCGACAACGTCGAATGTGTAGAGCCGGCCCACCTTGCTCAGCTCGTCGTAGCCACAGAACAGCGGCACGACGACTAGGCCTTGAAACGCCAGCGAGAGATTGCCGCGCACCATACGGGCCAGGAAGTTCGCCTTGCCCTCGAGGCTCAGCCGCATTCCTTCGATCTTCTCGTAGTGCTCCAGCTCTGTCTGGAACAGCTTGGTCAGCTCGATGGCCATGCCGGCGGTACCCGAGATGGCGACCGCGGAGTACTCGTCTGCCGGGTATACCTTCTTGACTCTGCGATGGGCGATCACATTGCCTGCAGTTGCCCTGCGGTCACCCGCCATGATGACACCGTCGCTGTAGCGGATTGCCAGGACTGTGGTGGCTTCTGGCGCATCGATGTGACCTGTCCCCGACGTTGCCCATGTGGGAGCGAGCCCCTGTGATTCGAGGAGGGACTGGAAGCTGGCACCCGGGCTGACAACGTCTAGCGGCAGCAGGTCACCGCGCCATGGATGACCGTCGCTCACTCTCCGCCTTTCTGGACGTAGTTCTTGACGAACTCTTCGGCATTTTCTTCGAGTACGGTGTCGATCTCGTCGAGGATGTCGTCGATCCGATCGGTGAGCTCCTCAGTCTGTTCGCTGCCCGAGATGTCTTCGACGGCCTCATCTGACTCGCGCGAACCGGTTTGCCTGCGCTCTCTTTCAGTCATTGTCGCCTCCAAGCGCCCGTATCAATTCTGCGGGCGTAGCTACTCGATCGAGCAATTCGCCGACGCGATCCTTGCCACCGCGAAGTGGCTCCATCATAGGCACCCGCCGGAGGGCGGCCTCACCGATGTCAAACACGAGCGAATCCCAGTTGGCGGCCACCAGGGCACTGCCGAATCTGGTTACGCACTCACCCCGGAAATAGGCTCTCGTCTCGTCGGGAGGACGATGTGCGGCCGCGGTGATATCGCGGTCTTCGAACAACCGACGGAACCGGCCCGTCGCCACCAGCCGGTTGTAGATGCCGCGCTGCGGATCCACATCGTGGTACTGCAGGTCGAGCAGTCGCAGCTTGGGGTCTTCCCAGCTCAGATCATCGCGCTCCCTGTACCCATCCAAAACACGCAACTTGGCGGTCCAATCCAGCCGATCCGCGGTGGAGATCACATCCCGTTCCAGGTCGGTCAATATCTCCTCCCAGGTGGTGACGAGGTCGCCGTAGTGTTCTCCGACATCCGCTGATGCCAGGTATTTGCGAACCCATTCGAGATATTGCCACTGCGCCTCGAGAGCGGTGATCGTCTTCCCGTTCGCCAACTCCAGAGTCATCTCGAGCGCCACGTCGTGGCTCACCCTCCAGACCGACTCGACGGGCCGTGCCAGCAGCAACGGCTCGGGGATGGCACCTGCCTCCACCGCATGCAGCATGGCCGCGGTGGCCCCGAGCTTGAGGAAGGTCTGCACTTCGGAGAGATTGGCGTCACCGATGATCACATGCAGGCGGCGGTACTTGGCAGCGTCGGCGTGCGGCTCATCCCTCGTGTTGATGATCGGCCGTTTCAAGGTGGTCTCCAGCCCCACCTCTTCCTCGAAGAAGTCGGCGCGCTGGGTGATCTGGTAATCGACCCTGGGCCGACCGTTCTCCGCTCCCACCTTGCCGGACCCGGTGAAGATCTGCCTGGTGACGAAGAACGCCGTCATGTGATCCACGATCTGCCCGAACGGCAACGACCTCGAGATTAGATAGTTCTCGTGGGCACCGTACGAGTTGCCTTTACCGTCGCTGTTGTTCTTGTGGATCATGAAGCGCTGCCCTGGCTCCAGCAGCTCCTGAGCCGCCCGCACCGCATGGGCGAGCACGACCTCTCCAGCCTTGTCATATAGAGCTGCCTGCAGCGGACTGGCGCACTCAGGGCTCGAGTACTCCGGGTGGGCATGGTCGACGTAGAAGCGAGCGCCGTTGCCGAGCACGACGTTGACCAGACCCGACTCCAGATCGTATGCGGGGCTCAGGTCGTAGCCGAAACCACGAGCATCCCTACCGGGAGTCTCCTCGTCGAATGACCACCTGATCCGTGCCCGGCTGCCCGCGTATGAGTTGACCAACGTGGATGCCGCCGACACCGGGTTGAAGTCGTGCTGGTTGAGGATGGTGATCCCGAATTCCGTTTCGGTGCCCAGAACCGTCTGTGTCACCGTCGTATGGGTCACAGATATTGTCCGGGCGTCACGGCTTCGATGGAGCGACTCTCACCCTCGCCCTCGATGAGGGTGCGTACGTAGACGATCCGCTCCCCCTTCTTGCCGGAGATGCGGGCCCAGTCGTCGGGATTCGTGGTGTTCGGAAGGTCTTCGTGCTCACGGAACTCCTGGACGATGGCATCGATGAGATACCGCTCGTGCAGGCCCGGCGGCTCGCCGGCGATCTCGTTCTTGATGGCATCCTTCTTGGCACGGCGCACGATGTTCTCCACCATCGCACCGCTGGCAAAGTCCTTGAAGTACAGAGTCTCCCGATCGCCGTTGGCGTAGGTGACCTCGAGGAAGCGGTTCTCTTCGGATTCTGCATACATCCGATCGACAACCCGATCGACCATCGTCTTGATCAGCGAGTTCGCATCACCGTTGTGCTCGGCCAGCGAGCTCGCCGCAAATGGTAGATCCGGCTTGAGGTAGATCTCGAAGATGCGCCTCGCAGCTTCGGGGCCGGGCCTGTCGATCTTCACCTTCACGTCGAGACGCCCCGGCCGCAGAATCGCAGGATCAATGAGGTCCTCACGGTTGGAGGCACCGATCACGATCACATTCTTCAACGATTCGACACCGTCGAGCTCGGAGAGGAGCTGAGGCACGATCGTCGACTCGACGTCTGATGACACTCCGGTGCCCCTGGTACGGAACAGAGAGTCCATCTCATCGAAGAAGACGATCACGGGAACGCCCTCGTCCGACTTCTCCTTAGCCCGTTGGAAGATCAGCCGGATCTGGCGCTCCGTCTCGCCAACGTACTTATTGAGCAGCTCGGGGCCCTTGATGTTGAGGAAGTATGACCGGACGTCGGCGTCGCCCTCTTTCTCACCCACCGCTTGGGCGAGGCTGTTGGCTACCGCTTTTGCAATGAGCGTCTTGCCGCATCCTGGAGGCCCATAGAGGAGCACACCCTTGGGCGGGGGCAGGCTGTATTCCTGGAACCGCTCCTTGTAGAGGTAGGGAAGCTCCACGGCGTCCCTGATGGTCTCGATCTGCGATTCCAGACCGCCGATCTCCTCGTAGGTGACATCGGGAACCTCTTCGAGTACCAGTTCCTCGACCTCGGGCCGCACCAATCTCTCCAGGACCAAACCCGTCTTCGGCTCGATTCGGACATGATCGCCTGCGCGTAGCTGCTCGTGACGCAGCGGCGCCCCCAGCTCAACCACACGTTCCTCGTCGGCGCGTCCCAGCACGAGCAGCCTGCCATCACCGAGCGACTCCTTGATGGCGACGACCTCTCCACCACCGTCGAAAGATCTGACATCGACGATGTTGTACGACTCGTTCAAGAGCACTTCCTGGCCGATCTCGAGCGCCTTGATCTCGAGGTTCGGCTCGACGTTCACCCGCAGCTTGCGGTTGGCGGTGTACACGTCTGCCGTGCCGTCGTCGTTGACACCCAGCACGACGCCGAATGGATTGGGCGGCGCGGTGAGCTTCTCGACCTCGTCGCGGAGCAATGCGAGTTGCTCGCGGGTCTCCTCGAGGGCCGCGGCGAGTTTCTGGTTCTGCCCTGCCGCCTGCGCCAGCTTGTTTCTGCTCTCGAGTAGACGCTCTTCGAGAACCCGGACCCGACGCGGTGCGTCTTGGAGGCGTCGCCGCAACACGGCGATCTCCTCCTCGAGCATGCGCACCGTCGTTTGCAGGTTCTCGTTCTTACCGGAGTCGTCCACGTCTGGCTCCCAACATGTTCTCTGTTTTCAGTGTAGGCCCGCTAAAGCCATAGCGACCCCGTCCCGATCAAGGTATCAGCCACTGTGTGGGTCAGATGACGGTCACGCCGTTGTGCGCCTGCGAGCCGACCGATCGGCGTTGAAAACCGACGACGTGCTCTACAGTGGGTGCCTTGGAAACTCGCAACGGGTAGTTACAATTGCCCGCTAATCAACCTGCGAAAGGGAACTCATGAAAGTCTGGATCGACCAGGACCTGTGCACGGGGGACGGACTCTGCGAAGAGATCGCACCCGATGTGTTCGTTCTGCTCGACGACGGTCTCGCCTATGTGCGCGAGGGTGACAAGATCTTCGCCGCATCCGAGGGCAACTCCGAGGGCGCTGAAGGCCTCGCGGAGATTCCCGAAGGTCAGGTAGATCTCGTGGTGGAAGCCGCTGAGGAATGCCCAGGCGAGTGCATCTTCGTCGAGCCGTAACTTCGAAATACGATGTCGATCAATCGCCCGCAGGCTGACGCTTGCGGGCGATTGTTATGAATCCGGTATGGCCGATCATGCGGTGGCTCGGCCTCACCGAACGGCCGTCCACCGACCACTCCCGCATCATGATCTCGAAGGTCATGACGTCGAGGAAGCCGCCCGAGTCCCCGATCGCCTCCCGCACCGTCTGCACCTGTGGCACGGTCGGTAGGTAGCAGCAGAAGATCCCACCCGGGGCGAGGTTGCCGGCGGCGAGTGGCACAGCATGCCATGGCTCGGGGAGATCGAGCACAATGCGGTCGGGCGTGAGATCCTCCAGGCCGGCTTCGACCGAGCCCACCCGCAGTTCGATGTTGTCCGGGATGGAGCCGAAGAAACCGCGGATTCGCTTCGCCGCAAGCGTGGCGTGGTCTTCACGCACTTCGTACGAGATCACCCTCCCCGAATCTCCCACCGCCCGGGACAACGCCATGGTCAGGGCACCGGACCCGGTACCTGCCTCAACAACCGTGTTGCCCGGCTTGATATCGGCCCACACGATGATGGCACCCACGTCCTTTGGGTACACGACGGCTGCGCCTCGCGGCATCTTCAGAGCGAAGTCTGCAAGGCGGGGCCTGAGCACGGTGAGGCTGCGTCCCATCGACGACTTCAGCGTGATGCCTTCCTCGCTACCGATGATCTCGTCGTGAGGCAGCTTGCCATGGTGATGATGGAACTCCGCTCCGGGAACCAACTCGATGAGATAGCGACGCCCCTTGCGATCAAACAGGAGGCAGGCCTCACCCGCTTTGAATCGGGCCATGAGTTCAGCTCAAGGCAGAGAACAGCGAGGCGGCAAGCGCGAATACCATCGCCAGCACCACGAACCAGACGACGATCTTGATGAACAGCTCGCGATTCCTGAACACCTACGCCTCCTCTTCTACGACCGGCTGACCGCCACGCCGCTGGACGATGCGCAGCGACTCGCCGTCGGCGAGCGTACGCGAGTACACGGGCTTCTCGTCACGGCTGAAACGACGGAACAGACCCCAGATCGAGATCGCGGCGCCGAGCGCAGCCACGAGCGGCTGTCCGCGGCGAGCACCCCCGAACAGGGACTTCACACCAAGGGAGACGAACTTCTGGAACATCAGACGCGGTAGATCTCGACGCGAGCTCCGCTCTTCTTCCTTCCGCGCCGCTTGCCGAATAGGAAGATGAGGACAACAGCCACTACGGCCACTATCGCTATTGCGGTGCCGGTTGTCTGAGCTTGACTCTTGGTCTCCTCGACGATTCCCTCGATTTCCCGCAACTTGGCCTCGAGATCAGCCCGTTCAATCGCCATCCTCAGGCCCTCCTGTCTCCAGATGCGCCATCGCGGCCGGCGACGGCGATGATCACCCCGATGACCACCCCTATGAGGATGGCACCGAGCACGTACCCGAGCGCGGACCAATTGGGCCCATCGGGGAGCAAGTAGATGATCCCGCGCACCGCGGCGATCGCAAGCAGTAGGCCACCGATCGCAAACACCAATGATGCCGCGATCGTGAAACCGGCGAAACGTCCCAACCGTTTGGCGGGCTCGAGCGTTTCCTGCCGGAGGTACTCCTTCGACATGTCGACGAACTCGGTTACCAACTGGGGCAGCTCTGATGGACCCGCCATGGACAATCCTCTGTATCGACTCGGTTACGTCCCCGCAGGGAACCATCCCTGAGGCTAACCGATTCTATGACCGCCTTGGCCATCGCTTTGGTTCACACCACCCCGCCACTAGCCCGACACGGTGTCGGGCGAACTGCTTCAAGTCCCCGAAGGTCGTTATGATGCCGGAGCAATGCCTTTCGTCGAGCCCCCCGATCTGAGCACGCTGCGGGACCTCAGCGGAAGCCGACATCGCTCCCGGCCGATCGTCTGGAGCCAAGCGGTGTCCCTGCTCGGCGACTACATCGCTTACGTGACGATGCCGCTGTTCGTCGTTCACCTCACCGGACGTGCGCTGGACCTCGGCTTGACATCCGCCGCCGAGACGATCCCGACCGTGCTCTTTGGGTTCACCGCAGGCGTCTTCCTCGACCGGTTTGCCATCAAACCCATCCTCATCGGGGCGGACATGTTGCGGGCCGTCGCCTTCTTCTTGCTTGCCATGGGCGCGGCCGCAAATGTCGCCACCACCTGGATGGTGTTCCTGGCGGCATTCATCGTCGGTTCCCTCGCCACCTTCTTCAATAGCGGGCTCGAAGCGTTGTTGCCCTCTGTGATACCGGAGGAGCATCTCGTCACCGTCAATTCACACCTTGCGCTGGCCAGAACCGCGGCTTTTGCCTTCGGCCCCGCATTGGGAGGCGTATTGATCTCCGTCGGCGGTGGGTTCCCGGTCGCCTTTGCAGCAAACGGAGCGACGTTCCTTGTCTCGGCCTTCTATCTCTCAGGTGTGCGCGTGCGCAGCAAGGTCACGGTGGAGACAACGGAACGATTCCTCACCGCGCTGCGCTGCGGGTGTCGGGTTCCTGTTACGCCATGCACAGCTGCGCTGGGTCACCTTGGGAGCCGCCATCGTCAATCTGGTATTCGCCCCGCTCGAGGCTCTGTTGCCTCTCTATATCACGGACTACCTGGATAGCGGCATCAAGGCACCCCATTTCCTCCAGTTCCTCTTCACCGACGCTGCCCAGGTGGGATTGTTCATCGGCCTGCAGGCGGCCGTCGGCAGTGCCCTCATCGTCCTCGGACCTCGCATCGCAGCTCGCGTCCACCTGGGCCGCATGTTCACGGTGGGGTTGATTCTCTTTGGCGCCGGCTTCATAACGATGGCGCTGTCCAACAGCTTCTGGGGGTTCGTGCCAGCCGGCATCGGCATCGGCGGGGTCGGCTTCGCCAACATCGCCATCGTCACGATGAGGCAGCGGATCTCGCCCCCTGAGAAGCTGGGGCGAGTCGCCTCCGCCTCGCGTACCATCAGCTGGTCGCTCATCCCCATCGGCGCCGCTCTCGGCGGTGCCGTCGCCCAGTGGATCGGGCTGAAGACCGTGTACATCATCGGCTGTCTCGGCGTGCTCGCCACCGCGGTGCTTGTGATGCGAACCGCCGTCTGGACCAGGACATCACGGAGAGCACTGAGAGCTGACAGAAGTCGGGGCTCACCGGGCCACGTGCGATGGGCGCCGACGGACGTGGTCAACGAAACCCGCGACGCTTGGGCTGGCTCTTGCCACGACCGCGCGCCAACCAACCGATCAGGAAACCGAAGAGCACCGCCACGATGATCCAAACGATGATCTCTCCGGCGACAAACAACATTTCAGCTACTCCTCCAGCGCCTTGAATTCGATCCTGCGGTTGCGCGCCCGCCCCTCCGCGGTGTCGTTCGAGGCCACCGGGGACTCCTCACCGTAGCCTTGTACCACGAACCGTGCGGGATCCTGGCCCTTCGATACGAAATAGTCAAAGGCCGCCTGTGCCCTCCGCTCGCTCGAGATCGAGATTGGCGGCGGCTTCTCCTTGATTGTCGGTGTATCCGGCGATCTCGATCGGCACGTTGGGGAACTGTCCCAACGCATCGAGGATCTCGTCGAGCAGCGAGATGCCGGCCGGCGTGAGCTTGTCGCTGTTCAGCTCGAACTCGACGACCTTTCCGGCAATGAGATCGTCGATGCTCTCCTGGAGGTGCTCCACGTCCTGGTGGGTGAATGCCGGCGGCTCCGGGATGGATAGACCACTGATGAAGTCGAAAGTCGTTGCGTCTATTAGCGCCTGGACGTCCTCCTCGGCGTCGCGACGCTCCTGGCGGTTGGCGTATTCACCGCTCATCTGGATGAGACGCTCAGCCGAGTTGATCAGCACTCTCCCTTCGGGCAGTGTCTGTCCCCCAACGTCGATGATCCCGACCGCCGACGAGACCCAATCCCGCTCACTCGGCACCCCGTCGACCACTACGAGCCCATCGGAGCTCACCTTGCCGGGGAACAGGTCTTCGAGCGTCGACACAAAGAGGTCACGAATCGATTCGGTCGACACCTCACCTACGATCTCGGCAGCCCCATCTCCCCAGGTGACCGACAGCGGAGCTGCCTTGATGACCGGCTTGTCGACCTTGACCGGAGCGATGTACTGCAGCTCGGCGGTCACTCCGCTCACCCCCTCGATCCTCTCGATCATCTCCGGGAGCAGGAGAACGTAGTCCTCCACACCGACGGTGCCACGCAGATTGAGGTTGGTTGCGTTGGCATCTACTGAGATGTCGGTACGTGCGGAGATCGTAGGGTCACCCTCTGCGTCGACGCCCGCCGCAATCTGTCGGTTTATCACGTTCATCGCCTCGGTCTCCAGGCGATTCTCGATCGCCTTGACCCCGAACACCACTGCAAGCACTGCGAGGATGATTGTGCCGATGACTGTCGCCGAAACGAACATACCGAGCTCGACCAGCTGGGTCTCGGTGGCGCGCCCAGGCATGGGCGGCGCAGGCGTCTTCCTAGAGCCAGCGTTGCTGATCTGCTGAAGTCGGTTGCTTACTTTCTTCTTTTTCGCCATCGATCAGAGGGGGACTTGACCCGATCATCGGGCGCACCAGTCATGCATAGTACTGGAAGAACCGTAATCCGGGTCTTATCGACTCAGGCCATGGCCACGTCGTGATTTGCCGCAGTCTCGGCCATGCGATTCCGGTCGAGAACGACCTTGATGATCTCGTGGCGCTCGGCACCCGCGGTGAGCATCTCACTGACGGACTCCTGCAGCAGACGCAGCGCCGCGGCGAGCCGCTCGTGCTGCTGTTCGGCACCGGCAACGATGGCCGCAGCCTCAGCTTCGGCGGCTGCG
Source organism: uncultured bacterium (assembly GCA_963844835.1). Classification (GTDB taxonomy): domain Bacteria; phylum Actinomycetota; class Acidimicrobiia; order Spongiisociales; family UBA5794; genus JAAETI01. The sequence continues at coordinate 52,701 of CAWJPT010000017.1, read as the reverse complement.
AGCATCCTCTCAGCCTCGCCCTTGATCACCGCTACCGCCCGTTCACCTTCTGCTGCTGCCTTGGAGCGGATCATCGCGGATTCCCGCTCCGCATCGGCAAGCATCGTTGACGCCTGATCCAGCATCAGCTTCGCCTGCTCTCTGAGGGCTTCGACTTCAACAGCACCTGCGCTGTTTGCCGCGTGGCTCTCGGCGTTGCTCAGGATCTCGTTGGCGCGCTTCTCGGCATCAGCGAGCATTGCTTGCTTCTTCTCGACGGCCTCGAGAAAGGCATGCTCGATACTCGCCGAGGTCTCCCGGCGGGCCGCCAACTCGGATTCGAGTGCCTTCACCTTGCCGTGGAGCGTGGAGTTCTTGTCCTCCAACTCGCGGACGGCTGTCACAGTTGCATCAAGGAAGTCGTCGACCTCGCCACGGTCATAGCCACGCACAGCCAACGAGAACTGTGCTCGTTCGATCTCACTCCAAAGCTTCACGGCCGCTCTCCATTGTCATCGCACAGCCCCCTACCGCCACTATCAGTGTATCGGTCACTACTTTGTGTGGTCAAGCTTTTTGATGAGCGTCGCGAGAAAAGATTCTTGCGCTGGATTGAGGAGCACCTTCGCGTCGGAAATCGAGCACCACATCAGTCTGTCGATCTCAGGAAATTCGATGTGCCTGCCACTCCCCCGCGGCCACTCCATCCGAACCAGATTGCTGCTGGCGACATCAGGGTCGAGATCGCCTTCGACGGCCCACGCGGCGACCCGCTTGCCGGACTTGAGGACTACCGATCCGAGCTCGATCATCTCGCCGGGCACCGCAAGCCCGGTCTCCTCCTCGAACTCTCTTCTGGCCGCAGCCTCGAGTTCCTCGCCCGGCTCGACGAGACCCTTGGGTATGCTCCACGCACCCTCGTTCTTGTTCGCCCAGAAAGGGCCCCCTGGGTGACCAATCAGCACATCGAGCCTGCCTCCCACCCTGCGAAACATGAGAACACCCGCACTCAACTGACCGGAGGCCACGGCTAGAGCGGCTCCAGCGGCGGGTCGGGGTCGGGAGGTGGCTGGGTATCGGGTGGGCTGGTCACTATCGGGTTGTAAGAGTGGGACCAGCTCTGGAACGTCGTCGTACCGTCCTGGAACTTGATCGTCCTGGTCACGGTGGCGTACCCACCGCCGTAGGTTGTTGCAGAGCCGGTGGTCGTCGTCTCGACTCTGCGACGACCGTTGGCACCGACCAGTTGCACCGTGATGCTGGTGCCGGTGTAGCTGGTGTCGATGGTCACTGGATAGTCGGTGTCGTTGCGGAATACGACATCGGGCAGAGTCCAACCGAGAGTCGCCTCCCGGCCAAGCGGATAGCGGGAGAAGTAGATCGAGTGTGGCCTGTGGTAGACGTCCTCGAGACCTGCGAAGAAGATGGCGTTGTAGAGCGTCGTTGCAAACTGGCTCGTCCCACCGCCCACCTCGGAGACCATCTCACCACCGAAGATCGCACCCGCAGGCACGTATCCCTTCGCCTCGGTGCGCTGGCCGACCCAGTCATTCAGCGACCAGGTATCTCCCGGAGCCACCACCGCACCGTCGACGGCATCTGCGATCGTGTGGATGTTGATGACCCTCGATTCACAGCAATCGTGGTACGTGGTGAACTCTCCAATGACGTACGGCCGCACCGGGGGCACGATCGGCTCCAGACCGAGCGCTCGCACCAGGAAGACTGCGAGGTTCTTCCTCTTTATCGATCGCTCCGGACAGAAGTCCGTCCCGCCACAGCCGGAGGTGATCCCCGAAGCAGCAAGCGCCTCGATCTGGGTCTCGAAGACCGAATGGTCATCGTCGGTGAAGGTGTCCGCCCCGTCGGGTGCCTCGTAGCCGAACGCACGCACCAGGAATGCGGCCATCTCGCCTCGGGTGACGGCCCGGTCGGGACAGAACTGATCGTTGGCCGGCGGGTTGCACCCTTTGGTGATCCCGGCGGCAACGAGAGCGTCGATATTGGCCTCGTGTGGGGATTCGTCATCGTCGGTGAATCGATTCGTCTCGGTGGCCGGGGGCAGATCGAGCGCCCGGACCAGGAAGGAGGCAACCTGCCCTCTGGTCACAGATTCATCGGGACAGAATCGATCGTTGACGGGTGGGTTGCAGCCCTTGGTGACCCCCGAAGCCGCCAGAGCTTCGATGTACCCCTCCTGCTGCATATCATCGTCGTCAACAAATGTGCCACCGGCGGGGAGACCACTCGAGTCGTCGGCACCGGCGGCCGACACCCCGAACAGCAGCCCGGAGAACAGGGCAATCACCACGAAACGTACAACCATGGATTTGGGGAACCAGCGCATCCCGCTCTTCTTCGACGAAGGGCACGAGGTTATCGCAATCCGACACTCAGCCAAACCCGGCCGATCAAAGCAGTCGCTCAACCCGCGGCCGAGTCGCCTGCGCCGACCGCAAACGCCGCAATGGCGGTGACGGTCTCTCCGTCGCTCCACATCACGGTCACCCCAATCGGCCTGTCGAGCCTGCGGTCGATGATCGCTGTGGTCGAAACCTCTGTCGCATCTAGGTCGACGAGGATGGAGGAACCCTGCTGAACCTCGACCTCCAGCAGACCGGGCTCCGGGGGCGCGACCGCCCCGAGCCAAAGGACATCACCAGCCAGCGAGAACATCGGCGGATGTTCCGTTTCAGTCATCCAGACGGAAGCGACGAACCAATAGCCACCGAGCTCGACGAGGTTGACCGTGATCGATCCATCGACCTCCGGGGCCTCAGCCGTGACGTAGGCACGGGGGGCGTAATCGGCCGGTTCCGTGACCCGGTCCTCGAGGATGGTGAGCTCGGTCCACCCGGTCCGTTCCGTCAGGAACTCCTCGGCGATGGCGACGGGATCGTCCGTGGGCAGGGAGTCCCAGGTGCCGCTCATCACTGCATCGCATGCCTGGTCCCATGTCGTCGCCGGCCACACACCGAGCTCCGCACTGGCGTCCTCCGGATCGCAGAAAACGGCCAGTCCTGTGTCTGTAGCCGGAGCGGTCGGCTCCGTGGACTCGGGGACTGTCGTCGGAACTGAGGACTGCACTGCCGTCGAGGCAACCGCTTCTACGGTAGTCGAGGTCACAGGTGCGGTGGTCGTGACTCGTTCCGTACCTCTCGAGCAACCGCCCACCGCCAGAATCAGCGAAATGCAGGTGCCCGCCAGTACCTGTCGACGGCTGCCTCGTCCTCTTCCGCCTGTGGCAAACATCGTGCTCATCCTCCCTGCACCGCAACACCACTTGCGTGTCGATCCCGACGTGATCATCCCATGATGCCCGCTTCGGCACCGGTCGAATGAGTAACGATCCAGTTACTGCCTCTGGTTCCCGAAAGCTTCCGGCATACACCATGCCCATACGTGGGCATGAGATCCGCCGGAACGGAAAGAGGAACGGCAGAGCCGAAACTCAAACGGACCGGCTCAGAAACGCCGGCCCGGTAGCTGCAGTTTGCCTCGCAAACTGCAAATGCCTCGGCCGCCATCGCGCACACGCAGAGTTTCGGCAGAGCCGAAACTCAAACGGACCGGCCTGAAAGGCCGGTCCGCGGTGTCGGAGAGAAGACTCGAACTTCCACGGGCTATTCGCCCACTAGGCCCTCAACCTAGCGCGTCTACCAATTCCGCCACTCCGACGGGTACGGCTGCGAGATTATAGCGAAACCCGGCCATCACCGAATCTCGCTCCCAGCCGCAACTAATCACACGACCTGAACAATCTCCGGGAAGTGGCACGCCACCCAGTGGCCGCCCTCGAGCTCGGTGAGCGGCGGCTCCTCGACGTCGCACTTGCCGGCCTCCGCCTTGGGGCAGCGCGTGTTGAACCGGCAGCCCGGCGGTGGATTGGCCGGAGACGGGATGTCGCCTTCCAGGATGATGCGCTTCCGGCTCACCTCGACGGACGGATCCGGGATCGGCACAGCCGAAAGCAGAGCATGCGTGTACGGGTGCATGGGACGGTCGTACAGCGTGTCCCGATCGGTCATCTCGACGATCTTGCCGAGGTACATCACCGCGACCCGGTCGGAGATGTGGCGCACCACAGAGAGATCGTGAGCAATGAACAGATACGTCAGGCCGAACTCATCCTGGAGATCCTGCATCAGGTTCAACACCTGCGCCTGGATCGACACATCGAGAGCCGACACCGGCTCATCGAGCACCATGAACTGCGGGTTCAGCGCCAGTGCCCGGGCCACGCCGATCCGCTGCCGCTGACCACCCGAGAACTCGTGGGGATAACGGTTGGTGTGCTCCGGGCTGAGCCCGACCACCTCGAGCAGATGCTTGACCCGCTCGACACGCTCCTCAGTGCTTCCAATCCCGTGCACCGTCATCGGCTCAGCGATGATGCTCGCCACCGTCATACGGGGATTCAGCGATGCATATGGATCCTGGAACACGATCTGGAGCTCCCGGCGGAGTCTCACTGCAGCGTCTGACGATCGGCCGCGGCCACGTCGAACGGCTCCTGGACCTTCCCGTCTTCGGCCTGACCCTGGAACCACACTTCACCGGACGTCGGCTCCAGCAGGCGCAGCAACGACCTGGCGGTGGTCGACTTACCACAACCGGACTCCCCCACCAAGCCAAGAGTCTCGCCTCGTTTGACCTGGAACGAGATGTCGGAGACTGCCTGGACCGCTCCGACCTGCTTCTTGAAGAAGACTCCCCGGCAATCGGGAACTCTTTGACGAGATGGTTGACCCTGAGGATCACATCCTGCGGAATAGCTGCTGCCCCGGCGCCAGTCTCATGGCGCATGGTGTCGCTCATGATGATGGCTCCATCTCGATGGCTCTTGAGATCGAGCTCATCGGCACGGTGGCATGCAACGGTCTGACCCTCCGGGCTCTGTCGGAGAATGGGCAGAGCCTCGACGCAGATGTCCTGGGCAAAGTCACACCGCGGGGCAAATCGACACCCGTTCGGCGGGTTGATCAAAGAAGGAGGAGCGCCTCGCACCGAGTTGAGCCGGTCTCGATGCACCTCGTCGAGGCGGGTCATCGAACCGAGCATCCCCCACGTGTACGGGTGCTGTGGGTTGTGAAAGATCTCGTCCGCAGTGCCGCGCTCCACTATCGAACCGGCATACATCACCTGAATGGTGTCACAGAAGCCGGCCACGACACCGAGGTCGTGAGTGATCAACAGCACCGCGGTATTGCGCTCGTCGGCAAGCTCGAGCATGAGGCTCATGATCTGGGCCTGCGTGGTCACATCCAGGGCGGTGGTCGGCTCGTCTGCAATGAGCAGCTTCGGGTTGCACGACAGCCCCATGGCGATCATGACCCGTTGCCGCATACCACCCGAGAACTGATGTGGGTAGTCCTCCATCCGGTTCTTGGCATGGGGGATGTGCACGTCGGCGAGTTGCTCGATGGCGATCTCCCGTGCCTCCGACTTGGACACATCCTGATGCAGCAGGATCGTCTCGATGAGCTGATCACCGATCGTATATACGGGATTCAGACGCGGTCATCGGATCCTGGAAGATCATCGCGATCTCACCACCACGGACACGCTGCATCTCCGCCTCGGTGAGCTGCAGGAGGTCACGCCCATCGAAGGTGATTGTCCCGGTGACAATCTCACCGGCAGGGGGCTCGATGAGCCTCATGATCGACATCGCCGTGACCGACTTGCCACAGCCGGACTCCCCAACCACGCCGCGGCGCTCACCTGCTTTGACCTTGAACGACACCCCGTCGACCGCCTTGACGACACCCTCCTCCGTCGAGAAGTACGTTCTCAGGTCCTCTACATCTAGTAACGGTTCTGCCACTTCTTACTTCCGTTCGATTGTCTGTGTTGGGTCGAGGGCGTCGCGCAGACCGTCACCCATGAAGTTGATGGCGAGCACGGTCGAGATCAGCGCTGCAGCCGAGAAGACCAGCTCCCACCAGAAGCCGCGTACGGCGATCGCAGCGCCGGCGGCGGCCATGCCACCCCAGGTGGGAATCGGCGGCCGGACTCCGAAACCCAGGAACGAAAGAGCGGCCTCGATGATGATGGCTGTGCCGACAACCAGCGTCGTCTGCACGATGATCGGGCTGATCGCGTTCGGCAGGATGTGCCTGAAGATGATGCGCCGATCGTTCGCCCCAGCCGCCCTGGCCGCCTCGACGAACTCCTTCTCGCGCAGTGAGAGGAACTCGGCACGCACGATACGGGCCAGGCCCCCCCAGCTCAGCAGACCGAGCAGGACGGCGATCCCCCACGCTCCCTGTTTGAGGAACCCGGGCACCAACCGCAACTCCGGGAGCACCCGCCCGACCACGATGGCAACGGGCAGCAACGGCAGTCCGAGAACCAGGTCGGTGAACCTCATCAGCGACTGATCGACAACACCGGGGTAGTACCCGGCAAGAGCACCAACCACGGTGCCGAGGAGTGCCACCAGAGCGCCGACGACGATTCCGACGGCCAAGCTGGCACGGCCACCATGGATGACCCTCGAGAGCACGTCCCGGCCGATGTCGTCCGTACCCATGGGCAGCGAGCTACGCGGTGCGATGTTGACCAGGATGCGACCGTCGTCATCGGGCAGCTGATCAGCGAAGTGATTGATGTGCGGGAGATTCACCCATCCCCAGCTCGAGATGAGGAAGATCGCCGAGACAACGGCAACGACGGCGAGCCCGGTCCCGGCGCCACGCAATCCACTCTTGAACGCCCGATAGGCCAGATACCCGGCCACTGCGGTGACAACGATCATCAGAATCGTGGTCATGAGGCTCATCTTGATCGGCCCCGACGCCGCAGAACGTGTCGTTCTTCTCGCACGTGAACAGCGGCGCCATCAACGCGATGTAGGCAACCAGGGCCATGTAGAAGAACGCGATCGTGGCCAGCCGGTGCCGACGCAACCGGGTGACGAATAGATCCCACTGTGTGATCGGTTCCGCGGAGATGCCCTCCGCGGCGTCTAGAACGAGCTCGTCACTCGGTCCTCGCTCAGTCATATCTGACTCTCGGATCTAGGACACCGTAGAGAATATCGGCGACGATATTCATAACCACCACCCCTGCGCCGATTGCAAGCACCACCGCCATGATCGTCGGATAGTCGACCGAGTTGATCGCCCCGATGTAGAGACGCCCGATCCCCGGCCAACCGAAGATCGACTCGGTGATCACCGCACCGCCGATGATGAAGGCAATATCGACCGACACCAGGGTGACGATCGGGATCATGGCGTTGCGTAGGGCATGCTTGACGATGATCCTGCGACGTGGCAACCCCTTGGCCTTGGCAGTGCGCAGGTAGTCGGAGTGCATCACCTCGAGCATCGATGCCCTCTGGAACCGCGAATAGCCCGCCATCGAGATCGCCGCGATCGAGATCGCAGGCAACGTGAGGTGCTGGACGATGTCACCGAGCTGAGCCAGCGAGGGCAACCCGAGGAAGCCACGTCCCAGCGCCTCGTAACCCGAGCTTGTCATCCCGGCGACGTAGAAGACCTTGACCCCGATCCACCGCTCCAGCTGGAAGGCAAGGATCAGCTGCAGCATGACGCCGATGATGAAGATCGGCGTCGAGAACGTGATGAACGACAGTGTCGTTGCCAGCTGATCGAAGAACGAGTATTGCTTGATCGCCTGGTAAACACCCAGCGGTATCCCGATGATGAGCGCTAGAGCGAGAGCGGTGACACCGAGGCGGAATGTGTTCCCCGCCGCTCCGAATATGTTGTCCCAAACTGCACCGTCGCCACGGAATGACTCGCCCCAGTTCAGTGCGAAGACGACCCGGCTCTTGATGACCCAGAAGGCGATGACGCCGGCGACGAGGATCGAGAACGCCCGGTAGGTGCGCCACCAGTTCGCTTCGATCTTGACGAAGAAGGTGGCGATTGTGTATCCGATGGCACCGAGGAATGCGGCGATGGCAATCCAGCTGCGGACCCCGATCTTTCCGGCGATGACCGTCAGACCGGCTTGCTGCGGGACGTCCATGGGCGTGACGAAGTTCTTGAGCCAGATGAAGTACTGCTGGTACCAGGGCTTGTCGAGCCCCCATTGCTCGGTCAGCTGCTGAATCACCTGCTGCATCCTCGGATTCAGCTTCAGCCGGTCGAGTGGTGTGCCCCCAGAGAACTGGATCAGCACGAACACGACCAGGCTCAATGCAAACAGTGTGACTATGCCATAGACCAAGCGTCGGATGATGTATGCAAACACCCTTCGATGCCTCCCGCTCGGGTTCAGGGACTATACCAGGGAAGGCGCCCTCAGAGTGAGGAGGCGTCGAGCCTGAGGCTCCTTCTCCGGCAACGGTAGAAACGAGAGAGGGGCCCGCTATGTGGGCCCCTCTCTCGCTTGATCAGTTTCGGGTTGACCCTAGAGGTCGACGCGATACCAGTCTTCGATGTTCCACAGGTCGGACGCCTGGGTCGGGTTGTGCTTGTAGCCACCGACCTTGTCGCCCCAGACCGCTGCCGTCACGAGACGGGCATACAGCGGGATGATCACGACCTGGTCGGCAATGATCTGCCTCGCCTTCCTGCATCAGCGGGGTGAGGACGGCGGTGTCGACAGAAGCGTTCAGCTCGTCGCGGATATCGGCGAACCGCTGTCGTGTTCTCGTCGATGACCGACGAATCCGGGGTACCCCAGCGGTAGTAGTTCTGGCCATCCGGCGGCGGAGCCTGCGGGTCGAACAGGTCGTAGTTCTGCAGCGATCCAGGCGTACCCGGCGAACCGAGCCATGCCCACTCACCAAGGTCCCACAGACCGTTGTCGAGCGTCTCACCGAAGAACAGCTGCGAGTCCTCGAGCTTGTTCTCGTAGTTGACACCGACGTCCTGGAACATGTTCACGAACAGCTCGGAGAGCTTGACGCGAGCATCGTTGTTGGACGTGGTCGAGAAGACGGTATAGAGCTCGTCAACGCCTAGCTCTGCCTTGGCCTTGTCGAAGTACTCCATGGCCTTAGTCCGGGTCATAGCTGTACTGCTTCCACGGATCCAACGCGATCGCAGGCTGTGTCGTGTCGAGGAATCCGTCGAGCGGCTCGACCTGACCGGCGAGGATCTCATCGACGATGAGGTTCTTGTTGATGGTGTAGGCGACGCCCTTGCGATAGTTGAGATTCTCGTTTGCCGAGTTCGGGTTCTTCTCGAGACGGCCGGGGCCGAACTGGAAGGCCAGGTGCTCCCAAACCGGTCCGCTGAGAACCTCGACGATGGCGCCCTCAGGCTCGAGAGCCTGCAGAGCCTCGATGGTATCGGTTGCCGGCGGAGGCTGGATGACATCGACCTCACGGCCCTTGAAGGCGGTGATGATCGACTCGGTCTCCGGGATGAACCGCATGACAACGCTGTCGAGGTACGGCAGCTGCTGACCGGTCTCGGGATCGGTCTTCCAGTAGTTGTCGTTGCGGACGACCTTGATGTACTCACCCTTCTGCCAGCTGTCGAAGACAAACGGGCCGGCGGACGGCCACATCTGTCTCGTTCCAGTCGGTCTCGAAGTCGGTGCCCTCGACCGCATGCTTCGGGACGATGGTGCCGAAGAGCAACTCGTAGAGAGAAGGTCGGCTGAGCGAGCGTGTAGCGAGAACGTCTTCGGCACCGGCGTCGGTCGAGATGATGTCCTCGTAGGTCGACTTGTTGGTCGGGAGATTCGGATCCATGATGGTGTCCAGCGTGAACTGGAAGTCATCACCGCTGATCTGCTCTCCGTCCGACCAAACCGCCTCGTCACGAATCTGGTAGTTGACCGTCATCGTGCCGTCGTCGTTGACGACAACGCCGCCGTTCTCAACGGTCGGGAGCTCTGTCACCAACTCCGGGATGAGCTCCAGCGTGTAGCCGTCGATCTCCTGGACACCAGCGAGGTATGCCTGGCCGATACGAGAGACGACTGCATTGTCTCCACCCGGAACCAGCGGGTTCAAGGTCGGGGGCTCCTGGTCGTCAGCGACGATGACCTCGCCACCGTACTGCTTGCCCGGGGCTTCAGTGGTGGTGGTCGTCGTCTCTGGTGCTGCCGTAGTAGCAGGAGCAGCAGTAGTCGTTGTTCCTTGGGTTGCTTGTGTCGTAGTGGTCGCGTGGTGCTACTGGCTCCGTCATCGCCGCCACAAGCAGTGACGATCATTGCGAAAGCTAGAAGTACCGCCAACCACAACACCTTGCGGCTACGCCACAATCGATTCAAGGTGTTGCCTCCTTGGTATTCCGTGTAGGGAAACAGATGAAATCAGTGATCAATGCGCCCAGAGCCACGTCAAAGTGACCGTGGTAACTGCAAACACGGCAGATACAGCAACCGTGATCCTGTCGAGATTCCTCTCCACGACATTGGACCCCGAAAAGCCTCCACTCATGCCACCGCCGAACATGTCGGAAACGCCTCCTCCCCGACCTGCATGAAGCAGGATGAGGAAAATGAGGCCGAGCGACACGAGCGCGTGCAACGCCGCAACGACTGATGCCAAGAGTCTCCCTTTCTCACACGGGACCCGCACACACGGGCCCATCAATCGCGCAGTATGGAGCCTTCCGTGGAGAAGATCAAGTCATCACGGCAGCATCTGGAAGCATACGCCGCCCCGATGCCGCCTCAACCAGCCTGTTTCGCAACGGCCTCCGCCGCCGCTGCGGCCGCCGCCGCGTCGCCGAGATAGCGGCTGCTGATCGGCTGCAGATCCTCGTCGAGCTCATACAACAATGGAATCCCAGTTGGGATATTCAGATCCGGGATCTCTTCGTCGGAGATCCCGTCGAGATGCTTCACCAACGCTCGCAAGCTGTTCCCGTGCGCGGCAACGATGACAACTTTGCCGGCTCTCAGATCAGGGACGATTGCGTCGAACCAATACGGCAGCATCCGCTCGACCACGTCCTCGAGGCATTCTGTAGCGGGGAGCAGGTCGGACGGCATCCAGGCGTAGCGCGGGTCGTGACCCGGATGGCGCTCGTCCATCGGATCGAGCGCAGGCGGCGGGGTCGAATACGAGCGCCGCCAGATGTGCACCTGCTCCTTGCCGTGCTGGTCCGAGGTCTCCTTCTTGTTGAGTCCCTGGAGAGCCCCGTAGTGACGCTCGTTCAGGCGCCAATGCTTCACCACCGGGATCCACACCTGGCCCATCTCGAGCAGCGCAAGGTGGAGAGTGTTGATGGCACGCTCGAGCACAGATGTGTGGGCCACGTCGAACTGAAGGCCCTCCTCCTTCATGATCTTCCCGGCTGACCTCGCCTCGTCGATCCCCTTTTCAGATAGGGGAACGTCGGTCCAGCCGGTGAACACATTCTCGAGATTCCACGTCGATTGACCGTGGCGAAGCAGAACGAGTGTTGCCATCAGAAGACTCCTATCTGGGATCCCGACCAAAGCTAGTCGGCAATCACGCAAAGGTCAGTTCCGGCGCGGCCTGCGACGGAACTCGACACCGATCAGGACGCTAGGCGATGCCAGAACTCGATGTTCCAGGTGGCCCCCGCAGTCGATGCATTCATCTCGAACCCACCGAGCGAGTCCGCCCACACCGCCCCAACGACCGGTCGTGACGCGACCGGGATCAACGACCGCATTATCGGCGAGCAACTCCTCCGCGGCACGGGCCAATGCGACAACCTCTTCAGGGTCGACCGATTCACGAGCCGTGGCAGTGATACTCCGGTAGCGTGCCACAACATCATCGTTGACCGAAGACCCGGGGGTGCCCCACCGGTAGTAGTTGTCCCCGTCGGGCGGCGGCGCATCCGGGTCGAAGAAGTCGAGCGTCGCCAGAAACCCTGCGGCATCAGGGCCTGCCACCCACGCCCACAAGCCAACGTCCCAGGTCCCGTCGTCGAGTGTCTCGCCGAAGAACAGCTGCGAGTCCTCCAGTTGCAGTTCGACGACGATACCGATCCGGCCCAGCATCCGAGCGAGATGCGTCGGCGATCTCGGGCCGCTCCCATGAGTTCGATGTCGTCGAGAAGATCAGCCGGGGTGGCTCCGTTACGCAGTCGCGTTCCGCGTCTGCGCACGCCTGGGCAAGCAGCTGTCCCGCCTTGTCGACATCCTCGACGTATTGGCTCCACGGGCCACCGTCGTCCCATGGGCTGAGGATCGACGTGATCGGCACCCAACCGACGAGAGCAGCGAGCGCTTCGGGGTCGATGGCATAGGCAATCGCCTGGCGGTATGAGCGGTCATAGTTGAGCGACTCTCCATTTCGGTCGTTGGGACCGAACTGGAAGTTGACATGTTCCCACAACGTCCCGGGCACTATCTGGACGTCGACGCCGTCGTCCTTCAGGTTGCTGAGCCGTCCGAGCGTGTCTGGATCCGGTGAAGGGATGATGACATCCAGCTCGCGCCCGATGAAGGCCGAAACCATCTCGAGCGGATCGGTATGGAAGCTGAATATGACCTCGTCTAGATATGGCAGCCTGACGCCGGTCTCGAGATCGGTCTTCCAGTAGTTCTCATTGCGGACGAGCCTCAAGTATTCGCCTGGCTGCCATTCCGCCACGACAAATGGCCCGGCCGACGGCCACATCTTGTCGTTCCACGCCGTGGCGATGTTCGTACCGGCGACGGCATGCTCGGGGAGCACAACGGGGAACATCGTCTCATACGTCACCGTCGGCCCGGCAAGCACCACCTCGAAGGATTTGCCGCTGGCGGTGGTGGCGACCACGTCGTATGGAGGCGCCGCATCGTCGCCGGCCTGTGCGAGCATGGTCTCGAGGGTGAACTCGAGATCCGACCCCGTGATCGGTTCCCCGTCACTCCAGACCGCTTCCTCACGGACCTGGTAGCGAACGGTCATCGTCCCGTCTGCATTGAGGGTCACCCCACCGTTCCCGACTGAAGGCAGTTCAGTGACGAGCTCGGGGATCAGCTGCAGGCTCCCGGCCTCGATGTCGTATACCCCGGCCAGGTGGGCCTGTCCAATGAGCGAAACTGCGGAGTCACTCCCCCCTTCGGCAAACGGGTTGAGCGTCACCGGCTCCTCACTCTCTCCGATGATCACAGAACCACCGAGTGCCGGCAATGGGGCTGTAGTGGTGGTTGTGGACTCCACTGGCACCGCGGTTGTCGTCGATCTCACAGATGACTGCGTCGGCGATGGTGATTGCGATCCGTTCCCGGAGCAGGACGCTGCGACGAGCGCGACGGCAAGCAGCACAGCAGAGCAGCGTCGCATAGGCCTCCATTCGACGCCTGTACTCTACTCATCCGGCCACCCACCCAGGGTGACGACGATGCTACGCAGCGATGTCGAAGTTGACGCGTCGCTTGTGCCAGATCGGTGTGTCGACGCCGGGCCTCGCCCCTGATCCGACCAACATGCCGGCACCAACCGTGTCCATGCCGAAATGCCGAGCACCTGCGCTCTCGATCGCCTCCCGCACCAGTCGCAGCGCTTCCCGGATGAGTTCCACGTGGCTGGGGACATCGAGGGCAAAGTCCACGATCAACGATGACTCGGCGAAATCGGTGATGAGGCGGATGTCGGAGACGAATTCGTGTGCTTCGATCTTTTCCTCGACCGCACCGACATGCTCGTAGAAGCCAGCACCATCACGCGGCCAGCTAGCCCGCCGGGTGAGCCTGAACTCGAACGATACTCTGTACTTCATTTCCCACCACCCCTGTAGCCCGGGGCCCCATTCGGTTGTGCCTTCCTGGAACGGCAAACCACCCCACGTAGCGCCGCTGGCACTCATAGTGCACAAGAATGTCATCTGGGACAATGCCCATTGCCGTTCCCGCTCAACGCGCTAGTTCAGGGAGAAAATGCAAGGCGATTGTGTCGAGTTGTCGGCTGCTACAGCCAATACCTGACGATCCCGGCGAAGCTGTCCGGGTCGAGTGATGCGCCACCTACCAGGGCACCGTCGATGTCGCGCTTGGCCATCAGCCCTGCGATGTTGCCCGGCTTCACCGACCCCCCGTACAGGATTCTGACCGAGTCAGCGGCCTCTCCGAAAATCTCAGCGACTGTGTTGCGCACAAACGTGCACATGTCACCGGCGTCGTCGGCACTGGCGGTCTTGCCGGTACCGATAGCCCAGATCGGCTCGTAGGCAATGACCATGGCCGCCACCTGCTCGGAGGTCAGTCCCTGAAGACCGAGCCGGACCTGCGATCCGACCTTCTCCTCGGTGAGACCTTGCTCGCGCTCATCCTCGGTCTCCCCGCAGCACATGATCGGGGTCATGCCCTCGTCGAAGATCGCCTTCACCTTCTTGTTGACGTCCTCGTCGGTCTCCTTGAAGATCTGCCGGCGCTCGGAGTGCCCGGCGATCACGTAAGACACCGACAGCTTGGAGAGCATCTGGGGAGACACCTCGCCGGTGAAGGCACCTTTCTCCTCATAGAAGCAGTGCTGTGCACCGAGACTGATTTCGAGGTGATCCGACTCGATGACGGTTTGCACCGACCGCAGCGCGGTAAGCGGCGGACACACCACAACGTCAACCCGCTCGTAATCCGACGGCTCGAGCCGGTAGCTGAGCTTCTGCACCATTTGAATAGCCTCGAGATGCGTTGCATGCATCTTCCAGTTACCTGCAATCAGGTCCTTACGCATCATTCCACCTCTCCAGGGCTGCTACGCCCGGTAGTACCTTGCCTTCGAGCAATTCCAGCCCGGCGCCGCCGCCACTCGAGACGTGTGATATCTGGTCTTCCCGGCCGAGCATTCGGATCGCCGCCACGCTGTCACCGCCACCGATGACGGTGAACCCATCGGTCTCGGCAAGGGCCGCGGCGACGCCCGCGGTTCCCGCACGGAATGCCTCCCACTCGAAAACACCCATAGGCCCATTCCAGAACACGCTGGCCGCACCGTCGATCACAGTCTTGAACGCGGCGATCGAGGCAGGCCCGATGTCAAGGCCCATCATGTCCGCCGGGATGGCATCAACGGCGACCACCTCGTGATCGGCGTCCTCGAGCAAACGCCGTGGCAACGACAATGTCGCTCGGCAAAGAGATCTTGTGACCGTGCTCACCGGCCAGCAGACCACCGACTACTTCGAGCATGGACTCCTCCACCAGAGAGCTCCCCACCTCGTAGCCCTGCGCCCGCAACAGCGTGAAGCACATGCCACCGCCCACAATCATCTCGTCTACCCGAGGGAGCAGATGCTCCATCACAGCAAGCTTGTCGGATATCTTTGCGCCACCCAGGATCACCAGGTAGGGACGATCCGGATCTCCCAGGAGGACCGACAGTGACTCGACCTCCTTGGCGAGCAGCAGGCCGGCGGCGGAACGAAGTCGCTCGGCGACGCCGACCGTCGTGGCATGGGCACGATGGGCAGAGCCGAATGCATCGAGCACGAACAAATCCGCCAATCGGGCCAATCTGTCTGCCAGCTCCGGATCGTTCTTCGTCTCCCCGGGCTCGAACCGGGTGTTCTCGAGCAGCGTTACCGTCGTTGCATCGGTGGCCGAGATGGCCGCCTCTGCCTCGGGACCGGCCACGACGTCGAGCTTGTTCACCGGAAAACCGCCGAGCTGGGACATACGTCTGCCCACCGGATCCATCCGGAACGCTTCATCGATCCCCTTGGGGCGGCCGAGATGGCTGCATACAACCACCTTGGCTCCGCGGTCGAGCAGCGCCCGGATGGTGGGGAGGCTTGCCCCGATCCGGAAATCGTCGGCCACCTCCCCGTCATCCAACGGCACGTTCAGATCTGAACGCACGAGCACGGTCTTCCCTTCGACTCTCAGAGAGTCGAGCGTTGGGAGATTCGTCATGATCGTTTCTATTCAGCCGAGTCGCTTGACCAGATCGACGAGGCGGCTCGAGTAACCCCACTCGTTGTCGTACCAGCCGAGCACCTTGATCATGTTGTCGCCGGGCACAATCGCCGCCGAGGCGTCGTAGATGCACGAGTGCGGATCGCCGACGATGTCGCCGGACACGATCTTGTCCTCTGTGTAGCGGAGGACGCCCTTCAGGGGACCGTCGGCCGCGGCCTTGAATGCACCATTCACCTCATCGAGGGTCACGTCTCTCTTCAATGTGACGACGA
The DNA here is from genome assembly GCA_963844835.1 of uncultured bacterium. Classification (GTDB taxonomy): domain Bacteria; phylum Actinomycetota; class Acidimicrobiia; order Spongiisociales; family UBA5794; genus JAAETI01. The sequence continues at coordinate 36,691 of CAWJPT010000017.1, read as the reverse complement.
GGTCGGTTGCAGACCCGTCCGAGACCGGAACCCGCATCGCCATCGCCTGCAGCTTGCCGTCGAGGCTCGGGAAGACCTTGCCGATCGCCCTGGCCGCGCCGGACGAGGTCGGGATGATGTTGGTGGCTGCGTTGCGGGCCCGGCGCAGGTCCTTGTGCGGGGCGTCGAGAATCGCCTGGTCGTTCGTATAGGCGTGGATCGTTGTGAGCATGCCCCGATCGATGCCGAAGGCATCGTCGAGCACCTTCACCATCGGTGCGAGGCAGTTCGTCGTGCAAGAAGCGTTCGAGATGACTCTTGTGCACAGACGGATCGAGCTCATCGTCGTTGACGCCGAGCACGACCGAGATGTCGGCATCACCCGACGGCGCCGAGATCACCACGTACTTGGCGCCGGCATTCAGATGCTTCGAGGCGCCTTCCTTGCTGCGTGAAGATTCCGGTGGACTCGATGACGACGTCGACACCGAGGTCGCCCCATGGCAGATTCTCAGGATCACGCTCCGAGTAGACCTTGAAGCGGTCCCCGTCGACGACGAGGTCGCCGTCAACGACCTCAATGGTGCCCGGGTAGATGCCGTGGACGCTGTCGTACTTGAGAAGATGGGCGAGCGTCTTCGGCATCGGTGAGATCGTTCACCGCCACCATGTCGAAATCGGCGCCGTTCTTCTTCGCCGAACGGAAGAAGTTACGTCCAATACGGCCAAAGCCGTTGATAGCTACCTTCATGAGGTTCCTTCGTGTCGTCTGTTTTCAGATGAGACGCGCCAGAGCGCCGCCGAGGCGCACGGGATCGTGTCGCGGGACCGTCGAGGAGACAGTCCACAAAATCCCCGGAGACAACGTCTACACCGTAAGTTGCCATTACCTCCGCATCGACTGCAAGCGCTTCCAGCGGAGGCGGAAACGTCACTGACGTCTCATTCGCGACGATAGCAGCAGGGGGCCTCAGTCGACTCATTGTCATAAGTGCATCTAAGTGATCGGCGCCGTCCATGCCCAGCGTCTCGCCGTCCTGAGTGCTGATATTTGCGACATAGACCAGACGTCCCCTGGCACGGTTGACGGCGTCGACGATCCCCGGGACCAGTAGCGCTGCCAGCACCGACGTATAGAGGCTGCCCGGTCCGACAACGATCTGGTCGGCCTGCTCGATGGCCATGACCGCCTCGTCACTAGCGACGGCGTCGGTCGGCACCAGCCGCATCTCCTCGACGTGTCCCCGGCTCAACGCAAGTGCCACCTGGCCCACGACATCAGCGCCGTCGACAACTGCCTCGATGTGCATACGCTGTGGCGATACCGGGATGACTGAGCCAACCGATCCGAGCAGGGTCTCGGCTGCCCGCAACGCCGAGCGAAAATCCCCGGTCAGATCGGCAAGCGACGCGATGATCAGGTTGCCGAGCGAGTGACCGCTCACATCCGAGGCGTCAAAGCGATACTCGAAGAGGTCCTTCCACACCGAATCGCCCGGGGCGAGGGCCAAAAGGCACTTCCTGATGTCTCCGGGGGGCGGGATCTCCAGGCCGGGCGCCAACCGCCCGGAGGAGCCTCCGTCGTCCGCGACGGTCACGATGGCATCGATCCGCCCCGCATAACGTTGGATTGCGTGCAGAGCGGTCGCCAGACCTTTGCCGCCACCGATGGCGACCACGTGCGGGCCGTTGCCTGAAGCGGCAAGTGCTTGCTCGAGCTCCTGGGTGAGTGGAGTATTCACGACATCACGCCGCACCGTCCGGGGTATCACGATGCGTGACATTTGCCGCAAATCCAGCTTTGTTCAATCGACCTGTTATCTCGTCTGCGAGAGCAACCGAACGGTGACGGCCACCGGTGCAGCCGATCCCGATAGTGAGGTATGCCTTGCCCTCGGCTTCGTATCGTGGGAGCAGGAATCCCAACAGGTCCATGGTCTTGTCGATGAACTCCTGCGCACCGTCACTGGCCAACACGTGATCGCGGACCTCCTGGTCGTGGCCTGTCAAAGGGCGAAGTGCCGGGATCCAATGGGGATTCGGGAGGAAGCGGACGTCGAGCAACAGATCGACAACGCGCGGGGTTCCTTTCTTGAAGCCAAACGAGATGACGTCAACATGGAGTCTCCGTCGCGCTCTGGGCCCCTCGAAGGCCTTGACGACCCGATCACGCAACTCGTGCACATTGAGGTCGGTGGTGTCGATGATCACGTCGGCCAGCCCCCTGATCTCCTCGAACGCGCTCCGCTCAGTAGCGATCCGCTCGGCCAATGTTCCCTTGCTGATCGGATGGCTGCGTCTTGTCTCCTCGAACCGTCGCTTCGAGCGTCGCGTCGTCGGCATCCATGAACAGGACCGTGGTGGGAACACTGCGCTGGAGCAGGCTATGCAACGCTTCCTCGAGCGCATCGTGGGTGACACCACCCCTGGTATCGACGACCACCGCCACCTTCTCCCGCTTGCCTTCGGGGACACCGATCTGATCGATGAGGAACTTGATCATCTCTGCGGGAAGGTTGTCGACGACGAAGTACCCGAGGTCCTCCATCACGTTGGCTGCCTGGGATCGTCCCGCTCCCGACATGCCGGTGATGATCACCGCTCTTGGTTGGCTCACTCTCAGCTCCCTCTTCCTTCTAGCGCGGCCGCCAACTCCTCAGCGACCGGATTTGGGACGACTTCGGCGATTTCTTCCACCGAGGCACCGCGCAGCCGTTTCAGCGAGCCGAAATGGCGCAGCAGGTCCTTCTTCCTTCTCGGCCCGATCCCGGGCACGGAATCCAGCACTGAGTCAACCATACGTTTGCTCCTCAGCTTGCGATGGTACGTGATGGCGAACCGATGGGCCTCGTCACGTACGCTCTGGAGCAGATAGAGAGCTTCCTCGCCACGCGGGATCAGCAACGGGGTCTCTCCCCCGGGCAGATACACCTCCTCGAGCCGCTTCGCCAGACCGGCAACCGGGATGTCCAACCCGAACTCATCGAGCACCTTTACCGCTCGGCCGAGCTGCCCTGCCCCACCGTCGATGATGACCAGAGACGGTGGATAGGCAAACTTCCCTCGGTCTTCGACGGGACGATCCAGGTCCGCCAGATATGCGCCGAATCGGCGCCGCAGGACCTCTTCCATGGCGGCAAAATCATCTTGCCCACTCAGCGTCTTGATCTTGAACTTGCGGTACTCGGACTTCTTGGGGAGCCCATCTTCGAAGACCACCATCGAGGCAACCGTGCTCGTTCCCTGAATCGTCGATATGTCGTAGCACTCGATGCGCAACGGGGCGTCGTCCATGCCGAGATGCTGCTGGAGGCTACGCAGCGCCTTCGCTCTGGCATTGTGATCAGAGGCCCGTCTCATCCGGTGCCGGGCGAATTCCTCACGGGCGTTGGCATGCGCCGTGTCGAGCAGCCGGCGCTTCGAGCCTCGCTGCGGGACCCGCAGCTCCACGTTTGACCCGCGAAGCCTGCTCAACCAGTCCTGCCACAGCTCGGCGTCGTCCGGCGCCTCCGGCACGGCTATCAGGCTCGGAGGAGTCTCCCCACCATATTGCTGGCGCAGCACGATCTCGATGAGCCCGGCGCTGGTCACATCTTCAACCTTGTCGATGATGCTGGTCCTCCGACCCGTGAGCCGCCCTCTGGTGACGTTGAGCACAACGACGGCCGCCTCCAGCTCGTCATCTTCGACGGCGATGAGGTCAAAGGTCTCGGGGCGATTCGAGACCAGCTCCTGTCTCTGCAGGGCCTTTTCGACAGAGCCAATCTGATCTCGCAACCGGGCGGCGTGCTCGTATTCGAGTCGGGAGGCGGCGTCGTGCATCTCGCCCCGGAGCTGCGAGATCAAGTCCTTCCGGTCACCGTCGAGAAACGCGGCCATCCCCTCCAAATACTCCTGATACTGCTCGGCGGTGACTTCACCGACACATGGGCCTGAGCAACGCTCGATGTGATAGAGGAGACAGGGACGCCCCAGCGATTGGTGGCTCTTGAATTTGGTGTCTGTGCACGATCTGATCGGGAACGTTCGCAACAACAGGTCACGTGTCTGCCTGATGGCATAGGCATGGGCATACGGTCCAAAGTACTGGACCCCTTTGCGACGCTTGCCTCGCATCACCATCACTCGGGGCCAATCCTGATAGAGAGTGAGCGCCAGGTAGGGAAAGCTCTTGTCGTCACGCAGCTTGATGTTGAATCGTGGCTGATGCTTCTGGACGAGCGTGTACTCGAGCATGAGCGCATCCACCTCGGTGTCGGTGACTATCCAGTCGATGGACTGTGCCGAGGAGACCATCCGCTCGGTACGCGCCGGCAAATCGGCGCCGAAGTAGTTGGCGAGACGCTTGCGGAGCGATTTCGCCTTGCCAATGTAGAGCACACGCCCGTCGGGACCCTTGAAGAGGTAAACACCGGGGCCGTCGGGAATGGACGATGCGGGAGGTCGCTGCATACACCGATGCTACGACAGACTCTGTGCGCTGCCGCGCACGGTTCATGCCGATCGGTGCGGTGATCCCGAGGGGAGTCAGCTAAGAGGCAACAGCCATGCCGAGACGGCGACTTGCTTCGAGAATCTCGTCGACGCCCGACGCGGTCTTGATGTCGACAACTGCATGGCGCCTGACTTGATGGAGATCCTCGACTGTCATCCACTCCGGCGGTGTCTCGTAGACCTCGACCTCAGGCCACTCGGCGACAACATCGGCTGCCGTGTCGGCCTTCACGAATGCCCAGGCCGCACCACTCCCATATTCGTAGGCGACGTAGAAACCGTCCATGTGTCCTCCTTGGTCAAATGCATGTATCGGCCGACACCTCAACTACCTTGAGTGTTCACCCAGCGCGCTCCAAGTAGTCGCGGCATTTGCTCCTGACCAACATATCCAGGTTCGGCTGCTAACGCGGCCTCGCTGAAACCCGTCTCCACCAGCTCGTCCAGTTTCCAGCCCGCGGCCGCCGCCGTGTTGAGGATGGTGGCGAGCGGGCGGTGATGAAAGATCACATCGACGCCGGCAGCCGCCATCTGGGTCGTGCCTACTTCGAAGTATTCGCCCCATCGCCACAAGATCTCTCCGTCGGTCTGATCGAGGATCGGTCCCGACCCTGCGGCCGTGAACGCCGGGTGATTCATCACAAGCACGAGGTTGCCGCCCGGTCGCACCACTCGTGATGCCGTTGCCAGAATCTCCAGGTCGCTCAGATGCTCGATCACGAGCACCAGATATGCCGCATCGACCGCGCCCGATCGCAGCCAGCCGAGATCGGGAAGCTCGGCACGCACCACGGGCCCACGCCGCGCCGCACGACGGAGCAGGCGGCCCGATATGTCACATCCGATGACACGACCGGGAAAGAGCGCCATCACCTGGCCTTCTCCGCAGCCGAGATCAAGCATCGTCCCCGAGACTCCCGCCAGCATCCGCGCCACCAGCGGGATGACGTCGGACCGGTAGATGGGGTCGTCCTCGACTTGCGTCAGCCACCACTCGGCGTGGTGATTCCATTCGTTGTCGTTGTGGTGCTCCAAGACGAGCCCCTATCCCGGTAGTAGCTCGCGGAGGAACTTGCCGGTGTACGAGTCGGATACTGCAGCCACATCTTCGGGTGTGCCGACGGCGACCACCCTGCCACCGTCCTCGCCTCCTTCGGGGCCGAGGTCGATTATCCAGTCGGCGGTCTTGATCACGTCGAGGTTGTGCTCGATGACGACAACGGTATTCCCGGCGTCCACGAGACGATGCAGCACCTGCAACAGCTTGCGCACATCCTCGAAATGCAGCCCCGTCGTCGGTTCGTCGAGCACATAGAACGTCTGCCCGGTCGACCGCTTGCCCAGTTCGGAGGCGAGCTTGACCCGCTGCGCCTCACCACCCGACAGAGTTGGTGCCGGCTGACCGAGTGTGATGTAGCCGAGCCCAACGTCGAAGAGCGTCTGCATCACTCTGGCGATCCTGGGTTGATTCTCGAAGAAGTGAACCGCAGCCTCCACCGACATGTCGAGGACATCTGCGATGGAGTGTCCCTTGAACGTTATCTGCAACGTCTCCCGGTTGTACCGGCGGCCCTTGCACACCTCGCACGGGATATAGACGTCCGGGAGGAAGTGCATCTCGATCTTGATGGTGCCGTCACCTTTGCAGGTCTCGCACCGGCCACCGGAGACGTTGAACGAGAACCGGCCAGGCTTGTACCCGCGCATCCTGGCATCCGATGTCGCCGCGAACAGTTCCCTGATCCGATCGAATACCTTGGTGTACGTCGCCGGATTGGAGCGGGGCGTCCTCCCGATGGGGCTCTGATCGATGTTGATGATCTTGTCGATCTGATCGAATCCCCTGATGCGCCGGTGCCTGCCGGGGAGCTGGTGCGCACCGTGCAGCTCGTGGTGAAGGCCCTTGGAGAGTATCTCCTGGACGAGCGATGACTTCCCGCTGCCGGAGACACCGGTGACCACGGTGAGCTTGCCGAGCGGGAACTCAACGGTGATGTCGTCCAGGTTGTTCTCCGACGCGCCTTCGACGGTGATGACTCCCCCGGTGCCGATCCGCCGCACCTCGGGCACCGCGATCTCCCTTCTCCCGGCCAGGTAGTCCCCGGTCAGTGAGTCTGCGGCGCTCATGATCGCATCGAGATCACCCTGGGCGACGATCCGCCCGCCGTGTGCCCCCGCCCCGGGACCTATGTCGACGATGTGATCCGCAACCCGGATCGTCTCCTCGTCGTGCTCGACGACGATCAGCGTGTTCCCCAGGTCACGCAACCGCAGCAACGTCTCGATGAGCCGCTGGTTGTCCCGCTGGTGCAATCCGATCGAGGGCTCGTCGAGTATGTAGAGCACCCCGACCAGTCCCGAGCCGATCTGAGTCGCAAGACGAATCCGCTGCGCCTCGCCGCCTGCCAGGGACGCGGCGCCCCGCATCAGAGTCAGGTAGTCGAGGCCGACATCAACCAGAAAGGAGAGCCTGGCCCGGATCTCCTTGATCACGAGCCGGGCGATCTTCAGGTCGCGCTCGCTCAACTCCAGCTCGTCGATCCAATCTACGGCCCGGCGCAGCGGCATCGTGGACACTTCGAAGATGGACTTACCTGCAACAGTCACTGCGAGAGACACCTCGTTGAGCCGGCCACCGCCGCAGGCACGACAGGGCACCTCCCTCATGAACTGCTCGTACTGGGACCGCGCACCCTCGGACTCGCTCTCCCGATAGCGCCGCTCCAACCAGGGGATCACGCCCTCGTACACGGTCTCGTACTGCCGCTTGCGTCCGAACCGATTCTGGTAGACGACCGGATAGGGCTTGCCTCCTGCCCCGTTGAGCATCAGGTCCCGGTCAGGCTTGCTCAACTCGCTGAACGGGCGATCCATATCGATCCCCTCTGCCGAGGCAACCGAAGCAACCAGCCGCTGCATATAGCCCATCCGATACCGGCCCGCCCACGGGGCGAGGGCACCCTCCCCCAGGCTCCGGTCGGGATGAGGGACGATGAGCTCCTCGTCTACCTGATACCGGGTACCGATCCCACTGCACACGGTGCATGCGCCGTAGGGACTATTGAACGAGAAGTTGCGCGGTTGCAGCTCTTCGAAGGAAAGACCGCATACAGGGCAGGCAAAGTCCTGGCTGAAGGTGAGCATCGGCCCATCGATGACATCGATAAGAGCAACCCCCTCGGCGAGGCCGAGTGCCGTCTCCAGGGACTCGGTGAGCCGCTGCTCGATACCGTCTTTGCGCACCAAACGATCCACGACCACCTCGATCGTGTGCTGGTAGTAGCGATCGAGCTTGATCTCCCCTGCCAGATCGTGGACCTCGCCGTCGATGCGTGCCCTGCTGTACCCATCCTTGCGCAGATCGGCGAGCAGAGTCTCGTACTCGCCCTTCCGGCCCTGGACTACCGGGGCGAGCACCTGGAACCGCGTACCTTCCGGTAGGTCGAGGATCTGGTCGACTATCTGCTGAGGTGTCTGCCGGGAGACAACGGAACCATCCTTGGGGCAGTGGGGAATGCCGATGCGGGCGTAGAGCAGGCGCAGATAGTCGTGCACTTCGGTAACTGTGCCGACAGTGGAACGTGGGTTGCGGCTGGCGGTTTTCTGATCGATCGAGATCGCCGGAGACAAACCCTCGATGAAATCGACGTCCGGTTTGTCCATCTGCCCGAGAAACTGCCTGGCATATGCCGACAGGCTCTCTACATAGCGCCGCTGCCCTTCGGCGTAGATCGTGTCGAACGCGAGCGACGACTTCCCGGAGCCGGACAGACCCGTGAAGACAATCATCTCATCGCGCGGTAGGACGAGGTCAATATCGTCGAGGTTGTGCTCGCGAGCACCTTTGATAACGATGTCGTTGCTTCCCACCCGTTTGCCGTCCTCTGGCGTCAGATTGCCGTCGCGCGGCGATTGTAGTTAGGGGGTATGACAAGAACGGCGGGCGGCCTGCGCTCGGATCAGCCTGCTCCCATCAAGAGGCGCCGGCGGCAACCCCGGCAGACCTTGTCCGCCAGATCACGACTGCCAGGAAGGCAGTGAACCCGAGCGGGCCCAGTGGCGACCACCCCAAGCCGGATCCCAGCGCCTGTAGCCACGACACCAGCACAACAGCGGCAACAACTGCACCTGGGTGCGATAGCTTGGGGAGGATGGCCACGAGCACGAGCAACAGGAGCCCGGCGTCGTAGAAGAGCGTTTGTGGCGCTGCCAACATTGCAGCACCGCCTGCCAATGCCCAGCGCCAGAGAGCGTTCGATGGTCGGGCGCGCCGCCACCATTCCCATGCCACCACCGCACCGATCGCGGCGGCGAGCCCATACCCGAGCAGGAAGGCGCCGCGTGACCCTGTCCCGAGGAGATTCTCGAGGAATCCCGGTACGGATATGAAGTTCGCGCCGTTTGCCGACGCGTTCAAGTCGCGGAAGGCACCTGCCTGCTCCCACCAGTAGCTCAGCCAGTTTCCCCCCATCACCAAAGTCGATGCCGCAAAGAGAGCAAGGGCCCCCACTGCCCACCCTCCGAGCATTCGCCAGCGTCTCCCCACCACCAGCAGAGGGAGCACGACGATCCCGAACTGCGGCTTGAAGAGAAGGACCGCTGCGGCCAATCCTGCGGCGAACGGGCGATCCTCGTGATCGAAGCGGGCCGCCAGCGCAAACAGCAGAAGGCTGAGCATGGTGTTCTGCCCGCCTACCACGGCCGTGAGCACGGGCTGAAAGGCCAGAGCGACGACCAGCAGCGCTGCAAACGGCAGCCCCGTCCCCTTCAGCCATGGCCGCAACGCCCAAATGGCACCGGCGAGAGCACCGGTCATGAGCAGGGTGTGCAGCAGAAAGGACCACTGGTACCCGAGCAGTGCCAGCAGCGCATACGCGCCTGCGACAAACGGTGGGTAAGAGAAATAGAGATATCCGCCCTCGTCGTCGATGAGACCCGCCTGCTCCGCCTGCTGACGCTCCGGGCTGTACAGCTCATCGGAAGCTCCACTCGCAACAATCGAGCCCGCCGCATAGAACGACGGATAGTCGCCGCCGAGACGCGTGTCGGGATCACCAACGTCGTAGCGGACGGTGGCAACGAGCAACACGATCCCGAGTGTCGCGAGGACTGCGAGCGGGTAGACGCGAAGTCGCCAGGTCGCAGTAGGGTCGTTGCTCGAGCTCACCGGGGAGACGATACCGCGTGCGCCCTCAACACACCTCTAGCGAGCGGCCTCCGACACTTCCCGCAGCTCTTTCTTCAACTCCAACACTTCGTCACGAAGCCTGGCTGCATACTCGAAGCGCAACTCCGTCGCGGCTTCGTGCATCTCCTCCTCGAGGCTCTGGATGAGCCTGCGAAGATCGGATGTTCCCAGATCGAGAGGCTTGCGCTCCCTGTTCTCTCGCACTCGCCGGTCGGACGACGGAGAATCAGAGCTCTGCACCAGCGCCAGGATGTCGCTGACCTTCTTCCTGATGGTCTGGGGGTCGATGCCGTGCGCCTCGTTGAACTCCATCTGGAGGTGACGCCTACGATTGGTTTCGCTGATCGCCCACTGCATCGAATCGGTGACCGAATCTGCGTACATGATCACCTGCCCCTCTACGTTCCGGGCCGCACGTCCGATGGTCTGCACCAGCGAAGTCTGTGATCGGAGGAACCCTTCCTTGTCGGCATCGAGAATGGCCACCAGGGTGACTTCGGGGAGGTCGAGACCCTCCCGGAGCAGGTTCACCCCAACGAGAACGTCGTACTCACCGAGCCGGAGCTCGCTGAGGATCTGCACCCTCTCCAGAGTGTCGATGTCGGAGTGGAGATAGCGCGCCTTGACACCGAGCTCGAGCAGGTAGTCCGTGAGATCCTCGGACATCTTCTTGGTGAGTGTGGTCACCAGAACTCTCTGATCCCGCTCCGCCCGAAGCTGGATCTCCTCGATGAGATCGTCGATCTGACCCTTGGTCGGCCTGACGATCACCTCGGGATCGACGAGACCCGTGGGCCGGATCACCTGTTCAACCACCTGCGTCGAGTTCTCCAACTCCCACCGGCTCGGTGTGGCAGACAGCAGAACACACTGATTGGTCCGCTCGTACCATTCCTCGAATGTGATCGGCCTGTTGTCCATCGCAGAAGGCAGCCGGAAGCCGTGCTCTACGAGGACCTCCTTGCGGCTCCGGTCACCCGCATACTGGCCGTGGATCTGAGGAACGGTGACGTGGCTCTCGTCGATGATCGTGAGGTAGTCGTCCGGGAAGTAGTCGAGGAGCGTGTAGGGAGGGCTCCCCGCCTCACGCCCATCGAGATGGCGCGAGTAGTTCTCGATGCCGGCGCAGGTACCGATCTCACGCATCATCTCCATGTCGTAGGAGGTGCGCATCCGTAGCCGCTGCGCCTCGAGGAGCTTGTTGTGCTTCTCGAGCTCCTGGAGCCTCTCGTGCAACTCGACCTCGATGTCGGCGACGGCCCGGAGCATCCTCTCCTGCCCGGCCACGTAGTGGGTCGCCGGGTAAACCATCACTTCTCGCATCTCCTCGAGGATCTCCCCGGTCACGGGGTTCATCCTCAATATCCTGTCGATCTCGTCGCCGAAGTACTCGATGCGGTAGATCGTCTCCTCGTAGGCGGGGAACACCTCGAGAGTATCGCCCTTGAGCCGGAACTTCCCACGCACCAGATTGACTTCGTTGCGCTCGTATTGGATATCGACCAGCCGCCGCACCGCATCCTGGAGCGGGTACTCGACGCCCCGGATCATCCTGCAGCAGACGGCCCTCGTATTGCTCGGGAGACCCGAGACCGTAGATCGCCGACACGGAAGCAACGATGACCACGTCTTCCCTGGTGAGCAGGGCTGCCGTGGCTGAGTGGCGGAGCCGGTCGATCTCATCGTTCATCGTCGACTCCTTCTCGATGTAGGTGTCGGTCTGAGCGATGTACGCCTCCGGCTGGTAGTAGTCGTAGTAGCTGACGAAGTACTCGACCCGGTTCTCGGGGAAGAACTCCCGGAACTCGTTTGCCAATTGGGCGGCAAGGGCCTTGTTGGGCGCCAGGATGAGCGTCGGGCGCTGCACCTGTTCGATCAACCAGGCGATCGTCGCCGACTTGCCCGAGCCGGTGATCCCCAGCAAGGTCTGGAATCGGTCGCCACGCTCGATGCCCTCCGCCAGCTTGGCGATTGCCTCAGGCTGGTCTCCGGCCGGCGAAAAATCACTATGAACCTTGAAGGGACGCATCGCGCCAGCGTACTCGGCCACTGTGACAAGAAGCTACGCCTCGTGTCGCCGGCGGGCCGCCTGCAGACGCAACCACAGCTCACTCACCCGCTGCGCCAGTTCTGCAATCGTTCCCCGATTCTCGATCACTGCATCTGCTGCTGCCAGCCACTCCCTCCGGGAAGGCTGCGCCTCCATGCGGCGGACCACATCGTCAGGATCCAGGCCACGATCGATCGCTCGCTGCACGCGGATCACCTGCGGCGCATCGATCACGATCCGGTACCAACCGAGCCCGGCGATATCCGACAGCAGCGGGACCTCCACGTACCACATCCCTGTCCCCGGCTGCTGCCACTCTCTTGGCGATCTCCGCCGCGATCAGGGGGTGCGAGATCGACTCCAATTCTTCGAGCTGGCCAGGGTCAGCGAAGGTGATTGCGGCTAGCTTTGCCCGGTCGATAACGCCATCGGCAACCACCTCGGGCCACCGGGCCGCTACCGCGGCGAAGGCCGCTCCACCCGGCTCGAGGATCTCACGGCCGATCCGATCTGCCTCGATGATCACGGCACCCAGGTCTTGGAGAACGCGCAGCACGGTGGACTTCCCACTGCCGATCCCGCCGGTCACGATCACCCGGAGCGGATGCGAGACATTGTCAACGCCAGTCACCTCCTTGACTGTACCCTGTGGCGATGCTCACCGCGCGCGATCCGTGGGAACAGAGGCTCGACTGGCTCTTGAGTGCCGTCTTGTGGGCGTCGCTGACCCTCTCGGTGATCGTTACTGCCGTCGTATATGGGGTGACGGCCTCGGTCGGGATTTCTGCGTTGCTCGCAGGTGCGTGGGTCGTCACGATGCAGGTCGTCCCCAACCGGCGGCGCAACTCGGAGCAGTGGGGTGAGCTCCTGGCTGTGATCGGTGTCGTCGTCTCGCTGGTATCGCTGGCACTCACAGGTGGCGGCGATTCCATCTACGTCATCTACTTGGCTGGCGTGCCGCTATTCGCCGCGAGCTTCCTGAGCACCAGGATCGCATACGAGACCGGGGCTCTAGCCGTGGTCGGCTTGTTTGTGATCGCCCGAGCCTTCGATCAGCCGCTCTTGGATCCGTCGACGCTGCGCTCCGCCTTTCTCTACATTCTCATCGTCATCACATTCACCCAGGTCCGCCGGCTGCTCACAGAGACCCAAGAGCGAAACGTCGAGCTGCAGGCGGCCACCGCCCGGGTCGAGCGGATCCAGAGCGCACACACGCTCCTCACCAGCCTCTCCGAGCTCGCCAACACCCAGGAGCTCAACCCGGTGACGATCGGGACCGTTGCGTTGCGCGACTTGGCCGCAACCGTGCCGTTCCAGGCGGGACGTGTGAGCCTGCTCCGTGAGGACGGCGATGCCGTGGTAGTCGCCGCCCGTGGCGATGCCGATCCATCCAGGGAGCCACAGCGTTTCGTCATAGAGATGCGCGGCGAGCAGCTCGGCGTCATGGAGTTGTGGCCGGACCCCGACTACGACCTGCATGACCACCTCCCGGCAATTCAACCGATCGTCAGCCAGCTCGGCTTGGCATTCGACAACGTCGCTATCGTGCAACGAATCGCCCACAGGACGGTTTACGAGGAACGGGTTCGCCTTGCCCGTGAGTTGCATGACAACATCGGGCCGGGACTCGCCTCACTGGGATTACGCCTCGACATGCTCATCTACCAGGCAACAGACGATGCCGATCTGGTTCGCCATCTCGAGGGCACCAGGGAGGCGGTGACCTCCCTCGTCGAGGAGGTACGCACAACAGTGCGTGATCTTCGCCATGACAACGTGGCCTCCATCGTCGAGCAGGCCCACGAGATCGTCGCCTCCGAGGCAGGCTCCGGCCCCGAGATCACGATCTCGATTCAGGAGAATCGACCACCCCGACCCGCCGTCGCAGTCGAGCTCCGCGCCATCCTCACCGAGGCCGTGCGCAACGCCATCGAGCACTCCGGAGCCACCAGCCTCTCGATCGAAGGCGACGTGGACCGTGATCGGGGCAGCATCACGATCACGGACAATGGCTCGGGATTCGACCCGGATGAGCTACCCACCGGGCACTACGGCGTGCTCGGGATGAGGGAACGTGCCCGTCAGATCGGCGGTGCTCTCTCCATCGATTCCGACCCTGTGCGAGGTAGTCGCGTTACGATCACATGGGAGGCGGAGTGACATGAGTATCAAGATCGTCATCGCCGACGACCACACCATGATGAGAGAGGGCCTCTCGCAGGCCCTCGACAGCATCCCCGACATCGAGGTGATCGCGAGCGTCGCCGACGGACGTGAGCTGCTCGACGAGCTGGAGAGATCAACTCCCGACGTCATTCTGGTCGACATCGAGATGCCCAGGCTCAGCGGTATCGGGGCTCTGCGCAAGCTCGAAGGGGGACCACCGGCAATCGTGGTGACTATGCATGCCGACGAGACGCAGCGAAAGAAGGCAGAGGCCGCAGGCGCCAGAGGGTTCCTCTCCAAATCCTCACCGCTACCCGATCTCGCCGCCGCGATCAGGGCCGTCGCAGCAGGGTCACTGATCATGGATGAGTCCCAGACGCCGGCGATCCTCGATCAACATCGCCAGCCGATCCTCGATGAGGGAGCCGCCGCGTTGACGGCGCGAGAACGCGAGCTGCTCAAGATGCTTGCCTCCGGGGTCAGCAGCACCGAGGACCTGGCCGATCAGCTCTTCATCTCCCAGAAGACGGTCAAGAACCATCTCGCCAGCATCTACGAGAAGCTGGCGATCACCGACCGAGCCCAGGCCGTGGTCGAGGCGATCCGACTCGGCATTCATCGCTGAGAGCCACCCCGATCCATATAGGCCGATCGACCTATCAAGGTCACAACACCCTTGCCGATAAATCGAGAGGATCACCCTGCCAAGGAGGAAGAAAGAAATGCTCCGTCTGTGGACCGCATTCCAGAACCGTTTCATGAATGACGAAGAGGGCGCCTCGCTCGTCGAGTACGCACTGCTCGTAGCCCTGATCGCCATCGTGGCCCTGATCGCCATCACCGCGGTCGGCACCCAGGTTTCCAGCAACTTCGACTCGGTCGCCACCGAGCTGGCGCCGTAACCCACAAGACCAACAACCGACAAGTACCAGAGAGGCCCCATCAGGGGCCCCTCTTCTTTGCGCTATCCGACTACTGACAAACCGGTGATACAACCACTCTCGGTGGTCATATGATTCGTTCGACCCATATGCAGCCAACCCGCTGAGTCGATACAGTTAGCACCGGATCACCTGCCAAGGAGGAAAGAAACAATGCTCCCGATGTTGTGGACCGCATTCCAGACCAGATTCATGAATGACGAAGAGGGCGCCTCGCTCGTCGAGTACGCACTGCTCGTAGCCCTGATCGCCATCGTCGCCCTGATCGCCATCACCGCGGTCGGCACCCAGGTTTCGAGCAACTTCGACTCGGTCGCCACCGAGCTGACGCCGTAACTCACAAGACCAACAACCGACAAGTACCAAAGAGAGGCCCCAATCAGGGGCCTCTCTTCTTTGCGCTATCCGCGGTGCGTAGAGGTCCCGGCCGGCTAGGACGCTGCTGAAGAACCCGAGTTCAGGCTCGAAAACACCCCGATCGCCTTGGTCCTTTCAGGGCATTGCGAGTCCTCACCGTGACTGATCACCAACCTCCTAGGTGAGCCCAGGGTCGGCGATCACGATGAAATACTCATCTTCGTAGCGGATTTCCCAACTGTGCGCCTTCAGGTAGTCCACCAACTGCCAGTCGCTCTGCACGATGACCTGCCTGATGCCGTACCTGGCAAACTCCTCCTCCACCCCGATACCCAGTTTGATGTCCTGGAAGCGGCGGATTGCCTCCTCCCCATACAGCTCTGCCCGGTCATCGGTGTATACGAGTCGATCGGGCCACACCGCATAGATCAGGTAGCCGCCAACTGCGCTGTCGTTGTACTGCGGCCCGGGCTCGAGGCTGTCGATAGCCGCGGCCGCCGGGAACCGCTCCGGTGTGAGTGGGGCGCCACGTGCCAGTCCGGCAAGACCCAACAGAACCAGGACACATGCGATCGCCCAGTTGATAACGGTCGACTCTGCACCGGCCTGTCGCGTTACCGTCGGGGCGGGCGTATCGAACCGGATGGCGATCGGCGTCAGGACCATCACGGCAGGCCAGATGTTGCGCGACGCGAGCAGACCGAAGATGAGGAAGGGCACAACGAGCCAGAGATCATCGGGACGAAGCCGGCGATGCGCCCCGGCAACCAACAGCCCAACGATCACGATGAGGAAGGGAATCACGAGCACGCTGGAGAAGTCGGGCGCCTGCCATTCCGAGATCAACGACAGCGCCGGTCGGTTCTCCAGAAATTTCAGCAGGATCCACCATGTGCCGAGGCCGTGCGCCGTCAGCGCAGTTGCCAGGCCTGAGATGACGACCGCGATCAGCTGGCGCGGCGAGCGACGCCGGATTGTATCGAGGAAAACGTAGCCAAGCCCGATGACGAACGTGGCATGTATCGAAGCCCAGAGCCAGAACACAGCGGGCAACAGCCACAATGCCCTCCTTGGGGAGTTCATCATGGCGATGACGAGTGCCAGCAGTACGAAGCCGAGTAATGCGGGCCGTGCCACGGCAAACGACGATGCCTGCCAGGTCAGCAGCACCATGGCACCCACCGTCGCCCAGCTGCGCCCACGGTTGGCCCGGTGCACGACCAGACCCAACAACCCGATCGTGAGCGCAATGGCGACGAACTTCATTACCGGAACCCAGCCGATTCCGCCCGTCACACGCTCCAGCCATCCGTAGCCAAGCTCTGCGAGCCAGGATTGTGTTCGCCACGGCGCTCCCAACTTGGTGAAGGAGAAGGGGTCGGTGGTCAATACCTGGCCCATATCGAGCTGGTAGGTCCCGGCGCGCACGTGCCACAGGAACGAGTTATCTCCGATGGGCATCCCGGCTCGCCAGGCTATGGCGACAAACGGGACCAGGTACCGCAGATGAGCGACCCGCAGCCTGCTCACCGTGTTACAGGATGTTCTGGGTGATCTGGATCGCGGCTGGCCCCAGCAGGACGACGAAGATGCCCGGGAAGATGCAGAGCACCAACGGGAAGGTCATCTTGACCGGTGCGGCGAAAGCGCGCTCCTGTGCCCTGAGGCGGCGACGTACGCGCATCTCATCTGCTTGAACGCGCAACATCCGCGAGATGGAGACACCGAAAGCGTCAGCCTGGGTGAGGGCCATGATGAACGTGTTCAGATCGTCGACATCGGTACGCTCGGCGAGCGACTTCAACGCTGCGTTGCGACTCACCCCGACTCTGGTTTCCTGGAGCATCCGCGAGAACTCATCGCTCAGCTCGCCCGGCACATTCTGGACAACACGACCGAGCGCACCCTCGAATCCGAGACCGGCTTCAACGCTGATGACCAGCAGGTCGATCACATCGGGTAGATCCCGCTCCATGCCGGCCTTCCGCTCGTCGACACGCCGCGTGAGAATCGCCTCGGCACCGAGCGCTCCGATAGCAAGCGATCCCACCACTCCCGCCAGCCTGGCCGTACCTTCGAGCTGCCCGTTCACATAGACGGCGAGCAAGACTCCGAAAATCATGGTCAGCACCCGGATCGCCGCCCACGAGCTGCCATCGAGACGTGGGGCCCAGCCTGCGATCATCAGACGCTTCTCGACACGAGCTCCCCATCCCTGCGGCGTCCACCGCATGAAGAACCGGCCGACCCCCTGGAACATCGGCGCAACCGCACGCTCGGAGAACCCTCTCTCGAGAACCTCGGAACGGGTCTCCCGCAACCCGGCGAGTCGTCGTGACGCACTCGCCCGAGCCTTGAGCACTCCGCCCCCGACGAAGATCGCGGCAGCGCCAATCGTGACCCCAACGGCGATCGCGGCAAACATTGCTTGGTCCATCAGACATCCACCTTCACGATCCTGCTCAGCCAGAAGATCCCTGCCAGCAGCAGCAGCACGGCTCCACCTAGGGCCATCAGCCCGGTGGTCGACTCGAGCATGGGCTGCAGGTAATTCCGACGAGTGGTGAACAAGAACAAGAACAAGAACACGGGCAGGGCGCCGAGCACGTAAGCAGACACCCGACCCTCCGCAGTGAGGGCTTTCATCTCTCGGCGCAGCCGGTTTCGCTGCAGCATCGTGTCGGCCGCAGTCTGCAACACCTCGGCCAGGTTGCCACCAACCTCGCGCTGGATGCTGATAGCCAGCACCGCCCAGTCGAAATCGATCGACTCCATACGATCCGCTACCTGTTTCAGCGCAGCTACCGGGGAACGGCCCAATCGAGTCTCATTCATCGCCCGACCGAACTCACGCGAGGTCGGCTCGGGTGCTTCCGCAGCAACGGCTTCTACCGCCTGCAGCAGCGAGTACCCGGATCGCAGAGACGTCGAGAGCAAGTTGAGCGTGTCCGGCAGCTGGTTCTCGAACTTGGTCTTGTGCCTGGCTGCAACGCCCTGGATCAGAACCACAGAGATACCGAGGACGAGCGCCGCGCCAACTGCGCCCCAAACGAGGCTCTGCTGGTACACCATGACCATTACCCCGAACACGGCCGCGACCCCGATGATGCCGGCGATTGCCTCGCCGGGACGAAGCGGGATATTGGCCTGGTCGAGTGCGGTCTCGATCTGGTTGATGAAACCACGATCCCTGGCGATGTCCTCAGCGCCCGAAACAAACCGACGGAGCAGAGGAATCCGGGCCAGGCGCCCACGATCTTGATCCTCCCCCGAGAGAGCACCGAGACGGCCTCGTAAATCGCGTTCCACGCCGGCGTTGCTGCCGAACAGAATGAGCACCAGGAGGAACAACGCCAACCCGGCGCCAGCCGCACCTGCCAGCAAGATCATGCTCCGCGTGCCTTCTGTACCCGAGGTCTGCGCAAACGCAGGAGCCGCGGTTACCGCCATGAAGCTGCCGGAGGCGAGCACGAGTGTCATGATGCGACGCATTACTTCCGCCCCGCAAACGGCTCGGGAGCGAAGAGCTCTGCCGGCAGATTGATCCCGTAATCCGTGAGTCGATCGCTGAATGACGGACGGATACCGGTCGCCTTGAGCCGACCCTGGTACATGCCGTTCTCGTCCATGCCCATGCCGTAGTCGAACAAGAAGAGGTCCTGGGTTGTGATCACGTCCCCCTCCATCCCGACTACCTCGGTCACCTGGGTGACCCGGCGGGTGCCGTCACGCAGCCGGTTGAGGTGAACGATGAGATCGACAGCAGATGACACCTGCTCCCGGATTGCCCGGATCGGCAGCTCCATGCCCGCCATCAACACCATGGTCTCGATACGAGAGAGGGTGTCGCGGGGGGTGTTGGAGTGCATCAGTGGTGAGCGATCCGTCATGTCCTGTGTTCATGGCCTGGAGCATGTCGAGTGCCTCACCACCACGAACCTCACCAACGACGATACGGTCGGGGCGCATACGCAGAGTGTTACGCACCAGATCGCGTATCGTCACCTGTCCCTTGCCTTCGATGTTCGCAGGGCGACCCTCGAGCGAGAGCACGTGCATCTGGTTGAGGCGGAGCTCAGCAGCATCCTCCACTGTGATGATGCGCTCGGTGTCCGGGATGAAGCTCGACAACACATTCAAGCAGAGTCGTTTTACCGGAGCCGGTACCACCGGAGACGATAACGTTGAGACGCCCGTAGACGCAGCGTCTCATGAAACCGGAGACCTGCTCGGTGAACGCACCCATGCTGACCAACTGATCTGCGGTGAAAGGATCAGCCGAGAACTTACGAATGGTGAGATAGGGACCACCGATGGCGAGCGGGTGGATGACCGCGTTCACACGAGACCCATCGGGAAGCCTGGCGTCGACCATCGGTGTTGACTCGTCGATGCGACGCCCCACCTGACCGACGATCTTCTCGATGATGCGCTCGAGGTGAGTCGCATCCACGAACCGGGTGTCGGAGAGGCTCAACCTACCGGCGCGCTCAACCCATACCTGGTGCGGGCCGTTGACCATGACCTCGGTGATACCCTCATCCGAGAGGAAGGGATCGATCGGCCCGTAGCCGAGGACATCGTCCGCAATCTCCTGCAGGAGCGCAACCCGATCGGCTCTCGCCAGCGGAACGGATTCCTCCTGATCGAGCGCCCACTCGAGCATCTCCATGACACGGAGCTTCAGTTCGGCGTCGCTCATCTGACGGTCGTACAACATCGGGCCGAGGCCCTCGACGACCTTGTAGTGGAGCTTGCGCCTCAACTCCTGGACAACTTCTTCTCGGTGACCCTCAACGGTCACTTCTGCGGCTTTTGCGGCCTTGACGCGATCAGCGAGACTCATACTTCGTCCCCTCCGGGTCGGTGCCTACTCATCTGAACCATCGGCGCTTCCCGCCTTCACCTTCACCCTCTTCTAGCTCACCCTCGTCGAGGGCCAGCTGAGCAACCCCACGCAGGTCCCTTGCGACCCTGCTGCGGGGGTACAGAGTGACGACTGGTTCTCCTTCGTTGACCGCACGTGGGACGAGCTTGTCCGACGAGACGGCCGCCTGGACCTCCAGGCCCAGGGAGCGTTCCAGCTCACCGATGTCGAGACGTGCCTTGGAATTGACCCGATTCAACACCAGCTTCATCTTCTCGAACGGGAACTTGATCAAACGTAGCGTGTCCAGGGCCAGCTTGGCGTTCTTCACCGCAGGCAGGTCCATATCGACTACGAGCAGCACGACATCGGAACGCTCGAGAATCGAGAGCACCGGCTCATCGAGGAACGGAGCGGTGTCGATCACGATGTAGTCGAACATCCTCTTGAGCATCCCGATCGACTTCACCACCACCTGGGTGGATACCTCGTCGGCTAGTGACGGCTCCAGCGGTGCCGACAGCACGCGCATCCCGGAGGCATGCCGGGCCAGCAGACTGTCGAGCAGATCCTCATCGAGCTTGTCGATGTCCCGGGCGACGTCCA
This sequence comes from uncultured bacterium, assembly GCA_963844835.1. Classification (GTDB taxonomy): domain Bacteria; phylum Actinomycetota; class Acidimicrobiia; order Spongiisociales; family UBA5794; genus JAAETI01. Next base: position 16,043 of record CAWJPT010000017.1, on the reverse strand, counting down.
CAATGGTGTGTCTTGGGTCGATCTGCAAGGAGATACATACGTCTCCAAACTGCAAATCGGCGTCGAGGATGACCACCCGTGACGGGTCGCCCCAGCCGGCGAGCGTGAGCGCTGTGTTCACTGTCGTCATCGTCTTGCCGGCGCCGCCCTTGGGCGACATGATGGTCACGACCTTGCCGATCTTGCGCTTGGCAGGGCCTTCTTCCTCGCGACGGTGGATTTGCTCGATGAGCCCAAAGGCATCTTCGATCTTCGACGTGGTCAGGGGAACCTCGATGACATCCTTGATGCCCGCCCGCAGGGCCGCACGGAGGACATTGGTGTCGACGGAGTCCGCAACCAGGACGACCGGCAAATCGGCGCGCACGTCAAAGAGAAGCGTCACCTCTACCACGCCTGCCTCGTGAGCGTACGAGGGACCGGCGATGGTCAAGTCGATCGACTCTTCCACCAGGCGCCGCTGGGCATCGCTGACGTTGCGTGCCGTGTGGACCTTGTGGCCCTCGAGCAGCGTCCTGGTCGCCTCGACGAACTGGTCGTCGTTGTCGACGATTAGAACTGAATAGGTGGGACTATCCGTTGCCAAGGAGGACTCCTGCCTCTTCGAACTGTAGGCGGATCCGGTCGATCAGGCTGAACAGGTCATCGACGATGACGCCGTCTGAGGTGAATGGGTCGTACACCTTCGCCTGACCATTGTCATTCTCACCGCTCGGGATCAACGACAGTGCCACATCCGTGTACTGCGACAGCGAACTGGATCTCTTCTGCCTGCTCGGGCGTCACCTCGAGGACGACGATCTGAGCCCCTGCCGGGGTCAGCCCGGTGCCGAGCGGGCTGGGACGGGTGTCCGGCCCAACGGCGAGAACCTCGATGTCCTGGAGCACTGTCTGAGTGAAGTCGATCGATCCCGGGAACGTCTGGGCGTATTGTGAGATCACATCCGTCGGCTGGGTGTCTGTGCCGGTGTCACCCGTGCCGGTCGTGTCGGTAGCGAGTTGTTGGAGCACGTCGTCACCGAGCAGTAGGGACCGCAACGCCGGGTCCTCGAAAAGGGCCGTCGACTGAGTGAGGTCAATGGTCGCCGAAGCGATCAGGTTGACACGATCTCCCGGCCTGACGAAGCCGCCCACCGTGTTCTCCTCGTTCGGACGGAACGAGACGGCGACCTTGCCCTGAGGGATCGATTCGGACAGCTTGATGTCCGAGAGAAGGTTCGGGGCGATGAACATGTCCGAGGTGATCAACTGACCGGCGCTGATCGGGCCCGCGGCAACATTGATGTTGTCGAGAATCTCATCGATACGCGGGTTGTTGACGCAAACGTCGAGCGGGGCGTCGCTGTTGTCCGCGGGGCCTGCACAGGCGATCCTGGAACCTTCGAACACCACCGATTCCTTCAGTGCCGTCGATTGCTTGATCAGCCCTTCCGCTTCACTCACGCTTGTCCCAGTGTCGATGAAACCCGTAGCGCGATACACGATGACTTCTTGCACATTGGCGCGTGCATCCGACTCCACCGTTGACAAGTACTGCCATACGGAGAACGCCGACACCGCTGCCAGTGCAAGCGCAATTATCAGTACCAGGGATCGTCTACCCATTTCAGTTGGCCCTTCCGGTCTGTTCTGAAAGCATCACACGACAGAGATCAGAAAGAGACCCCACACGCCGCGCCACTAGCCAAGCACTGAAGTGCAGACTGTCAAGTACCTTTGGGCTACTTGCGACCGATGCCCCGCTCTTTGAGTTCTTCGAGGATGGCTTCCAGGGACGCGTCAGCAGCGAAGGTCGGAACCTCTGTGGCTTCGTCTTCACGCTGGAACTCCCTGCGTCTCGGTCGGCTCGGTTGACGTCGCTGACTGAATGTCGAGCGCTCCTCCCACTCTGGGAGGGCCTGCTTGATTGACAGGCTTACCCGACGTCTGTCGGCATCGATCTCCGTGACCTTTACCCGTACTTGTTGACCGATAGAAAGTTCTAGCTCAGGGCTCTCAACGTGATGGAGCGCGATTTCGGAGACATGCACTAGTCCCTCGACCCCTTCGCCCACTGCGATGAAGGCTCCGAACGGCACAGTCTTGGTGACTTCACCGTCGAGAATGGCGCCGACTTCGGTGTCCCTGATGAACTCTTCCCACGGATCCTCACGGGTCTGCCGGATCGAAAGAGAAATGCGCTCGCGGTCACGATCGACCTCGAGGACACGCACCTTCACCTTATCCCCGACCGATACGACTTCACTCGGGTGGCTGACGTGTTGCCACGACAACTCCGAAACGTGCACCAGCCCGTCCATGCCGCCGAGATCGACGAATGCACCGAAATTGACAACAGAGGAGACAACACCGTCGCGGATGTCACCAGGCTCGAGGTCCGAGAGGAACGCTTGACGCTGCTCTGCTTGAGCTTCCTCGAGATGAGGCGCGGCGAGAAAGTACGACATTGTTGCGGTTCTTGTCGAGCTCTATCACCTTGGCTTCAATCGTCTCACCGATGAAAGGAGCCAGGTCACGAACCCGACGCAGGTCAACCAGCGACGCAGGCAGGAACCCGCGCAACCCGATGTCGACGATGAGGCCACCCTTGACCACCTCGATGACGGGACCGGTGACGGTGCCGCCCTCGTTCATGATCTTCTCGATGCGCCCCCAGGCTCGCTCGTATTGAGCACGCTTCTTCGAAAGTACCAACCGCCCCTGATCGTCCTCCATCTGGAGAACGAGAGCCTCGATGGGCTCGCCCTCCTTGACCACCTCACCGGGGTTCACCTGGTTGCGTATGGACAGCTCATGAAGCGGGATGACGCCCTCGGCCTTGAAACCGATGTCGACCAGCACCTCGTCCGGATCGACGCGCACGACAGTGCCGCCGACGATATCGCCTTCCTTGAACTCGAATACGGTCCGCTCGATGACGGCCGCAAAGTCCTCGGCGCTGAGATCGTCTGCAACGTCACCGATATCGCGCGGTGCGGTGATGGCGGGGCGCTCACCAACGCTCGAGCGTGGCATCGCCTCATCACTCGGTGCTGCCTCGTCGGCTGCCACAGGAACCGCAGCCTCGGACGTTGCGACGACGGACTCCTCGGCGGGTAGTCCGGTTGGAGTTTCCTCAGGAGTAACCGAAGTGTCGGCGGAGCCCGCCGCTTCTGTTGTCTGATCCTCGATCGCCTCGTCGGCAGCTGCCGCGATGTCGGGGGTATCGGTCTCGGAGGTCACGGGCGTGGCTTCCTCGGTTGGGTTGGTAGGGGCTTCCGTTGCCTCAGCCTCGGGCTGCGTCGGCTCGGTTGCCGATTCGTCGGACATAATTGGTAGATCTACTCCTTGGGAAACATGGGTTCGTCTCCGGTGCGCGCGCAGGCAGGGAGACGGCCGAGATGGTAGCACGCTGGTGGGTCATGTCGCCAAAGTCTTTCCACCCTGGCAGCAACTGGGGTGTGACCGGCCGCCGTCGGATGCGGGCTCAGTGCTCGACGTCGGCAAGTGTCTTGCCCACAGCGGTCTCCACCACGAGAGGTACCCGCAACTCTACGATGCCCTCCATCACGGACTTCGTCAGCTCCCTCACTTCATCCACCTCGTCGTCGGGCACCTCGAGGACGAGCTCGTCATGGATCTGAAGCAGCATCTCGGCACCGAGCTCCCGACGGCGAAGCTCATCCTCGAGCACGACCATCGCCTTCTTGATGATGTCGGCGGCAGACCCCTGGATGGGGGCATTCAGAGCCATCCGCTCACCTGCCTGCCTCGTTCTGAAATTGCCGCTGGACAACTCCGGTAGATAGCGTCTGCGCCCGAGGATCGTCGTCGTGTAGCCGGCATCCCGGGCAGCGGCGACGATTCCCTGCATGAAGTCCCGGACTTCGGGGAAACGGTCGAAGTAGACGTCGATGTGCTCCTGGGCTTCGGCGCGCCCGATCTCGAGGCGTTGGGCGAGCCCGTACGCCTCCATTCCATAAAGAAGGCCGAAGTTGATCATCTTTGCCCGACGACGCTGCTCGGTCGTCACTTCTTCGATGGCGACTCCGTTGACGTTTGCTGCGGTTGCCGCATGAATGTCGAAGTTGTTGTGGAATGCGTCGACGAGACCCGGGTCCCCCGAGAGATGAGCCAGGATGCGGAGCTCGATCTGGCTGTAGTCGGCGACGAGGAACTGCCACCCGTCCGCCGCCCGGAAAGCCTGCCGGATCGCACGCCCCTCCGCAGACCGCACGGGGATGTTCTGCAGATTGGGCTGTTCCTGCGAGAGCCGCCCCGTCGCCGCCGCCATCTGATTGAAGCGACCCCGCACCCTGCCGTCCTGCTCGATCAGCGGCAGCAGCGCGTCCACATAGGTCGACCTGAGTTTCTCCAACTCCCGATAGGTGAGCAGGTCGTCGACGATCGGATGCTCGTCACGCAGCTTGCCGAGCACCGACGCATCGGTCGACGGCACCCCCTTTGGTGTCTTCTTGAGCACGGGCAGGCCCAGCTGATCGAACAGTATCTCCCGCAAGCTGCAACGTCGAATTGATGTTGAACGATCCGCCTGCGGCCTCATGGATCGAAGTCTCGAGATCGCCCAGGCGCTTTCGCAGGTCATTGCCGAAGCCTTCGAGGAAATTCCGGTCGACGAGCACACCGGTCGACTCCATTCTGGCCAGGATGCCAACCAGCGGCAGCTCTATGGCGACGAACAGATCACTCTCCCCTCGTGCGTCCAATTGGGACTGAAGGGGGTCCACCAACTCCCGCACCGCGATGGCGCGGCGCCCGAGGGCATCGAGGTCGGGACCGTGAGAGCCCTCGAAATCAAACGAAGCCTGTGCCTCCTCGGAATCGTCTCCTGCAGGCGCTACCGCGATTCCGAGCTCTCGATAGGCGAGATCTTCCAGATCGGGCACACGCTGACCGGGGTTGATGATGTATCCGGCAAGCGCAGTGTCGAATGCCAGTCCCGGCAGCTCGAGGCCGGCGTCGTTGAGTGCCCTCAGCAGCGGCTTGGCATCGTGGACGGCAATACCGCGGTCGGGCGCAATGGTGGTGATGAGGTCCGCCAGAAGTGCCTCAGGCACGAACACGGCCCGCTCGGGGCCCACGGCAACGACGACGCCCTGTACCCCGTCCGCCTCCCATACCGGCTCAATGGCGATGACCTGTCCGCCCAGATCGCTGAGCATCGCATTGATCTGATCCACCGTGTTGACCGTGGCAACGCCGATATCGCGTGCCTCAGCCTGGTCCGCATGGAAGCCGCCCAGCTCCGTGAGTCGCTCCCAGACATCCCGGAAGGCAAGCCCGGCAAATACTCGCTGCACCTCGTCACGATCCCACTCCTGGAGACGGAGCATCTCGGGGACGACACCGTCCGGCTCTTCCACGATCGGCACATCGGGGAGCATCTCCATGAGATCCCGGTTGAGGAAGACCTGCTCTCGATGTTCTTCGAGGTTCTCGCGCAGCTTGGGGGTCTGCTCATCGATGTGCTCATAGATCCCCTCGAGGCTCCCGTACTCGGCGATGAGACGGGCAGCCGTCTTCTCCCCCACCCCCGGCACCCCAGGAAGATTGTCCGAGGTGTCACCACGGAGCGCCGCATAATCGCGATACTGCGCCGGGGTCACCCCGTACTTCCCTGCGATCCACTCAGGAGAAGCCGTCACCACATCTGAGATGCCCCGCCTGGTGTAGAGAACCGTCACGTCGTCGCTCACCAGCTGGAAGCTGTCCCGATCACCGGTCACGACGAGCACCCGCCAGTCGTCGGCGGTGGCCGTCGCAGTGACGGTGGCGATGACATCGTCGGCCTCATAGCCGGGCGATGTCAGCTGTGGGATCTTCAGCACGTCGAGCACCTCACGGATCAACGGCAAGTTGGCTTGCGAACAGATCGGGAGGGCGATTCTCGCTGCGCCTTGTACTCGGGGTACCTCTCTTTGCGCAGATTGGGCCCGCGGACATCCCAGGCAACTGCGAGTGCGTCCGGCTTCTCCTCGCGGAGCAGACGCACCAGCATGTTGGTGAATCCGAGCACGGCGTTGGTCACCTGACCGGCCGGCGTTGCCAGATCGGTGGGCAGCGCGTAGAAAGCGCGGTAGGCGAGGCTGTGTCCGTCGAGAAGGGCGAGAGTCGGCATCCCGTGATCGTAACGGACCGCCGGATGCCGGTGTGGCTACTCGACCAGGGCTACCGGGTTACCTTCGATGTGCGCAGACCACGTCGTCGTGTCGTTGGCATAGCCGGTGTACGTCACCTTGATCTTCCACCAGCAGTTCGCATCGCAGACGTAGGTATCAGGAACGTGGACTCGAATCTGCAGGTGCTTGTTGTTGAACAAGCTGGAGGCATAGTAGATATCGCAGGAAGCCAGGGTCCCACCCTCTCCGCCGTCGAGGTTGCTCCAGGAGCATGGCGGAGATGACCCGTCGGGCATGAAGATCTGAGTCCCGTTGTTGCCGGAGTCTGGGTCCCACAGCTCGATGACCATGTCCTTGCCGGCGTGCACGTCTTGCACCTCGGCCAGATTCAGCGTTGCGGTGTTGGCTGAGAAGTTCACATAGACTGCCATGTCCCCAAGACCGTAGACGCGCGGTTGCGTGCCGGTCGTCGAGGCCCGCAGCGAATACCGATTGAGACCCCGATCATCATGGATGCCGGGGTTCTCGATAACTACACGCAGCGGATAGACACCGGCGCCTGCATTGAACGACGGTGCCACACATCTGGTCCCAAAGGCTTGCGACACCTCCGGGAATGCCGGTCTCGACATCGTCCCAATCGAGCTCGCCGTCGCCGTCCTGGTCGTCTCCCCCATTGATGCTGCCGTCGCCGTTGAAGTCGGCGAAGCTCGGCTGGGGATCGTACTTCACCGAGCACATAACTCCGTGTTGTCGGTCGTGTTCAAGCGGGGTCGGGTCAGGGTGCGTAGAGGATGAACCACGTCACCGGCCCGTCGCTGCCTCCCTGCGGGTTGTCGCCGACGAGGATGTTGTCGTTGCCGCCTTGGTAGAACGGGCCGTCGAACACATCGACCTCGAGATTGCTGGCGCCGGGAGCGACCTCGATGCCGTAGAGGTACCCACCCGTCGCCGGTTTGCCCGAGCTTGGTGTTGTCTGACGCCGCTCCGGGTTCTTCGCACAACTCGATGTTGCACCGCCGTCGACGCATTGCGAGGAGAATCGGTCACCCATGGTGCGACCTGTGTAGTAGCCGTGGATGTTGGCCCAGAAGTGCGGGTCACGAGATGGGTCGCTCGGATCCTCACCAAAGTAAGGCAGGTTGCTGCCCATCGGCAGCGGCAACACGTATTCGGCAACCGCAGTACGAGACATCGTGATCGTGTCGATGCCAAAGAGCTTCATGAAGAATGTGTCGACGTTGTCGGTCACCGTGACCCGCAGTTGATACGGGTTGTCAACCGCTGTCGAGTCGTCTGAATAGTCGACGGGCGTCACCGTCGTCCCCGCTCACGCCGTCGACGTATCCGTTTTCAGACGGCGAGCTGCGTGCCTCCGCGTAGGCGGTCGTCTGGTCGCCTGGCTCGTAGACGACGCCGGCGAGCGCTGCGGCGTCGGCACCATGCTGGATCCGAATCCCGTTCAAGTACAGCCAGCCGAAGTCGACCGAGAATGCTGCAAAGCCGAGGAGGACGATGAGGCTTGCCGCGACGATGACGAGCGCGGCACCCTGCTGGGCGTGCTCGCCGATTCCCAACTTTGCGGCGAGACGCCGTGCCAGGTTCATCATGATCCGGTACCGAACACGTCCGGTTCGAGCCGAACCAGCGCCCTCTCCACGTAGTCGGTCTCGAGCATCGGGATGATGTTGGTTATGGGCGAGTGGTGATATGTGATCTCGACACCGAGGACGTCGAGGCCGCCGCCACCTGGGTCGAGGGTGGTGTCACGATCGGCAGGCGGCCATCCTGCGCCGCCATAGGAGTATCCCGGCACGTCGGGATCCGGGCACGGGGTCCACTTGCACACCGGATCGCTGCCGTCATAGGCGTATTCGTCGTAAGCGCCGCTTTGTCGCCGGTATTCGGGTCCGCCTTGAAGATTCGCACTCGGACGATGATCGTCGGGATCGACCTGCTCGTAAAGGCCGACCTCGATGGCCTCCAGGATGCGGATGTCCGCATCGGCACGGTTGCCCATGGTGGCTCCAGTGCGTCCTGCCGAGTTGGCTGCCGAAGCGATGGTGAGCCGTTCCTTGAAAGCAAGCCCGAATTCCAGCGCGCCAAAGATGATCAGAATCAGCAGCGGGAGGACAAACGCCATCTCGACAAGTGATGCCCCGTCTTCGTTCTTGATGTTTTTCATGTACCGTCCCCTACCCGGGCCGCTCGACACTCTCGTAGCCTACCACTACACCACGCGGTCGCGCAACTACTATTAGTGACATAGTGTGGGCCGACTAGTTTCTTCGATCCGGGAGCATCTTATGCGGTACCTGTTGATAACGGAAGACATGGGGGTCACTAATGGGTCAACGCACAGATTGACTAACCCTCTAGCCCAGGGTTGCCTACGGAACGAGGTGGATCGGCTGTCCGTTCACCGATGCAGTCCATGTGGTGCGATCGGTAATGCCCGCAGACACTCCGTAGCTCACATAGACCCAGCAGTCACTCGCCACTGCATGTGTAGTCCGACGGGAATATCGAACTTGAAGTCGATCCAGTTGTTGTTGTAGTCACCGGTGTTGAACGACAGGTAGCAGTTCGCCGCCCCACTGTCCGACGCCATACGGGCTCTTCACCGCGCCGCGTGTCATAGCGGACTTGCTTCTGACAGTCGATGGTGTTGATCGGCGCCGCATGCGTTGGCCGGGTTGTCGAATTCCAGTGTGCCCGACGAAGAGCCCCCGATGTCGGACACATCCCAGAGGCTGACGACCAATTCCGAGCCGGCGTACACCTCGTCGAGTCTCAGCGATCTTGAATACGGGGTTCGATCCCGTGTCGGTTTGCCACAGCGACATGGCCCCCAGGCCGTAGACCTCCGTGTCGTTCGTCGTCGACCCGCCCACCGTTGTACGGAGCGAGAAGCCGTTGATGACGTTTGTCTCGTTCTGCACCGACACCTCAACGACATAGATTCCCGCGGCGGCATTGGGGATGGTGCAGATTGTCTCCCAGGCATTGCGGGCGCTGTATTCGTATGAGCCCGACCCCTTGCTGTGGAAAGTCGTCGTAGCAGAGCTGGACGGTGTTGTCCGTCCACTCGCTCGGTGTCGCATCCGGGGCAAAGACGCGGAATACCGTCACATTCCTGGAGCCGTTGTCCGAGGCACCTCCGGCCGGGGCACCTGCGGTATTGCCGGCGGCGTACTGCCAGTCTTCGGCAGGACCGTCCCCACCAACGTTGTTGCCGTCGCCATCGGTGTCGTGGGTCACCCCGTCGTAGACCTGGATCGCGACGTTGCCACCTTCGCTCGCCGACCCGGGCACCACTTCGACCGCGTACCAGTACGAGGGGTCACGGCTCTCCGAGTTCGCCGAGCCGTTGTCGAGCTTCATCGCGGCATATGCGTCTCCCGATCCCTTGCCACGCTCCAACCCCGAGATCGCAAGGTAGAACTGCCGTAGCCTGCTCCCGCCGAGGACCGGGTCCTCTCCCAGGTAGGACTCGTCACTGCCGATCTTCAACGGTGGCAACTGCTCTGCGGTAGCCGTCTCGTTGATGTTGAAAGAATCGCGGCCGAACACCCTCATGAAGAAGGTATCGACAGTCGTCGCAACGTTGACACTGAGCTGGTCGCAGTTCGCCCCCTTCGAGGGCGTGACCGTGGCGTTGACACCGTGCTCATATCCGGCTGTCAGCGCGAGCTCGAGCGCGGTGTTGTACGGGTCACTGCCCATGACCGGCTCGCTGCAGCCTGGCAGAGGCATGTGCACCACCCCCGCCAGTGCCGCCGCCTCGGCCGCCTTACGCACCTTGAGCTGGTTGTAGTAGAGCCAGCCGAGGTCGACCGCAAAGGCGGCCATGCCGAGAATGATCACCATAGAGAACGCGGTTAGCACCAGGACGACGCCTCTTTCGCGATCGTCGCGGTAGAACCTCCTCACAACTGGCAATCGGCGGAGCAGCTTCATCTCATCCCCCTAGAACTGCTGTGGTTCCATACGCATCGTGGTCCTGTCGACCCAGCAGTCACCCGGAGGGGAGGTGCAATCGACCTCAGGCAATGGCACGATTCCGCCGGTGACCCACTCGTGCGAAAAGACGATGTCCACACCCATGACATCCAGGTTCCCGACTTGAACATTCCGGAGCGACGGTACCCAGGCTCCCCCATAGCCACCGCTTCCGTCATACCCGGGACAAGGATTCCAGTCACATAGAGGCCCGGGCCCGTCCTGGTACATGTATGTATAGCGCACGCACTTAGAGCCGGGACAAGTGCTGGCGGGATCGCCATGCGCATCGGCCTCGAAGAAGTCGACATACTTGACTATGTCGATTCCACCGCTGGGGAGGTTGGAGAGAGTCTGTTCGAGGGCCTCGAGCATCACCTGGTCCGCCTCGGGGCCGTTGCCGACGGCGGTGCCCACCCGTGCCGCCGACTGACCGGCGTTGCCGACAGTGAGTCGGTCTCTGAAGGCAAGCCCGAATTCGGCGATGCCAAAGACAATCATCAGAAGCAACACCGCCACCATGGCGAACTCCACGATAGATGAGCCGGTCTCATCATTCTCAACTTGCCTACGGACAGTGGTGGTGCGACTACGCATAGTAAGCATACGTTACCTGGCCGGATCCTTGATTACTAGTGGGATTGCTGTGTTCCTTATCGGCCATACAGGAACGAACTTGTGGGATTATCTGCGCCACTGCCACGAGGGCTAGTCCCTACGATGTGCAGCCGCCGCGGATCGCGTTTCCTCGCGCGACGCCGTGGGTTCTCTAGTCCCCCAGCTTCCCGAGAAGACGCACTCGCTTCTGCTCGAGTTTCATCCTCTTGACACGGAGGTCTTCGATATGCCGCTCGAATCGGGCGACGTCCGATGCTGTCTCTCTGGCATCGGCCCGGTCGGACGGGTTGCCCGAAACCGCCGCGTCGCGCTGGGTGTCATCGTTGAGATGGCGGTGATAGTTGAGCTCCTCTGCCGCAAGGAGCTCGGCGCGCTCGATCGCCTCGATCTCGTCGTTGATCCTGAACAGGCGCCGTTCGATTCGCTTCATGCCGATGCGAGTCTACGATGCACGCCGCGCCGGGATGGCGAAATTGGTAGACGCGACGGACTCAAAATCCGTTGGGCGCAAGTCCGTGGGGGTTCGAGTCCCCCTCCCGGTACAAGCACGCTTCTGGCGTCCAAATGCGCAACATGTTGCGCATTTGGACGCCAGAACGGTTCTTCATGTGGCGGCGGGTCGTCGGCGATGCGGCGTGTGGTGCGAAACCGCAGAATGCCGACAACCCTACCGCCCGTGAAGCCAAGGCCGCGCTGGAAGGGTGCGGACCCGACTCTCCTGCAATACTCCCGCGACCCCGGTGGCTCCGCCAGAAGGAAAAATCGACCTGCCGTGTGAGCTAGTCAGCCGCGTCTCATTGCCCCGGCGAGATCGCTCACGGCTCCGCGCAGGGACGCGATGGCACTGGCCGTGTCCGGTGCGTCCATCACCCGGCGGACCAGGGCGGATCCAACAATGACACCATCGGCCTCGGCGGCCACGTAGTGCGCCTGCTCGGGGGTGGCGATACCGACTCCCGCAACGACCGGTACCTCGCTGTGGTTCCGCACCCTCGCCACCAACGAGGCAATGTGCCGGGAGACCTCGACCCGCTCGCCGGTGACACCGACTTCGGCGATCCCGTAGACGAACGGAGGATCGGCTGCGGTCACCCGCTCCAGCCTGGCCTCGGTTGTCGTTGGAGCAACGAAGAGCACCAAACCGAGATCCCGCTGGTTGAATGCCTTGGCGAACGGTGCCGCCTCATCGACCGGTAAGTCGGCGATGATCACGCCTGAGCCACCGGCCTGGTGGACCGCGTCTGCGAATTCCTCGATACCGAGCCTGAGCACAGGATTGACGTACGTCATCACAACCGACGGCCTACCGGTTCTGGCGACGACATTGCTCAGGATCTCCAAACCCGCTCCGACCCCTGATCCTGCCCGCAACGCTCGCTCACCCGCCGCCTGAATGATCGGACCGTCCATCAGCGGGTCTGCGTACGGAATGCCGACCTCGAAGGCGTCCGCCCCAGCCTCCGCCATCGCCACAAAGAGGTCCGTCGACTCTGCCGGTGTAGGCAGGCCCGCGGTCATGTACGGCATGAGCGCAGCCCGACCCGCTGCCTTGCAGGTAGCAAACATCTCTTGCAGCCGCTGCCTACTCATCGCCCGCTCCCCTGGCCATGATCTGCTGCACGTCCTTGTCACCACGCCCCGATAGATTCAGCACCACCGTCTTGCCCCGGAGCCGGTCGGCTTCCTTGACGATCCAAGCAAGACCGTGAGCGGACTCCAACGCAGGGATGATCCCTTCGATCGAAGCAAGCTGGTAGACGGCCGCAACCGCTTCGTCGTCGGTTATCGACGTGTACTCGACTGTGCCGGTGTCCTTGAAGTATGCGTGCTCGGGCCCCACTCCCGGGTAGTCCAGACCTGCCGATATCGAGTGTGCCTCGAGGATCTGGCCCTGATCATCCTGCAGCAGGTATGTCATCGAGCCGTGAATGACACCCGGGCTTCCTGCGACGAGCGAAGCGCCGTGGTGACCTGTCTCCAGGCCGTACCCGGCTGCCTCGACGCCGATCAACTCGACGTCTGAGTCCGGCATACGGGTAGAAGATGCCCATGGCGTTTGATCCGCCGCCAACACACGCAACGATCACATCCGGCTCCGGGCGGTCGATGCCGTTCATCTGCTGCTGCAGTTCCTCACCGATGACTCGCTGGAACTCGCGCACCATCCATGGGAACGGGTGCGGCCCGACCACCGAGCCGATGATGTAGTGCGTGCCGTCGACGCTGGCCACCCAATCTCGCATCGCGGCGGAAACGGCATCCTTCAGCGTTCCTGCGCCCGAGGTCACCGGACGAACCTCCGTGCCGAGCATGCGCATCCTGTGGACGTTGAGGGCCTGACGCTCGATGTCCTTCTCGCCCATGTAAACGACGCACTCCTGGCCGAGCAAGGCACAGGCGGTCGCCGTCGCCACGCCGTGCTGACCGGCGCCCGTCTCTGCGATGACCCGTTGCTTTCCCATACGCCTGGTAAGGAGCGCCTGGCCCATCGTGTTGTTGATCTTGTGGGCACCGGTGTGGGCAAGGTCCTCGCGTTTCAGGTACAGGTCGATCCCGAGCTGCTCTGAGAGCCTGCCGGCTCGGTAGACGGGTGTCGGCCTACCGACAAAGTCCCGCAACAGATCGTCGAGCTCGGCGTGGAACTCGGGATCGGCCCAGGCTCGGGTGAACGCCTCTTCGAGCTCTTCGAGAGCGGGCATCAGCGTCTCGGGGGCGAACTGTCCCCCGTATCCGGCGAACCGGCCTTTCGCATCTGGTCTGTCGAGTCTCAAGTTCTCTTCGCCTTCCCTATGAAGTCAGCAACCATACCGTGGTCTTTGACCCCCTCAATTCTCTCGAGCCCGCTGGACGCATCGACACCCCAAGGTCGTACCGTCTCGATCGCCCGCGCCACGTTGTGCGGCCCGAGACCGCCGGCGAGCACGAAGTCCCGATCCACGCCGGCCGCCAGCGCCCAGTCGAACGTCTCCCCGGTCCCACCATGCTTCGTCGCCGATGGTGTGTCCAGCAGCATCATCCCCGGAATCGAACTTGTGTCGAGGTCCGGGCCGGGTCGTGACGAGAACAGGACCAGATAGCCGGCCGGCTTCCGCGGCAAGGGCAGTCTCCAGCCGGTGACGCCCATACGGTTGCACGCCGGTGATCGGAGTCGTCCGCAGAATCTCGAGCACCCGGTCGGGGGTCTCGTCCATCGTCAGCAGCACCGTATCCACCGTGGCGAGCGTCGGCAAGCGCCACTGCTTGTCGATCTCGATGAAGCGCGGCGACGAGGGCACGTTGACCAGGCCAATCGCATCGGCTCCGGCGTCTTCCGCAACCGCGATGTCTTCGGCGCTGGTCAGCCCGCACACCTTGACCCAGGTCATGTCGCCACCGAAGTCAGTCGACCGATGAGCCCGGCCGGGTCGGTGCTCGTGACCAGCGCCTCCCCCACCAGGATCGCGTCGTAGCCGGCGGCGGCCATCCGGGCGGCCCCATCTGGGGCTCGACACCCCGCTCTCGGCAACCAGGACTCTGTCCGCGGGCAGTTCGCGGGGGCAACCCGCTCGGCAACGGCAAGGTCGGTGTGGAACGTGCGCGAGATCACGGTTGTTGACGCCGACGACGCCTGCTCCCACCCGGCATCGCCACCGCCGCTTCCTCCGCGTGTGCGCCTCGACGAGCGCCTGGATCCCCACCTTCCCGCATTCGCACAGCATCATCGCAAGCCGGGCTTCGCGAGGCCAGCGACGATCAACAAGAGCGCGTCGGCGCCGGCTGCCCGCGACTCCTCGATCTGGCGCGGCTCGATGATGAAGTCCTTGCGGAGCACCGGGACCTCGACCGCGGTACGCACTGCAATCAAGTCGTCGAGCGACCCTGCGAAATACTCGGGCTCGGTGAGGACGGAGATCGCGGCGGCTCCGCCCTGCTGGTAGGCGTTCGCCCGATCACCGGATCAAGCGCCGATGTTCAGGTCGCCACGTGACGGGGAGCGACGCTTGATCTCGGCGATCACCTGAAGACCCGGCGCAGCGAGGGCTCCGGCAAAGTCCGCGAGCTCGGGCCGGGACCTGAGAGCAGAACTCCGTCCCTGTTCGAGCCGTCGCTCGTGTTGCGGCAATTATCTCGTCGAGCATGGGGCGCATAGTAAGACGCGCCCCGCTCAGTCCTCCAGCGAGCGCACGTATTCGACGAGGCTCCTCACCTGCTCTGGCGTGAGCCGGCTGAAGCCGGGCATGTTGCCGGGACCGACATGATGACTCCGGCGATCTGCTCATCGGTGAGGTTGAGCGCCGCATTCGATCCCGGCCCGATAGCGGGGCCGATACCGCCGCTGCCGTCGACGCTATGGCACATGGCGCATGAGTGAACGAAGAGATCCCGACCATAGAGACCGGCGTCGGAGGATGCGCAGCCTGCAACAACGAGGGCAATAACGGCAGCGGCAACCAGGGATCTCATCACGCGCAATCTAGCCGGGCTGAGCCCTTCGTAGCCGCACCGTCACAACCGTCCCTCGCCCGACCTCGCTCTCGACCGTGATCTCCCCTTCTATGGCGTCCACCAACTCCTTGACGATGCTCAACCCGAGACCCGGAGCCTTCCGGTCGAACCGGGCGATAGCGCTGTGCGACATAGAGCCGTTCGAATACATGCTCTACGTCCTCCTTGTCGATGCCCGGCCCCGTGTCCGATACCGAAAGTGCCACCCACTCGGCGTTGCGATGGAGCCCGAGACCGACCGTCCCGCCCTCCGGTGTGTAACGAAGGGCATTGTCGATCAGATTCCCGGCGATCTGACTGACCCTATCGGGGTCCACTTGCACGATGCCGACGTCTTCGATCTCGGTCGTGAGCCCCACCCTCATCGCAGTCGCTCGTGTCTGCTGCGCATGTGCGATCTCGCGGAGATGCGCGGCCAGATCCACATCTTCCGGCCGCCACGAGAACTCGCGAGCCTCGAGACGGGCAAGCATCATCAGATCTTCGATGAGCCTGCTGAGCCGATCAGTCTGGTTGTGCATCACCCGTCCGACGCGCTCAAGGTCCGCAGCATCGACCTCGCCGGCATCGAGCGCCTCGGCATAGCCGCGGATCGTCGTCAGCGGTGTACGTAGATCGTGCCCAACGCTCATCAGGAAGTCGTGCTCGCGTCGCCTACCTTCCTCGAGCCGATGCGCCATATCGTTGAACGCGGCACCGACACGGCCTACGTCGTCATCTCCATGCTCGAGGAGCCCTGATCGAGAAATCCCCAGCGGCGATCGCCTGCGCTGCCGTGGGCGGGGCGGTCCAGACGGCGGCCGACGTGGCCTGCGACCC
>CAWJPT010000016.1:0-47232 GCA_963844835.1 uncultured bacterium | reverse complement strand
CGGGTCACCGGCGGGATTGAACGACTCGACCCCCGGCCAGGCGACGACATCGAGAAGACCATTGCCATCCACATCGCCAACAGCAATCTTCTCTTCGGTCAATCCCACTGCGGCGCGTTGGGGTCGTCCAGCTCAGCCCGAATCACCAGATGGGGACTGCAAGAGATACTGGAGCCGGGAGAGAATCGCTGGTGCGAAGCACCACGTCATTGCGGCCATCTCCATTGACATCACCCGCCGCGAACCCGAGCACGTCACCCGTCGGGTAGTAGGTCTCAGCACCCGGGCCGCCCCGCCACCAGGGAATACCGAGACACCACCTCTGCTAAAACCCATTACGACATCGGGCTGGTCGTCCCCTGATGACGTCCGCCAGCAAGGTTCCCAGCGGGTAGCTCACCAGTTGCTTCGACAATCTTCATGGCGCCAGTGCTCGCATTGCCGCCCGGGACAACGAAGATCTTGGTGTCCGCGGAGCCGACAAGGTCATCGCGGCCGTCCCCGGTGACATCACCCGTGAAGTAGTCGGCCATCAACCAGTCCAGCGGCAGGTCCAGCACCGCCGTTGGTGTAGGCAACCACAATGGCAGGTCCAGAGAGTCCTCAGCAGCACTGTACGCACTGACTCCGGTCCGCGTTGTACTCCGGACCAAACGCTTCTGCTCCGGCTACACGCTGTGCTATGAGAATCGAATCACTCGATCTCGCCTCAACGCTGCCTTCGCTCACCACCAGCCCGGCTACACACAGAAGGACCGCTACCGCCCTACGACGCACCTACATCGCTCCAAACCCGTCAGGTTCCGATTATCCCAGGGTCTACCACAACCTCGCAAGCCCAAGGATGCCCGGATCCACACGGCTCGGCTCGCAGCTACATCGCTACCGCCAACGACGTCACCACGCTCGGCCCGGCGACGCTCCGGGCGGCGCGCTTCGACGTCAAGATCGAAGTCCTACTCCCGGACGCCGCCACCCGCCGTGCAATCCTCACCGACTACCTCGGTGCCGAGGAGATAGAGAAAGTCGGTGGCTGCAGCCACCGAGGCGCCCGTGGTGCAGATCTACGTGAAATCCATCACGGCCACGCTCGAAACAAGTGCTGCCGATGAGCGTATCACCGCACGCCGCCTCATCGAGGTGGCCCGGGTCGCCAGGGTGCGCCGTCGGACGGCTTCTGCCTCTGATCGCCATGGCGATGCCGATCACGTCCAATCGCCCCCTGTGCCCGAGACCACCTGGCGAGATGATCGAAGGTGCCACTCCGTATGAAGGGAGCAACCGATGGAGAGTACGTACAAGGTCGTCGAGCTCGTCGGGTCAAGCTCTGAGTCGTGGGAGCGAGCTGCCCAGGTAGCACTTGCGGAAGCTCGCCAGGTCGCTGCGTGACTTGCGCATCGCCGAGGTCGAGCAACTCGACATCCATTCGGATGAGTCGGGAGAGATCGCCGCCTTATCGCACCAAGCTCCAAGGTGTCGTTCAAGTACGAAGCCGTCGCGAACGACTGACTCGATCAAGACCACTCGGCCGGCATCTGCAGACACGCATCCTGCCCGGCAGCGGCAGGTCTCGCGGGGCCGGCCAATACCGGGTACGGCTGCATCGCCGAACACGGTATCCCTACTTGCGGATGCGGCTCGCCTTCATGGTGTAGGCATTCGCCGCCGAAACCTCGTCAACGGTCACGAACGCGTTCGGGTTCAGATCCTTGATGACCTGGATGGCCTCATCCTTTCGCCGTCTCGGAATCGCCAGAATGGTCAGCCGCACCTCGCCTTGTTTCCCCTCACCGTTGAGCACGGTCGCCCCGAAGCCTCGCTCGCGCAACTCGTCGGCAACGGTCGGCGAGCCATCAGGCGCAAGCACCCGAAGGAAGACTTGGCCCGAGGCGATCCACGAGTCGAGGAAGCTCCCCAGCACGGTTCCGAGACCGTACCCGGACGAGTAGGCCACGACCTTGTACCACTGATCGAGGTTGGAGAGGACGAGACCCGCGGCAACGACCCAGGTGATCGACTCGAAGAAGCCGAGCGTGCCGGCAATGGCTCGTCGCCCCCGAACGAGGTACTGGATACGTCAGCGCGCCGATCGAGACATCGATGAGGCGCAGTGCGATGATTCCGAGGACGACTCCGAGTACGTACATTCGCCGTAAGTTAGTGACAAAGCGGCCCGATGACGTCTATTGATGCCCTGTCCCACGGGTAGCTCGAACCCAGTCCGGCAACCGTCTCGGATTGCCCGGATCAAACGGCGGCGGCCAGCTGCGGTTCCAGCTCCAGGCCTGCGTCATCGATCGTCAGCGTGACCACCGAGCCCTCCGGCACCGCGACGGAAGCCACAACATCGTCGCCCAGGTGGAGATCGGATATCAAGTAGTCATCGATCGCGACCGGGGAGAGCCCGCTTGCATCGAGACGGCTCAGGTCGGTTCCGGCGGAGGCCCCGGTCGCATGGACCAGAGCCTGCTTGCGCACGAGGAACTGCAGATAGACCCGCGCCGGCCGGAGTGCCCGGCTGCAGCGGTCCCTCTCCACATCCGTCAGATCAGCCGCAAGGGCATTCGGCTCGGGGTGACGATCGATTGTCGTCTCGATGGCTACTCCGATATCCCGACGGAAAGCGACCGCAAGGAGCGCGGTGGTCCCGGAGAACGAGAGGCTGAACGTCAGGTCGGTCTGCGGTGAGACAACCCCCGAACGACCAGCCTCGTCGAGCCCAAACCGGATCTCACTAGCGGGACAGTCCAGATACTCGGCCAACAGACGCCGCAACCAGGTGCGGAGGGCCAGGTACCCGTTCAGCGACCGGGATGTCGCGATGCTGAGTGCCTCACCGAGCTCCGCCACCGACAACAGATCCTCTTCACACGCAACCGACTTGAGATCGGCAACGTACACATCGACGGAACGAGCGTACATACCCACCACTTCCTACTCGACTGGCCCGCAACTTCCTACCGTGACTGGCCACAATCGACGTTACTCACGATGCCCCTGCGCATCTAGGGCACCGGCCGAGAATCGGCTAGAGACGATCACGAGCTCCTGCTCATCGGCCTCGTCCCGCAGTGCCCCGGCACCCGTGTCACAATGAGCCCCACCGGCCTGGAGGTGACCACATGGCCAACATCGGAGCGATGATCCGCCGCGACATCCCACCAGAACGGATGGCCGGCCACGCCGCCGTCATCCAGACGGGCTTCGACGAGTTGTGGGTCGTCGAGGACCTGCCGTTTGCGGGCGGGGTCAGCGCAGCGGCTACCGCCCTCGCGGTGACTCACTCTGGCATCGTGGGCCACGGCATCGCCCCCGCCCCTTTCCGCAATCCTGCTGCCCTCGCCATGGAATGGGCGATGCTGGCGCGGCTCTACCCCGGTCGGTTCATCGGGGGCATCGGGCATGGTGTTCAGCGATGGATGGAACAGATCGGCGAGCGCGTCAATTCACCACTCACCCTGCTCGAAGAGACTATTAGCGCGGTGCGCCGACTGCTCGCGGGCGAGTCGGTGACGATGGAAGGACGGTACGTCCAGCTCGATGGCATCCGGCTCGAATTCCCGCCACCCACGGTCCCCAAGGTGCTCGCTGGTGTGTCCGGGCCGAAATCGCTCGTCCTGTCCGGTGCGGTTGCCGACGGGACGCTGATATCCGAGGGCCATGGCCCGGCCGAAATCTCCCGAGCCCGCGAGCTCACGGATAGGGGAAGGGCGCAGACCGGGCGAAGCGAGCCTCATCATCTCACCGTATTCGCCGGGTTCTACTTGGGAGATCCCGACGGCCTTGCTGAACCGAACCCCGATGCTCCCAAGGGCTGGGAAGCGGTTGGCAACGAGCCCGGCACCGTCACGGCAGAACTCCAAACCCTCATCGACGCCGGAGTCGACTCGATGGTGCTCGTCCCCCTGGGCAAGGATGCAGAGCAGCAGCTGCAACTGGCCTCCACCGAGGTCGTTCCCCGGTTGGTGCGTTAGTCGAACAATCTCCGCGCCCCGAAAAACCGGCACGTATTGGCCGCCACCTCGGCCGCCTCCCTCAGCGCGGTACGGGCGTCATGGCTCTCGGCGTAGCGGTAGTGCAGGTATGCGCCGTGTAGAACGTCGCCTGCACCCGTTGTGTCGACAACGTCGACATTCGGCACGTCGATCTCCCCCAATCCGGACTCGTCTATGACAACAATCGGCTCGGGTCCCCGGCTCGCGGCCACCACTTCGATCCCGTAGGTCTCCCGAATCGCTGTCACCGCCTCGACTACCGGAGCACCATCGAGCTCAGGCTGGCGGAAAGTGCCGGTCATGATCACGTCCCTGGCGAGCGGGAGCAGGTCGGCGAATACCGGGCGCCATCGTCCGCAGTCGAGCACGATCGGCACACCAGCGGCCACGGCCGCGTCGGCCAGCATCACCTGCAGCTGCGGATAGTGCCCATCGAGCAGGACGGCGGCGACACCCTCGACATCCACCGCGTCCCGGTCACCTTCGATCTCCGACCGCTTGTTGTCCGTCGAGATGATGGTTCGCTCCCCGGAACCGTCGACCCATACGCTCGCCACCGGGAGGTCGATCCCCCGCCCGTGGTCGACAACGCCAACCTCGTAGCCATCGAGCAGACGGATAGCCTCGCCTGCGAACAGACCACCGCCTATAACCGAGTGCAGGATCACGTTGCTGCCCAGAGTGACGGCGGCAACGGCCGCGTTTGCCGCAGGGCCGCCGACGTCCGTGTACGAAGTGCGCGACGTTCCCTTGCCGCCTCTCGCAGGCAATTCGTCAGTGAGATATGCGATATCAAATGTCGTCAAACCACCGGCGATGAATCTGGCCACATCGTCTCCTCGCTACGCGCCGATCATCATCGCAGACTCGGCGACGCTCGCGATCGACACCGCTTCGAGCTACCGTGCGGCGATGCGCCTGCGTACCCTCTTCATCGTGGTGGTACTCGTCCTTGCCGGTTGCTCAAAGGCGAGCGGCGTGATCGCAGTCACCGATTCCTGGGCGCCAAGCATGCCGCCGAACGCGCCGACCGGCGCCATCTACCTGACTATCGAGAACGGTACAGGTGAGGAGGACCGTCTCGTCGACGTCACTACCGACCGCTGCGATACCACGGAGCTCCACGACACCCAGATCGATGAGAACCGGATCATGCGAATGCGCATCGCCGGCCCCAAGCTGCTCACCATCCCTCAGGGTGACACGCTCGAGATGATGCCCGGGGGCCTCCATGTGATGTGCCTCGACCCACCGACACCGTTCGAAGCCGGGCAAACCCTCGATCTCGAGGTGACCATGGCCAACGGTGAGATCCTCAGCGTGCAGACGCCGGTCGAGAACCGCTAGCGGCTCCTCCGCCCGGGGCCGACCGCGGCCCCGAGCCACCACAACAGGCCGAGACCGGCCAGCTCGATCAGATGCCTCGACTCGCGCACCACGGTGCTGGCGCCGTGGACGAGATCGATGATCGCCGAGACACTCAACGCAAGGGCGAATGTGGCGGCGAATGGAACCATCCCGTAGGCCCGATCGGGCCGCCAGGCAACGAATAGGAATGCCAGGCCGAGGGCAACATCGAATGCCGCCTGGTGACGTTCCAGGTGGATCGCTGATCCGGAACCGGCAGAGACCATCGCAACAATGTTCCCGCCGATGAGCAGCACCGCCGCCCAGGCGAGGGCGACACGGATCCACCGGTGCATCATGAATCGCTCCGGAAGGGCCGAAACCGCCACCGCAGGCGTCCCCGCCTCCCCAACCGGGCGCATCGTCGCCCGCCGCATCCGGTGTGCGGCCTCCTGGAACCGACGACACGGCCCGCAGCTGGCTACGTGGTCGAGCACCGCCGCCTCGAGTGGGGGCCCACCGTCGATCGTATCCGAGATCGCCAGGCGCGCAGTGTCGCAATCCATGGCCTCATTGTCGCATCAGTTGGGCTTCGTCGTCCGCTCGTGGAAAACTGGCCGAATGGATCAAGTGACGGTGCTGGCGTTGCGGGCAAAGACCGGGGATCGTCGGGCACTCGACGAGTTCATCTCCGCGACGATCTCCGATGTGCTCGGCGTGTGCCGCTACTTGGGTCGTCCCTCCGACCCCGACGACCTCGCTCAGGAGACATTTGCCCGGGCGCTCAGCTCGCTGCACCGCTTCCGCGGCGACGGATCGGCGCGGGCCTGGCTGCTGTCGATCGCCCGACGTGTGTGCGCCGATGCCACCAGGAAGGAGATACGTGACCGTCGCCTGGACGAGAAGCTCGTCTCCGATCTGATCCACAAGAATCACCACGACGAGCACTGGCTAGAGGTCGATGATCTGCTCGCCGTTCTCGACGACGACCGCCGTACCGCCTTCGTGCTCACCCAGCTCGTCGGCCTCTCCTATGCGGAGGCAGCCGAGACCATGAACTGCCCCATAGGCACGATCAGGTCGCGGGTTGCCCGCGCCCGCCAGCAGTTGCTCGACCAGCAGGCAATCGACGACGCAGGCGAGGCGTAGCTCGGGAATCCGAAATTCGCTAGGTCTTCCGGGAACTAGAACGGATGCTGCTGCGACCTTGTACCCGCAAGCACTACGTGCCACGAGGACTACGGAGGGACAATGCGAAGGCTGCTTCTACTGGTTACCACTCTCGGCCTGATCTTCGCCGCTTGTGGCGGGGGTGAGGACATCTCCATCGATGGTCAGTGGGCGCGCAACAGTCCGATGAGTGCCGACAACGGCGCCGTCTACATGAACATCACGAGCTCGGACGGCGACCGACTCCTGTCGGCCAGTGTCGACCCGAGCATCGCAGGCACCGTGGAGGTTCACGAGACCGTTCCCGCCGAGGGCGACACGAGCGAGGACGGCATGGGTGGAATGATGATGATGCGCCCGGTCGACGGTATCGATCTGCCCGCCGGAGAAACCGTATCCCTCGCCCCAGGGGGATATCACATAATGCTCATCGGCCTCACCAAACCGCTCGAGATCGGCGAGAAGTTCGACGTGGCGGTGACCTTCGAGAACGCAGGCGAGAAGACCGTCGAGGTTGAAGTACGTGAGGATCAGCCCTAGCGGGTCACGCTTGTAGCGCTTCCGATCGATTCGAGGTCGTCACGGCCAGGACGATCGCGGCGGTCGTCCCCAACGCACCGACGAGAACGCCTGCACCGACAAAGCGGTCGAGCCAGAACGGAAGCTGTGTCGGCAGCAGGGCCGCCCAGAGCCACGACCAGTGCAGCACGCCCCAGATACCCAACTCGACGGATGCGAGCAGCTGGAGGACGCGATAGGAGGCTCTGGTGAGCACGGTTCCCCGCGCCACCAAAACGACGGCGACGGCGAGGGCCGTCACCGGGAGCGCCCACAGGCTCCACGGTGGTCCCGTCTCGGCGGGCATGGAGAAATAGGCAAAGAGCCCGGTCACCGTCGCCACCGCCCCCATGACGATGATCGGGGAGTTGATGGCCCGTCTGGTGATTGCGACAAGGGCAACCAGCACTCCGAGTATCACACCGAGGATGACCGGAAGCGCCGAGGGAGGCGGTTGCCACACCGACGAGACGGTGACATCGACCTCGGTACCGTCAACGAACAGGGGAATGACTCCCTCGGCTATCTCGTCGCCGGGGCTTCTCCCCGGTGGCCTGATCGAGTTCATCCAGTGGGTGCGGTGGTCGTGCCATGCATACGAACCGTCCGTGGCCACCTGCTTCCACTCCGGTGCTGCAGATGCGCTCGCCGAATCGGGAACCTCTACGGCTGCGTATCGGTCCTCGTTGAGGTACCGCGAAGGGGAGCGCTGGTTCTCCTGCACGGTGCCGTCGGGGAGGAATCGCAGATAGGGCTCACCGGAGTAACCAACCACGTCGACCATCACCCCCGGATCCGCCTGCAGGACAACGAACGAGTCGCCACCGACGATTTCGATACTGAAACCACCCACTTCCGGATCGATCTCGGTGACGGTGCTGCGATAGTCGGTAGGACCGGGAGGATCGGCGGATGCGGCAGGAACGCCGAGCAGCAGCCAGAGGGCAACGAGCATGACCAGCAGCACGCTGCGCCGAGCAGTCTCTTGCAGATGTGCCCTCACTTGACCACGTTGAGGATGATCTGACCGGACGGGTGCACCGTGCACTCGCCGATGAACGTCCCCGGATCGGTGAACCGTTGTCGCAGCGTCTCGCCTCGCCCGACAAAGAAAGGACCGACCAGGTGGCCACGATCATCCTCGTTGATGATCTCGATCACCTCGCCGACGGTGACGGTTAATTCGGCGGGCAGGATGTCAAGAGACTCACCACGATCGATCGCCTCGCCAGAGCCCATGGGGATGATGTAGAGATAGTCTGGTGCGGTGCCGGAGTCATCACTGGAGAACAACCCTTCGGGTTGCTTGGACCCACAACCCGCTGTGACCAGGGCGACAACAAGCACTCCGGTCATCAATCGACTCATACGTTCCTCAATAGTATGCGGATGTCGCCGGCGATCGTCGCCGGTTCGGTGCCGAATGCCCAGGTCACCTGGATATTCCCCTGATCGTCGACGGCATAGAGATGTGCCGTATGCATCACCTCATACTCGCCATTGTCACCGACCGTCACTTCGTAGTCGGCGCCAAACGCATCGGCGGCAGCCCGCAGAGTCGCATCGTCATCGGCCCGCAGCCCATGGGCTTCGGGGATGAAGGACTGCACATAGTGGGAAATGATGTCGGCGGAGTCTCGACCGATATCGATGGTCTCCATGGCGACTGACACCTTGGCCGCATCGTCACCGAGGTCTGTCAGAGCTGTCTTCAAGTCGGCAAGTGTCGTCGGGCAGACATCCGGACATGACGTGTACCCGAAGTAGACGAGCAGTAGCTCTCCCTGAGGAGCCACCATCTGGAACGGAGCTCCCCCGGCGCTGGCGTCGGGCAACGAGATGTCCGCTACCGAAGGCAACGGGGTGCGCACGAAGCCGGAGAGTTCCTCGGGCTGCGATGAGCACGCCGTCAACACGAGCGTGAATAGAGCGACGGCTGCCAGAATCCTTCTCATACCTACTCCTGATCACCATGGGAGCGATCGACTCACGATGGTAAACCCGCTGCGGATTCACCCGGACATCTCGTTGAGAAGTCGCCGCCCCGCCTCGTTTAGTTCCCGGGACGCGGTGAGAGGATCACCCGGCCGCACGGTGGAGAAATGCCGCCATTTGACCGCGAGTCACGTACTCGCCGGGACAGAAACGATCGTTGACCGGCGGATTGCAGCCACGAGTGATCCCGACGGCCGCGATGCGGCTGATGGCATCTTCGAATTGTGAGCCATCGTCATCGACAAACGGGCTCATGTCTGTCGCAGGGACATCAAATGCTCGCACCAGGAATGCGGCCATCTGCTGCCGGGTGACTGGATCGTTGGGGCAGAACCGGTCGTTGGAGGGAGGGTTGCACCCCTTTGTGATCCCGGCGCCGGCGAGGCTATCGATGTCATCGACGAAGATCGAGCCGCCGGTGTCCACGAATCGCCCGGACGTGCCGGCAGGAAGTTCGAGAAGCCGGTTCAGGAAGGCGGCCATCTCGCCCCGCGAGACAGAATCGGCGGGGCAAAAGAGATCGTTGATCGGCGGGTTGCAGCCCTTCGTCACTCCCGTTGCAGCCAGCCATTGGATATCCGGCTCGAAGACCGATCCGTTGTCGTCGACGAATACGTCCCCCTCATCCGGCACCAGTGCCTCGAGCAGGCCGGTACGCCACGCACCGGCGTTGCGGTCATAAGACACCGAAGCCGGCGCCGAACTCCCAGTACGACCAGGCGAACCCACGTCGCTCCGCCTCGGTACGGACGAAGCGCGTCCACCGGATCCGGGACTCCATATCGGCCTTCTCGTATGACCCGAACTCGCCCATCAGCAGCGGTACTCCAGTCGCCTCTGTCCAGGCGGATGCGTAGTCGAGCGCCTGCTCGATCGGGGCGATGTCATCTGCCGTCCCGCTCCACGAGGTCCCCAACCAGGCATCGGAGCCGCCCACCCACTCCGCTCCCTGGTGGGTGAACTGGAACGGCTCGTACATGTGGAAGGTCCCGATCAGGGCCGGATCATCAGGAAGCTGGAGGTTCTCGAGCTCCCACGACCCATTCCACATGCCCGGCCCGACGATCACCATGCGATCAGGATTGGTGGCGCGCACCACGTCGAGGGCGTCTGCAACGAGCTTGTTCCACACTGCGGTGGTGAGGGCGTCGTGTGGCTCGTTTTGGAGCTCGAAGAACACATCTCGCGGAGCCCCGGCATAGTGAGTTGCGATCTGGTCCCAGAGCGCAAGGAACCGATCTCGGTTGCCCGCCGGATCGGCGTAGAGATCCTCGAAATGATGAAAGTCGATGATGATCGCAAGGTGGGCGGAAACCGCCAGATCGACCAAGTGGTCGACCCGATCGAAGAAGGCGGGGTCGATGGTCCACGGGCTGGTTGCCGTGGCGCGGGTATCCCAGCGCACCGGCAATCGGACTGAATCGAAACCGGCGGCGGCAATGAGCGGGAAGTACTCGTCCTCGATGTACAGGCCCCAATCCCCCTCATTGCCGGGAGCCTCGAGAGCGTTGCCGAGGTTGACACCACGGCCAAGCCGGGCCGCGGCGTCTGCCGCCGACCACGTCTCTTGAGCGCCCGCCTGTGTCGGGACCAGCAACGCGGCAACCAGCGCGACGGCGGCAGCTAGTGAACGGACCATGCTTCCTCCGTGACCGAAGATAGATGCGATCGTGTCACTAAGAGTGGTGTGGCCGCTTCGGCTCTAGCTGAAGATCGTGTCGATGCGCTGCTTGTGTTCGGCCGTGAGCGCATCCAAGACGTCGAGCGCGCCCAGGTTCTCTTCCAGCTGACCGACACGACGGGCTCCGATGATCACGGAGCTGACGTGAGGGTTGGAGGCTACCCAGGCGAGGGCGAGCTGCGCCGGAGAGCACCCGATGTCGTCGGCGACGGCCGTGAACTCGGCCACTCGCGACAGTTTGACCGAGTCCGTCAGGGTGTCCTGCAGCCACTCGACCTGCTCGCCACGGCTCCCCTCGGGAATCCCTTGCTGGTACTTGCCCGTGAGCAATCCCGAGGCGAGCGGGCTCCACGTGGTGAGACCGAGCCCGATGTCGTCGTAGAGGTCGGCGTACTCCTCTTCGACCCTTTCCCTCCGGAAGAGGTTGTACTCCGGTTGCTCCACCACGGGCTTGCGCAGGTGGTGACGCTCGGCGGTTTCCCAAGCCTCCCTGATCTCCTGCGCCGACCACTCCGACGTCCCCCAGTACAGGGCCCGGCCCGATGCGATGATGTCGGACATCGCCCAGACAGTCTCCTCGATCGGGGTCTCGGGGTCGGGCCTGTGGCAGTACACGAAGTCGACATGATCGAGTTGCAGCCGTTCCAGCGACTGATCGATGGCCTCCATCAGATACTTGCGATTGAGGGTGAAGTGAGCATTTGGAGTATCCCGATGAATTCCCCAATAGAACTTGGTGGATACGAGATATGAGTGTCGGGGCCACCCGAGCTCCTCGAGAGCGTCCCCCATCACCTTCTCGGAACGCCCCGCGGCATACGCCTCGGCGTTGTCGAAGAAGTTGACGCCCGCCTGATACGCGGTGCTCATGGCTTCCAGCGAGGCGTCGCGATCCTGCTGGCTGCCAAAGGTCAGCCATGACCCGTAGGAGAAGATGCTCGTCTTGATGCCCGCGTTGCCGACCCGCCGATACTTCATTTCCATTTCAATCCCTTTCCCTGATGAACCCAGTGTCTCAGGAGTCGTCTCGCAGGCGCGACAGGAGATCTGCCGCGACATCTTCCGGGGTACGACCGTCGGTCGGTACCTGTTCGAATTGCGCATAGGCCGCCGCTCGATCCGCCAGCAGAGCCCGGATACGTCCTGCCGTATCGTCACCCGCCAGGAGCGGCCGTTCCAGGGCCGGTTGCGCTCGTACCCGGCGCACCACCTCGTCGGAGCTGGCCGTGAGGCAGAAGACCCGTGACCCTTGACCCAGCACCGCGGCGGTCTGCGGATCGAGCATCATCCGCCCACCCGTCGAGACCACCAGCCCGTCTCTCTCCGCCAACTCGGCAGCAAGATCACGCTCGGCGGCCCGAAACGCGTCTTCGCCTCGAACCGCAAATATCTGCTGGATCGGACCGTGGCGGGCCTCAATGACCGCGTCGGTGTCCACCCACTCATAGCCGAGCCGGTCGGCGAGGAGACGACCGACCACGCTCTTCCCGGTCGCCATGAATCCAGTGAGTATCACGTTGCGGTGCCCCATGCGAGGGATGGTAGGCACGCCCACGACCGCCTGAGCGAGGCCGGGCGCCCCGCACCCAATCGCTTCGTTCTGCCACCGATCCGCCAATCGTCGCCGGAATTGGGCCGGATTCCCGTGCTCTTCCCGGTAGCATCCCTGCGCGCGCACGTGCCTAAAGATGGACGCGGCTGGACCCGATGCATGACATTGGGCCACGAAGGGATTGAGAGTGACCACGATGACACGGATGGGTCGACTACTGCTGAGCCTCGTATTGACCACCGGGATCACGGTGGCAACACCCGGGATCGCCGCTGCCCAGACGCCGGATCTGCCCCCAGGGGGCACCTTTGTCGACGACAACGGCAGCGTCCATGAGGGAGCGATCGAGGCCATTGCCGATCTCGGGATCACCACGGGATGCAACCCGCCTGCCAACGATCGGTACTGCCCCGACGAGCCGGTGATCAGAGCGCAGATGGCCACCTTCCTCAGCCGGGCGCTCGAGCTCGGGGAAGCATCCGTGCAACCGTTCTCAGATGTCGATGGCTCCGTCCATGCCGGATCGATCAACTCGATCGCTGCTGCAGGCATCACGGTGGGATGCAACCCGCCCACCAACGACAAGTTCTGCCCGAATCAGGTGCTTTCCCGCGCCCAGATGGCGTCAATGGTCGCGTGGGCCTTTCATCTGCCGGCGACGAGTGAGAGCTACTTCACCGACATCGACGGATCGGTGCACGCATCCAACATCAACAAGATGGCCGCGGCGGGAATCACCAAGGGATGCAACCCGCCCGCCAACGACAACTTCTGCCCGAACGCTCCGGTGACTCGGGAGCAGATGGCGACCTTCCTCACCAGGGCAATGGGCCTCGAGCCAATGCAGCCACCGGCGGCCCCATTCGACCTCATCTCCAGTTTCACCACTCATCACAACTGCTGTGAGAGCCGGGTCTATGAGGTGCAAGCGGCTGCAAGGGCGATCGACGGCATCGTGCTTCTCCCCGGCGATGAGTTCTCCTACCTCGATGTGCTCAACAACGTGGTGCACAGCGGCAACTGCCAGACCTCGACAACCCTGTTCAACGCCGTCTGGTACGCCGGTCTCGACGAGATCGAGCATCGACCGCACAGTGTCGACTTCGCCCGCTACCCACAAGCGATCGAGTCCACGCTCATCCCATGGTCGGTCGATCTCAGATTCCGCAACGACACCAAACACCCGCTTGAGATACGCACCAGCTACACCAGCACCTCGGTGACCGTCGAGCTGTGGGGCGACAACGATGGACGCAGCGTCATCGGTGACTTCACCCCGGCAAATGGCACGGTGCTCGACGTCGTGAGCGAGGGCGGGCCGGACGCCAGAGTGGTCAGCACCGAGACCAAGTCCAGTGGGCGCACCTACACGGTCACCCGCACTATCACCACCTCGGAAGGCTCGACCTCCGAGAGTTGGTCCTGGACGTACGCCTACTAGCAGTAGCCGGCCCTATTCACAGTCGAAGCCGACTCCCTGACGGACACCGTCGATGAGCAGATTCGGGTCAGCGCTGATCCCGGAGCCTTCAACGGTGAAGTAATCGAAGTCGACCGCGATGTAGTAGTCCGTTCTCCGGATAGCGTCACCGCCAGCGGCAACGGCATCCCCAAGCGTGTCTCCCAACTGGAGACCGAAGGGTATCTCGACATACTCAGGCGCCGGGCCTCCAGGCTCCGGCTGCGCTGAGGAATCGAGCTTGTATCGCCACCCTGCCAAACCGATCGGACCATCACCGTTGTCCACAGTTCGAATTACGGCGACCAGCGATCCCCAGCGCACGAGACGCATATTTGCATCCGGCAAGAAGTACGGGCACTTCCACTCCATGTCCTCAGTGGGCGCCCCAAACAGAGCGGTCAGTTCATCGACGGTTTCGGCCTCACCGGAACCGAACGGAAGATCGATCAGTCCCCCGGCGGGCGCGGCCACAACCCGTGGGGACACGTCGAGGTGGAGGGCGCGGGCGAGGAAAGTGGCCATCTGCGCTCTGGTCACAGGATCCGTGGGACAAAACAGCGTGTTATCAGGAGGATTACACCCCTTGGTGATCCCAGCAGCAGCCAACGCCTCGATATTCGCCGCATGCACCGAAGACCCAATATCGGTAAACGACGCAGCACCAGCAGGCAAACCCAACGCCCTCACCAAAAACGTCGCCATCTGCTCCCGAGTCACCGGATCCGTGGGACAAAACAGCGTGTTATCAGGAGGATTACACCCCTTGGTGATCCCAGCAGCAGCCAACGCCTCGATATTCGCCGCATGCACCGAAGACCCAATATCGGTAAACGACGCAGCACCAGCAGGCAAACCCAACGCCCTCACCAAAAACGTCGCCATCTGCTCTCTGGTCACCGAATCAGCAGGACAAAACAAATCATTCACAGGAGGATTACAACCCCTGGTGATCCCCGCATCAGCAATCGCCTCAATCGCCCTCACATGCACCGAGTTGTCGTCGTCCGTGAAGAAACCGGCGGCGTTGGCGGGCGCCGCGGCGACTACCAGGACAAGCAGAGCGAGTAGAGCGACAAGACGGCTACGCATGTGTTCTCCTATTCGACGACTATCAGGTATGCGTCGGAAACTGTGACTGAACTCGGCAACGGTATCTGCATGCTCCCCGAAGGCACCATGATCTCGAACCCATACCTCGAGGTGGCCTTGGTGAGCTCATCGGGCCAGGCCCCATCGGTCGAAGCGATGTCAACATCGTCCGGATCACCGATGAACACCGACGAGGCGAGACCCGACGTGTCGAGGTCTACGACCAGGTAACGCAATGCTCCCGCCGGGCTCGCGGGGATCGTGAAGTCGACGGCCTCGCCGTGGCGACTGTGTACAACGGGTGTCTGGGCGAAGTCGTCGGCGAGCACCGCGGCAAGCATGCCTGCGGTACCGGTGCCGATGAAGTCATGCAGCACATTCCTCTCGACGACCTCAACCACTATCTGCTCGGCGCTCGTTAGGTACGGCACCGCATCGTCGGCCACCGGGTGCGAGAAGGTGGGCAGAAAGGTGGCGGCTTCGAACAGGGGCCCGAGCTTGTTCCTGAAGAACATCCCGAACGAGTCATGGATGATGGCGGTGTTGCTGTCCGAGAGGACGGGTGAGCTCGGGCTCGTGTAAGTGACCAGCGGGCGACCCGCGATTGTGATCGAGCTGAGCACCTCGACGTCCGGGCTCACCCCGGTCAAGGTCGGGGTCTGCTCGTCGTACTCGATCTCCCAGTCGACGCCGATCAACCCTGCCAGATCACCCTGACGCACCGCAGGCGACGCCACCAGATCAAGTTGATCCCAGACTCCGGGTGCGGCCCGATCTGCCAGGAGCTCAGATCCAAGCAGTGCTCCGGCAACATTCCAGTGAGTGTCGTGCTTCCAGTAGATACGGTCGGTGGCTTTGGTGAACGGAGCCCACAGGTCGACACGATTGGGATCAGCGGCCGCATCCAGCGCCTCCTGCAATCGCCCTGAATCGAGATCAGCACACGACCCGGAGTAGTCGGCAATAGGCCCCGGGTAAACCGTGACCTTGTTGGGGGGGATGGCGTACACAAAGTCTCGCCCGGACGCGGTCACCACCGAGCCTGCCTTGGCGAGCTCCGCAACCAGACGGTCGTACACGTCGCCGTCGAGACAATCCTGGTCGATGGTCTCGGTGAAGTACAGCCAGTTGTCCGCGCCGATCGTCACCAGCTGGCTAGGGCTCTCGGCGGGGAGTGGTGCCGGGGGCGTGATCGGGTCGAGGTGGAGGGCGCGGGCGAGGAAAGTGGCCATCTGCGCTCTGGTCACAGGATCCGTGGGACAAAACAGCGTGTTATCAGGAGGATTACACCCCTTGGTGATCCCAGCAGCAGCCAACGCCTCGATATTCGCCGCATGCACCGAAGACCCAATATCGGTAAACGACGCAGCACCAGCAGGCAAACCCAACGCCCTCACCAAAAACGTCGCCATCTGCTCCCGAGTCACCGGATCCGTGGGACAAAACAGCGTGTTATCAGGAGGATTACACCCCTTGGTGATCCCAGCAGCAGCCAACGCCTCGATATTCGCCGCATGCACCGAAGACCCAATATCGGTAAACGACGCAGCACCAGCAGGCAAACCCAACGCCCTCACCAAAAACGTCGCCATCTGCTCCCTGGTCACCGAATCAGCAGGACAAAACAAATCATTCACAGGAGGATTACAACCCCTGGTGATCCCCGCATCAGCAATCGCCTCAATCGCAGGCTCGTGCACCGAAGCGTTGTCGTCGATGAATGTCCCACCTGGTTCTAGAGAAGCACCGGCGAGCGGCGCGGCAGCAAACATCGCCGCCGCTACCACTACAACAACGGCTCCGCGATACAACCGATTCGAGCGCATCGCGCTCCCCTTCCACACGTCGACGACACCGAGGAAGATTAGCCAGAGCCCGGACGGTACTCATAGTGTCTCGGAGACATCGGGGAATGGCTGAACAATCGCACGCTCGTGCCGACTGGAACACCGATGAGTGGCATCAACGAGATCCAATCGCGTATCGCAAACATCCAGGCGCGAGTGTCGAGCCCACCGGCCTCCGGGCGATTCGGCACGGTCTTCGAGTCGCAGCTTGCCGCCGAGAGCGCACGGACCGCCCCCACCGACACCGCCGCCCCGACCGAGGGATACACGGTCAACCCACTCTCGCTCGAATCAACAGCAGCGAGCTACGGGGCAGAGACTGTTTCCCTGGGGGTGATGCTCGGCTTGACCGGCCCCCGGCCACATGTCTCGGCTAGCGTCGCCACCCGATCCGAGCTCACCGGATATCTCGACTCGTTCGACATCACCGCACGGAACGGCCGCCTCGACACGGCTGAACTGACCGCAGTCTCGGGAGCATGGAACGGTACCGGCTACCTCCTGCCGCCCGCCGCCGGTGCCTGGGAAGAAATGCGCAGTGCCGCCGCCGCCGATGGGGTCGATCTTCGAGCGGTCGATCTGTACCGCTCGTGGGATGTTCAGAACACCGCGTACCAGGCGTACGTCTCCGGGATCAAGCCGGAGAATGTGCTCCCTCCCGGCACGAGTCAACACGGTCTTGGCCTTGCAGTCGATGTCACAAACGGTGATGTGATCGGTGTCGGCGATCCCGAGCACGCATGGCTGCGCGACAACGCGGCACGCTTCGGCTGGTACCCGATCTCAAACGAATCGTGGCATTGGGAGTTCCGCGGTACCTAAGACCGCATCGGCTTCGGTTTCTTATCTGCGCCGACTGCCCTCTGCAAGCGCTCACCCAGACGATGGAGGATCGGGTCACCTACACGAGCCGGGGTCACCAGGAGCAGTGTTTCGACACTCCGAGGGGGCTCGAGCTGCCGTACCGGCAGGCTGCCACCTCTCGGAACGGCGCCCTCCGGCAGCACCATGGCGCCGCCCGTGATCGCAGCCAGCCGGAGGCCATCGCCGACATCGCCGACCGACAGGGCAAGCACCGGGTACGGGACCTCCTCGCTGAGCAGACGCCTCACTCCTTGCTCAGCAGCTCGATCTGGCCCTAGGAGGAGGAGCCCATGTCCCAGGCTCTCCAAGGGCACCGCAGATCCAAGCCCGGCATCACCACCGACGACCACCAGGCTTTCGCTGGCAAGGGACAGACCGCTGTGCTCTTCTGGTGACCCGGGCCATGTCACGATCACGCCAAGATCTATTGCTCCGGTCGCGATCAAGCCGGGTACAACACCGACCTCGTACGAGTTCACCATCGCTCTTGCGTGACGCAATTCAGGCTCGACTTCGGCACGGAGAAGTTCCCCCACCAGAGGAGCAACATCACGAGCTATCCCGATTCGAATCGGCTGCTCGCCCGGACGTAGTGGAGCGGTGCGCCCCATGCCCGGGGCACGGTCGCGGCGAGTCACCAGCATCAGCAGGGACGGGAGGACGAACAGAGATGCGATCAAAGCCAGGACGATCATGATCGCGGTCAGGAAGCCGTAAGAGGCGAACATGGGCATCGGAGCGAGAGCCAGCAATCCGAACCCCGCAACCGACGTAGTCGCAGAGCCGAACAGGGCCGATCCGGTCCCCGCACCGGCCGCGGCGAGTGCCTGTCTCTTGTCGAGCCCACTGCCTCGTTCCTCGAGGAAGCGCATCGTGTAGTGCGTCGAGAAGTCGATCCCGATTCCGATCGACACGGCGCCGATGATCGAGGTCACGACGTTGATCGAGAAACCTGCGACATACATGATGCCGTACAGCCAGGCGACAACGAGCAGGATCGGCACCACACTCACCAGCGCATACCGCAGCGAGCGCATGAAGGCAACGGCGATGATGAAGCACGCGATGATGGAGATGGGCAGGGCCAGCAGTAATGCCCGCCGAATACCGGCGAGCTGATCGTCCCGGTACACGGCGGAGCCGGTCACGGTCACCCGGGCGCTGGGATCGATACTCCCCAGTTCGGCCTCCAGAGCGACTGCAGCCGGTTCGAGGACCTCACGGGCTCTGGTCACATTCGCCTCGTTGCGGGAGTCGGGTATCTGATACGTCAAGACCGTGGCGTATCTGGAGCCGGAGTCCGAGCGCCACAGGACGGTTCCGACATCATTGCGTGTGTAGCGAACCGTGCCACCGGCGTCCGTGATCCCTCGCTGCAAGGCCGTGTCGTAGAGCCGGGCGAGTGCATCCGCCGACCCGGCAGTGGTACCGGCGGCAGTGACCAAGTCGAGCACACCGGCCTGAACGCGAGTCCTGCCGTCGGCACCGACGGCCAAGCCGCTGTCGGGCGCTTCGCCGACTCGCGTCATGAAGTCCCGGATGGCTTCGAGTGCTTCGGGCTGGGTGAGATCAGTCTCGACATACACCAAGGCAGGCTCGCCTCCCCTGTCACCCAGATACTCAGTGGTCTTGTCGAGTGCCACCACGAACTCGGAGTCCGGCGAGAAGAAGTCCTTCACATCAAAGGTGACATCCAGGTGCACGGCACCCCAGACACCGGCCGCGGTCGCCAGGCCCGCCACCAAGACCGTGATCCAGGGCCGGGATGCGACTCCGGCGACCACAGTGCCGAGTCGACGCGAGCCGATGGCGTGGCGCACTGCGATCGCGTCCGTACCGTGACCGCGGCGGGCAACGAGATACGGGACCAAGAGCGCAATCAGGAAGTACGCGGCAAGCAAGGCAAGGCCGACCTCGGTGGAGACGAACACGAGGACCAGCACAGTCGCCGTTGCCATCCCCACCGCAAGCAAACTCAGCACGAGGTCACCGCCGATACCGAAACCGGTGATGGTCCGCTCTTCGATGCGCTCCTCGATCACAGTGAGCAGCAACGGCGTGGCAACACCGAGCAGCAGGAAGGCGACAACAGTTGCCAGCGCTGCGGCATACCCGAATTGGACTATCGATTCGATCCCAGATGCGGTGTTGGAGAGAAAGGCCGCCATATCCGAGGTTGCTGCCAGGACGAGCGCCGCAAGCACCGAGCCGACCCCGAGGACGAAGGCACGCTTGCCATGGAATCCTTCCCGCTGATGCTCGCGCACTCGACCGAGCCCATGGAACACGGAATCGATGCCAAACGAGATGATGCTGATCGGGAGAATGATGCTGAGGATCTCGTCGCTTTTGAGGCCCGCGAGGTTGGCACCACCGCGCAGCCACACCATCAGCATCCCCATTGCCGCCCCACTGATGGCAACGGCCCAATACGACCTGAAGGCGAGGCCGACTATGAGCAACACGGCGGCGATGGTGGCGCCGATGAAGGGCCCGGCGAGCCTTCCTTGCTCGGTCGAGGTGAGGTTGACGTCGGCCGCCGGAGACCACACATCGAGTTCCGTCCCGTCGCCACGTAGCGCTGCGATGAGATCCCTGGCGAAGTGCTCTTTGGTGAGATTGCCCGAGCCAATCGTGGCGAGGAACCCACCGCCTCCGAGCTTCTCGTTGTCGGTGGCTGCGGTTGTGAACAACGCCGGGCTGTGCCACACTCCGGCATCGTCACGCGTCGTCTGGACGGCGAGGCCCCACTCGGCCGGTCCACTCGCCGAGATCACTGCAGAGACAGCCTCGTCGACCTGTTGCTCGTCTGCGCCCGCCAGGCCATCGGGCACCCCAAGGCCTCTGAGCAGTTGGTCGACGG
Organism: uncultured bacterium; assembly: GCA_963844835.1. GTDB lineage: Bacteria > Actinomycetota > Acidimicrobiia > Spongiisociales > UBA5794 > JAAETI01. Next base: position 26,809 of record CAWJPT010000016.1, on the reverse strand, counting down.
AATCCGCAATGGTCCAGACACCGTGCACCGACAAGCCCAGCTCGGGATCGTTCACCATCATCAGGTAGTCGGCGATACCGGGATCAGCCCGCAATGATGCGGTGTTGTTACGCAATGCCAGCAACGGTTCCTTGTCCAGAATGTCCCCGCTCTTGGCTTCGACCAGCAGCGCATAGTCGAACACCGCGTCTGCGAATCGGTCCGCGATGAGCTCCTGGGTCTTGGTTATCTCGGTGACCGGAGCCTGAGATGCGGTCTCCTCCGGCTCCCAGAACACGAGCGGATAGCTCAGCGCGATGGTGACCAAGAGCAGGGCCGCCATCACAACGCCGACGTGATCGGCGAATGCGCCCATGAGACGGGCAGCCCACCCGTCCCGCTCGATTCGCACCACCGGTTTCGGAGAAGTCATTTGGCCCACAAGCACATCATGAGACATCTACTCGCCGATGTATTGTCGACGTTCTGCTTCCTCTTTGTGAATTCCGCTGATATTTTTGAGGTGTTGCGGGATTCGCCAGCGTGTCGGATTCCGGAATGGTCACCCGGTATTCAGGTGGGAGTGGCCCCACCGCCACTTCCCACCTGACCGGTTTCCTCTGGTGCCTGGGAACGGCTCTAAGCTGCCATCGATTCCCTGCAGGAGAAGTGATGACCACCCTCGACATTGCCGCTATTCGTGAGCAGTTTCCCGCCCTAGCCCGCACCGAGCACGAACGCCCCGTCGTGTGGTTCGACGGTCCGGGCGGAAGCCAAGTACCACAGACGGTGATCGACGCCATCAGCGGAGTCTTGAGCCGCGGCGCTTCCAATCACGGCGGTGCATTCACTGCGAGCCGCGAGGCAGAGGAAATTCACGAGGCGGCGCGGACCGCGGTGGGCGACCTGTTCGGGACGCGACCCGATGACTACGTCGTCTTCGGCATGAACATGACCAGCCTCAATTTCTCGTTGAGTCGGGCGCTCTCGGCCAATTGGGGGCCAGGCGACGAAGTGGTGGTGACCCGTCTCGATCACGATGCCAACGTCTCCCCGTGGCTGCTGGCTGCGGCCGATCGTGGGGCAACGGTGCAGTGGGTACCGTTCGACACGGCGGCATACCGACTCGATATGGAGGCGCTCGCCGCCGCGATCAACCCACACACGAGGGTGGTCGCGATCACCCACGCTTCGAACGCGATCGGATCAATCGTCGACGTGCGCGAAGCCACCAGGCTGGGTCACGAAGTGGGCGCACTCGTCATCGTCGATGGTGTTCACTACGCACCTCATGGGCTGCTCGACATGGCCGAGATCGATTGTGACTTCCTGCTGGCCTCCTCGTACAAGTTCTTTGGCCCACATCTCGGTGCTCTCGCCGGGCGCAGTTCCCTGCTGGAGAAGATCGATGCCTACAAGGTGAGGCCTGCCCCCGCCATCGGGCCGGGCAAATGGGAGACAGGGACCCAGAGCTTCGAGGCGCTTGCCGGTGTTGTCGCTGCGGTGGATCACATCGCTGATCTCGCAACCGGCCCCGCAGACAGACGAGACCGCATCACCGCCGCCTATCAGCGCAATTGGGGAGCACGCCGTCGGCCTCGGGGAGCGCTTCCTGGCCGGTCTGCCGGCAACAGCGACGGTGTTCGGGATCACAGACGACCTCACCGCGACGGACTCCCACGTACGCCATCGAGCTCGATGGATACTCGGCTCGCAGGCTGGCCACCGAGCTGGCCGATAGGGGTATCTACGTGACCGACGGCGACTACTACGCGATGGAGGTGATGGCAGCGCTGCACCGAGCCGACGGCGGGCTGGTCAGGATCGGCTTCCTCCACTACACCACGACCGAAGAAATCGACCGGCTACTCGCCGCGCTTCATGAGCTCGCCCATCACTGAGCTGCTCGAAGCAGCGCCAAAAGTCGAGCTTCATCTTCACCTCGAGGGTGCCATCCCGCTCGACACACTGTGGGACCTCATCCAGAAGTACGGGGGTGATCCTGCCGTGCCCACCCGGGAGGCTCTGGTGCAGCGTCTCGCCTATACGAGCTTCGCTCACTTCATCGACACGTGGGTGTGGATGAACGGATTCGTGCGCAGTTACGAGGACTTCGAGCACCTCGCTACTGGTGTCGCTGCTGGGCTCGCCCGGCAGCGCATCATATATGCAGAGGCTTCCTTCTCCCCATCGGACTTCGCCGCCCACGGGCTCACGCCGCAGGGCATCGCCGCCGCGATTCGTCGCGGCCTCGATCGTGTCGCAGGCACCCGGGTCGTGCTCAATTGCGACCTGGTGCGCGACACCGGACCGGAGCGTGCCGCGGCGACCCTGGCTGCAGTTGTCGAAGTAATGGACGATGCAGACATTCGCGGGATCACGATCGGAGGGTCCGAGCAGAGATACCCGGCCGAGCTCTTCGCCGACACGTACCGCAGTGCCGATGCAGCCGGGCTACGCCTGACGGCCCACGCAGGCGAAGCGGCGGGCCCGGAGAGCGTGCGATCCGCCCTCGATGTGCTCGGCGTGGAACGGATCGGGCATGGTGTCCGCATCGTGGAGGATCCCGACCTGCTCGACCGAGTCGTCGCCGACCGGATACCCCTCGAGGTTTGCCCGACATCGAACCTCCGCACCGGAGTGGTGACAGAATGGGCCACCCATCCGGTCAAGACACTGCTCGACTGCGGCGCCAATGTGACGATCAGCTCCGACGATCCGACTTTCTTTCACACCACGGTCGCTGCGGATCTCGCTGAAGTGGTGACCCGCTTCGACGCCGACGCCAGAGAGCTGACCGAGCGGGCGATTGCCGCGTCGTGGATGACCGATTTGGAGAAGACGGCCGTCACCGGGGTAGTAGCGGGCTGGTGGAACACAACAGAGAGCAAAACTGGCGGCGCGGGTTAGCCTCTGTCCCAATGTTCAAACAAGTCGTCGCACTACTCGCCCTCATCGCCGTGCTGGCCGGTTGCAGCCAGGACGATACCCACACCGCCGCTGAGCCGACCACCCCGATGACGTCGCTGGCACCGGTGGCCACGACCACGACGACGACCACAACAACCACGACGACCACCACCACGACACTGCCACCGACATTCGATGTGACCGTGGCGGTGACCGATGACGAGGCTGCGCCCCTCGCCGGTGCCGTCGTCGAGATCGGCAACAACACCGTGACAACGGATACCGATGGAACGGCCACATTCACGTCGGTCGGCGCAGCACCAATCGAGGTCAACCGGCTTGGCTGGATGTCCGGTGAAACGGCATGGGACGGAACAGACTCGGAAGTGTCCGTGTCACTGAGCCCGCGCATCGTGCGTGGGCTCAGAGTCGCCAGCAATGTGGCCGCAGACGATGATGCCTTCGCTCACCTGCTCGACCTCGTATCGAACTCCACCATCAACACGCTCGTATTCGACACGAAGGACGAGACGAGCAAAGTGCTGTATGCCTCGAATTCCGAATTCGCCGCCGCCATCGGCTCGGTAGACCCCAAATACGATGTCGAGAAGCGGCTCGCTCAGGCAAAAGACGCCGGGCTCTACACCATCACGCGGATCGTCACGTTCGAGGACTCCATCTGGACCAGGGAGCGGCCCGAGCACAAACTGGCAGGCACCTGGATCGATCCGGCGAACCGGGAAGGATGGGAGTACCCCCTGCAGCTCGCAGAAGAGGCGTGTGGTCTCGGCTTTGATGAGATCCAGTTCGACTACGTCCGCTACCCGTCCGGGAGAGCGGCAGCCGTGGCACGGAAGAACCACCCGACTACCCAGGACGAGCGCGTCGCCACCATCGGTGCCTTCCTCACTGAGGCGAGGGACCGCCTCCGTCCGTTGGGATGTGCGATATCTGCCGATATCTTCGCCATCGTTCTCTCCGCCCCCAATGATCAAGGCATCGGGCAGATGCCCGAGGCAGTCTCCGGTGTGCTCGATGCCGTCAGCCCGATGATCTACCCGAGCCACTACGCGGACGGATGGCTCGGTTTCCCACAGCCAAACGACTACCCGGGCCCCGTGGTCGCCGACGCCCTCGACTCGGGTATGCCACGCCTTTCGGGAAACACCCTGATGCGCCCATGGCTGCAGGCCTTCTACTACGACGGCTCACAAGTCAAGGCCGAGATCAACGAGGCCGAGTCACGTGGGACCGGCTGGATCCTGTGGAATGCGGGCGGCAACTATGCCGAGTCCTGGCTCCCCACCCCGGAGGGCTGATCGCTCAGATCAGCATCCATTCGGTCTGCACCACGGAACCCGACCCGGCATCCTCGAGTCTGCAACTGAGCCGCACCGATCCCTGCGGGGCATCGGTGAACGTGAATCGTCCCATGCCGTCAGACCGTGCCAGACGCGTCCCATCCTGATGATGCAACGTGATCTCTGCTTCCTGAGGTGGGACCAGCTGGCCGACGATGCGCCGTCCGGCGCCCGGAATCACTTCGAGCTCGATCTCAACCGTCTGGGTGCGAAACGTCATTTGCCTGCTCACCTCGGTACTGCGAACCCCGCTCAGCTCCTCAGTCGCCGAGTCGAATACCGAGCGCGGCAAGCTCGGCGTCGATCATCCTCCAGGTGAACGATGCCCTGGCCGCGTCGAGGACGGCTTCCGGAACGGGATCGGAGGCTTCTAGAGCAGCACGCAGCATGCCCAGCAGCTCATCGTCTCTGCGTCTCTCGTCACTCATCGCTGCGCCAGCTTCCTGCGTATTTGATCCAGGCACCGAGCCCGGGTCGGCCCAATGCTCCCGATCGCCATGTCGAGTGTCTTCGAGATCTCCTCGTATTCGAGTGGAGGGTCGAGACAGAGCATCTGAAGCAGCCTGCGGCACCGGGACGAGATGTCCGCAAATGCCACAAAGACCTCCCGCAAGCGCTCGTCTTCGATGAGCCTTTCGTCGACGCCGGGGGCACCTTCATCGGCAATGTCGACTTCGAACTCGGTTGGAATGCTGCGCGCCAGGCGCTTGGAAGCGCGGATCGACTCGTTGCGGGCTGTGGTGGCAAGCCACGATCCGAGCCGCTCCGGGTCCCTGATGCGATCCGAATGCTCCACCAGGCGGAGCCAGACCGTCTGGCTGACGTCGGCAGCCGTAGCGGTATCGAGACGGAACCCGCGCACCACGGACCACACCAGCCGGCCGTAGCGGTCGACGAGGGCATTCCATGCTTCCTGACTGCCGTTGTGGGCGGCGGTGAGCAGATCTGCAACCTGTGGCTCCGTCATCAGCAGAGACGATACCCCTATCGCAGCCGATCTCTGGTCCGCTCACACAATGCACCCGCATCTCCTGGTCACTGTCAACAAGACATCGGCATGCATCGGGTGATACGTGATTCTTGCCATCCCCCGCTACGTGCCTCCGTACCGATATGATCGACACGTGACTCGTCGAGGAGGACAAGGATGGGTGCTTTCATCGGGACCGGCGACCTTATCAAAGGGGGACGCGGGGCGACCATAGCCGGCATCCCCGTCGTCCACAGCAAACGCGAGTGCGGCTTCTACTACCAGCGCGGAGTGCTGATGGTGCCCGATGAGGCTCTCGACGAGTTGCTCGCCGCACTCGGTCGTCTCGGCGTCGGCAGCAAGGGCACGACGATCGAGACCATCGGCAGAACCGGCATCTCCCAGGTGAGGCTCTCCATCAACCGGTCGACCGACGCGCTCATCGAGCAACTCGGGGGAACCGTACCGGTGGAGCCAGGGTACATTCTGTTCCCGGCCACCCACGTCAAGGGCCTTGCCGCCCGCCGACCGGCTCCCGTGCGCAAGAGCGCTGTCCCCACCCAACCGAGGAAGGGCAAGGGGAAGAACGTGAACATCGGTGTCGTCGACCTCGGATTCTTCTCACCGAGCAAGGCCGGACACCCCTCCTGGGCGAGCGAAGGCGTCGTGCTCGACGTCGAGATGCCACTCCCGAGCCAGGCCGTGACGCACCCGCCCTATGTCGGACATGGCAATGCCATCGTCGGCATCCTCAAACAACTTGCTCCCGAGGCAACCGTCTACACGAGCACGATCGAGTCCTCCGCCTCAGACGCTCCCGGCGGCACGTCGGACCGACGGCTCGGCGAAGCCATTGAACGGCTCTTGTCTCGACACCGGATCCACATCCTGGTCATTCCCTTCGGTGGCTCCACTCGGCATGGTCTGATGCCGGTCACCGAAAGGGTGCTCCAGCCACACTTCGACTCGACGCTCATGTTCGCCTCAGCAGGGAATGACGGGATCGACCCGACCGTGTATCCGGCCGTCGACCCGGATGTCATCGGAACCGGATCGTGGCGGCGCAGAGCCATGGACCTGGGTTGGCTCGACAAGGCATGCGCCACTGTCTCGTCACCGTTGCGTGCGCTCGGGAAGCTCAATCTGGCGGGCTGGTCGAATCAGGGCATCGCCGCTCAGCTCGGCGCTCCCGGTGTCTCGGTGCCCGCTCCGTTCCTCACCGGGACATATAAGATCGACTCGGGCTCGCTGGATCGTCCTCCTGGGGTCAAGGACCTCCGGTTCGAGGGCTGGGCATTGTTCACCGGCACGTCATTCTCCGTTGCCGTTGCCGCGGGCTGTGTCGCCGGTCAGGTTGGCGGACAGTACGCACCTCCGCCGGAGGAACTGGCAGCGTCTGTGCCGCGGTGACACGGGACCAGCTCGAGCAGGCCAGAGCCGCCCTGGAGATGGCTCGAGAAGAGCCGGGCGCGGCCCTCGTAGCCGCACAGGCACTGATTGATGAGGAGAGCGACCGAGAGGTGGCCGCCACCGCGCACTTCGCCTGTGGCCTGGCCCACCGCACGCTCGCCAACGGCTCTGAGTCGACCGACCACTTGGAGCGAGCTACCGATCTGGCGTCGGAGAGCCCGATATTGCTCGGCCAGATCCTGCGCTCGCTCGCCTTCAACTACGCACAGGCCGGCCAGCACGAGCTGAGCAATGCGACGATCGACAAGTCGATAGCCATTCTCGACGGGCAGGAGGCGGACCTCAGCCGGCTACAACAAGCCTTCTTGTCGATTATGCGTGGCGAGCATCACCGAGCACTGCCTGCGTTGACGGCCGCCGTCTCAGGGTTCGCCGAGCAGGGCGCTGACGACTACCTGGAGCTCACCCTCTACAACCGCGCTCTCGTGTTCGTCGCGTTTGGTGACTATGACGCGGCGATCGGCGACCTGGAGCGAGCCTACGAGATCGCCATGAGGCTCGAGCACCATGTTTCCGCAGCCGACGCCGCCCTCCACCTCAGCCAGGTGCTGGGCTGGCGTGACGATGTGCCGGAGGCAATGCGGTGGCACGCTCGATCGGTTGAGCTACGCACCGCTGCCGGTGCCATCAACCCGGTGGCGGATGCCGAGCACGCCTTCGTTCTGATCCAGGCTCGACTCATGAGTGAAGCGGAAGAGACCCTACGGGGAGCCATACCCCGTCTTGTCGAAGCGGGAGACAACGAGGCCATTCTCGTTGCCAGTCGGTTGCTGCTCGTTGAGGTCCTCGTCGACAAGGGTGCCTACCCCGATGCGCTGCACCAGGTGGAGCTGGCCAGGGCCGATACCCCCGCAGACGGGCGATGGCGATTCGATATCGCCGCAGCAGATCATCGGGTGCGTGCCGCCTCGGGAGAGACGTCGGTGGGACTGCTGCAGTCGATGCTGAGGACCGCAGACGAGATGACCGCAAACGGGGAGGTGCACGCGGCTGCCGTTGAGCGACTGCGCGGGGTCGAGGTGGCGTTGGCGCAGGGACGTACGGCCACCGCGGCCGATCTGGTGCAAGAAGCAAGGCGGTACACCAGATCGGGCCCGCTGTGGCTTCAGATACAAGCATGGACGGCAATAGCTCAGATGCGTCTCGCCGCCGGTGACCGGCGCGGCGCGGCCGCCGCGGTGCGGGCAGGCATGAGCCGGCTCGACGCCTACCGGGGCGGGATCGGCGCCACTGACCTCCGCATGAGGGCAACCGCCTATGGCACCGAGCTCGCCCGCATCGGGGTCGGCCTCGCAGTCACGTCTGGCTCGGCATCACGGGCATTCACCTGGTCGGAACGGCTCCGTGCCAGGACCGGAACCGCGGCGAGGGAGCGGGATCCCGAGCTCGAAACGGCACTCGCCGACCTGCGCCGAGCAATGGCGGAGGCACGCCACGTCGATCCCGTGGATGCCGCAACCGCACAGCAGCGCGTCGCCGCCGAAGAAGCCCGGGTGCGCCAACTCGGGAGAGAGCGGGCAGGAGAGGCGGTAGCTGTGCCCAGGGCGGGCATAGACGAAGTCCGCGATCTCCTCGAGGAGCAGAACCTCGTCAGCTTCGTCGAGGATGGCCCTCTGCTCTATGCAATCGTGGTCAGCGCCGATACAACCCGCCTCATCGCTCTCGGTGACATCGGAGACGTGATCGGCATCGTCGACCATCTCCGTTTTGCGGCAGAACGGGTGGCACGACCCTCGACCAGCGCGCAGTCCCGTCTCGCTGCAATCGATTCCGCATCCGAGTCAACCCGAGCACTCCACGAAAGGCTGATCGCTCCGCTCGGGATCGAACCAGAACGACTAGTTGTCATTCCCTCGGGAGCCCTTCACGGTGTGCCCTGGGGGATGGTGCTCGACATCCCCGTGGTAGTCGCACCGTCGGCGATCAGCTGGATGAAGGCCACCCGGCGCGCCGTCGCCGGCACGTCCCGGCTCGTCGTGAGCGGGCCCGATCTGGTCCATGCTGGAGCGGAGGCAGACGAGATCGCTGCGATGATCGAGGCAACGAGGACCACAACGGTCGACGCCACCATCAGCCATCTCGCCGGCTCATCTCTGGTTCACTTTGCCTGCCATGCTCGATCTCGCACCGATAGCCCCTTGTTCAGCAGCCTCGTACTCGACGACGGGGAGCTGACCCTCTACGACATCGAGCGGCTGCCCGCAGTGCCTGCAACCATCGTGCTTGCGGCCTGCTCCGGGGCGGGCTCGGTGCTGGCAACAGGTGCCGAGGTGCTCAGCATCGCTGGGTCATTCCTGTCAATGGGAGCTCGCAGCGTGGTCGCACCGCTCTTCACAGTCTCCGACGAAGTGACGCACACCGTGATGTCGTCGATGCACCGCTCGATGGGCAATGGTCTCGATCCGGCTCACGCTCTCGTTGCCGCAGCACAGTGCAACGATCCGACCACACGATTCACGGCACGCTCGTTTGTCTGCGTTGGGGCGACCTGAAGCTCCAGACGGGCGAAATAGGGTTGTATCACGGACGCCTGTTGTGCATCTTGTTAGTCAGCGAAGCACGCTGCAAGACGATCTCCGGGTCGTCGGGCCTCCTGGTGCAGCGGCCCTGCGGAGCGTTGGTGGGAACGCAACGACGTGGCTGGAGGACAACGGGCAGAGGGTCAATATCCTCTGCCCGTCTTCATGCCGGTCTCAGCTCAACTCCACAGGGCCGTACGGCGTGTCGAGAATCGCAACGAGCCTGGGGCTGTCGGCAACACGTACCTCGAGCTCCATTCGAAGAGCTTCGAGCATCGGGGTGATCGACTCCGGTACCGGGTGGTAGCCGCGCAGCTGTACCAGCTCGATCCCCTGAGGAGACGTCGTGGCGGGATGAGGCGATTCCTCGTCCCATTCGATCAGGTTGGGAACCAGGCCGCCGCCGTCTCCCGTTGGCATGGTGAGCCGGAATGACAGGTGCCCACCATCCGGCATCTCGCGAAACACCTTGTGAACGTCTCCAGTGTTGTAACCACGGCCGTGGGCATATGCGGCGACCCGCTCGATGCGCTCGACACGGGCAGTCCAGGTGATGAGCCTCGGATTCTCGATGTTCTCCAACCCGTACCAGTAGCCACCGGCCGGCCGGTGCTGACCGGGATCGGGACCAAGCACCTCGAGGTACGAAGAGCCGAGGGACAGCAGTGCGTTTCTGGTCCCCAGCCCGAGATGGTGCCCCCCGGGAGCGGGCTCGACACCGAGGCGACGTGTCAACTCGTCGATCGTCCCGTCGACGTCAAGGGTTGCGTACACCAGGTGGTCGATCATGACTCAACGATAGTTGGCAGAACCAGGTGTTGGCGGGCACCCACCTAAACCGCCGAGCTGCTGTCTGCATTCTCCGCGTCTGACAGGCTGAGGCTTCCGAGTTCCCTCGTCAGGGCACCGCGGGCGTGTTGCCAGGCGACGTGGAGAGCGCACGGCTCCACCTGGGGGCAGGTCTCGCCGTTGAGCACACACCGGTTGTCCTGCGTCGGCCCTTCCATGACCTCGATCAATTCGAGCACGGAGACGTCTTCGAGGCCGACGAGAAGCTCGTAACCACCGTGCGGGCCGGGGGTGGAGCGAACCCATCGATGCTTCACGAGCGGATTGAGTATCTGGGGCAGGTACTGCCTGGTCGTGTCGAGAGCATCGGCGAGATCCGGGCCCGAGACACGATCATCCCGTCGGCGCAGCTCCTGCATAGCGCGTAACGCGAGGTCGGTTCGTTTGTTCAGATCGAGTCTCATCAATTGCAATCTACCGCATGCGGGCAAGGCCGAAGGTAACCATTGGCAAGGACGAACGTCGCCAACCACGTCGCCGATCGGTAACCTCGGGCGGTGACACATCTCTTCTGGAGCCGAAGCATGATCATCGACGGATTCACCCACCAACTTCCAGATACCGATCCGGAGGAGACCAAGGAGTGGCTCGACTCGTTGGAGAACGTCATCAACGCAGAAGGCCCTTCCCGGGCCCGTTTCTTGATGGCCAAGCTGATCGAGCGTGCCCGTGCCCAGAACGTTGGTGTCCCGGCTTCGGTATCAACCCCATACATCAACACGATTCCCAAGGATCAGGAAGCCTGGTTCCCCGGTGACGAGGACATCGAGCAGCGCATCCGCCGCTTCGTGCGCTGGAACGCCGCCGTCATGGTGGTCAAGGCAAATCACGAGGCCGAGGGCATCGGCGGCCACCTCTCGACGTTTGCCTCGAGCGCCGTGCTCTACGAGATCGGCTTCAACCACTTCTTCAGCGGCAAGAGCGACGGAACCCCGGCGATCACATCTACTTCCAGGGCCATGCCGCCCCGGGCATCTACGCCCGCGCGTTCCTGGAGCGACGTCTCGACGAGAGCGATCTCGACCACTTCCGCCGCGAGATCGACGGCGGCCTCTCGTCGTACCCCCACCCGCGGCTCATGCCGGAGTTCTGGGAGTACCCGACCGTGTCGATGGGGCTCGGCCCGATCAACTCCATCTATCAGGCGCGCTTCAACAAGTACCTGGCGCATCGCCAGATCGATAAGACCGACGAGTCCAAGGTGTGGTGCTTCCTCGGCGACGGCGAGACCGACGAGCCGGAAACGCTCGGTTCGATCTCACTCGCCGGCCGGGAAAAGCTCGACAACCTCATCTGGGTGGTCAACGCCAACCTACAGCGCCTCGATGGCCCCGTCCGTGGCAACGGCAAGATCATCCAGGAGCTCGAAGCCATGTTCCGGGGCGCCGGGTGGAACGTCATCAAGGTCATCTGGGGATGCAGCTGGGATCCGCTGCTGGCCAAGGACCGCGACCGTGTCCTCGTCGACAAGATGAACAGCACCGTTGACGGCGAGTACCAGCGATACAAGGCCGAGGACGGCGCCTACGTACGCGAGCACTTCTTCGGCCCCGACCCTCGGCTCCGCAAGCTGGTCGAGGACATGACAGACGATGAGATCTGGAAGCTCCGGCGCGGTGGGCTCGACTACCACAAGGTGTACGCCGCCTACAAGGCCGCAACCGAGTTCAAGGGGTCACCAACCGTCATCATCGCCAAGACGATCAAGGGTTGGACGCTCGGACCCGACGTCGAGGGCCGCAACGCCACGCACTCGATCAAGAAGCTGACCAATCAGCAACTCCTCGACCTCCGCAACCGCCTCCACCTCGCAGAACGACATCCCCGAGGAGGCCCTCGCGGGAGACGCCGAGCCACCGTACTTCCGGCCCGCCGAGGACTCCCCCGAGCACCAAGTACTTGATGAAGCGCAGAGCCGCGCTCAACGGTGCTGGTCCCGAAGCGGCCCGTCGAGATTCGTCAGACCGATCGAGATGCCGGACGACAAGGTATACGAGGAGTTCGATGCCGGGCTCAGGCACAAACGCAGTCTCGACAACCGGAGCGTACGTCAGGCTGCTGCGCTCACTGGCCCGCGACGAGAAATTCGGCAAGCGCGTCGTACCCATCATTCCCGATGAGGGACGCACCTTCGGGATGGATGCTCTGTTCAAGGAGCTGAAGATCTATGCATCTCAGGGTCAGATGTACGAGCCCGTCGACCACAACATGCTGCTCTCCTATGTAGAGGGCCAGGACGGTCAGATCCTCGAGGAGGGCATCACCGAAGCGGGCTCCATGGCGAGCTGGATCGCGGCGGCAACGGCTCATGCCACCCGTGGTGTGCCGATGGCGCCGTTCTTCACGTTCTATTCGATGTTCGGTTTCCAGCGTGTCGGCGACCTCATCTGGGCGGCCTCCGATGCCAGGGCCCGTGGCTTCCTCGTAGGCGGCACGGCGGGGCGCACCACCCTGCTAGGCGAGGGCCTGCAGCACCAGGACGGGCACAGCCTCCTGCTGGCATCAGTGGTACCGGTGTGCCAGGCATACGACCCGGCATTCGCCTACGAGATGTCGGCGATCATCAAGGACGGCATCCATCGGATGTTCGTCAACCACGAGGACATCTTCTACTACCTGACGGCCTACAACGAGAACTACATCCAACCGCCCAAGCCCGATGGCGCAGACGAGGGCATCGTCAAGGGTCTATACCGGTTTGCCGACCGACCCGATGGCGGTGACCACGAGGCGACCATCCTCTTCTCGGGGCCCGCACACGCGGCAGCTCGAGCAGCGCAGCATGAGCTAATCGAGCACTACGGCGTCGCCGCTGATCTGTGGAGCGCCACCAACTACAAGCTGCTGCGCGAGGAGGCGGTAGACGCCGAGCGCTGGAACAGGCTCCATCCTGGAGAGACGCCCCGGGTACCGTACGTCACCGAGGTGCTTTCCGAGGGGAGCGGCCCCGTCGTCGCGGTCAGCGACTACATCAAGATGGTTGCCGATCAGGTTGGACGGTGGGTGCCACGTCGCTACATCACACTCGGTACAGACGGTTACGGTCGCTCCGATACACGAGAGGCGCTGCGGCGCTTCTTCGAGGTCGACGCCGGCCACGTCGTCGTCGGCGTCCTCTCCGGCCTTGCCGCAGACGGCGCCATCGACCCGGGGGCGGTCAAGGAGGCCATCGATCGCTACGAGATCGACCCGGACGTCGGCAATCCGCTCTACCGTTGATTCCGTGAGCAAGAACGGGCGGGCACGCCAGGGCCGTCATGGGTGACCTGTTCACGTTCGACAGGTTACGCTGGCATTCCCCGGCATCACCGTCCTCGATGAAGTCGACGCACAGCTGCCAGACAGGGAAGCTCACCGTGATTGCGGGTGTCTCCGGTGCAGGAAAATCGAGCCTGCTGCGGCTGTGCAACCGTCTCGAGGTGCCGACCGGCGGGTACGGTGCGGTTCCGGGGCACCGATCTGACGGCGATGGACCCCTTGCAGGCTGCGGCGCCGGGTCGGCATGGTATTCCAGCGCCCCGCCCTCTTCCCGGGAACGGTCCGCGACAACCTGCTGGTCGCCGACGGCAGCGCCTCCGAGAAGACACTCGCAGGAAGTGATGGCAACGGCGGAGCTCGACCCCGGGTTGCTCGACAGGACCGGTGACGACCTCTCCGGCGGCGAGGCACAGCGGGCTTGCCTGGCACGCACGCTGATCTGTCGACCTGAGGTCTTGCTGATGGACGAGTCGACCGCATCACTGCATCCTGCGGCAATCCTGGCGCTGGAGGCGACAGTGCTAGAGTTGTGCCGGGTTCAATCACTCGATGTCATCTGGGTGACGCACGATCTGGCACAGATCGACAGGCTCGCCGAGCATCTGCTCGTCCTCGTCACGGGGACGGCCATATACAACGGCGCTCCGGGGACCGAAGCGGCGAAACTCGCTCTCGACACTCTGACCGCAGAGGAGGATCACTGATGGGACAGGGTGACGTCGGCCCACTCGGCCTGGCAACATCGCTGATCCTCGTCGGGGTGGCGCTTGCCGTCTCACTGGGCCAGCAGCTCAGGCTCGAGAAGGAGCTCATCTGGTCCGTCATCCGTGCCTTTGTCCAATTGATCGTGATGGGCTTCGTGCTGGCATGGCTGCTCGAGCCGGGCCGCAGCACCGCCTTCTCGTGGCTGTGGGTCGCCGGGATGGTGGTCTTTGCAGCATGGACGGTGCGCAACCGTGCCCCCGAAATCCCGGGCTTGTTCTCAATCGCCCTGGCGGCCCTGGTCGCCGCCGACCGTTGTCACGATGGGTGTCATCTTCGGATTGCGGGTCTTCCCGATGGAGGCAAGGGCCATCGTGCCGCTAGGCGGCATGATGATCGGCAACTCGCTCGGGGGCACCGTGCTCGCTGCCCGTCGGGTCGCCGACGAGCTCTCGGACAAGAGACTCTGAGGTAGAAGCCCGCCTGGCACTCGGCCAATCCTCCCGGGAAGCAGGCAAGCCTTATGTCAGGAGCGCTATCAAAACGGCACTCACGCCGAGGATCGAATCGACCAAGGCGGTGGGGCTCGTTTTCCTGCCGGGGGCAATGACCGGTCTCATCCTCGCAGGAGTGAACCCCATCGATGCGGTCCTCGTACAGGCCGCCATCATGTATCTGATACTCGGCACAGTCGCCACCACATCGGTCGTGATCGGGATCGGGTCGCTACGGCGACTCTTCACCCCCGACCACCGCCTTCGTCGCCTCGTCCCGCACCTACGCCAACCTCGAGGAAGGGAACCATGCATTTCGGAGTCAACATCTTCCCCACCGATCAGACCATCGACCCCGCAACTCTGGCCAGGGAGGCCGAGGAGCGTGGATTCGAATCCTTGTGGTTCCCGGAGCACAGCCATATTCCCGCAGGCAGGCAGACCCCCTGGGGCGGCAACCCCGAGGCACCGCCACTTCCCGAGAAGTACTGGCACACGTATGACCAGTTCGTCGCTCTGATGGCGGCCGCGGCCGCGACCACAACGCTCCTGCTGGGCAGCGGTATCACGTCTGGTCGCCCAGCGCGACCCGATCTGGCTCGCCAAGCAGGTTGCCAGCGTCGATCAACTATCGGGTGGCCGGATGCTCTTCGGCATCGGGTACGGCTGGAACAAGGAAGAGATGGCCCACCACGGAGTCGCCTACACCCAGCGCCGTGCCCTGCTCCGCGAGAAGGTTCTGATGATGAAGCACCTCTGGACCGACGACGAGGCTTCCTACCACGGCGAGTTACTCGACCTCGATCCGAGTTGGGCATGGCCAAAGCCATTGCAGAAGCCCCATCCACCGATCATCCTCGGCGGGGCGGCAGGGCCCAAGACGATCGCTCACATCGTCGAGTTCTGCGACGGCTGGATGCCGATCTACGGGCGGCATCCCGTTGCGGAGCGTGTCGCCGACGTGAAGGAGGCCGCTGCCGCAGCAGGACGCGATCCTGAGACCATCGAGTTCGGCGTCTTTGGCGCACCCCGGGACGCAGCAGAGCTCTCCGCTCTAGCTTCCGCCGGAGTTGGCAGAGCATTGTTCAGCCTGCCGTCTGCGGCTCCCGAGATCGTTCTCGGCAAGCTCGACGAATATGCCCGGCTCATCGAAGGGCTCGGTTGACTCAATCGGCGATCCGTGACCTGGCGACCACCCTGGTCGGGTGAATGCGGACCAGGTACTCACCCGGAACACCGTTGCGCCTGCCGAACTGCTCGGCCGCGTCTGCACCCATGTAGCGACCCCCGATCTCAGTGGCCCAGTGCAGCAGCTCGTCCGGGTCCTCCGAGATGGTGACGGTGCCCTCGACGAGAACGTAGGCGAAAGGCGGCGTCTCGTCGTCAACCACCATGGCCACCCGCGGATCGCGGTGGAAAGCGTGCGCCTTCCCCGATGTCTCGTGGGTGGTGAACACGATGTCGTCCCCGTCACAGACAAACCAGATCGGTGTGACCAGCGGTTGTCCATCCTTTTTGACTACGGCCAGCTTGCCCGTTCTGGTGCCATGCATGAGAAACCGGTTTGTCTCTTCTCTGCTCATGTTCTCCATAAGGAGAAACTAACCGATGCGGGCTGCCGGGGTAACGCTCTCACCCGGCGATTTGGACGGGCACGGCGGCTTCGGGGAGAAGGAGGGTGAACACCGTCCAGCCGTCTGCAGCTGAGAGCTCCAGTTGGCCGTCCATCATCGTTGCCAGGCGACGCGCCACCGAGAGCCCGAGACCTACCGAGGCGGGCTGAGTCGAACTGGAGCGAGCCCGGCCGTATGGTTCGAAGATGTGATCGCGCAGCGAGTAGGGGATCCCTTCTCCGTTGTCCCTCACCTCGATTTGCACCATGCCCGCCCCGTTGCGATGCGCATGGATGCTCACGAGATCGCCGCCGTAGCGATCTGCGTTGCTGAGCAGATTGCGCAGTATCTGCCGCACCCGGCGCCGATCGGCCCAGAGGTCGAGATCGTCCTTCATCACGAAGTCGACCCGGCCGGAATGTGCCGAAAGCACCTCGCCCACCAGCTTGTGGACCGAGACGATCTCGGGGGCTATCACGATCGTCCCCGCATCGGCGCGGGCGGCCGTGAGCAGGTCATCAATGATGTCGGCGACCTCCTGGCTCTGCGCCGCCATGAGTGCGATCAGATCGGCCTGTTCCATTGCCGAGAACTTGCCGATGTGCTCGTGCAGCTCGGAGGCGAAGCCGACAACCGCGGTTAGCGGCGTGCGAATCTCATGGCTCACTGAGGCAATGAACTCGTCTTTCGCCGCGAGCAGCTCCTCGAGGTGCGCCCTGGTATCCCGGCGCTCCCAATACGCCCCGATCATCTCCGCAGTGAACCGGAGAACGCCGCGCTCCGCAGCCGTCCAGATCCGGCCCTGGTCTCCGGAGATGAATCCGAGGCTGCCGACCCAGCGGCCCTCGATCGTGATGGGAAGCAGAACCTCGCTGTGGATCTCCATCGCCTTGTAGTACACGGCTGTGCTCGGATCGAGCTCGGCGACAGCTGTTGTATGGTCGAGACCGGCTTCCAGCGCCGCCCGGGCGACCGGGCCAACCCGCCATCCGGTCAATTCCCACGACCCGGGCCGATCACCATCGGCTGCATGGAGGATGTCACGCACCGTCGCCAGGTTCCCGTGCTCGTCTTGCGGCTCCTGACTATTGGTTTCGAGGAAGACGGCGGCGACATCGGCGCCTTCGATCAGAGCCGCCAAGGCCGTTCCTACCGGATCGGCGACGTCGCGCTTGAGCAGAGCACCCGATGCGGTGGCGACGGCGCGCTCGAGGCGGATCGACCGATCGGCGTCGCTCCGGAGCCGCCGGGCTGCAGCCAGGTTTCTCGCCGATAGCCAGAACACGCCTCCCGCAATCACGAGGGCAACAACGGCTACCTCGAAAACACCACGCCAGAGAATCGCTGCTCCAAGCAGGGATACGAGACTCGCCCCGACCCAAGGACACAGCTCGACAGCCCGCAACCCGCCCCACTGGGGGTGCGATGCATCGTCCCTGATGTTGCCGGTACGGATAGCCACGACTCCTCCATGAGTCATGTACGTGTTCTCCGTGCCCTGTCGGCACAGTGGCTGCCGAGTCAAGGACCCTCATGGCGGCTCAACGTGCGATGTGCTGCCGCACCCAGGTGTGCATGGCAATTCCTGAGGCTACGCCGGCGTTGATCGATCTCGTCGACCCATACTGTGCTATCGAGTAGACAACAATGCATTGCCGCTGCATCTCGACCGAGAGCCCCGGCCCTTCCTGGCCGAATACGAGCACACATCGTTGCGGCAGCTCGGCGCGCTCGAGCGGCAGTGATCCGGGGATGATGTCGACACCGATGATCGGTAGTTCCTCGGTCTCGGCCCAGGCGGCAAACTCATCGACGGTGGGGTGATGTCGAATGTGCTGGTAGCGATCGGTGACCATCGCTCCCCGCCGATTCCAGCGTCTCTTTCCCACGATATGCACCTCCGCCGCCAGGAAAGCATTGGCGTTGCGCACGACGGTCCCGATGTTGAAATCGTGTTGCCAGTTCTCGATGGCAACGTGGAAGGAATGACGCCTCTCGTCGAGATCGGCGACGATGGCCGCGCGTTTCCAGTAGCGGTAGCGGTCGATGACGTTGCGCCGATCGCCATTTGCCAGCAACTCCTCATCGAGACGGGGGTCTTCCGGCCATGGCTGGAGATGGGGTCCTACCCCGACTTCGCGCTCCGACATCGCTAGGTGAACCGAGCGATCAGGCCCTCGCGACTATGCAGACGGCCGTGTCGCCGCCCCAGTGCGTAGGTCGCTGCGGCCAAACCCGCGGCCCCGACCGCGGCGGTCGTGGTGCGCACCACTCGCCTCGCGGTCCTGCTGAATTCCACAATCGGCCATCCCCTGGCCCTGGCCACCGACTCGAGGCCATTGTCCGGATTGACGGCAACAGGATGCCCAACGGTCTCCAACATCGGCAGATCGCTGACCGAGTCGCTATAGGCATAACACAGCGCCAGGTCGTAGCCTCGCTCGGCCGCCATCCTGCGGATCGCATCCGCCTTCGCAGGCCCGTAGCAGAACGGTTCGGAAAGCTCACCGGTGTAGACGCTGTCTACGGTCTCGGCAACCGTGGCGATCGCCCCAGTCATCCCCAGCTCCTTGGCCAGCGTCTTGACGATCTCGATCGGCGAGGCACTGACAACGAACGTGTCCCTCCCCGCTTCGGCGTGGAGACTGATGAATCCCTGCGATTCCTTTCTGACATCGTCGAGCAAACGGGGGATGACATCGTCGCCGAGGGCGGTCAGCTCGTCGACGTTGCGGCCCTTGATGGCCTTGAGGATCCTGTCACGAACCGTATTGACCTTCTCGTCGGACGCGCCGGTGAACCGAAACGCGATCGCCTTGCGAGCGTCGGCCAGTAACTCGCTAGTCGGCATCATCCCGGCACGCCACGCTGCGGCACCGAACACGAATGCCGATGAGCCTGCGATCAGGGTCCGATCTAGGTCAAAGAAGGCTGCTGCCGGTTTGGGCTCGTCCATTTCTCAATCCTGGGTCGCGCCCGCCCACGTTACCGGAGCCGGGTGGTCAGTCGTGGGGATGAGGGGCAATCCCTCGCAGGGACGATGCCTTCAGATGCAGGCAGCGGTTACGATCCGGGCATGAAATTCGATGATCGCAGACGTGCCTTCCTCACGGATGTCACTCTTGCCATCGGGATGTTCCTGGTGAGCGTCGGCTCCGTGGTCATATGGCAGGACGGGGTCGACCCGGGTGTCACTCCAATAGATGCCCTCGGGTACGTGCTGATCGCCGGCCAGACTCTCCCGATCATCTGGAGGCGTCGCTATCCGTTGCCGGTATTGACGTTCATCATCGTGGCGTTCATGGTCGACCGGGGGCTCAACTACCCGTCATCGTGGGCATTCATCGGCATCGCGCTCGCTATCTACACAGTCGGCGCGCAGCTGCCCCCGCGGCGATCGTTGATCACGGGGGCGGTGGCCATCGACGTCGTGCTCGCCTGGACTTTGGTGGGTGTCGTTACGTTGGATGTCTCCCCATTTGCACTCGTATCGGAGGTGGCGGTGCTGGGATTCCCGTTCCTCATCGGTAGGGAGAGCTACTACCGCCAACAGCGGATGGTGCAACTGGAGACTCGCGCCATTCAGGCGGAGCACCGGCGAGAGCAAGAGGCTGCCGATGCGGTCACGAGGGAGCGCATCAGGATCGCCCGAGAGCTACACGACGTCGTCGCCCATGAGATAACGGTGATGACCATCCAGTCGGCGGCCGCACGCAAAGTGCTGGCGAAGGACCCGGAGCAGGCGGATACCGCCATGCAGGCTGCACAGGAAGCCGGGCACAGGGCACTCACTGAAGTCCGCAGGCTCCTCGGAATGTTGCGAACCACCGATCCTCGCGCTACCGATCCACAACCAGGGTTGGAGTCGCTCGACCATCTGGTCGCCCAGATGAATCACGCCGGGCTGCCCACCGAGTTGACCATCAACGGTGACGTGAGAAGCCTCCCGCTCGGTATCGACATAAACGCATACCGGATCATTCAGGAGTCGCTCACCAACACGCTCAAGCACGGCGGCCCCAACACGCAAGCCAGGATCATCGTCGGCTACAGCGCCGACACACTGACCATCGAGGTATCTGACGACGGTCGTGGTGCCGCGGCAACGGCACCAGACAACGGCCATGCCGGTCACGGGCTCGTCGGGATGCACGAGCGAGCGACGATGCTCGATGGCGCCCTCAACGCCGGTCCCCGACCAGGCGGGGGCTACCGGGTATCGGCCCGGTTCCCCATCCCGGTACCGTGATCACATGAGCAAGCTCCGTGTACTCATCGTCGACGACCAGGCCCTGGTGCGCGCCGGCTTCGCCATGATCCTCGGCGCCGAGCCGGACATCGACGTCATCGGGGAAGCCGGCAACGGTATCGAGGCTCTGGAAGCTGCCCGGAGGCTCGCCCCCGACGTCATCCTCATGGACATCCGGATGCCAGAGATGGACGGGATCACCGCAACGCGCCTTCTCTGTGAGAATGAGCCACCCGGAGCACGGTGCCCCGCCGTCATCATCCTCACGACGTTCGACCTGGACGAATACGTCTACGACGCGCTGCGGGCAGGCGCCAGCGGCTTTCTGCTGAAGGACACCCCTCCGGACGAGCTGACCGAGGCAATCCGCATCGTGGCCCGTGGCGACGCTCTCCTCTCCCCCTCCGTCACCAGGAAGCTCCTCGAAGAGTTCACCAAGACCGCCGTCCCCCGCAAGAAGATTGGAGGGCTAGACGAGCTCACCGAACGGGAGGAGGAGGTCATGTGCCAACTCGCCAAGGGACTGTCGAATGCCGAGATCGCCGAGACCCTGTTCGTTTCCGAGACGACAGTCAAGACTCACATCTCTCACATCCTCACCAAGCTGGGTCTCCGAGATCGTGTCCAGGCGGTCGTCGTCGCATACGAATCCGGTCTGGTGACCCCCGGCGACTCCTAAGCACCAATCCCTTCTGGCGTACCCCACGCCCACATATGGGCACACGATCCGCACGAACGCGAGGACGGGAGAAGGACCGCCTGATGGTCGACGGCCCCTCTCCCGCGTTGCGGGTTTGCGTTCACTCGTAGGCGATGGCCTCGAGGATGTTGAGCTTGGCCGCACGCCTGGCAGGCATGATCGCCGCCAGCAGACCGGCGACAACACCGAAGATCACCAGACCGAGAATCTGCACCGTCGGGATGGCGAGCACGGTGATGCCCTGGGAGGACAGTGCTGCAGTGACCACCACACCAAAGAACAGGCCGAGCACGACACCGAGCAATGCACCGATGACAGCGACGATTACCGCCTCCCAGCGGATCATCCGCCGGATCTGGCCTCGATTCATCCCGACCGCACGCAACAGCCCGATCTCCCTGGTCCGCTCGAAAACGGACAGGGCCAGAGTGTTGGTGATACCGACGATGGCGATGATCACAGCCAATGCCAGCAGCGCGTTGAACATCACGAGGATGGTGTCCACCTGGGCAGCCTGCGACTCCCGATACTCGACCTGGTCTCGCACCTCCACATTGGGATAGTCGGCGGCGGCCGCGTCGATGATGACCCTTGCCGCCTCAGGGGCGACACCGTCGGCATCCTTGACCGCCAGCACGTAGTCAACGTCGGTACCGAATCCCTCGAAGTTGGCCTTGTATGTATCCATGCCCATCAGGTAGTTCGACTGGACGACGTCCGCCTCGGTGTAGATGCCGACGATCGGCATCTGTTGCAAGCCCGGTTGTCGCCAGCCCCATGGGGACGGTGTCGCCAAGCACCCAGCCCTCGTTGTCGGCAATGTCCTTCTGGACGAAAATGCCGCCCTCAGCGAGCGCATCGAGGGAGCCATCGACAACACCGAGCTCTATGGTCTGCTCGACCGTGTCGGTGTCGATGCCCATGACGAAATCCTCGGTGCCGTTGTTGTCCCAGCAAGCCGAAGCGAAGCGCAGTCACCGCGGCGATCTCCGGAGCCTCGCTGATGGTCTCCCCCAGCTGCGGGCTGAAACCCCCGCGAAGCCGTTCACGCTGAGCACGTAGTCGGCACGAAGGCCCTTCTCGATGGCGGCGCTGGCAGAGGCCTTGATCGAGCTGCCGAGCACGAAGAAGAACCCGACCAGTGCCAGCCCGATCATCAGAGCCGATGCGGTCGTAGCAGTGCGGCGGGGCTTGCGGGTCGTGTTCTCGATCGCAAGCGTCCCGGTGAGGTTGTCCAGCTTGGGCAGGGGCCAGCCGAGCGTGTGAGCAACCGGGCCGACCACGCGGGAGCTGAGCATGCTGATGGCGAGGAACACGAAGAGTGCCCCGACGCCAACTGCGGACAACTCATTGAGCGGACCGATATCGAGGATGTCGCCGAACAGACCGTCCAGGACCAGCACCAGGCCGGCTGCGAGAACGATCGAGCCGATGATGGAACGCTTCCGATCCGACATCCGCAGGCGGACGTCGACATCCTGAAGCGCCGCCACGGGTGGAATCCGCGACGCCCGGATCGCCGGTAGCACCGCTGCCGCCAGTGTCACCAACACACCCAACGACGAGCGCAATCAGGATCGTGCGCATGGCGAGCGGCGCCGCGGTTGACGGCATGTCGAACCCGAGCGCGCCCATTACGGCCATGAGCCCGCCGGAAAGCACGAAACCGAGCGCGATACCGAGAATCGACGCCACCAGGGCAACGAGCAACGCTTCGATGACCACCATCCAGATGACCTGGTTACCGGTGGCTCCAACGGCACGCAGCAATGCCAACTCCTTCTGGCGCTGCCTGACGATGATGCGGAACGTGTTCTGAATGATGAACGAGGCCACGAACACGGCGACGGCGGCAAATACCAGCAGTGCAGTGCGCAAGAAGCCCAGGCTCTCGGAGAGCGCCTGGGATTGGGAGGCAGACTCATCTGCGGCGGTCACGGCTTCGATACCTCCGGCAGAGCCGCGGCGATGCGTGTTTCGCAGTATGCTCGGCATTGGTCCGTCCTCGGCGATGACCTAGATCGACGAGTACTGCCCCTGGAGACCGAACAGCTCCTGCGCCGTCTTCAGGTCGAACCCGGCCCATGTTGCTCCCGACAGGTTGTCGGAGTCACCGAAACGCAACATGCCGACGATCTCATACTCGGCGACCTTTTCCGGCGTCTGCACCTTGACGACGTCGCCAACGTGGAGATCATGGTCGTCGGCCGTGCGGGCATCGATAGCCACCTCGTTGGGTGCCGTTGGAACCCGGCCATCGTGGAGGCCGATGTTGCCGGAGAGGCGGAGATCACCCGTCATCGAGCCGCCAATTGTCGGCGGACCGGTGGGCACAATCGCCTTGTCTTCCTTGTCGTAGATGATCGCAAAACCGCCGACGCCGCCTTCGGCTGCGGCGACTCCCGGGACCGAAAGAACGGTGTCGAGAACGCTCTCGTCCATGGGCGGTGGCCCGCTGAAACCAACGTCGAACTCGCTGGCCGATTGAACGATGACGTCCTGGCCGGCATAAATGTTGTCGTACATCTGGCTGAATGTCTTGTCGATGGTGTCGGTGAAGATGTAGGTACCGGCGACGAAGGCGACGCCAATCATCACCGACAGCGCCGTCAATACCAGACGAGCTTGTGGGCAAAGGCAGTCTGAGTGCTGTGCGGATCATGTCCTAACCCCCAAACGTGCGCATGCGGTCGATGCACGCCGTCGGGGGTCGGATCGTCCAGCTCGTCGACGACCTTGCCGTCCTCGAGGAAAACCACACGGTCCGCATAGGACGCCGCCACCGGATCATGGGTGACCATGACGATGGTCTGGCCGAACTCCTTGACCGCCCGGCGCATGAAGTCGAGCAACTCGGCGGCCTAGTGCCGAATCTCGATATTGCCGCCGGCTCAACAATACGACGAAGCTTGAAGTAGAGGGACATAAACATGAACAAGAAGCATCGCATTTGCTCCCCGGATGCCGAGGTGACTGAGGAGGATCGGCGCCGGATCGCCAAGGAAACCGTCGAGAATTTCGGCAACCACATCAACAAGGGCTTTCTGGAATACCGCAAGTCCGTCACCGAAACGAGTGATTTTGCCGTTACGGAGTGGTATGGCCAGGGATCCGAGATGGTCGACGCGCTGGGCCGGGAATTCATTGACATGCTGGGCGGTTTCGGCCTCTATACAGCCGGCATCCGTCATCCCAAGATCATCGCCGCGGTCAAGGCCCAACTGGACCGCAGCCCCCGACAAGACGATGGAGCCAGTAAATAGGCAAGTAGTTATGTATTGCTGCCGGGAATTCAGGAGTGGGAATATGTTGGAACGATCACTTTGCCGCAAGCAGCTACTGACTGGGTATTCAGCATGAGCGTAATGCCCGTAACCTGGCTACTACTAATTTTGACCTACTACCAATTCTTTGGGTGCTTTTTATAATCCTGGTAGCAGTGACGATATTTATGTAGAGGCGACCCTGAATAGTGTGGCAGCACCTTGCAATAGTTCACCTGCTTTTTCTAATCCGCCTATTTCATTTATTTGTGCCAATCAGAATTTTACTTATAACCAAGGAGGTACGGAAATAGATGGAGACTCCCTGGTTTATCATCTCATACCCCCAAAGGACAATTATAATGCTGATATTGTTTATCTTTCAGGTTATTCCTACACTAACCCTCTCACGGGTAACCCCCCATTATCATTAAACCCTACCAATGGAAACCTTAATACCACCCCAACCCAATTGAATTTCTGTTTTGGCTGTTCAGGTGGATGAATACCGAAACGGAGTGCTGATCGGAAGTGTGATAAGGGATATTCAGGTTTATGTTGTGAACTGTAGCAATACACTTCCAACCGCAAGCGGTATCAATGGAACGAATGATTTTTCAACAACTGTGTGTGCAGGAGATCAAATTTGTTTCGATGTAAATTCCAATGATGCCGATGCCGGACAAACCGTTACTATGACCTGGAACAACAATATCCCCGGTGGGACATTCACTACAGCAGGTTCTCCTCATCCAACGGGGACATTCTGCTGGACACCAACTATAAATGACGTTAGTCCCAACCCTCATTCTTTCACTGTTCAAGTGCAGGATGATGCTTGTCCTACCAATGGAGTGCAGAGTTACTCATTTGATATTTATGTGCAGGGCATTAGTGTAGTCTTGGCCCCGATGTAACGGTTTGTGCTGCTGATGACACTATCACGGCAAACGTAGCAGGAAATGGAGCGCCTTATACTTATCAGTGGAGCACAGGGGATACTTCCCCCTCTATTGTGGTAACCAACTCCAACACATATAGTGTAACAGTCACGAATTCCAATGGCTGTACGGCTACAGATGATATAAATGTAAACATCAGCCATTTCGGTAGCCAGGATTTGTTCGGGTATAATGACACATCCACTTGTAGTGGTTCGCCCATTGTGCTCGATGCGGGAGCCGGATATGCTTCCTATAACTTGTCCAATGGCGGATCCAATAATAATTTATTGACAGCAACAAACTCAGGCACTATACTGTAACCGTTACAGATGCTAACGGATGCCAAAATATAGATTCTGTTGTTGTAAACATTAAACATGGACGGTAGTGAATTGGAACGGACATCATAGTTTGTAATTCAATCTTACACCATGAGTACCGGAGTTTTTGGAAGAAACGTAACTTATCAATGGAGTAACGGAGTTACGACACCTTTCAACACAGTAACTACCTCCGGCTATTATGGTGTTACCGTTACTACCGTAATGGATGTAGCACTTCTGATAATATCAATATCACCTTCAGCAGTATCAATAACAACCCGGTATTTACCACAAACCCGGTAAATCTCTGTGACGGTGAATCGACCGTTCTGGATCCGGGTGCGGGGTATACCACTTATAATTGGTCAACAGGATCAAGCGATCAAACTATTACTGTTTCCCAATCAGGGAACTATGCGGTTACCGTTTCAGACACATTAGGTTGTACATTGAAAGACACAGCAGAAGTGGTCGTTGATAATTTGCCCAATGTTGACCTTGGGCCGGATCAGACAATTTGTGATCGGTGATAGTGCATCTCTCGATGCAGGAGCTGGTTTTACGGGTTATGCATGGAATACAAACCAATCGACACAAACAATTCAGGCAACGACTTCCGGGACTTACTCGGTAACTGTAGAAGATCAAAACGGATGTCATAATAGTGACACTGCTGATGTCACTGTAAATGCCCTGCCATCTGTTGATTTAGGCCCTGATGTAAGCTATTGTGCGGGCAGCAGTGTTACCTTACAAGCCACTACTTCCAATAATGTTACTTCTTATGCCTGGTCAACAGGTGAGACAACTGCGAGCATACAGGTTAGTAGCCCAGGGACTTACAGCCTCACAGTCACAAATAGCGATGGTTGTAGCAGTAGTGATACTATCGAAGTGACCGAAAATCAGTTGCCTGTCGTTGGCCTTGGTCCAGGATGTCTCGATCTGTCATGGGGATTCTACTACTTTGTCAGCAAACTCAGGCTATTCTTCTTATACATGGAGTAACGGAGTCTTCTTCATCTTCAATCACGGTATCGTCTGCGGGGACTTACTCAGTAACGGTAACGGATGCCAATGGATGTTCGAACGATGAATCGATACATGTCAATGTCAATCCATTGCCTGATCCGGGTTTACCAGCAACTGTTCAGGTTTGTAATGGTGCTCCGGCTGTCTTGCAGGCAGCTTC
This sequence comes from uncultured bacterium, assembly GCA_963844835.1. Classification (GTDB taxonomy): domain Bacteria; phylum Actinomycetota; class Acidimicrobiia; order Spongiisociales; family UBA5794; genus JAAETI01. Next base: position 13 of record CAWJPT010000016.1, on the reverse strand, counting down.
CGGTTTCACTACT
>CAWJPT010000015.1:0-136873 GCA_963844835.1 uncultured bacterium | reverse complement strand
GGCTGCGACGGGAACGACGGGAGATGGGCGAGGCCTATCAGGATGCACTTGCTCGCTTTCGACGTGAGGTATCTCACGCACACCAATTAGAGATCCGCCACAGGCGGGAGAGCATGCCGACGCCCGCAGATCTCGAGTTGTTGGCATTGCGTGTCGACTCTCGACTGTGGGAGCGAAGGCACGGCCACGCGGATTTCATGACGCTGCCGGTTGGCAGCGGTTGCCAGGAGTGGCGGCCTGTGTGGGCGGAGCAGCCTGTTGCTGAAGCCACCGACGTGGTGCGGCCGTTTGCGGAACTGCACGACGTCCCGGTTGTCGCGGACCTCGAAGCCGGCGATGTTGTCGGTATTGCAGGAGAGAGGTCGGTGGCAATCGGGCTGTTGCGTCAGCTGCTGCTCCAGGCGGCTGTGAGCCACGGTCCCGCGGATCTGTCGATCAGCGTGTTCACCGAGAACTCGCCGGAATGGGATTGGGCGAAATGGCTCCCGCATGTCGAGGTTGGGGGCAGTCGCAGGCTGGCCGCATCGTTGCAACAGATCGAGCAGGTTGTCGCCATGTTGCCCGGCGCAGGCGACGTCGACTCAAAGATGGTGCAAAATCTGCTGATCGTCGATCTCCCCGACCTCCTCACCGGGCCGCAGGCGATGATCCGGGAGCTTCTCAAGGAAGGGCCGAGACGTGGCGTGGCCGCGATCGCCGTTGCCAGGCGGACCGTCGACCTTCCCTCGCTGGCGACAACGATCGTTGCACTGGCACCGGGCCGGAGCCATGTTCGCTATCCCGATGGCAGCGAGCCGCTGCTTGCCGCGTGACCCTCGGTGCTGCCACTGCCCGCCGGATCGCACGAGCGTTGGCCCGCGTCGACGACCCGGAATCAGTGAGCGCCGGAGCCAATCTTCCTCCGATCGCACATCTGGGCCATCTGCTCGGACTCGGCGACCACATGAAGACGCCATCGTGAGCAAGTGGCGCTCAGGTGACGGCCGATTCGCTGCTCCCATCGGTATCAGTGCGGACGGAGTCTTCTCCATCGACCTGGTCGCAGACGGTCCCCATGCCCTCCTCGGCGGGACGACCGGGTCGGGGAAATCGAGCTACTACGCAGCCTGGTGACCTCACTTGCCGTATCGGTGAGTCCCACGATCTCAACTTCGTTCTGGTCGACTACAAGGGGGGCAGCGCCTTCGACGCATGTGCCTCGTTGCCTCACACCGTCGGTTTGGTCACTGACCTCGACGATCATCTGGCCGGTCGTGCCCTTGTCTGTCTCGAGGCTGAGCTCCGGTACCGCGAAGACGTCTCCGGGCGGCAGAAGTCTCCGACATCCGCGAATTCACAGCGAGTAGGGCCACCCGCTACCGCGCCTGCTCGTCGTGATCGACGAGTTCGCCGCTCTCGCCACCGAGCTTCCGACTTCATGAACGCCCTCGTCGGCATCGCCCAGCGGGGTCGTAGCCTCGGGGTGCACCTGCCTGTCGGCCACCCAGCGCCCCAACGGTGTCATCGACGACAAGATCAAGGCCAACACCAACCTGCGCATGGCTCTGCGGGTTCAGGATGTCGCAGACTCGGTCGACGTCATCGGCTCGCCGGAAGCCGCCGCCATAGGCCGCAGCCAGCCGGGCGGGCGTTTGCCCGGCTCGGGCCGGGTGACACGGTTGCGTTCCAGACCGCCCTGGTTACCGGTCGTTCGCTGGCACAACGGGCGTTTCCGGTGTCGCCATACCCGTTCGTCTTCGTGCTGAGCAGGGCCCACCCCGAGTTACCGCCCGCGACCAGATGACACCGCCCGGAGCGATCTCGAGCTCATCGTCGAGCTGCCGGCAGGTACCCGGCGGCTCAAGCTGCCGCCGGCGCGGCTGCCGTGGCCCGACCCGCTGCCGGAGGCCATCGCCCTCGGCGATTTGCCTGCCGCAGATGCAGGCGGTGCCCCTTTTGCGCTCGCCGATGAACCGCACCGTCAGCGTCAGGTCGCAGCAGGGTGGTCGCCGGCTGCGGGCAACCTGCTTCTCTACGGCCTCCCGGGGAGCGGGACGACGTCGGCTCTTGCCTCGATTGCCTTGGCCACCGCCACGGCAACGATCCAAACCGGCTCCACATGTACATCGTCGACTTCGACGACCAGTTGCTGCAGCCGCTGCGCGGCTTCCCCACGTCGGTGCAGTCGTTGTGGGCAGCGACCGGGAGCGGCAGCGGCGGCTCCTTCGGACGACTGGGGACGGAGCTCACCATCGGCGCCAGTCGATTGCCGACGGCTCGGCGGATGCGGCCGGGTATCCGACGATCGTCACCATGCTCGACAACTACGGCGGCTTCGCCGACCACTACAGCGAACCCGGCGACATGGCCATTCACAACCTCCTCGCCCGGCTCATCGCCGATGGCCCCGGGGTGGGGATGATGACCATCATTACCGCCAAGCATCCCGGTGACGTTCCCACCGGATTGCGTCGACCGTCGCCGCCCGGCTCGTGTTCCGGCTCGCCGATCGCTACGACTACAGCGGGCTTGGTGTTCCGCCGGTCGATCCGCCCACGAACCGGGTCGTGCCTTCGAGTCCGGAGCGGGCGTGAGGTTCAGGTGGCTCTGGCTCACGAGGGGGTTGGCGCAGCCGTCGCTGAGGTCGCCTGGCCGGCACCGCGCAACCCACCGTGGCGTATCGATGTGCTGCCGAGCGAAGTATCGATCACTGAGTTCATCTCGAGGGGCAGGATCACAACCGGCGAGTGGTATCTGCCGCTCGGGATCGGGATTCGTCGCTTGTCCCGGTGGGCTTGATCCTTGTGACGGTGAACATGCGCTGGTTGCCGGGCCGGCTCGATCGGGCAAGACCACGGCACTGACCACAATCGCAAGGGTTGCCAAGGCCGCCGATCCCGGCTTGTACGTTGCAGCCATCACACCCCGTCGCTCGGACCTCGCCCGATGCCCTTCGGTGACCGCGGTCATCGAACCGGGCCGGGTGGCCGGGTTGAGTGATCGCTCTGTGCTGTTGCTTGTCGATGACGCCGAGCTCGTGGATGGCGGCGACGTCCTCGCCGAGATAGTCGCCAAGCGGGACTCCGGGATCAGATCGTGGCCGCGGGCAACACCGATGTACTGCGCTCCCGATATGGGCATTGGACCCAGGAATTGCGTCGATCCCGGATCGGCTGCGCGCTACGACCCAATCCGCTTTCCGACGGTGATCTGTGGCAGACGCAGCTACCACGCAACGACCAGCAGGTTTTTCCGGCCGGTCGTGGCTACCTGGTTGCCGACGGTCGTGTCGAGCTGGTGCAGCTGGGAAGAGGTTGACGGTGGGGTTCTACGGGATCAACCCCGAAGGCTTGATTGAGCTCGCCGATACTGCAGACCAATACGCACAGCGGGTTGGCCTTGCCCGGAGCAACACAGATACTGTCCTCCGCCGTCGTGGGTACCTCGAGGCTTTTGGGCTCGATGGGCATCTTGCCGCAAGTCAACTTGCACTCACCGCCGAGTCCGAGGAGTTGCGATGGCGCGCCGGGGTCATGGCAGGGACCCAACACGTTGAGGTGACGAGGCGGGGTCTTCCTGCGGAGTTGGGGCTCGACCGCTTTGCGGCAACGGCCAACTTCACCCTCGATACCTGGCAGGACGACTATCCGCGGTGGCGTCTGGAGCGGATGACGGCGCGTCTGGCGATGGCGAGACCCGAGGAGCGGGCTGCAGCGTTTGAAGTGATGACAACCGATGACGGCGATGCTCTGGTTCGTCTGTACCCCGAGATCATGAGTGTTCTCGACGGTGCCCCGCCCGAGCTTCGCTATGCCGCGAACCGGACACTGATCCGGACCGAGATGACACGGCTCGAGGAATACGCCGACCGCTCGAAGAGACGACCGGGAGGCATCATGCCAACAGCGTTGCGCCCGCTGATCGAGCGCATCGACGAATACCAGCGCTGGCTGGACGAGAATCGGCAGATCCTGCTCTTTGACCCCTCGGGCGATGGCCGGGTGGTCGAGGTGTTTGGGGATCTCGCCGATGCCCCGGGGTTGCCGTGGTCGTGCCGGGGATGGCCAACGGCATCGACAACTTCAGCGATGGCGACGGCGGCTTCCGGCAAATGCCAGGGATCTCTATGACGGCGACCTCCGGCCGGGATCGCCACGGTCGCGTGGCTCGGCTACGACTGCCCGACAACGTCGGCGCTATGTCACGCTCGGCGGCCAACCAGGGCGCTCCCGCATTGCAGCGTTTCCTCCAGGGCATAGACCCGGGGGAGGATCGCACGATCACCGTGGTCGCCCACAGCTACGGCTCGGTGCTCGCAGGTACCGCTGCCCGCACCGGGCTCGAGGCGAATGACCTGGTGTTTGTCGGCAGCCCTGGCACCACGCTGGACGCGGCAGATGAGGCAGTGTTGCGCGACGGTGGGCGGGTATGGGTGGCTCTTGCCGACAGCGACCCGATCGCGCTTGGGATCAACCTGAGCGAGCTGCCCCCTTGCTGGGTGCCGCCTGCATTCTGGGTGCCATGGATCGGCATCGACATGTGGAATGAAGGCGCAGAGGATCTCTGGCACGGCACCAACCCTGCCAGCGAAGAGTTTGGCGCTATCCGGTTTACCACCGACGGATGCAGCGGCCATTCCTAGTATTTCGACGCCGGGTCTCTCGACAACCTGGCGAAGATCGTCGAGGGCCTCTACGCGGACGTGGACCTCATCAGCAAACCAGGATCCGGGGGTTCTAGTTGTCGCGGCCCGTCGATCGTCCTGGTGGCGAGCCGTCGCAGCCGGGCGGGGCGTGACCAGTCGAGTCGCCTAGATGAGATCCCGGTCCTGAGCCCAACGGGTCAGCTCACGGCGGTTGGATAGCTGGAGCTTGCGCAACACGGCCGACATGTGGTTCTCCACGGTCTTGGCCGAGATGAACAGTTGCTCTCCCACTTCGCGGTATGTGTAGCCGCGGGCGATGTGCTGGAGCACCTCTCGTTCCCGCTTGGTGAGCTTGTCGAGCTCGGGGTCGAGACCTTTGACTTCCATTGAGGCGAAGGCGTCGAGTACGAACCCAGCGAGCTTCGGGGAGAAGACGGCATCGCCGTCGACGACCCGGCGGATCGCCTCTGCGAGATCGGTGGGAGACACCGTCTTGGTGACATAGCCGCGGGCCCCCGCACGCACCGTGGCCACGACATCCTCGGGGGCATCGGAGGCCGAGATGGCGAGAAAGAGCATGTCGGGGTGAGTGGCGTGTACTCCCTCGATCACCGCCCGCCCACCACCGTGTGGCATGTGGACGTCGACCAGAACGAGATCCGGCTGTCTCTCCCTAATCATCTCGATCGCAGCCTCAACGTTGGATGCATCACCGATGATCTCCAGGTCGTCGGGGAGCTCGGCCTGCACCCCGGCGCGGAACAGATCGTGGTCATCGACGATGAAGACTGTTGTCATGGGTGTCCCCTCGGGAGTCGCAACCGGACTTCGGTTCCATCACCCGGAGCGGAGATGATCTCGGCTGTGCCGCTGTTGCGTTCCATACGGCTAACGATAGATTCCCTGATTCCTTGACGTGACCCGGGGACTGTCGCAGGGTCGAATCCGGAGCCCCGGTCCTTGACGAACACGAGCACCTCCCCGTCGTTGGCCTCACCGTAGACGGAGATCGTGTCGACGCCTGCGTGCTTGCTTGCGTTGAGCATCGCTTCGCGTGCGGCTCGCACGATCGGGTCGAACGCACCGGCGGTGTCACCGACGACTACCACCTCCACGCTGCATCCCCCCATTCTTCGATCTCGGAACATACTGCGGTCAGTGCGTCGCGGAAGCCGCGCTGCCGTTTCCGTTGCCACGAGTCCGGGAACAGCCATCCCCGCAGCTCACGCTCCTGGTGGCGAGCCAATCCGCGGATATCGGGGTGGCGGCCGGGTCGCGCTGGATGAGGGCGAGTGTCTGCAGCACCGAATCGTGGAGATGCGCCGCCATCTCAGCGTGCTCTTCGGCCCGGATGCGCTCGGTTCGTTCTTTCGCCAGAGCCGTCTCGGCGGCTGCTCGGCGCCGGTCGGCTGTGCGCAGTGCGGCCGCCACCCCCGACGGCCGCACCGACTGAGAACAGGTGGGCGATCGAGTTGGCAAAGTCCTGGGGATCCAGCCCACCGTCCCACGTCCCGACTCAGCCCGGCACCCGTAAGACCACGGCACCAACGGCGCCACCGGTCCAGCCGTAGGCGTAGATCGCCGAGAACGCCCCCACCAGCGGGTAGCCGCCGCCGAACTGGATGCTTCCCGCAAAATCACCGGCGACCACTGCCCAACACGAGATGGCGAGGTCGAGGGCTACGAACCACCACGTCGAGAGGAGCCGCGGGCGAGTCAGCCGCGCCAGGACGCTCGCAGCCGCCCACAGGAGAACGAGTGCGATCGTGGCCATGACCACTCCGGGCCGATCGACCGGGGTCTTGACGCTGCCGACGGTCACGCCACCGAGAATCGAGCAGCCACATGGCGGCGAAGACACGGTAACCGGTGACGATCCACAGCAGCGTCTGCTCCAAAGCGGCGGGGCGTTGCTCCATGGGTGGAGCGTACCTGGTCCGATGAACCCGGTTCGAACCCGGTCCGTGTCTCGATTCACGTATCATTCGCCGTATGACTCACCCAAGCGTGGCCATTCTGGGAGCCGGATCGATGGGGGAGATCCTTGCAGAAGGTCTCCTCAGGGCCGGTTGGGAGCTGGACAATCTGATCCTCCTGGTGCGGCGCGACGAGCGCGCCCCGAGGCGGAACGCCGCACGGGGATCCGGGCGACTCTCGACGCAGTCGAGGCCGTTGCCGGTCGAGACGTCCTCGTCGTGGCCGTCAAGCCCAAGGATGTAGACGGTCTGCTTGCTCAGATCAAGTCGAGTGTAAAACCGGGCCAGATCATCGTTTCTCTCGCCGCCGGCGTTCCCGTCGCCGTGTACGAGAACGCCATTCCGGACGTTGCCGTTGTCCGTTCCATGCCCAACACCCCTGCCGCTGTCGACGAGGGGATGACCGCATACTGTGGCGGCACCCATGCGGGGGAGGAGGCCCTCATTCTGGCGGACATGGTGCTTGCGGCCGTGGGGGAGACCATCCGACTGTCCGAGGACCTGCTCGACGCGGTCACCGCAGTGTCGGGCACGGGTCCCGCCTATGTGTTCCTGCTGGCGGAGGCCCTGATCGAGGCTGCCATCCGCGAGGGTCTGCCGCATCATGCGGCCGAAAAGCTCGTCGTGCAGACACTGCGTGGGGCGGGAGCGCTGCTCTCGGTCTCCGAGAAAAGCGCGTTCCGGCTGCGGGCCGATGTCACGTCTCCGGGAGGGACGACGGCCGCAGCCATGCATGAGCTCGAAGACGGCGGATTCCGGGCCTTGCTGGAACGCGCGGTACAGGCGGCTGCGCAGCGGTCGCGGGAGCTCGGTGACGCCGCCCTGGAGAGATCGTCGCCGTGAACCCCGTCGGTCGTAGCCTGCTCGCAGTCACAAACACGGGTCTGGTCCGGCGCATGATCACTACAACCCGGCCCGGCCGGGCGCTGTCGACACGGTTCGTAGCCGGCGAAACGTTGCCAGACGCGGTGGCAGCGGCGAAGGCGCTGAATAGCAGGGGCGCCTCGGTGTCTCTCGATCATCTCGGCGAGCACGTCACCGACCTGGTGCAGGCCGAGCGTGCCCGTGATGACTACCTGGCATGTCTCGATGCCATCGGCGAGCACGGCATCGACGGCAACATCTCGGTCAAGTTGTCCCAGCTCGGCATGGGGCTCGACGACGATCTGGCGACGGCATCGCTTGGCAGTCTGGCGGTTCGGGCGGCTGCAGTCGGTACCACCGTTTCGGTGGACATGGAGGAGAGCGCGGTTACCGGGCTCACCATCGACATCTATGCCGCCGTCCAGAGACAGCACGGAAACCTGGGCCTTGCCTTGCAGGCGTATCTGCGGCGGACGCCACAGGATCTAGATCGGGTCATGCCGCTCGGTGGCCATATCAGGCTGTGCAAGGGTGCCTACGCCGAGCCTGAGGATGTGGCATATCAATCTCGGGCCGAGGTGGATGCGGCCTTCGATCGGCTGGCGCACATCCTGATGGGCGACGACAAGGTGAAACCCGCAATAGCGTCGCACGACACTGCCCGGCTGGATGTGGCCGCGTCACTCGCCACGCATCGCACCGGGCTCTACGAATACCAGATGCTGTACGGCGTTCGTCCGGGTCTGCAGGACACGATGCTCGCAGCGGGTGATCCGCTTCGCATTTATGTCCCGTATGGAGAGCCTGGTATCCCTACCTCACGAGGCGGATGGCGGAACGCCCGGCCAACATGATGTTCTTCGCCAGAGCACTGGTGTCCCGGAACTGAGCCGTAGGGACGAGTGACCCGGTTCGGCACCGCATGTACGATGGGCCCATGAATTCGCTACGCCGTACCGGCATTATCTCGCTCGTCGCCGCGCCGTCGTTGCTTCTGGAGCGGCGGGCGCTCTTGCCGCCTCCGCTTCCGACGTTGCAGACGAGGTGTCACAAACCGGATTCCATCTCGAGGGGAACGTGTCGATCACCGCAAGCGATGCGTCGGCGGTCGTCACCGCAGCTCGCAACAACGGATCGCGGTTCTACCTGATCGTGCTCCAGGATGCCCCGCCGGGTGGCGACACGACTTTTGCCGAGGCGGTCCTCGACGACCTGAACGTCGACGGGGGGACTGTGCTGGTTCTGTCGCAGGATGATGTCGGCTGGGTGACTGACAACGACGTGGTGACCGAAGCCGACATGGACGCCGCGTTCCAGCTATGCCAACGATCAGGGTGGCAACGACGCAGACTATGCGGCCGCATTTGTCGTTGGTCTCTTCGGTGCCCAGGTGCCGGCACCGACCGAGGCTGCTCCCGTAACCACGGCCGCCGCCTCGTCGTCGAGCGCAGGCTCCTCGGGAGGAGGCATCGGGGCTCATCTGGTTCCTCGTGTTCATCGTCGCCATCGGTCTGCTTCTGTTCTGGCTGGTCCGCCGCGGCAAGAAGCGGAGCGCCAACGCTGCGGCCGAACAGATTGCCAAAGCGCGGGCGGCGGTACAGAAGCAGGTCGACGCGATCGCCAACGACATCCTCGACATGGAGGACGAGGTGCGCGTCGCCAACAACCAGGAGGTCCACCAGCTCTACGACCAGGCGAGCGAGACGTACCGGACGCTCGAAGACCGGCTCCAGCAGGCGGATACGCCACAGGAGCTGGTCGACATCTCCAACGATCTCGACGTCGCCATCTGGCAACTCGACTGCGCCGAGGCGGTTCTAGACGGTAAACCAAAGCCGCCCAAGCCCGAGCAGAAGATTCTGGAACCGCCCGCACCCGCCCCCGGCGATCGGGTAACGATTCCGGCCCCACGTCCCGATTACCAGCGGCGCCCGTCGCGGCGCAGCTCCTACATGGGGCCGGGGATGATGGACATCCTCATCGGCGTTGCCGGTCAGGTGCTGGCGGGCGGGTCCACGGGTCGCCGCCGGCGGCGGTCTTGGCTCGATGGGTGGTTTGTTCGGCACCGAGCAACACCGGCGGACTCGACCCCCGCGGCTCGCAGCGGTGGCGGCGGTGTGATTCCCGGCCCGGGATCGCCGGTGCGTCGCAGCTCGCCTCGGAGCTCGGCCCGGCGCAGCAGCGGCGGGCCGTCCTGGGTGGCGGGAGACGCCGGCATCGTTCGACTTTCCGAGCTAGTCCAAGGCCGTTGGCAAACATCTACAATCCGCAATACGGAACAACGGAAGGAAACAAATGAGCTTTCTAAAGCGCCTGTGGGGCTACATCACGACGCTGTTCAAGGGCGGCGCCGAGAAGTTGATGAAGCCCGAGGTCGAGATCGAGCAGGCGATCAACGAGGCCCAGAAGCGGGACCAGGAGCTGCGCAACCAGGCTGCCAAGGTAGTCGCCCATCGCACACAGCTCGAGTCGAAGATGGGGAACGCCGCCGACGATGTCGGCGAGGCCCGGGAGATGGCCAAGCAGGCGATCCTCAAGGCCGAGGAAGCCAAGACCGCGGGCGACGCCGCGGGCCAGGACGAAGTGGACGAAGGCAGCTCAGTCGATCGCCATGAAGCTTCAGGCAGCCGAGAACAACATGGCGACGCTGAAGACGCAGTACGAGACGGCCACCACCCAGGCGGACAAGGCCAAGAAGGCGGTCCAGCAGAACGCAATGCGGGTCTCGGAGTTGGCCGCCAAGCGCATGGAGCTGCTCGGCTCGCTCGAAGCCGCCAAGATGCAGGAGTCGGTCAACCAGGCCGTCGACGCTATGTCCAACATGAGTGACTACGAGGCGCCGTCGCTCGAGAAGATCGAGGACAAGATCGAGAGGCGCAAGGCCGAGGCAATGGCCAAGGCCGAGTTGCGCGAGGCGACCCCCGAAGGGCTCCGAGATGGAGCTCAAGGAAGCCATCAACATGGCACAGGCAGACGCCAAGCTCGAGGAGCTGAAGGCGGAGTTGGGGCTCAACAACTAGCGATCTGCAAGGATTGACGGGAGGTCCCTCGTGTTGGGGGGCCTCCCGTCTTTTTGTCGGCTAGAGCCGGAAGCCCGCCGGGTCGATGACTGCGATCACCCTCGTCTCGCTCCACGCAAGCGCCGAGACCCACTCGGGCGACGTCGCAGGCCTGACGGCCCACTGCACCTCTTCGGCGGGGACGAGCCCGGACACCGATGAGACGGTCACCAGTACCCGGCGACCGCCTGCGGGAATTGCCAGCAACTGGGGATGCAATTCCTCGAGTGGCTCATCCTGTAAAACGGTGCCGCCGTCGTGGACCTCGGTGAGTGTGCCGCGAAACGATGCCATGCCGAGCAGGCTCCCACCAATAGTGGGCACATGGTGGATGTCGAGCCCCGCAGCAACGGTCTCGACGGATTCGACCGGGATGCCGTATGTCACATCGCGGACCGAAAACACGAGCACGTCTACGCCGTTGACGACTTCCGCCGCGGCAGCCGGGGTGGTTGATTCGGCGGCCGAATCCCCGGAGGTAACTCCGGTCTCCAGTAGTGCCTCGACCGCATACCGGACCATCTGCTGGAGAGTTGACGGCGGCGTCGCATGCTGCGCTTGCCTGCGCACGGCCTCGTAGGTTTCCTCTGGCAGGGAGACGGTAAAACGACGCATGGTGCAATGTGCATCATACTGTGGTGAACTCGGCACCAACAGCTTGGTGCGTGTTGCACCATATGTGCGGCTCAGTTGCGTTCGACGATGAGCAGGAAGTCGATCTTCCGGGTGAAGCCGTAGATCTGAGCGAGGCTCGTCTTCCTGATGTTCGGGATTATCGAAACCACGTCGCCCTCGAGCTGGTTGAGGAATGTCTCCAGCTTCTCGGCGTCCTCTTCCATGTGGATCTCCAGCCGATGCACCTTGTAGCTCATCTGCCTCCTTCCGGATAACACCTTCTATTGTCCGGCAGCCGACAGGTTCTGTCTACATCGCTACCGGTTCGGCATCCGGGCCGACCGTGCGATCTACGGTACGTATTGTTCCTCGATGAAGGTGGCCACACCGTTGTTGATGGTGATCCACACACCGGGATCGAACCCGGTGTCCCGACTCTCGCGACCGACCAACCAATCGGCATAGGGGATGGTGGTCTGCGTTGATGGATCTCCGATCGAAGGCAGCCACGACACCTCGGCATTGGGAGCAACGGTGATAGTCCGGAGCTGCGGGTTCGTGTTGCGGATGTAGTAGTCGTTGGGAGGCGGTGACTCGGCGCCGTCCTCGGCAGCCGCGGTTGCTGCGGCATCTCCGGTGAACCAGCAAGCCAGATCGAACTCCACAGCGTTTGGCGTCGCAGAGTCGACATATCCAAACCAGATTCCGTCGCCGAGATCAGTCGTGCCGGGCGTGCATCCGGATCCCTCGGCAAGGGTATTGACATCGACGGTGGTGGTCGTGGGCGCCGCCGTGGTTGTAGTCGTGGTTGTCGCCGGTGCCGCGGTGGTGGTTGACGCTTCCGTTGTGCTCGTGGTTGGTGCGCTGGTTGTCGTCTGTGGAGATTGGGTGGTTGTCGTAGCAGTGGTTGTAGTCGTGATTGTGGTCGCGGTCGAGTCGTCACCGCCGCAGCTCGTGGCAACCAATGCGAGTGCGAGGATGGCGGCCAGACTGACCGAGTCGGCGCCGGTGGAGTATATCGTTCATCGCGTGGACGCTACTGCGTTGTGACGCCTAGCGGAACGTCGTCTTGCCGGGGAGTGTGCCGGGGGCCGGTGTCGCACCTGGTCACGACCGCGTTTAGCCTTCACCCTGTCAAACCCAGCCAGGGAGGAGAGGTCATGGCACCCTCGAGCAATCCAATGCGACCGGAGTTGAGAGCCAGCTTGGAGCGCTCGATTCGGAGCGCAGACGACCTCGAATCTCTCAAGATCGCCCTCTTGGGAATCCTCGATCTGGTGGTGAGCGACATCGAGTCCAACAAAGACATGATCGACGCCCTCGATGCGAGGATCAGCCAGCTGCATTCCCGAAAGCGCGAGTAGCACCTCAGGGAGATCGGGGCGCGTCGGCGGCGATTCACGGGGATCTCGCCGGGCCGCCGAGTACCCTGGCGGACGGTACGAGTTGAAGGAGGTGCCGGTGTTCTTGGCTGCTGCCAACAGCTGCACAAACAGCACCAGCTTGGTGTGTGACTGGGTATACAACTGGACGGGTAATCAGACCCTGGCGGATGCCGTCGACTGGCTGGTGGATCGGCCGTTGCGAGTGGCGCTCATCATTGTTGTCGCCTGGCTGCTCGTCCGACTCGTGCGGCGTGCCGTTGATCGTGCGGTAGCCAACATGGTCCGGGACCGGGAGAAGCGTCTCGCCGCGTGGCTGGAGGCCCACGGTGAAGAGACCGAGGCTGAGGAGGCGGATCTCATGGCCCAGCGCCGCAAGGCGCTTGCCATGGCACAGGCGGCCGACCAGTCGAAGCAGCGGGCCACAACGCTCGGCTCCATCATGCGCTCGACCGCGGCCGCCGTTATGTACACGCTCGCCTTCCTCATGGTGCTGTCGCAGCTCAATGTCGATCTCGGGCCGCTCGTCGCCAGCGCCGGCATCGCAGGTGTCGCGCTCGGCTTTGGTGCGCAATCGATCGTGAAGGATTTTCTCTCCGGCTTCTTCATGCTGGTAGAGGATCAATACGGTGTCGGTGACATCATCGACGTCGGAGAAGCGGCGGGGGTCGTCGAAGCGATCAGCCTACGCATCACTCAGATCCGCGACGTCAACGGCACCCTCTGGTTCGTGCCCCACGGCGAGGTCGCCCGGGTTGCCAACAAGTCGCAGCAGTGGGCTCGGGCAGTCCTCGATATCGAGGTGGCGTACGGCACCGACATCGACCACGCCCGGCAGGTGATCAAGGCCGTTGCCGACCAGGTGTGGCGCGATCACCCCGAGAACGCCACGATCATCGAAGAGCCCGAGATCTGGGGCGTTGAGATGTTCGGGGAGAGCTCGATCTCGATCCGGCTCGTGGTCAAGACGGAGCCAGGTGAGCAGTGGGCGACGGGGCGTGAGATCCGGGGGCGTCTCATCAAGGCGTTTGCCCGCGAGGGCATCGAGATCCCGTTCCCGCAGCGCGTCATCTGGACCAAGAGCGAGACTCCCTAGGCGGCTCAGCTCAGCTCGACGATCACGCCTTCGTTCGGTCCCAGCCTGAGCTCACCCGTGACTGCCTCGTCACGTCGCGTCTGTGATTGTGGAGAGAGCGTATCCGTCCCGAGCGAGGGCTGCCGAGGCTCCTGGCCTCGTCCGTGAAATTGAGGGCGACTACGACCCGTTCACCCTCGTAGCTGCGCTCGTATGCGAAGACACCCGATGGGGTATCGAGCCGCCTGTAGGAGCCGTGCAGCAAGGAAGGCGAGTCTGCGCGATAGCGCAACAGCTCCCGATACAGATTGAGTAACGACTCCGGATCGCCGAGCTCCGTCTCCACATTGCGGCTGTGCCAATCCTCGGTCAGCGGCAGCCAGGTCGATGCGGCAACGGCAGGGGGAGAACCCGGCGTACGGGGACCCGTCCCACTGCATCGGGGTGCGGCAGCCGTCGCGGCCTGCGCCGGGGAGGTTTCGTCCCCACGGGTCCTGCTGATGCTCGGGGGGTATGTAGGTTTCAGTGATCCCGATCTCGTCTCCGTAGTAGATGGTCGGTGTCCCGCGCAGGGTCAGCAGCAGCATGGCGGCGGTCCGCGCCGCAGCCGACCCGTAACGGGAGATGAGCCGCTTCTCGTCGTGGTTGCCGAGCACATGATTGGGCCAGGCGCCCGCTGGCAGTGCGGCTTCCATCTCGTCGACCCGGCGAGCGACTTCGGCGGCATCCCAGGGGGCGTGAATCATCGAGAAGTTGTACGGCATGTGCAGCTCGTCCAGGTTCTCGCCGTAGTAGGTCGCCCATTCGGCCCAGTCGGCGATGTGGATCTCACCGACCGAGTACCGCTCCGGCTGGTAGCCGTCGAGCAGGGAGCGGAAGTCCCGGAAGACCTGGTGGACGTCCGGATGTCCCTTGTCGTGGATGTGGAGGAACTTGTCGTACTCACCGTGTTCCTTGAACCGGCGGCGCCAGTCATCGGGTACGGGCGGATTGTCGCGCAGTTCGGGGTCCTTCATCATCACGTGGGCGACGTCGATGCGGAATCCGTCGACCCCTCGATCGAGCCAGAACCGGATCCCATCGAACATCGCTTCTTGAACTTCGGGGTTGCGCCAGTTGAGATCGGGTTGTTTGGCGAGGAACGAGTGGAGGTAATACTGGTTCGTCGTCTCGTCGTACTCCCAGGCCGGCCCGCCGAAGTTGCTCAGCCAGTTGTTGGGGAGTGAGCCATCCGGCCTGGCGTCCCGCCACACATACCAATCACGCTTCGGGTTGTCCCGACTCGAGCGGGACTCGACGAACCAGGGATGCTCGTCCGAGCTGTGGTTGGGCACCCAGTCGATGATGAGCTTCAGACCCGAGACGATGTGCCTCGGCGAGCAACTCGTCGAAGTCGGCGATCGTCCCGAACATCGGGTGGACGTCTGTGTAGTTGGCGACGTCGTACCCGAAGTCCGCCATCGGCGACGGGTAGAAGGGCGAGATCCATACGGCCCCGACGCCGAGGGTGTTCGCGAGGTAGTGAAGACGTCTGGTGATGCCAGGCAGATCCCCGATCCCGTTTCCCGTGGTGTCCTGAAAGCTGCGCGGATAGATCTGATAGATGACGGTGGTCTGCCACCACGGATGCGTGCTCATCCGCTTGAGGCTACCCGACCGGTCGAATCCCGGCCTTTCGACCTCTCCCGTTAAGATTCCGGGATGACGGTCTGGGAGGATCGATTGGCTGGGACTAGCGACAAGAGTGGGCGAAAGTTCAGCGGTCTCCTGATGGCGATGGTGCCGTTGATGGTCGTCGGGGTGCTGTTTCTGTGGTGGTTGGGGACCCTGCCTGGCCAATTCATCCCGAAGGTGGGGCGTGAGGTCTTCGGCAACGTCCCTGCGCCGATCGTCGCTCTGTTCTACATGACCGTTGCCGTCTTCCTGGCGCTTGCCGTCTATCTGCTCGCGCTGCGTGCCCGCAACTGGGAGCGAGGTGCATGGGAGGACAGGTCGCGGCTCCTCAAACAGCGCATTCACCGGCTGCGCCAGGGCCTCCAGATGCAGACCTTGCTGCGCGATCCTGCCGCCGGCATCCCGCACGCCGCCCTCTACTTCGGGTTCGTCGTGCTGTTCCTCGGAACCGTCACCGTCGAGATCGACCACCTCCTGCCCAAGAGCCTCAAGTTCCTCGAGGGCGGTTTCTATCAGGGCTTCTCGTTCACGTTGGATCTGGCCGGGCTCGTGTTCCTGATCGGGCTCGTGTGGCTGGCGATCAGGCGCTTCGGCTCGAGGCCGTGGCGGCTCCGCAGCAAGACGAAGCCGGAGGACGCCTGGATTCTGATCACCCTCGCCGCTATCGGGGTCACCGGTATCGCGGTGGAGGCGGCGCGCATCGCCGAGATGGGGAGACCTTCATTCGAGCAGTGGTCGTTCCTGGGATATGCCTTCAGCTATCTGGTACCAGGAGCTGCATCCGGCACCCACCAGGTGATTTGGGTAGTTCACGTTGCCACCTTCCTCGCATTCCTCGTTGTGCTCCCCAGCACCAAGCTGAGGCACATGCTGACCTCACCCGTCAACATGTATCTGTCCCCGAGAGAGCGACCGGTGGGGGCGATGAGAGAGATGCCCAACCTCATGGAGGCCGAGGACATCGAGACCGTCGGGGCTTCGGTCATCGCCGAGTTCACCTGGAAGCAGCTGCTCGATACAGACGCGTGCACGGTGTGCGGCAGGTGCACCTCGGTGTGCCCTGCCAACACCACAGGGAAACCGCTCGACCCACGCGAAATCGTCCTCAAGCTCGGCGAAGTCGCCTCTGCGACTGCGGCGACGAGACAGCCTGCGACGGTGAGCATGGACGAGAAGATCTCGATCACTTCGGACAGCATCTTCGAGCGGGTCACCCCCGAGGAGCTGTGGGCGTGCACCACCTGTCGGGCATGCGACGACATCTGCCCGGTGAACATCGAGATTCTCGACAAGATTCTCGACATGCGCCGCTACCTGTCGCTGATGGAGTCGGATTTCCCCTCCGAGCTGGGCAAGGCGTACATCTCGATGGAGAACTCGTCGAACGTCTACGGCATGGATCAGAAGACCCGCGGTGACTGGGCCAAGCAACTCGACTTCGAGGTCAAGGTGCTCGGTGAGCCGGGCGTGGAGGCGGAGTATCTGTATTGGGTTGGCTGCGCCGGCTCGTTCGACGATCGCAACCGCAAGGTCACCATCTCGACGGCAAAGCTGCTCCACGAGGCCGGTGTCGACTTCGCCATCCTTGGTCCCCGTGAGTTGTGCACCGGCGATCCAGCCAGGCGCACAGGCAACGAGTATGTGTTCCAGGGGCTCGCCTTGCAGAACATCGAGACCCTCAACGATCTCGGTGTCACCAAGGTCATCACCCAATGCCCGCATTGCTTCAACACCTTGAAGAACGAGTACCCGCAGTTCGGCGGCGAGTACGAGGTGATGCACCACTCCGAGCTCCTGATGCAACTGGTCTCACAGGGGCGGATCACGCCGAAGTCGAACGGGCAAACCGTCACCTATCACGACCCGTGCTACCTCGGCAGGCACAACGACGTTTTCCTTGCGCCCCGTGAGGTCATCGATAGTGTCGCCGCCAGGGTCGAGATGCCCCGCAACGGCACGAAGTCGTTCTGCTGCGGAGCCGGTGGCGGCAAGATGTGGTACGAGGAGCAGACCGGCAAGAAGATCAACATCGAGCGCACCGAAGAAGCGGTCGGCTGCGAGACCGACGTCATCGCCACCGGCTGCCCGTTCTGCTACATCATGATGGATGACGGCGTCAAAGAGATTGGTGCCGACGAGCAGGTGATCGTCAAAGACATCGCAATGCTGCTGGCCGAGCGGAGTCTCTCCGAGTAGCCCTACCGGATGAGCGCCGGGGCTACGCCTGCGGTCGCTCCGGCGATCAGATCTGCCTTGAACACCTGGGTCGGCTGCCTGTCGCCGTTGATCTGGCTGAGCAACATGCGGGCGACGCTCTGCGCCATCCGGTTGACCGGTTGGCGCAACGTGGTCAGGTTCGGGCTCAGCATCCCCAACAGCGGCGTGCCATCGAAACCGATCACCGATAGGTCCTCCGGTACCCGCAGCCCGATCGACTGGACTGCATTGATCGCGCCGATCGCCATCAAGTCACCCATTGCTAGAACTGCGGTGGCGCCATCGTCGAGCATGCGCATGGTGGCGGACTTGGCGCTCTCAGTCGTGAACAACGTCTCCACGATGAGGCGCTCGTCGAACTCGATCCCGGCTTCGGCGAGAGCTTGCTTGTAGCCGGCAACGAGATCCTGCGGCGAGTTGTACTTGAGCTCGCCTGCGATGCACCCGATCCGGCGGTGGCCGAGATTGATCAGGTGACGGATGGCGGTACGGCCGGCATCAACTATGTCGACGGTAACCGCAGGGACCGGGCACGGCTCGATGACCCCGTTGACCAGCACGACTGCGATGCCCTCGTCCATGAGCCGTTCGTAGCTGGCGTAGCCGATCTCACGGTTTGCGTAGCTGCCGTTGACGACGACGACGCCGGTGGCGCCGATCCGGACGAAGTGATCGAGATAATCGAGCTCGTGGGCCGTCGTCGGGGTTGCCGGGCCGATCACCGAGAGGATGCCGAGCCGGGCGAGCCTGGCTTCGATCGCCTGTGCCATCAAAGGGAATATTGGATTGTCCAGCTCCGGGGTGACGATGCCGACGACGCCCTCTTGGGCCTTGCTCGACCCGAGGCTGTAGCCGAGCTCGCTCAATGCATCGAGCACCTTGCGTCTTGTGCCGCTGGCGACGCCGGGACGTTGATTGAGGACGCGGCTGACCGTGGCTTCACTCACGTGGGCGCGTTCAGCAATCTCGTGCAGCTTTGGTTTCACTTGGCGCCAATTCTGACTCGGACGCGCTCAATTTGCAAGACATTGCAAGAATGTGTGGAAATCTTGCAAGGTTTTTGCTTTAATCCTTGGTAGCACTTGTATCAGGGGATGCAGTGCCTTCAAAGTGAACGCTCAGGAGGAGAGTCCTATGAGAAGGCGATTCAGCGCCTTTGCGGTCTTGCTCGTCGCGTTTGCCCTGCTCGTTGCAGCGTGCGGTGGCGACTCGACAAGTGAGACCACAACAACCCAAGCCCCGGCAGAGACGACAACTACTACGACGACTGCCGCACCCGAGACGACTACTACAACAACAGCAGCGCCGGAGACCACGACAACCGCCGCTCCGGAGGAGACAACCACAACGGTGGTTCGCGCCGACGCCGATCTGGTGATCTGGGCAGATGACACGCGCACACCTGTCATTCGCCAGTTCGCCGACGAGTACGCGGCAGCCAACGGGCTGACCGTCGCCGTTCAGGAGCTCGCCTTCGGAGACATCCGAGACAGGCTCATCGTTGCCGGTCCCGCCGGTGAGGGCCCCGACATCATCATCGGTGCCCACGACTGGCTGGGCCAGCTGGTGACCTCCGGTGTCGTTGCACCGATCGATCTCTCGGCCGTTGAGGATCAGTTCTCCGAGGCGGCGGTACAGGCCTTCAACTACGAGGGCCAGATCTACGGTCTTCCATATGCAGTTGAGAACATCGCCCTGATCCGCAACACGGATCTGGTCCCCGAGGCTCCTGCAACATTTGAGGATCTCAAGAGCACCGCGCTCGAAGCTGGTTGACGAGGGCAAGGCAACTCTGCCGCTCGCTCTCCAGGAGAACGGCAACGGCGATCCGTTCCACAACTACCCGATGTTCACCGCACTCGGTGGATACGTCTTCGGCCTCAACGCCGACGGCAGCTACAACCCGGATGACCTTGGTATCGACAGCCCGGGCGGTCTCGCCGCAGCCGACTGGTTTGCCCAGCAGGCAGCAGACGGCCTCATCGATGTCGACGTCACCTATGACGTCATGATCGAGTCCTTCGGACAGGGCAACTCCCCGTTCGCCATCACCGGCCCGTGGGCGATCTCACAGCCCGACACCGGGTTCGCCGCAACCGGCGTTCCCTACATTGTCGAGCCGATCCCTCCGGTCGAGGGTGGGACCCCGCGTCCGTTCATTGCCGTTCAGGGTTTCATGGTCTCGTCCTTTGCTGAGAACCCGCTGTTTGCCCAGACGTTCCTGCTCGACTTCATGGCGAGCGAAGACGCCCAGTACAAGCTGTTTGAAGCCGGCGGCCGTCCGCCTGCACAGTTGGCTGCCTTCGAGACTGCATCCTCGAACCCGGATATTGCCGGTTTCGGCGAGGCAGGCATCAACGGTTACCCGATGCCGGCCATCCCCGCCATGGGATCGGTTTGGGAGGCGTGGACCAACGCCTACCAGCTCGTGCTGACCGGGAGTGATCCCGAGCAGGCATTCAAAGACGCGGCCGACCAGATTCGCAACCTGATCCTCGGCTGATGACTGAATCCGGTCGAACAGCCACCACGAGCTCGACCGGGACCGGTGACGGTGGTCGGGGGAGGAAATTCCCCCGACCATCGTTCACGGTAGGTCTCAGCCTGAAGCTGCTGTTCCTCGGGATAATCAACGCGGCTGCCATTTGGGCGGCCGTGCCACTGCTCGACGCCGAGGCGTGGCTGGGGCTGGCTTTCCTGGTCGTCGCCACGCTGGGCCTCGATTACGTCTACTTATCGAAGCGAACTCTTCCTCTCAAGTACCTCATTCCCGGGACGCTGTTCATGCTGGTGTTCCAGGTCTACCCGGTGCTGTATTCGGTCAACATCGCTTTCACCAACTACGGCACCGGGCACGTGCTGTCCCAGGACCAGGCGCTGGACCAGATCGCCAGAATCCCCTCGGCAACTGAGACCGGTGCGCGGTTCCAGATGAGGGTGATGGCCAAGGATGGGGGTACCGGCGAGTTGGGCCTCTACCTCACCGACGATGCCGGTGAGGCCTTTTTCGGCACTACAGAAGGGCTGGTCCCTGCCGCGGCCGAGGACACCACATTTGACGAGAACGGCCTTGCCATTGCATACGACGGTTACGAGTGGCTGACCTTGAGACAGTCGCAAGACCGTCAAGACGAACTGTTGAACCTCGAGGTGCCGACGGACTCAGGCGTGATCACGGTCCAGACGTTCACAGCCGCGGTCATCCAGCCGTCCCGGTACCAGTACGACGCGGCCGCCGGCACTCTGCTCGACGTTGACACCGGCGAGGTGCTGGTGCCCGAGGAAGGCATGTTCGTCCGTCCCGACGGGCAGGTACTCACACCGGGCTGGCGGGTGTACATAGGGTTTGCCAACTTCACGAGCGTCCTGACCTCCGACGCAATTCGTGGGCCGTTCATCCAGGTGTTCATCTGGAACTTTGCGTTTGCGGCCGGGTCCGTCTTCCTGACGTTCGTCGTTGGCCTGGTTCTGGCGCTTGCGCTCAACCACCCGACGCTCAGGGGGAAACGCCTCTACCGCTCCCTTCTTGTCTTCCCGTACGCATTGCCGTCGTTCATGACCGTGCTGGTCTGGGCCGGGATGTTCAATCAGGATTACGGCGTCATCAACCAAGTGCTCCACTCGAGTATCGACTGGCTGCGCGACCCATGGCTGGCCAAGGTGGCCATCTTGATCGTCAACACCTGGCTGGGCTTCGCCTACTTCTTCCTGGTCTCCACCGGCGCACTACAGGCGATTCCCTCAGAACTAAAGGAAGCGGCGTCGGTTGACGGAGCAACGCCATGGCAAGGTTTCCGCAACGTCACCTTCCCGTTGCTCATGGTTGCGGTCGCTCCGCTCCTGATCTCGTCATTTGCCTTCAACTTCAACAATTTCAACGTGGTGTATCTGCTGACTGGGGGTGGCCCGCCGATCATTGGAGCGCAGACTCCGGCAGGCCATACCGACATTCTCATCAGCTACACGTACCGGCTCGCTCTCGAGTCGGGGAGCGGGACCAACTTCGGTCTAGCCTCCGCCATCTCGATTCTCATCTTCTTCATCGTCGCCACCATCTCTGCCGTGGCGTTCCGCCGTACCCGCGCACTCGAGGAGCTGACCTGATGTCGATCCAGACCACCGAGACGCCCGTCACGAGCACGGAGAGCAGAATGTTCACTAAGTGGTTCCGCGACAAGGGGTGGCGTCACCTCGTTGCCATCCTCGCTCTGATATTCGCTCTGTTCCCCGTCATCTGGGTCATCTCGGCATCGCTGCGCCCGGGCGGCACCTTGATCTCGCAGACGTTGATCCCCAAGGACCCGAGCTTCCAGAACTACAGGGATCTGTTGCGGGGCGAGACCGACTTCGGGTTGGTGATCCCGTTCACGAATTGGTATGTCAACACGCTGCTCATCATCGGGGGAGCCGCCATCCTCAATACGATGTTGTCGGCCTTTGCCGCATACGCCTTCTCGAGGATGCGGTTCCGGGGCAGGCGCACCGGTCTGTTGACCGTGCTCCTGGTGCAGATGTTCCCACAGGCGCTCGCCTTCGTTGCGATCTTCCTGATCATGATCCAGTTCGGCAACTGGTGGCCGAGCATCGGGCTGGGAACGCGGGTGGGGTTGTTGCTCGTGTACATGGGAGGCGCCATGGGGGTGAACACCTGGCTGATGAAGGGCTTCTTCGACACCATCCCGACCGACCTGGACGAGTCGGCGCGTGTCGACGGCGCATCGCACAACCAGATCTACTTCCGGATCATCCTGCCCTTGGTGACACCGATCCTGGCTGTTGTGTTCCTGCTCTCGTTCATTTTCCTGATCAACGACTTCATCCTCGCCGACGCCGTGCTCGGGCAGGGCAGCCCGGACAACTTCACATTGTCTATCGGCCTCTACCGCTTCTTATCCGACTCATTCGAGTCGAGGTGGGGGTTGTTCGCCGCAGGTGCGATGATGACCGGCATACCAGTGCTGGTGCTGTTTCTGTTCCTCCAGAAGTACATCGTCTCCGGCCTCACCCAGGGCGCTGTCAAGGGCTGATTCGGGCGGGGCCCGAATCAGCTTGGAGTTTGCCCTTCGGGCAAACGTCCCGGCAGGTAGAGCTAGCTGAGCAGTTCGGCTTTGCCGAACTGCAGGCAGGGCGGCGGGGCCCGAATCAGCTTGGAGTTTGCCCTTCGGGCAAACGTCCCGGCAGGTAGAGCTAGCTGAGCAGTTCGGCTTTGCCGAACTGCAGGCGGAGGGGCGGGGCCCGAATCAGCTTGGAGTTTGCCCTTCGGGCAAACGTCCCGGCAGCTAGCTGCGGGTGATTACGGCAGAGCGGGCTGCGATTCGCAGGGTGCCTTTCTCGTGGCCGCCGTCGCCCCATACCGTCGACCCAGAGCCGCCCACGTCGAGGCGGGCCGTGCGCGTGCTGCGGTTGATGCCGACCACATATCGACTTCGGTTGAGGCACCGCTCATATGCCACCGCGCCGGACGTTGCCGTCAGCGGCGCCCACTCACCGAGACGTAGCGCTGGTGCTCGCTTGCGCAGTGTTGTGAGACCGGCGACGGCGTCGATGAGGCTGTCGCGGCTACCGATCTCGGACCACGGCATCGCACCGCGACAATGGGGGTCGTCGCCACCTTCCATCCCCAACTCATCGCCGTAGTAGATCCCGGGTGCTCCCGGGTAGGTCATCTGCAGTACCAGTTGCCAGTTGCTCCGCCACAGGTCACCGCCCGCCTGGGTGCGGAAGCGAGGCGTGTCGTGGCTGCCGATGAGGTTGTGATTTGACCAGGGTCACTGCCAGTGGGTGTCGGCCGTAGAGCCTGCTGCAGTGGTCGAGGAACTCGGTGCCGTCCATGTCGCCACGGGCGAGAGAACCCGAGCGCCAGCGCCCGGAATGTGTAGTTCATCGCCGCATCGAAGGCATCGCCTTGCAGCCACCGGGTTGCATCGCCCATCAGTTCGGCGAGCAGGTACGCGTCGGGCTTGACGGAGCGGCACACCTGCGGAACTCCGGCCAGAAGTCGTCGTCGACGTAGCGGGCCACGTCCATGCGCCAGCCGTCGATGTCGAACTCTTCGCAACCAGTATCGGGCCGTCTCCAGCGCATGGGCACGCGGCTCGGGATTGTGTAGAGCAAGCCGCGGCATGGTCGGCACCCCGAACCATGAGTCGTATGTGGTTTCGATCGCTGGGCCGTTGTCTTTGACGTACTCAACGGCGAGGCCGGTCCCTTCCTCCCACACCGGCAACCGCTCACGCATCCACGCTTTCAGCTTCTTCTCTCTGACCTTGATGCGTGGTGGCCAGTCATTGACGACGAACCAATCCGAATATCGAGATGCCTTGCCCTTCTCGAGCAGATCGGCAAACGCAAAGAAACGCGGATGGACGTGATTGAAGGAAGCGTCGAGGACCACCCTGATGTTGCGTGCGTGAGCCGCGGTGACCAACCGGCGCAGCGCTTCGTCTCCTCCGAGGGTCGGGTCGACGGAGAAGTAGTTGGTCGTGTCGTACTTGTGTATCGAGGGGGAGTCGAAGATCGGATTGACGTAGATGGCGTCTACGCCCATCGTCTCCAGATAGGGGAGTCGCTGCACGATCCCGTCGAGATCACCACCCTGGGACTGGCGGAAAGCAGGATTGGTTCCCCACGCAACGGTGCCGGGCGGATCGTTGGTCGGGTCCCCGTTGTCGAAGCGGTCGGGGAAGATCTGATAGATGACTGCGCCCTTTGCCCATTGCGGTGTGTCGATCGCCGGCGTATCGGGTTCTATCTGCCACCGATCGATCCGCTCCACCGATGCGGCTACCCCGGAGCGGGTGACATAGATCGGTTTGCCGGACTCGCTGCTGATGAAGGCAAAGCTGAGCCCGGTCCTGGATCTAAGCGGGCCGACGCTCGTCGACCATCGGGTGAAACGCCCGACCGTCAGGGGGGCGAGGGGAACGCCGACGATTCCGTCCCGGGAGCGGAGCACGGCTATGCCTTCTTCGAGGCCGGGCTCGGTATGGAGGCGTAGCCGGAACCTGCCGTCGCCTACCGGCTCCAGATCGGCAGGATTGGCGGCGTCGAAGCGGATGTCCCATGCGGCAACGTCTCCCGGCAGACCGTAGATGCCGAGATCGTCCTCATACTTCCTCGTTCGTGGCAATGGTCGCTCCTGGTCGGGTATCGCCATCGACAACGCTACTGCGGCGAGACCTCGAACGCCCTGCCCGAGCGATCAGCTCAGGTTCCAGACGGCACCACGACGGGGTTGCACTGTGATGGTACCGGGGCCTGCCTCGGCCTCACCCCAGATCAACTCGCCGGGCTCAACATCGAGAGCAGCCGTCGCCGCGGTGTCTGCCGCATTGACCGCTACCAGGAGATGCTCGGCGTCGTTCCACCTCTCGAAGACGTAGAGATGATCCGTTGCGGCAACCTCCCGATAATTGGCGGTGCGCAGCGCGGGATGGTTGTGCCGGAGCGCGATCAGCTCACGGTGGGCAGTCAAGAGACGCTGGTCCCATTGCGCCTCGTCCCAGGGGAAGCCACGTCTGCAGTCGGGGTCCTTGCCTCCGGAGAGGCCGACCTCGCTGCCGTAGTAGACACACGGTGCTCCCGGGAAGGTCATGGTCAGGAGAGTCGCCAGGATGAGCGAGCCACGATCTCCCGATGCGGTGGTGATGAACCGGGCGGTGTCATGAGACTCGAGCAGGTTGAGATTGGCCAGATGGTTCTCGGTTCGGTAGAGCGAGAAGAGCCGACTGATCTGCTCCGAATAGCCGGCGGCGTCGATTGGCGCCACGTGTTGGTATTCCTCATTGCGAACCAGATTGTCCTCATCGACCCGATCTCCGACGACGAATGACATGATGGCGACGGTGAGCACGTAGTTCATCGTTGCGTCGAACCGGGTGCCGTCGTTCAGATACTCGCCTGCGTCGTGCCAGATCTCGCCGACGATGTACGCCTCCGGGTTGACGGCTTGCGCACCCGACGACGGAACTCTTCCCAGAACCCTTCGGCACGAATCTCCTCAGGCACGTCCAGCCGCCAGCCGTCGATGCCCTTGTCGAGCCAATACTCGGCGACCTGCATGATGTATTCCCGCACCGTGGGATTCTCGGTATTGAGGCGGGGCAGCGCCTTGATATTCCACCAGGCGTCGTAGTTGGCGGGTCCGTCGCAGTAGGCGTTGAGTGGCAGGTTGTTGATGGTGAACCAGTCGAGATACGGTGATTCGCCGTCGTTCTCGAGGATGTCGTGGAACTGGTGAAAGCCCCGTCCGACATGATTGAAGACTCCGTCGAGCACTACCCGGATGCCGTGGTCGTGACACGCCTCGAGGAACTCATCAAATGCCTCGTTCCCACCCAGCAGCGGGTCCACCCTGAAGTAGTCATCGGTGTGATAGCGGTGGTTGGACCCGCTCAGGAAGACGGGGTTGAGGTAGATCGCATTCACACCGAGATCCTGAAGATGTTCGAGATGCTCGACGATGCCGAGCAGGTCGCCACCCTTGTAGCCACCTGGGGTCGGCGGTGCATCCCAATCCTGCAGATTGGATGGCTTCGCCACCCGCTCCGACTTGGCGAACCGATCGGGGAAGATCTGATAGAAGACGGCGTCGCGCACCCAGTCGGGAGGCTGATCGAATGGTGTTGCCATAGGCGCGGATGCTACCGGAGATCGACTCTACGTTCGGTGAGGCTCCGTTGTCGCCGATACCTGTGGCGTGTGCTCAAGTGCAGCAAATATCGGCCGACCGGTGAGGAATACCAAAGAGGGATATTCGTGCCCCCCATGATTGACGGTCGTCTAGATGAGAATGTGTACTCGGAGCGTGCCCTGTTGATGGCGTTGCTCGAGAAGACTCCGGTCTCCATCTACTTCAAGGACCGCGACGGCAAGTTCCTGCTCGCCAGCCGTGGGTTGTGCAACCGTCTCGGTTGCTCCAGCCTGGATGACCTGATCGGCCGCAGTGACATCGATTTCTTCGATATTGCCCATGCCGGCAAGGCCGCCGCCGATGAGAGGCAGATACTCGACGGTTCGACGGACATCATCGATTGTATCGAGGAGGAGATCTGGTCCAACGGTAGAAGAGCGTGGGTATCGACGGTGAAGTTGCCTCTCCACGACGACAACGGTGCGATTGTCGGCACCTTCGGTGTGTCGATGGACGTCACTCGTCAGAAGCGAACAGAGGAAGCGCTCCGGGTTGCCCGTGATGAGGCACAGGCGATGGGCGACGAGCTCGAAGCCACCCTCAGCAACCTGGTCAGCACCCAGGACCAACTGCTGCGAGCCCAGAAGCTCGAAGCTATCGGGCAATTGGCGGCCGGGGTCGCACACGAGATCAACACGCCGATTCAGTTCATCTCAGACAACACCCACTTCATCGCCGAGAGTCTCACACTTGTCGGGGAGGTCTATGCCGCTGCAATCAGGGTGATAGAGGAAGCTCGCAGCTCCCATGTTGCGGAGCGAGCGATCGCGGCATTCGACCAGATTCACGATGCCAACAGCATCGAGGAGCTACTCGAGGATCTTCCCGATGCCGCCATCGAGTCGTTGGAGGGAACAAGCCGCGTGGCCGAGATCGTCGGCGCCCTGAAGGCGTTCGCACATCCGGGCTCCGAATCGGACGAAGGCGTCGACCTGAACGACGTCGTTCAATCGACGATCATTGTGTCGCGCAACGAGTGGAAATACGTCGCCAAAGTCCACACCCAGCTCGCATCTGATCTCCCTCTTGTCGTCGGCAACCGTGGTCGGCTCCAGCAGGTACTGCTGATTCTCATCGTCAACGCTGCGCAGGCCATCGCCTCGATGGATAGCGAGAAGAAAGGCTCTATCACCGTTGGCACACGGATCCTCGATGGCGATGTCGAAATCTGGGTACACGACACCGGCCCCGGGATACCGGACGATATTGCCAATCGTGTCTTCGAGCCGTTCTTCACGACGAAGGATATCGGAGTTGGATCCGGTCAGGGACTTGGGCTGGCACACAGCATCATCGTCGAACAGCATCGAGGCCACCTCGACTTCACTTCTGGTCCAGGTGAGGGCACTAGATTCTCCATCCTCCTCCCCATCGGCTCGCACCCCTAGGCGTCACTGTCCGGAGCCGGCTACAAATACATCGGGGTTGACGATGTATTGCCCCGGGGCAGAATGGCTGCATGGACGTTGAGAGCGCTGCAGCTGAGTTTGCTGAGTTGTTCGGGAAGGCCTACCGCCGGTTCTACCGGAGGATCCCGGTCGGTCAACATCGCCTCACCAGCGAGTCGACGGCAACGCTACAACACCTGATCGATGCGGGGCCGCTCACGGTGGCCGAGGCGGCCATCCATCTGGGCAGATCGCAATCGGCCATGAGCGAGATGATTGATCGGCTCGAAGGACGTGGTCTCGTTGCCAGGGTCGCAGATCAGCGAGATCGGAGACGCACTCTGATCTGGCTGACCAACCCGGGCAGGACTGCTCTCGATGAGGCGCAGCAGGTGCTGTCCGAGTCGCGGCTTCGAAACGCCTTCGCTGGCCTCGACGGTCAGGAGAGAGAACAATTGATCGAGGCGTTACGCCGGTTTGTCGACGTATCGCCGCGCCACGATGAGAGCGAGGACGGCTAGATGACGGCACAACACAATTGCGAGAGCTGCGGAATGCCGATCGAGGATGGTACCTACTGCGAGTACTGCACCGACGGCAGCGGGAATCTGCAGTCGTTCGAGGAGCGCTTCGAGCGCATGGTGCAATGGACGCTGGGTCGGGACGAGGGGGTCGATCGCCGGCAAGCCGAGCAGGACACCCTGGCATACATGGCCAACATGCCGGCATGGCGTGATCATCCTCGGGTGAAGGCGGCGACGGACTGACCCTCATCGACGCGGCGACCATCGATTCCGTGTCCGCTCACTCGTCTCGCAGGAAGTTCTCGATCTCCTCTGCGAGTTCGTCGCCGGTGACGAGCTTGCCTTCCTCGGCCAGCATCTCCAGCTTGCGCACATGAGCCTGGCTCTCGGGCCGACCCGAGATGGCCTCGTTGATCTTGGCGGCCTGCTCGGTGCTTTCGTCGATCAGCTCGGTGAGATCGAGGTCGAGGTCGAGACGAAGGGCGATACGTTGGAGCAGGGCGACGATGCCGGCCGGATATCGCTCGTTTACGTAGTGTGGGATCTGCGCCCAATATCCGATCGTGCCCTTACCTCGCTCCACTGCGGCGTGAGCGACGACGTTGACGGCGGCACCGGGGACATCGAGATCGTCATCGAGGGCAACGTCGTCGGCGCCTACAAGTTCGTTGCTCGATGCCGTCATCATCACAGGAGGGGGATAGGTATGGGGAACGGCCGCAGGGACGGCGCCGATTGTGATGATCAGGTCGACGCCGAAGTGTTGCATCAGGTCGGCGACGGCTGAGGCGAATGCTTGCCATCGGAAATCGGGCTCGGAGCCAACCATCACGAGTAGATCCCGTTCCGGCAGCTCCCGTCGGAAGACGGTGATGTCCGGCCACTCGATCTCGGTCATCTGTCCCTGACGGAAGCTGACCACCGGTCTATTGGAGCGGTAATCGAAGAGCGAATCCCTGTTGAAGTGCACGATCTCGGTTCCATCGACCGTCAGGTATTCAGCGGCACCGGTGCCCGAAGCCCCCGCATCGACCCAACCCGAAAGGGCAAGGATGAGTACCGGATTCCTCAGCCTGGGCTCTGCGACAATCTCATACAGGTCATCCATTAGACCCTGAAGGGTAGGTCGATTGACCCGCAAATGACGCCGCGATCGGGGGGAAGGCCGTACCCGGCTCATCGACAGACGGTCAGAATGCTGCTCCGCCGGGCACTGGTGCATCTCCATCAGGCACCGCGTACACGACCACGTTGCTGTCATAGCGTTTGATGCTCGTATTGAAGGCACCGCCGCATGTGATCAAGGTCAGTACCGGGGGTCCCTCGCGGGAGAAGATGACATCGAGAGGCAGCTCGGTCTTTTCATAGGTGGTTCGGGCAATCACCCGAAACCTGGTTTCCCTGCCGTCGGCGTGAACAACACTCAGCCGGTCGCCTATTTCGAGCGTGTCCAACTCGAAGAAGACTCCCGGGCCGGACCCGGCGAGGTCGACATGTGCGGCAAGTACCGCAGAACCGCCTTCACCCGGAGCCGGGCCGAACCTGTACCAGCCGACTTCGGTAACGTTGTCCGGAACTGCCATCTGTCCCGACCCGTCCACCCCGTATGCCACTACCGGTGCATCGACGCCGAGCTTGTCAATACGCAACCCGATCGGGTCTGCAACGGCGGCTTCGCGTGTGCTTCGGTCTCCTGGATCCTCCTTGCTGGGGATGGTCGTCGCTGATGGCTCAGTGTCGGATTCGATCGGTGTCTGCTCCTCGATGCTCGAACCTGTCGGGGTCACCGGCCGTAGGGCAGCCTCGACGGTGTCGACATCGCCGGTGGAGTCGGATCCGTTTGTCAGCAGCAGATAGCCACCTGCGACAAGAAGGAGACCGGCAACGAACAGGAGCAGGGAGAGTCGTCTCATGGTGTGGTCGATATCGCGTACTGAGGGGACCCGCAGTACACGGGTCCCCTCAGCTGTCGGCAAGGGATCCGGCCGGGAGTCGATATCGACATCTGGGCCTTCTCCTCAACCTACCGTTACTGTCTCTAGGCGTTCTCGCGCTTGGCGACGAGAACTGCTCCACCGGCCAGAGCGATCAGACCGGCTGCGAGCATCACCAGAGGTAGCGTGTTGCTTCCGGTCGCGATGCCTGCGGTCCCGGTGGGCACGCCCTCCGGAGCGGACTCGAGCCCGGTAATGGTGTTGGCCACCACCTGGAACGTGCCTCCGGCGACCGAGCCGATCGCATAGGCAATCGTGTTGGTGCCCTCGGCGAGATCGAGATCCGCATCGAATGCGACCGTGCTCGCGTCACCGGCAGCGGTGATCTTGATGTTGTAGGTATCAGCAGGAACCTCAGCGTCGGCACCTACGCCGTTGACCACGCCTTCCCACACCGCCCCGTCGTTGGCGAGGATGTCAACTGCACCGAAGTCGGCGAGGTGCCTGGCTGTGATCCTGGCGTTTCCGGCATCGGTATTTGTGTTGTTCTCGGCAAAGACGCCGAGTGTCGGGCTGCCGCCTTCCTGCAGGTAGGCCGCGATCGTCACGTAAGCACCGCCGGTCAGATCAGCAGAGCCTGCGAGTGCCGGGTCGGTCGAGTCTGGGTCGGCATTGGCCGGGTAGATCTCGAGATCGTAGGTGCCGGCAGGCAGCGTCAGCGGCCCGGCGACGGTGCCGTACTCGAAGTCTTCGAGTGTGAGGTCACCATTGACGTAGACATCGACCGTGAGGTCGGGAACGCCGTGGACTACGACTACCTGTCCTTCCGATGACTGAGCGACAGCGGTCGCCGGCGCCAATGCCATCAACAAGGCTCCAAATAGCACAAACAACTTGCGCATGGGGATTTCTCCTTTCGTGGCCCCTTCGTTGAAGAGGCCGTCCCGCGTATTCAGTGGTAGTTCGGGGCGAGAGGATCGACTGGATGGGATTTAGCACTAAAAATTGTCGAGGATCTACGTCTCTTCGACACAAATTTCGCCGGCGGCGATTGCTCTCGCCGTACGGACAATGAGGAAGGCCACGAGCACCGAGACCGCTGCGAGAAGCACGTAGCTCGCTACCTCGAAGAAGGCCAGACTCGTCTTCTCGTACATCACCATGGTGGCGATGGTGATGGCGGCCATCGGGAACGAGTAAGCCCACCAAGAGAGATAGAACTCGAGCCGGATGAAGCGGCTTGCCTGGGTGAGGAGCAACAGAGTCAGAAACAACGCCGAGTAGTACATGATCCGTGCAAACGGATCGATGCTCGAGGTGAGCCGCAGGTATGCAATGAATCCGACGGCCGGTGGCGCGATGAGTATGAACAGTGTCGGCAGCAGCCGTGCAGGCAGCGGTGTGTGAAAGAAGATCCGGTAGAAGACTATCGCCAACAAGACCAGCCAGAACAGAAAGCCGACCGAGAAGAAGAACCACGAGATCTCGACATAGCCGTGCGTGACGCCGGCGACGGGGACGAGGATGTTGCCAACCACGGGGATGAACCACGCCGGGTTCATGTGCCCAGTCTCGAACTTCGGGTCGTGGATCCAGATCTGCATGACGTAGAGCGTGAAACCGAGATGGGTGATTGTTCCAACGATCCAGAGAGTCTTCGAGAGTCCGGCGTAGTGGTTCATCGTGGCAATGCTGAGCAGGATGAAGCTGATTGAGATGGTGGGGAAGAAGCTGAGTTTGACCGGGTTCCGAATCTCCGCAATAACGTCATCACGCCTACTGGTCAGCTTGGTCGCATACACGGCGGCGATGGCTATGAACGTAGCGGCGGTCAGTACAAGGAGGATTCTGGCGACGGCTGCGGGGAGGTCGAGAACACTGTGCGATTTCTCCCAGGCGATGGTAACGCCGGCGAGCCCCATGACGACGGAGAAGTATGAGACTGGGAAGTTGGCCAGACGTATGGAACGCGTCGACAATTGAGGCTCCTGCTATTTCGGGGACGGTCAGTCTATATGCAGATCTCTGCATACGAACTCACCCGAATGCCGGAGTATTCCGTCACCGAGCCGGTATACATTCCCGGCCGATGGTTGTTGGCGGATTCTGGGGCTTGGTGCATCGAGGAAGGCGAAGCTCAAAGGTGGACCATTGTCCGTCGTGTCGGTAGGTGACCGAGCCATCCATCAAGTCGGCGAGCGTGCGGGATACCGTCAGGCCGAGGCCGATGGCTGCAGGTTGACCGCCAATCGGTCCCGACGATTCATAGGGCTCGAAGATCCGATCCCGGAGCTCGCCCGGGATTGGAGGGCCGCTGTCCCTTACTTCGAGGTGTGCCCGGCCGTCGTCGGTCCCCGTGAGGATCATCAGCTGGTCGCCACCGTAACGGTCGGCGTTGGTGATGAGATTTCGGATGATCTGGCGGACCCTAATGGGATCGGCAAATGCGGTGGCAGGGCGGAGATCGTATTCGGGAACCTTGATGAGCCGAGAGGAGATCGCGTCTCCCACCGAAGCGACTTCTGCAGCCAGATCGAGGCCTACCGGGTTCGTCGGTATGTGCTCGAATGACGATCGGGCCGCCACGAGCAGGTCCTCTATGATCGCCGCCATCTCTGCACTCTGCCCGACGATCTCGCCGACCATGGATCTGATCTCGTCGTCAGCTGGAACCAGCTCCTGGACGAGCTCTGCGTATCCAAGAACCGACGACAGTGGTGTTCTCAATTCATGGCTGACCGCCGCGATGAATTGATCCTTTGCCCGGACCAGGTCGGCCAATCGGTCCCGGGCCTGAGCCTGTGCCGTTATGTCGTAAGCCGTCATGAGGAGTGCGTCGTCAACTCCTGGGTCGCAGGTAACGCTGAGCACACGACCGCTGATCGATACCTCACGGGTCGCTCTGATTCCCCGCCACGCGTCGGCGACCATGGCAACCACCTCAGGCGATGCGGCGAGCTGATCATTCGATATCGGCACCTGCTGGAACTCGCCGGCGAGGATCTCGATGCTCCCCGATAGAGTTACGGCACCGAGCAGCACCGGGGTGACGGCGAGCACCGCATCCAACTGGCTCTCCCGGTGTTGCAGCGCCCGACGCAGTGTGTGCGTTTGGTAGCCGAAGAAGACAAGGATCAGTATCGCCAGCGCCAGGGCCAGAATGGTGAGGACAATCGCGGACGCGACCGGCGTGCTACTACCGCCAGTGTCGATGAGCGAGGCGGCTATCACCTGAGGGGCGATCCAGAGGATGCCGAGGGAGATGGCGAGCCTTGGGGGAGCGTCGAAACTAGCGGCGATCGCGCCGGCAATGGCGAGACCGACCGCCAGGGTTATCACCGGAGACCCGGTTGCCGCAGCTATCGCAAAGCCGGCGACGGCATGATCGGCCTGTGCGAGCGGATACGGGTCTACGGTCCTGTGGGTCAGGAGGCGAAGTAGCGCCGCCAAGAACATGATGGCTCCGACTCCAACCACTAGTGCTGCCCTCGACAAGGACAGGTCGATGACAAATCCGGCTGTTATCGCTATTCCGTAGGAGAGAAGCCGTTGTTGATCATGAGCTCGAGCGATGCCGGGCGCGTTGAGCGCGTGGCGATAGGTGACGGCGCGCATCGCCGCGATCGGACTCGTTCTGGCTACTGGCACCTTGATAGTGTCGGCAAGCGCTAGTCGGGCTTGAGGACCGCCCTCCTCATGGTCCGAGCGCCCGGTAGAGGAATGCGGCCATCTGTCCTCTGGTGACCGGGTTGTTGGGGCAGTACATGTCGTTGTGCGGTGGGTTGCATCCTTTGGTGACTCCGGATGCGGCGAGGGCGTCGATGTCTGCTTCGAAGACGGAGGTCGTTGTCGTCGGTGAAGGTGTCCGGGGTACCGGCCGGTAGCTGGAGGGCCCGGGTGAGGAATGCGGCCATCTGTCCTCTGGTGACCGTGTTGTTCGGGGCAGAACATGTCGTTGTGTGGTGGGTTGCATCCTTTGGTGATGCCGGATGCGGCGAGGGCGTCGATGTCTGCTTGGAAGACGGAGTCGTCGTCGTCGGTGAAGGTGTCCGGTGTACCGGCCGGTAGCTGGAGGGCCCGGGTGAGGAATGCGGCCATCTGTCCTCTGGTGACCGGGTTGTTGGGGCAGTACATGTCGTTGTCGTGGTGGGTTACATCCCTTGGTGACCCCGGTGTCCGCCAACCACTCGATCTGCGCAAAGAACAGATGCGTCGACGTCACGTCGATGAAGGTTGTCGGTGTGCCGACATCGGTGCCGGGGAATCCGGTTGTCACCAGGACGTTGTCGAACCAGATGTGCTGAGTCTTCGGCGACCCAGGCATGTAGTCGACGATGGCGAACTCATTGAGACGCAGATCGGTGGTGTCCCGCCACTTCATATCCTGGACGTCGATCTTCAGCTCCCCGTCGATCCAGAGTTGCTGGCTGCCGTCGTATTGACCGGGGGTGCCTGCATCGACATGGATGATCAGCTCGTGCCACCGGCCGGGGACGATGTCCATCTTGGGCTCCGACTGCTTGAAGACGTTGCCGTAGCAGCAGGCCATGTCTGGAAAGTACGAGTAGAACATGAACGGGTGCAGTGCGTCATCACCGTATGGATGCTCCGGGTCGACCGTCGTGGTGAAGAAGTCGTAGCCGCTCGGCACGATGCCGGCCTTGCCGTGGGCGCTCCATTTGTTGTCGATGTGGTTGCCGGACACGGATGCGAAGTGCATGCCGTTGCCGTCTTCGCGCAGGTTCTGGAATCCGTCTTCGAACATCACATCGAAGCGGACGTAGATCTCGTCGTAGCCGGGCAGGAACCATTTGTTGATCTCGCCCCATCCCTCACCTGCCGGAATCGTGCCCTCGAGGGCGTACGTTCCGGTCGCGACATGAGCCGGATCGTTGGTGATCCCATATCGGCCGGTCGCCACGTTGTCCCAGAGCGACAGGTCACCCGTTTCGAACCCGTCCGCAAACACCACCGCGTCGTCCGCTTGCGCCGGGACTGGACTGGCTACGACCGAGAGGCCGAGCAGAGCCGCAACCAGAGCGAGCCTCCTCATCGGTCTGCTAGCGCCCTGTAGAGGAATGCGGCCATCTGGCCCCTGGTGACCGGGTTGGTGGGGCAGAACCGGTCGTTCACGGGTGGGTTGCACCCTCGAGTGACGTCGGAGGCGGCGAGGGCGTCGATGTCGGCTTCGAACACTGAAGTGTCGTCATCGGTGAAAGTGTCGGGAGTTCCTGCGGGGAGATCAAGTCCACGCACGAGGAATGCGGCCATCTGGCCCCTGGTGACCGTCTCGTCCGGGCAGAACCGGTCGTTTCCGGGTGGGTTGCACCCTCTGGTGATGCTCGAGGCCGCCAGAGCGTTGATGTCGGCTTCAAAGACGGAGTTGTCGTCGTCGATGAATGCGTTTGTGTCTTCTGGCGGGAGGTCGAGAGCCCGCGTGAGGAAAGCGGCCATCTGGCCTCGGGTGACCGGGTTGTTAGGGCAGAACCGGTCGTTGGTCGGCGGGTTGCATCCACGGGTGATCCCCTCCGCGGCCAGCCACTCGATCTCGGTGAAGAAGAGCGATCCCGGGGCAACGTCCACGAACCGCGAGCCGACACCCGCAATGCGCGGACCGTAGTCGGGAAGCGCAAATCCGTATTCGAATGCTCCCATGTCGGGCTGGTTGACGATGGTGACGCCGTCGTTGAGGTTGTCGAGCGGCACCCCGGCGTCGATAGCAACGGCTCCTGAGGCCAGCCGGAGATCGGCCGAGCCCGGCTCGACCGCCACGTCCCAATCGGCGGGAAGGCCGGCACCGACCAACTCCAGGATGCCGATTTCGACGCCGTGGTCTTCGACCCCGACAGGCAGGTCGCCGATGTGGTCATACCTCACGTTCTCCCACTTGAACCAGGGTCCGCCCGGCTCGATCGCCCTGCTGGTCCCCCAAGCGTCGTAGTCGAAATCGCGGAAGCCCTCGTCGCGTACCGTGGTGAACTCGAACGCGTATCGCGTTCCGATGAACACGTTGTTGCGGAAGATGGCATTGCGCCACATGGCTCCGTTGTCTCCGTGACCGTCACCGATCTTCACCCCGGTGTTATGAGCAACGATGAACCCGGTCGTGTCGTTGTGCATCTTGATCGGAACGCTCTCGAGGTTGAAGAACTCGTTACGGAATATGTATGTGGGACCTCCGGCACTCGGCTGGATACTCACTCCCATTCGCGGCATTCGTTATCCGGTTCTCCCAGACCCGGGCGTTGGCCTGGTTGTAGTCGATCTCGATGCCGTCATCGACGCAGAATGCGGCGTCGTTCCCGAAGATGTCCTGTCCGAACGAGTCGCTCGTGTACGGCTGGACCGAGATGCAGTCACCGAAGTAGCGGACGGTGTTGTGGCATACGACGTTTCCGGTGCCGCGCAGGTCGATGCCTCGCTCTTCCGGGATGATGCCCGGCTGCGGCCAGTCGGTGCGGCCTGTGATCTGGTTGTCGCAGATGGTCTGGCGAGCCTCGGACCCGGAGTCGCGCCGGTTCACGATCCCGAAGTCGACGTCCTGGATTGTGTTGCCGGTGATGAAGATGTCCTGGGTATTCTGGGCATCGATGCCCCATCGCCCGTCGCTGATGGAGAAGCCGTCGAGGATGACGTGAGAAGTGTCGCGGTCGTATTCGCCGATCGTCACGACGCCGCGGTCGGTGCCTGCACCGTCGATTACCACGTTGCCCGCGGCGACGAATGCGATGGGATCGTCGACGGTGCCGGAGGTCGACGATCTGGAATGGCTCATAGGTACCGGCAGCGACGGTGAAAGTGTCCCCGGGCCGGGCCGCATCGGCGGCGGCCTGCAGACCGCGAAACGGATCACTGCTGGTGCCGCTGCCACCGCCGTTGCCGGGTACCACCAGCAGGCTGTCCCCGGATGTCTCTGCGACGGGCCACGACCGCGTGGTAGCCGTCGTCGTCCTCACCGCGCCGCCTCCATCTGGGTCGGTGAGGGTGAGACGGAGGTCATAAGAGGTAGCCGGTTCTAGGAACAAAGCGCTTGCGCCCCACTGGTTCAGACCCAGGGGCTCGCCGTTGACGATGATGGAGGGGTACGCTCGCATAGCCGGAGCAGCGGCCAGCCATGCGGTGTCGCCGGAGCGCCGGAATTCCACCGTCATGGTGCTGTCGAGATCCTGGTCGCCGGACACCTCCCAAACCACTCCGATCGTCTGGAAGCTGGGATCAACCCGGATCACGCCCGGGCTCATTTCGTCCCCTGCAGCTGCGGCCGCCGGTGACGGGACCGTTGCGAGGATGGTGAGTGTCATTGCGACGGCTACGCCGAGGCCTGTGAATCGACTCATATCCTGCTCCCCGAGTGATATCGGCGAGCGTAACCAATCCTGGGGCCAATGCCGTGTTAGCAGTACAGATCGCGTCCTGGAGCGCCGATAGATGCCCGAAGCCGCCGGTCGTCAGACGGAGATCGCAGGGTGGTACGCGACATCAGATGGGAGCCTCGGGCATGGGCGTCCCGCATTGTGCGGGTGCTCGTCTTCGTTGTGCCGCTGGTCGTTGGGGTCGTCGTAGCGACGATCGTCGCCCGTCTCTTGCCCGGGTACAGCACGGTGATTGCCCAGGTGCTCTGGTGGATGGTGGTGCTCGGTTCATCGTTCCTCGCCGTGAACCTGGCCGACCGTCTCGCCAGGAAATTCCTTCCTCTGGCTGCTCTGCTCGACATGTCGCTCATCTTCCCTGGTGCTGCTCCTTCCCGGGTGAAGGTGGCGATGCGCACGTGGACGACTGCACAGCTACAGCGGCGCATCGAGGAGGCCCGAGACAACGGGATTGATGACGACCCAACACGGGCAGGCGAGACGGTGTTGCTGTTGGTGGCCGCGCTCAACGCACACGACCACGTCACGAGAGGCCACGCCGAACGGACTCGGGCGTATACCGATCTGCTTGCCGAGGAGCTGGCGGTACCGCTCGAGCAGCGGGAGAAGCTCCGGTGGGTATCGCTCTTGCACGATGTTGGCAAACTCAAGATCGCCGAGTCGATCCTCAACAAGGAAGGCAAGCTCGACAGGTTCGAGTGGGAGACGATCAAGCGTCACCCGGCGTTGGGCGACGAGTTGGTTGCTCCGATCCGGGAGTTCCTGGAGCCGTGGGCTGACACGATCCTGCATCACCACGAGCGTTGGGATGGCAGCGGCTACCCGTCCGGTCTCAGCGGCGAGCAGATCAATTACGGCGCCAGGATCGTTGCGGTCGCCGACGCCTTCGACGCGATGACGGCGCGCCGGTCGTATCAAGCGGCGCAGACGCCACGGCACGCTCTGCGCGAGCTGAGCCAGAACGCGGGAAGCCAATTCGACCCGAGAGTGGTGAGAGCATTCCTCGACATCTCCGCACGCAGACTGCGGCGGCTCACCGGTCCGTTGGCGATGCTGGCTCAAGTCCCCTTCGTCGCCGGATTGCAGCGGGTAGCGGAGTGGGCGGGCACCGCGACCGCAGGAACGGCCGTTGTTGCAGCCGCGGTGGCGACAGGCGTCGTTGGCCCGGCACCTACCATCGCCCCTGTTGATATCCCAGTGGCCGTGGTGACGACAACAACCCTGCCGGCGACGACCCTTGCGCTGACCCCGACCACAACAGAATTGACCTCGACCACAACAGAATCGACCCCGACCACCACCGAGCTGACCCCGACGACTCGGGGGTGGCTACGACGGCGGTGCCGTCGACCACGACACCTCCACACACGACCACGACACTTCCACACACGACGACGACTTCATCGACCACGACGACGACTTCGACCACGACCACGACTTCGACGACGACCACCACCGCAGCTCCGATCAATGCCCCGCCTATTGCCGTCGATGACACGGCATCGGGACGGGTGGACCGGACCTTTCCCATTGCGGTATTGGCGAATGACACCGATCCGGATGGGGACCAGCTGACACTGGTGTCGTGCTCGGTGAGCGCTCAGCAGGCACAGGTCTCAGTTGACGGCGATAAATGCATGTACCGCCACCCCGATTCCGACAACTGGACCGACCCAGATACATTCACCTACGTGGTCAGTGACGGGAACGGTGGGACGGCAACCGGCACCGTCATTGTCAGTCCCCGGTAGATCCGATCACATACGCGATCCTGCTGCGGGGTAATGCCCACTCGGTTCCGCTGTTGTCCGCAACCAGGACATGATCTTCCGTGGATGCAGTGATGATGCCGGTGAGGTCGAATACCTTGCGAGCACCGACCAGCCGCACCGGCTGTTGCTCGATCTCGAACCGTCCCAGCAGAGCGCGAAGGAGCTGACGCTGCGCTCTCCCGAAGTGCCGGCATGAGCGCCTCGTCGGTTGCTGCGCACAAAATCGACCATGTCGAGGTTGACCCCGACGTCGACTGTTCTGGTGCGAACGACAACGAGGTCATTGACCACGGCAACGAGCTCGCCCTCGAATTGGCTGTCTGCAACGGCGACCGTCACCAGATCGCCACGGCTCATCCACTCGAAACAGATGTCGGGCAGCGAGCGGCGACGTTTCCTCAGCTGCTCGGTGTCCCGCTCTGCCGCCGCCAACTCTTCGGTGTACTCCCGACGACCTCGTCGTGCCAGCGACTCGAGATCTGGGTGCTCGGACCACCAGGTGCCCATGGGTCGTATCCGCCTAGGTGCCCGCCCTGTCTGGAGCGCTCTCAGAGCTCTCTTCGTGAACCGGGAACCCCTTTAGCCACTCGAGTACTTCGTCGCGGAAGAACCGGAAGGGGCGACCGCCGGGGATGCGGTAACAGGGAATCGAGCCCTCCCGTGCCATACGCCGGACGACCTGAACGTTCATGCCGAGGAGCTCAGCGACCATTGCAGTGTCGAGCACCGGTGGATAGTCGGATGTCTGGGCCATGTTTGCTCCTCTCAACCTCCACCGCCAATTGTACTCGGCTATCGACGAAGGTAAAGGGTAATTAATGATATTTGACGACGCAGTGTCGATCACTCGTTTATGGAGACCAGCTCGATCTCGAAGTTGAGCGCCTCACCGGCGAAACGGTGGTTGGTGTCGATCGTCACCGTCGTGTCACCAACTGCGGTGACCCTGCCATAGACAGTGCCATCGATGAGCACCTCGTCCCCGACCGCGACGTCGTCGGGGGCCTGCTCGATGGGGACGTCGAAGATCAGTTCCTCGTCAACCGGGCCGTATGCCTCTTCGGGAGGGATCCGCACCGTCTTTTTCTCACCGACAACCATGCCGTGTACTGCGGCGTCGAAACCTGCGATTACCTGATCGGTGCCAACCTCGAACTCGAGAGGGTCCCTGCCATATGAAGAGTCGAACTCGGTACCGTCGTCGAGCGTGCCGACGTAGTGCACCTTGACGATGTCCCCATCCTGAGCACCCTGTGACGGGGACGACTGGGCCTGGGTCGTCGCCGTGGATTCGGCGATCGTGCTCGTCGTAGTCGCGGGCGTGGATGTGGTGGTGCTGGCTTCCGGTTCGTTCGAGCCGGCACAGCCGGCGAGAGAAATGGCCAGGGTGAGCACCAGTATCAGTTTTCGTTGCATGGAGTCTCCGGTTGCGACGCGCCATGTTACGCCGGATTCTGAAGAATCACGCCAGTGGCATTTCCCCTGCATCGGCTCAAGATGAGGACCGAACTTGCCGAAGAGGTGGTGCACAAGGTTGAGGCATAGGAGACAAGCTGATGCCGGGTGATCCATCCGGGCGAAATGAAGAAGAGCTGCTCAGCCAGTTGGACGATCTACGAGCGCGGATGGATCGTCTAATGAAGGGCGGCACATCGACGTCGAACTCCGCGTTGCTCACCGATGCTCCGAAAGAGGCGGTGCAGACGGTCAAGTCGCAGCCGGCTCCGGAGCTCCCGCCCGAGCGGACCCGGGTAAGGGATCTGATCGGTTCTGTCGACGAGGAAGTCGTCGAGGCGTATTCGGGGAGTGCTGATGCCGTTGCTTTTCCCGCCGAACCCGCACCAGAGCAGGAAACATCGGGAAGCCGTCCGCTAGAAGACAGGCCCGCTGGTAAGCCGCGTAGTGCAACGGTCGATGGCTCGCTCATCTCGGTCAATGGCACGATGCGTCGGGAGCCACGGCGCCAGGTCAGATCGTTTGACGACATCGGCTCTGCGCTCGAAGAGGAGTTGGCTCGTGACGCCTCCGTCCCGCCTGCCGAATCCAAGAAGGGCCCCGATCTCGCCAGCCGTTTCGGGACGGCCGACGAAGCGGTGCCGACGGTTGGTGAGGCCGAGCAGGAAACCGTAGAGGTTGACCTTCCCGACGAGCCGGAGGATGACTTCGAAGAGGAACCCGGTGACGTCGAGGATGAGGTCGAGCTCGTGCTCCCCTGCACCAACGCGTAGTCGTCGTGGTGCGCTTCTCGCCATTTGGGGATTCACGGGGATAACCGGAGGGATCATTGCCGTCCTTCACTTTGCAGGCGTGCTCTGACCCGCACTGACGGCAGGCACAGCACTGATCGGTAGGCTGCACACTTCTAGCGAGAGGGACTGCGATGCCTACATTTCGTCGGGACTTGGATCGGATACCGGTGTACACACCGGGGAAGCCGATCGAGGTGGTCTCCCGGGATTTGGGAATCAGTGACATCATCAAGCTGGCCTCGAACGAGTCGCCCGCGGCACCGTTCCCGGCAGTTGTTGCCGCCATCGCCTCAGCGGCGGAGCGTCTCAATCGGTATCCGGAGAGCTCGGCACACCACCTGCTCGACGCACTGAGCGCGTACCTTCGTGTGCCCGTCGACCACCTCTGGCCGGGCGCCGGTAGCTCCGAGCTCCTGTTGTCGACCGCGCTGACCGTGGGTGGCCCCGGCTCGAGCTTCGTGTTCTCCGATCCCTCCTTCGTGATGTACCCGATATATGCGGCAATTACCGGTGCCGAGCCGGTGGCGGTACCGGCAGGCACCGGTCTCGGGCACGATCTCGATGCCATGCTGGAGGCAATACGGCCGGACACCACTCTGATCTTCGTCTGCAACCCCAACAACCCCAGCGGCACCCACGTCCCCTACGAGGACCTCGTCGCTTTCATCGATGAGGTCCCGGAGCGAACGCTCGTTGTTGTTGATGAGGCCTACTCCGAGTTCGCCACGGCGGCGGATTACGCGACCGGAATCCCATTGGCGATCGAGCGTGACAACGTCATCGTCGCCCGCACCTTCTCCAAGGTATTTGGTCTTGCCGGGCTTCGGGTCGGCTATGCGGTTGGGCGACCGGAGGTTCTGAGCAACCTGCGACGAGGCCAGCTCCCCTTCTCGGTCAACGCAGTCGCACAGGCGGCGGCAGTTGCGGCGTTGGGTTGCCTCGACCAACTGCAGCAGCGTGTGATCGACAACGCCGTTGGGCGCCAGCAGCTGGAGAAGGGCCTTGCCGACCTCGGAGTGGACTACCTGCCCAGCCAGACGAACTTCGTGCTGCTCACATCGATTGCGAGCCCTGCCGCTGTCGCCGACGTGCTGCTCAGGCGGGGGATCATCGTCCGCACGCTCGGGCCCTATCTCCGTGTCACCGTGGGGACCACTGCCGAGAACGAACGTTTCCTAGCCGCTCTCGAAGAGGCTCGCACTCAGGCATAGGAGATTCCGGCACGCCATAGCGTCGCACAGTTCCCTAACTTGGGGCCAGGACGTTGGGAGGAAGCATGCACAGACGTTGGCCGGCGGTGCTCATCGCCGTTTGGTTGCTCGTGCTCGGCACAGGAGCCCTTGCCGAGGCGCAGCTCGCCCCGGGAGGGACCTTTCGTGATGATGATGGCAACATCCACGAGGGGGCCATCGAGGCGATCGCCGCGGCAGGCATCACCAAGGGCTGCAATCCACCGCTCAACGACCGCTACTGCCCTAGCGACCCGGTCAACCGGGGTCAGATGGCGGCCTTTCTGGTGCGTGCACTCGATCTGGCACCTGCCGGGGTCGACTACTTCACCGACGACGATGGGTCCGTCTTCGAAGATCAGATCAACAGCCTCGCCGCCGCAGGCATCACCAGAGGGTGCAATCCACCGCGCAACGACCACTACTGCCCCGCGGAACCGGTCAATCGGGGTCAGATGGCTGCGTTCCTGGTACGTGGCTATGGGTATGCCGACGATGGCGGCGGTGGGTATTTCACCGACGACGACACGTCCATCTTCGAGAATGCCATAGACCGGCTCGCTACCGCAGGGATCACCCGGGGCTGCAACCCGCCTGAGAATACGGAGTACTGCCCCGATCAACCGATCCGTCGTGATCAGATGGCAACGTTCCTCGCCAGGGCAGGCAGCCTCACGCCGATCACCCCACCACCACGATGCTCGATCTTCCCCGCGGACAACATTTGGAACACACGGGTCGATGGGCTGCCTGTGGATGCGAATTCGGCGGCGTACATCAACACGATGGGCGCCGGCACGACACTCCATGCCGATTTCGGCTCAGGGGTGTGGCCACCCGGGTCGAACAGCCCGATCGGGATTCCGTTCGTAGAGGTCGACAACACGCAGCCCGACGTTTCCATCCACTACACGGCATACGGAAACGAGAGCGATCCGGGCCCCTGGCCGGTTCCGACGAATGCCCCCGTCGAAGGCGGCCCTGATGCCACAGGAGATCGGCATGTCCTGGTTCTCGACCGCGACGATTGCATGCTGTACGAGCTATACAGCGCCTACCCGCAGTCGGACGGTTCGTGGAATGCACGATCGGGAGCCGAATACGACCTGACCTCGAACGAGTTGCGGCCCGACGGTTGGACCTCGGCCGACGCCGCAGGGTTGCCCATCTTCCCCGGGCTGGTGACCTACGACGAGGTGGCCTCCGGTCACATAGACCACGCCATCCGGTTCACCGCCGATGAGACGAGGAACACGTATGTTTGGCCGGCACGACACTTCGCATCGAGCCTCACCGGATCACAATATCCACCGATGGGGCAGCGGTTCCGGCTCCGTGCCCACTACGACATCTCCGAGTACCCCGCCGAGCTCCAAGTCATCCTGACCGCGATGAAGGAGTACGGGCTGATCCTTGCCGACAACGGGTCTTCGTGGTTCATCTCCGGAGCACCGGACCCGCGCTGGGACAACGACATGTTGCACGCGTGGGACGACATCCCTGGGTCTGCGTTCGAAGCGGTCGACGTCTCATCGCTCATGGTCGATCCCGACTCGGGCAGAGTTGCTCCCTGAGGCGGCAGCGTGCGCGCCCGACGACAAGTTGCTCCGCTTCTGTTCCGCTGCTGGTGTCACCGCAGCTCGCCCGGCGCATCGTTGCTGCACTCGACGCCGGCCCGGGAGCGACGGTCTACCTGGAGAATGGTGAGCGGTATTAGCCCTGCAGCTAACCGCACCTACGCACCCGCGCCTCGTGGCGTCCTCTTCGCCTCCTCGTGACGGAATAGCGCCCATATGAGCGGGAGGCCGAGGAACATGGCGAGAGCGCCAATCGTCATCGCAGTCCTGAGACCGAAGGCATCGCCCACCGCACCGAAAGCTATGGCGGCCATGGAACGGATGGCGAAGCTGAGCGAGAGGTACACACCGTTGGCAAGGGCTCGGCTTTCGGGGACCTGCTCCTGGACGAGCGCCAGCAGGACAGGTGGCACGGAGAGCAGCGTGACACCGATCACGGGCAGGATCGCCAGCTGGGCGACGCCGTCCGTGGCGAGGAACAACAGCAGCGCTACCGGTGCGGTCGAGAAGCCGAATAGCAGGACGGCCCGCCTCCCGATGTGGTC
The DNA here is from genome assembly GCA_963844835.1 of uncultured bacterium. Classification (GTDB taxonomy): domain Bacteria; phylum Actinomycetota; class Acidimicrobiia; order Spongiisociales; family UBA5794; genus JAAETI01. The sequence goes on along the minus strand of CAWJPT010000015.1, from coordinate 92,107 downwards.
GCTCACCCAGCCGCCTGCCATCGCTCCCGCAATTCCGGCTGCCTCGACGATCGAGAGAGCTGCACCGGCCAACCAGTGACTTCTGCCGGTGTCGGTCAGGTAGAGGGGGAGGAAAGTCGTCACGGACATCATCATCAAGCTGCGCACGATGATCATGCCGGCAAGCAGCACCATGAGGCCGCGCATCGAGCGTATTGCGGTGCGCCACGGGATCGGCTCGGCACCGTCGTTGTTGTCGAGCACCGTGTCCCCGAGCCGGAAGTGCAGCACCACAGACGTGGCGATTCCCGCCAGGGCCAGGAATGCCAGCGAGCGCAGCGAGAGAATCGCCAGGGCGCTGACCACGACGAGCGGTCCGAGTGTGCGCCCGGTCTCGCCACCCACCATGAAGAAGCCCATGCCGCGACCGAGCCGGTTGCCGGATAGATAGCCGACGGCGACCGGTGAAGTTGCGTGGAAGCTGGCAACGCTCAGCCCGGCGATGACGAGCAGCACAGCGAGGCCCCAGTAGCCGGGAGCCCAGCCGAGGAGGCTCATCGCGGTGGCCGTCACCCCGGGTCCGAGGACGACCAGCCAGCGCAACGCACGGTTCTTGGCGAGATGACCGATGAAAGCTTGCAGCAACGACGGCAATTGGAGGAACACGGTCAGCAGACCGGCCGCCGTGTTGCTCAGGGCAAACTTCTCGACAAACCGCGGCAGCAGCGGCGGAAGAAACGCAGTGAATGTGTCGTGCACTGCGTGGCCGGTCGCGATAGTGACAACGCGTTCGGTCTGGAAGCCGGTCTCGGTGGGTTGATTGTCGGGGGCTGTGTTCGTTGCTGCCATGTCGAGCGACCCATCATGTCACAGACAACCCATGAACAATGACCTCGCAGCTCCATTGAGGCGTTTCGCCCGGCGGTGGTTGCCCGGATCGAGCTGGGTCGCCACGGAGGGTCGCCACTATTGTTGACCCATCTCGTCGACTGGAGAGTGTCTATGCGCCGGCAAGGCAGCATCTTGCTCGGGCTGATCATCATCGGCGTCGGAGGCGTGTATTTGCTGGAGGCACTCGGCTTCTGGCCGGAGCGTTCGTCGGCGTGGCCGGGGATCCTGATCGTTGTTGGTCTTGCCGTCCTGATTGATCGGCTCTATCAGGGAGAGCGGGGGTCGTGGCTCTTGCCTGTTGCCCTGATTGGAATCGGTGTCTTCATCCTCCTGCGTGACGCGGACATCGTTGGGTCGGAATTCATTTGGCCGGCCGTGTTGATTGTGATCGGCATCGTCCTCATCTCCGGCGCCATGCGTCGGGGCACCGTGGCGACCAACGCAATAGACATCCCGCTCGGTGGGGCGACCCGCGCCCGCATTCGCATCGATCATGGCGGCGGTGAGTTGCGTGTCGGCAGCCTTGCAGCATCCTCCGGTCGTCTGTGCACGGGCGTAGTTGGCGAGGTGGAGCAGAAGGTCACGAGATCGGGTGACCGGCTCGACGTCGCTCTTCGGCAACGCCACCACTCCTGGGTGCGCTCCCTGGGTCGTGAGTTCCGACTCGATTTCAACCCCGGTGTCGAGCTGGAGTTGGACCTACACACCGGAGCGTCCGATTCCCGACTCGACCTGACCAGGCTTCTGGTCAACACGATCGAGCTGAAGACCGGGGCGAGCTCGACCGTCGTCTATTGCCCCGAGCGAGGGCACATGCTGGCATCGGTCGACGCAGGCGCCGCTTCCGTAGAGTTCCACGTCCCGGCGAGCGTGGCCGGACGGGTCACCGCAGACACGGGGCTCGCCGATCTCGACATCGACCGGCAGCGATTCCTACCGAGCAGCGGCGGTTACGAAACTCCCGACTTCTCGACCGCGGTGAATCGGGTCGAGATCAATGTCAGGGGTGGGCTGGCCGGATTCAAGGTTCGCTGACCGAAACGAGATAGACAGCTGTTGGTGCGCCGCTCTACGCAGCCACCGCGGAAACGGTGAACTGCTCCACCGCGGCGAATAGCGCATCGGGGCGAACCGGCTTCGAGAGGAATCCATCCATACCTGCGGCGATACAGCGGTCCCTCTCCTGTTTCGTTGCATGCCCGGTGAGGGCCACGATCGGGGTGCGGACGAGTCCCTGGAGCATTTCCTCGGCCCGTAGGGCGGCGGTGGTGTCGAAACCGTCGAGCCCCGGCATCTGGAGATCCATGAGAACGGCGTCGAAATGAGATTGCTCGAATGAGTCGATTGCTTCGACTCCGCTGCGCACGGCAACTGCCTGGTGACCTCGCTCGGTGAGCATGCGCATAGTCAGCAACAGGTTGGTCTCGACGTCATCCACGACGAGGATCCGCATCGACGGGCGGCTTGCGACCATCGAGTCGGGAGTGAACAGCGTGTCGGTATCTCCGGCTCTCGCCGCGGCGACGGTCGCCTTGACCACATCGACGAGCACACCCGGTGCCGCCGGTTTCTTCACGTACCCCTTCACCCCGGCCTCACGGCAACGTGGCTCGTCGCCTTCCCGGCCACCGGGCACGAGGAGAGTCACCGGTGTGGTGCCACCGGCGCGCTCCAGCAATGTCGCGGCGATCTCGAATGGCTTGTAGGCGGTGTCGAGGACGATGGCGTCCAGTTGGTGGTGCTGCGCGACGGCATCGGCAGCCGCACCGGGATCTGCAACCGTCACCTGCTCCAGGCCGGCTCCGGCGAGCTCTGCCTCGATGGCCCTTCTGCTGTCCGGGTCGCTCGATATCACGAGCACGACACCGCCGTTTGCAGAGGCACCAACGTTTCCGACGGCGCTCTCATCGACGGTTCCCACCTCGATCTCGAAGTCGAACCTGGTGCCCTTGCCGACCTTGCTGTGCACTGAGATCGAGCCTCCCATGGCCGTCACGATCTTGTGAACGACCCCGAGGCCCGTCGCAACTTGGGATGTCATGGCACCGATCGATCGCTCGAACAGAGTCGCTTGCTGATCCTGCGGGATGCCCGCTCCGGTGTCCTCGACACTCAGCCGCAGGAAGGACGACCCGTCGTGCTCGAACAGATCGGTGACCGCGATCGTGATGCTGCCGCGCTCGGTGAACTTGACCGCATTGCTCACCAGGTCGATGAGGACCTGCTGGAGACGGGCCGCATCCGCAGTGAGGACCTCGGGGATGGAGGTGGGCACATCGATTCCGATGTAGATGTTCTTCTGGCGTGATTGCAGCCCGAAGATGCGGATGACGTCTGTCAATGCGTCTCGGAGATTGAACGGCCCGGAATCGAGCTCGATGGAGTCATTCTCGATGTTGCGGATGTCGGTGAGCCGATCCGCCAAATCAAGCAAGGTCTCTCCTGCGACGAGCACGGTCTCGAGCGCCTCGCGCTGGGTCGGGGTCAACTGGTCCCGCAGCACGATCTCGGTCATGCCGATAATGGCATTGAGAGGAGTGCGCACATCATGGCTGAAGTTGGCGAGGAACTTGGTCTTGGCTTCGGTCGCCCCTTCCGCCTCGTCGCGGGCGGCGATCAGCTCGGCCCGGGCCTGGGCATGAACCAGGCCATGGCGGATGGAGCGGAATAGCGCATCACCATCCAGCTTGTCGACGGCCAGGCTGTCGGTGGCACCGGCGTCGAGCGCCTCGAGATCGAGGTCGTAGTCGACGGTGTCGGTCAATACGATCAGCGGGACGGCCGAGCCCATCCGGGTGGCCTCCGCGACGAGGTCGATGCCGTTGTGCCTGCCCAGCTGGTGGTGAACCAGGTAGATGTCGTGCCCCTCGCTGGCGACCGCATCGAGCCCGGCCGGGTAGCTGTCCACCCAGTCAACGGTGCACGAGGCACAGTAGGACTGACCGGCGAATCTGCCGATGACTTCGTGGAGCGCCGCATCGGGGCTGATCAGCAGCACCCTTATCGGTTGATCGTCGATGATCTGCCTTGGGATCACGTTCATTCTCCGCAATTTGTCTAGTTACCCAGTCGGCAATGCAGGTCTGCTGATAAGGCAATCGGCGCAGGCCCGGCGACGCGTAGCGGAGATTGGGGCAGGGGCGGGTGCCTCTTCTGCCCCTGCCGATCTCGATTGGTGAATGCGGGTTGTTCCCGGCCGTCGTCAGTGATGCTCGACTTCGGGCGTCCATCGGTATGGGCTCGGCACAGAATTGGCGCCTTCCCAGACCACCCGCCTGAAGTACTCGGGGTCGGTGTTGCCTTCGGAGTTGATCAGAAGCACCTGCGAGTCGTGGTCGAGCCCGAGGTAGTCCTTGAGGTCGTCGAACTCGGCGTAGTCGGCGATGAACGACAGCGCTCCCAGGGTGACGGCACCGGATTCCCCCGAGACGATGAACGGATCCCCGGCAAGAGGGACGCCATACACACGCATACCTTTTGCGGCGACGTAGTCGGGGCATGAGACGAAGGCATCGATGGTATCCCACAAGACATCCCAGGCGATCGGGCTCGGCTCGCCGCAGGCGAGACCCGCCATGATCGTCTGGAGATCGCCGGTGACGTCGTGCGGGCTGCCGTCCCCGATCGACGCGGAATGGAACAGACACTGGGCCTCGCTCGGCTCGACGACGACCATGGATGGCCGCTCGGCGCCAAAGCGGCTGCTGTAGAAGCCTGCGGTCGCCGCGGCCAGCGCACCAACGCCGGCCTGGATGAACACATGAGTTGGCTTCACGATCCCGGTGCCCGCAAGCTGTTCCTGTGCCTCCGTGAGCATCGTGGTATAGCCCTGCATCACCCAGCTGGGGATGTCGGTGTAGCCCTCCCACGATGTGTCGGAGATGATCTGCCACCCGTTCGCCTCAGCGTCCTGGCTCGCCTGGTGGACGGCGTCGTCGTAGTTGCCGTTGACGACGCGTACGTCGGCACCGTATGCCTCGATGGCGCGGATGCGGGCAATCGACGTGTCCTTGTGCACGTAGATAACAGCGTTGCAGTTGAGCTTGGAGGCTCCCCAGGCGACCCCACGACCGTGGTTGCCGTCTGTGGCCGTTGCGAAGGTGATGTCGCCGACCTTGGCTCGAGTTGCCTCGCTGACGAGCTCGTCATAGCTGAGGTCCTCGCTGCCGAGGCCGAGCTGGGAGCGAATGAATTGATAGATGGCGAAGGAGCCGCCGAGCACCTTGAAGGAGTTGAGGTCGAGACGCTGTGACTCGTCCTTCACCCAGATCCCGCCGACACCGAGCATGGTCGACGAGGTGGGCGAGGTTGCGGAGCGGGCTGGGGCGATAGCCGGGAATCTGTCGTGGAACCGACGTGCCCGCTCGAAAACGCCGGTCAGGGAACACTCTGGAGACCGCTTCGCTGGTGGCGATCCCGCGGGCACGCGGGTTGGCGATCCATTCGATGGGTTTGTTGTCTGCGTTCATACTCGAAATGCTAGCGCTATTGTTTAACATTTTGTAAAACGAATATGCCTGGAGTAGCGGGCGATCACCTGCTGATCGCAACCGCAGTGTCGAGGGCAATCTGAACCATCTCGTTGAATGTTGTCTGACGCTCCTCGGCGCTGGTGCTCTCATGGGTCAGGACGTGGTCGCTGACGGTCATCAAGGCAACGGCTCGTGCCCCGTATTGCGCGGCAAGCCCGTAGAGGCCGGCCGTCTCCATCTCGACGGCGAGGACGCCCATCCGCTGGGTGTACTCCAGCCTTGCCGCTTCATCAGGGTGGTAGAACAGATCAGTTGTGTAGATGTTGCCGACATGAACGGGGTGCTCGAGACTCACGCGGCAACGTCGACACAGGCCCGCAGCAGTTCGTAGTTGGCTATGGCTGCAAAGTCGTAGCCGCCGAAACGCGGTCCGGTTGACATTGTTGTCGGTGCATGCGCCCATGGCGACGATGATGTCGCGCAATGCAACATCATGGCTCAGGGCGCCACAGCTACCGATCCGGATCAGGTTCTTGACACCGTATTCCTGGACCAACTCCGTGGCGTAGATGCTCGCTGACGGAATGCCCATTCCGGTGCCCATCACCGAAACGCGGACTCCTTTGTAGTTGCCGGTGAAGCCGAGCATATTGCGCACCGACGTGACCATCGTGGCATCGGTGAGGAAGTTCTCTGCGATGTGCTCCGCCCGTAGCGGGTCGCCTGGGAGCAGCACCGACTCGGCGAAGTCTCCCGGGTCAGCACTGATGTGTGGTGTTGCCATCTGTCAGCCCTCCTCGTTGCACGGTCGCGTGCTGCCTTGCCGTTCCAGGCTAATGGCCTCGACCGCAGGGACGATCAGCCGGCCGCGCTCCGTCCAGACGACTATGGCGAGGGCGACGATCCCGAATCCGAGGAAGGCGAGCAGGAGGGGCATGGCCGAGTCGGTGTAGGTGCGGTCGATCATGGCGCCGAAGAAGGAGCCGACGGCAAGCGAGATGGTTCCGATCACAGCGGAAGCCGTTCCGGCGATATGGCCCATCGGGAGCATGGCGATCGAGTTCAGGTTTGGGACGAGCAGGGAGTGGAAGACGATCAGAACTGCGAGCCCGATGACAAAGGTTGGAAAGGCGGGGTGTCCGTCGGCGGCCATGCCGAGTCCGGTCATGACAATGCTCGCCGCGACGTATCCAAGCAGCACCATGTGGGTGAGCTTGCGGGTGCCCACTCGCTCGACGAGCCTCGCATTGGTGAGCATGGCTGCTCCCATGACGGCAGCGATGGCACCGAAGATGATCGGGAACTCACTCTTCCTCCCGTAGAAGTCCCCGAAGATCCGCTCCGAGCTGGCCAGGTATGAAGTGAACACCGAGAAGATCGCGGTGAGCGCAAGCGTGTAGCCCATCGTCGTGCGGTTGGATAGGACCTTGCGGGTTGCCGCCCAGATGGCGCGGGGTTCGATCGGTTGACGGTCTTCCTCGCGGAGTGTCTCGGGGAGCACCCGGGTCCAGGCGGCGATGATGGCGACGAACACGAGGCAGAAGACGAATATGGCCTGCCATGGGAACACGGCGATGAGGGCGGCGCCGATCGTGGGGGCGAACACCGGCACCATCACGAAGACGGCCATTATGTATGACATCGCCCGTGACATACGATCGCCGCTGTAGTAGTCGCGGACGATCGAGATGGAGATGACTCGTGGTGATGCCGCTCCGATGCCCCAGATGAGACGGCTGGCCAGCATGAACCCGAGACTTGGGGCGAAGATCGCTCCGATTGCCCCGAGGGCATAGATACCAAAACCTGCGTAGAGCACCGGTTTGCGACCGAATCGATCCGCCAGTGGCCCGTAGATGTACTGCGCCAGCGCCATCCCGATGAAGAACATGGTGACGATCTGGGCCACCCGTGCCGAGTCCGTGGGAAGGCCGTAATAGGCGCGGATTTCGTCGAAAGCGGGGAGCATCATGTCGATCGAGATCGCGGTCAGCGCCATCATCATCGACATGAGCGCCGTGAAGTGGCGATTGCTGAGGCGTTGAGCTGCGACGGTCATTCGATCCTGCTCGCCGACGAGCGAGTAACGGTACCAGCGTCGTCGCCTGGAGAATTCAGCCGGATGAGGCCAATCTATCGACCATGTCGGGGCGGGCGCCATGACGCAATGGCCGGGCATTCGACATGCTTCTGCTCCTATTCTGGAGTCATGAGCGATTACCGACCCCCACTGCGCGATATCACATTCGTCATGGAGAACATCGTCGATCTGAGGGACTGTCGCGGCTCTCCGGGTTCGAGCATGTCGAGGCGGATGATGTGTACGATGCCCTTGCCGAAGCAGGCCGATTTCTCTGCCGAGGTCGTTGCCCCCACCAACCGCATTGGGGATACCGAGGGGAGTGACCCGCAACCATGACGGATCGGTGACCGTCCCTGAGGAAATGGTCGCCGCGTACCGGCAGCTCGTCGACGCCGGCTGGCCCGCCATCAAAGGCAACCCCGAATACGGAGGCCATGGCTTCCCCGGGGTGATGGCGACGGCGTTCCAGGAGATGATGACGGCCTCAAACATGGCTTTCTCGCTTTGCCCGATGCTCACCACCAGTGCCGTCGAAGCGCTTCCAGCACCACGGCAGCGACGAGTTGAAGGCGTCTATCTCGAGAGAGCTGATCACGGGGAATGGACGGGCACGATGGCGCTCACCGAGCCGCAGGCCGGGTCCGACGTCGGCGCGTTGCGGAGCGAGAGCATGGCCCGAAGCGGACGGGACATGGCGGGTGAAGGGCACGAAGATCTTCATCACCTGGGGCGAGCACGACATGGCGGACAACATCATCCATTTCGTGCTGGCCCGGGCACCGGAGGCTCCGCCGGGAACGAAGGGCATCTCGCTGTTCCTCGTTCCCGAAGTTCCTGGTCAACGAGGATGGGTCCCTCGGCGAGAGGAATGACGTCGAGTGTGTCGGCGATCGAGCACAAGATCGGCATCCATGCCAGCCCGACCTGCGTGATGGCATACGGGGAGCAGCGGGGCGCCGTTGCCTACCTGGTCGGTGAAGTCAACGAGGGCATGCATTGCATGTTCACGATGATGAATGACGCCAGGCTTCACGTCGGGCTCGAGGGCCTCGGGCTGGCGGTGCGCTCGTACCAGCAGGCGCTCGACTATGCCAAAGAGCGCAGGCAGGGCCGGGCACCGGGGGCCCCAGAAGGACGTAGTCGTCACCGATCATCGAGCACCCCGATGTGCGTCGGATGCTGATGACGATGAAGGCCAACATCGAGGCGACTACGAGCACTGATTCTCGACACTTCTGCTGCGGGCGACCGGGCCGCGCACGGTGCCTCGGACGAAGACCGGGCGGCCGCGGCTGCTCGCATGGCGCTCTTGACTCCGGTGGCCAAGGCGTGGGGGACAGATCTCGGAGTCGAGATGACGTCGCTCGGCATTCAGATCCACGGTGGCATGGGATACATCGAGGAGACCGGCGCCGCTCAGTTGTGGCGTGATTCCCGGATCGCCCCGATCTATGAGGGAACCAACGGCATCCAGGCAATTGATCTGGCGATGCGCAAGGTACCGATGGGTGGTGGGAATGTGGCAGCGGGTTATCTCGCCGAGATGGAGGCTTGTGCCGCCGATCTGCAAGGTGCCGACGACGGGCTCGGGCCGATCGGGGAGGCGCTGCAGCGGGCCGTGGGAGATCTCCGCAAGACGACGGAGTGGTTGCTCAACGCGTCGCCAATCGATGCCCTGGCGGGTGCGACCCCGTATCTGCGCCAGTTCGGTGTCGTTGCCGGCGGTTACTACCTGGGCAGGCTCGCTCTGGATGCGAAGCGTCGGCTCACGGAAACTGACGATCCCTGGCTGCAGAGCAAGATCGATATCGCTGTTTTCTACTCAGAGCAGATCCTGCCCCAGGGCGCCGGGCATAGCCCTGCGGTCTCGGCGGGAGCAGATCGTTTGTTCTCCATTGCCGAGAACCTGCTGGAGTAGCTATTACCGTCAATACCGTGAAGCGATATTTGAATTGGGTATTGGGTGGTCTCGCCGCGGCCACGGTTGTCGCCGCCTTGTGGCAGAAGAAAGACGAGGAAACGAAGGTCGAGCCTTCGCCCGTGATCAATGAGGAGCCGGCAGACCGATTGCACAGGACGATGACGCTATTGAAGGCTGTGCAGGTACGCATGAAGGATCACCACATCCCCATTATCGCAGGCAGCCTCTCCTATTACGCCTTCCTAGCGATCTTCCCTGCCGCCCTTGCCGCCATCTCGATATATGGCATGGTTCTCAATCCTTCGCAGTTGACAACGCAGATCGAGAGCATCACCTCCGCCCTTCCGCAGTCGATCGCGGGCTTTGTCTCAACTGAGCTGCAGAACATCGTCGCCGACTCAGGGTCTGGCCTCGGACTCACCGCGGTGCTGAGCATCATCGGCGCCTTGTGGTCGGCATCCGCGGGCACCAAGGCTCTGATGACCGGGATCGATATTGCATACGACACGCCCGAGGACCGACCGTTTCTCATTCAACGTGGCATGGCGTTCGGGATCACGATTGCACTCATCGTGTTTGTTGCAGTTGCCGCCTCGGCAGCGACGTTTCTCCCGGATCTACTCGACTCCATCGGTGCGCACGGGCTGATCAGGTTCGTGCAGTACGGGCGGTGGCCGGTCATATTTGTGACGGTGATCGTGGGTCTTGGCATCTTGTTCAAGATTGCCCCAAACCGACCTGCCTCGGAGTCTCCATGGATTTCCATCGGCGCCGTGGTTGTGGCGTTTGTCTGGCTGCTGGCGACGTTGGGTCTGACCTTTTACAGCAACACTGTCGGCTCCTTGGGAGCTGCCTACGGCTTCCTGGCGGGGGCAATCGTGCTGATGCTGTGGTTCTTCATATCAGGCCTCATCGTTCTGCTCGGCGCCGAACTCAATGCGGAGCTCGAAGCGAGAGATTTGGCGCGTCTCGGCCGTGGCACCGGAGCGGATCGCCGATAGTCCCGGCTGCGGCGACTAGTTTGGGGTAATCCCAGGGCCAAAATCGCCCGACCATCGAGAACGCGACCATGACGACATTTGAGCAACTCGGCATCGAACCCGATCTGGCTGCCGCGCTTGCGAAGCAGGGAATCGCAGATCCTTTCCCGATCCAGCTGCTGGCTATTCCCGACGGGCTCGACGGCAAGGATGTCTGCGGCAAGGCCAGGACCGGCTCGGGCAAGACACTCGCCTTCGGTCTTCCCATCATTCAGCAACTGGAGCGAGCCCAGGTGAAACGACCGCTCGCACTGGTGCTGGTTCCGACCCGCGAGCTGGCCCAACAAGTCGCCGCGGTGCTCGATCCGCTCGCCGAATTGCGTGCCTTCCGCACCGTGGCGATCTACGGCGGTGCCCCAATGAGCAAGCAGATGAAGGCATTGCGTCGTGGGGTCGAGATCGTGATAGCGACGCCCGGTCGGTTGATCGATCTCATCGAGCGCAAGGAGATGCTGCTCGAGGATGTGCGCATGGTGGCCATTGACGAGGCCGATCAGATGGCCGACATGGGGTTTCTCCCTCAGGTCCGCAAGATCATGAGTGGTATCCGGGCCGACCATCAGACATACCTGTTCTCGGCGACGCTCGATGGACAGGTCGGCACTCTGGTCTCCGCCTACATGGATCAACCGGCTCGCCACGACGCCGAGCCGGACGGGGAGACCGTCGACACCATGGAGCACCGGTTCTTGAAGGTGCACCACATGGACAAGGTCAAGATGGCTGCGGCGATCGCGGCTTCGGCGGGACGGACGCTCATGTTTGTGCGCACCAAGGCGGAGTGTGATCGTGTCGCCGCCGCTCTTCGTGAGCTCGGGGTCCGGGCCGAGGCGATCCACGGTGACCTCCATCAGCGTCAGCGAGACAAAGCCCTGGCCGGCTTCATGGATGGCTCCAATCCCGTCCTGGTGGCTACGAACGTCGCGGCGCGGGGGCTCCACATCGACGATGTCGATGTAGTCCTGCACTACGACCCGCCGGACGACCCGAAGACGTATCTCCACAGGTCGGGCCGGACCGCGCGTGCCGGGGAGTCAGGGCTTGTCGTCACGTTCGTTGAGTGGGATCAGGTCAATGAGGTGCTGGGCATTCAGCGTCGTGCGGGTCTCAATGTCCCGATCATCAAGATGTTCTCCAACGACGATCGTGTGGCGGATCTGACCTCTTGGAAGCCTGACCCGGAAATGGTCCCGTTCCGAGGCAAACGATCACTCCACATGGCCCGTCGCCGTCGTCGCCGCTGAACCATTCGCACAGCCGTTACCCTGCCGTTCTGCAGCCGATGCACACAACAAGACAAGGAGCAGCCATGGCCCAGTACGACTCTCAGCCCGAGATGGTGATCGATCTCGACAAGACATACTCGGCTACGTTGCACACCAATCACGGCGACATCGACATCGAGTTCGATGCGGCATCGTCGCCTTCGACCGTCAACAACTTCGTTTTCCTCGCCAGGGACGGTTTCTACGACGGCGTCATCTTTCATCGGGTGATCAAGGGCTTCATGATCCAGGGCGGCGACCCAACCGGTACCGGGATGGGTGGTCCCGGGTACAGGTTCCGTGACGAGCTGGATGGGCCCGGTCGCTACAGCCGAGGCACTGTTGCGATGGCGAATGCCGGCCCGAATACCAACGGCTCACAGTTCTTCATCATGCACTCCGACTACGGCCTGCCTCACAACTACACGATCTTCGGACACGTCACCGACGGGCTGGATGTCGTCGACAAGATCGCCGACACGCCGACGGGCGCACAGGATCGCCCCCACTCCGACTGCGTGATCAACTCGGTGACCGTCACGGAGAGCTGAGCTCTCCCGTTCCGGCGGAGGGTTCGCTCTTCGTACCCAAAAACTTGCCCGATCGAGTGATCCGTTCCGTATGGTTGAAGTGTGCCCTTCTCGCTTTCGTTCGACGTCGACAGGAGGGTTTTCGATCGTCGTCGCGAGAGTTCGGGCGAGCTGGATTGCCGCCCGCGGGAGGGTGCGACAACGACGAGGTCACGAAGGGAGACCCAGTCTTGAATGAGCACCTGATGACCCGCGCTCCGCGCCGGCTCACAACGATCGCCTTTGCTGTGGCGATCGTGCTGGCTGCGCTCGCGCCGGTGGCCGCAGACGCGGCAGATGGAACCTTCACCGATGACGACGGCTCGATCTTCGAGGCGGACATCGAGTGGATGGCCGACAACGGATATACGAAGGGCTGCAACCCGCCAGACAACGACATGTTCTGTCCCAATGACCCTATGACCAGGGGGCAGATGGCTGCGTTCTTGTCCCGTGCGCTCGATTTGACCGATGGGGTGGGGGCGGATCTGTTCACCGATGACGACGGCTCGATCTACGAGGCGGCCATCGATCGGATCGGCACTGCCGGCATCACGCTGGGCTGCAACCCGCCAGACAACGACATGTTCTGTCCCAATGACCCGGTGACCAGGGGGCAGATGGCTGCGTTCTTGTCCCGTGCGCTCGATTTGACCGATGGGGTGGGGGCGGATCTGTTCACCGATGACGACGGCTCGATCTTCGAGTCCGCCATCGATCGGATCGGCACTGTTGGCGTCACGCTGGGCTGCAACCCGCCAGACAACGACATGTATTGCCCCGATCGTCCGGTGACGCGTGGCCAGATGGCTGCGTTCCTGCACCGGGGCCTCGCCGACGTGGAGCTGCAGCTGCTGGCTTTCAATGACTACCACGGCCATTTGCAGTCGAGCACGCCCGGCCGGGTAGCGGGCGAGGACGCCGGTGGCTCCGAGTACCTCTCGACTGCGCTCAGCCAGCTTCGGGCCGGTCATGAGCACACGCTGACCGTTGCTGCAGGCGACCTCATCGGTGGCTCGCCTGCCTTCTCCGGCCTCTTCCACGATGAGCCATCTGTCGAGTCGCTCAACGTGATGGGGCTCGACGTCTCCAGCGTCGGGAACCACGAGTTCGACGAAGGTGTCACGGAGTTGCTCCGCATGCAGCAAGGTGGCTGCCACCCGGTTGACGGCTGCTACTTCCCGGACGACCCGTATGCGGGCGCCGATTTCCCATGGCTGGCCGCCAATGTCGTCAGCGAGACGTCCGGCGATACGGTGTTGCCTCCGTACTGGATCACCCAGGTGGGGACGACACACGTTGCCTTCATCGGCATGACGCTCGAGGCAACAGACACCCTCGTCGCCGCATCAGGCATCGTCGGGTGGGACTTCCTCGACGAGGCCGAGACGGCAAACGCCCTGGTTCCGATGCTGCAGGATCAAGGTGTCGAAGCCATAGTGGTACTGCTGCACGAAGGCGGTTCCCAGACGCCACCACCCGGCGCTGTCGACGCCTGCGTCGGTATCTCGGGTCCGATCGTGGCGATCAACGATGCGCTCGATCCCGCAATCGATGCGTTGATCACGGGTCACACGCATCTTCCGTACAACTGCCTGCTCGACGACCCCGATGGGCAGCCTCGCATCGTCACGAGTGCCTACTCGTACGGCAGGGTGGTTTCGGAGTTGAACCTGGTGATCGACCCTCGCACGGGTGATGTGGTGCGCGGCGAGAGCAGCGCCATGAACCATGCGGTTATCCAGGCGGAGTTGACTCCCGATCCGGCGTTGACCGCGGTGATCGACAAGTGGACACCACTGTTCGACGAGACGGGCAACGATCCCATCGGGACCATCACTGCAGACATCCTCCGCGGCGGGACTCCTCCTGGTGACGATCGTGGTGTCGAGTCCGCGGCGGGGAACCTGGTTGCCGACGCCCAGCTGTGGGCAACCGCCGACCTGTACGGTGCAGACATTGCGTTCATGAATCCCGGTGGCGTCCGCTCCGATCTCTTGTACGCCGAGTCGGATGGCGAGGGTGACGGTGTCGTCACCTACGGCGAGGCATTCACATTCCAGCCGTTCAGCAACACGCTGGTCACCTATGAGATGACGGGCGCCGAGATCATCGCGGTGCTGGAAGAACAGTGTCAGCCTGCCGGCTCGAGCCGGCCATTCCTGCACCTCGGTGTCTCGGAGGGCTTCACATACGACCTGTCGACCACCATCGTTGGTGATGAGTGCACGTCGATCACGGTGAGCAATGTCCAACTGAACGGCGTCGACCTGGAGCCGACGGGCACCTACGACGTCACGGTGAACAACTTTCTCGCAGACGGGGGAGACAACTTCACCACGTTGGGCACGGTCACGACGCTGCGCCGGGGTGGAGGCAACGACCTCCAGGCTCTGCTCGACTACTTTGCGGAGTTCAGCCCGGTGGCTCCTCCGAGCACCGATCGGGTGAACGAGATCCCGTAGACCATCGTTTGGGGAGTGTGGCTTCCCGGACGTGAGAGAACCCCCCGCAAATGCGGGGGGTTCTCGTTCGTCTCGATTGCAGGTGCCGCAAGGGGCACAAAGAACCGGCCCCGCTGGTACGAGGCCGGTGGATGATCAGGCGCTCAGCTTGCCCTGCGGGCGCGGCGGGCGCGGTCCCGGAGTCTGCGACGGAGCCTGCGACGGTCCCCGGAGCTCATGCCACCCCAGACGCCTTCGCTCTGATTGGTAGCCAATGCGTACTGGAGGCACTCCTCCTGAACCGGGCAGATCTGGCAGATCTTCTTGGCCTGCATTGCTGCGGCTTCATCTTCACCAGGAGGAAAGAACACATCGGTGTCGGCGCCTGCGCAGGCCGCCTCGTCACGCCATTCGTGCTCCGGCTCCCAGACCTCTTCGTGTATTTCAATTGCCGTAACCATTCTTACACCCCCTTCTCGGGCGTAGTCACTCTCTGCAACGGCAGGGGAGATGGCTGTATTCCCCAGCCTTGAGAGCTGAGTGCCGATGATGCACTCGTGGTTGTGCCACGGTCAAGGCATTTTCATGAGCTTCTCATATAGTACGGAGCGAGATCGTGGCCTGGATGGGAGATGAGGCCGCGCGGTGCGCTATATAGCCGATTATACCCAGAATTTAGGAGATCTTGCGGACAGGGTGGGATATCGTGGCCGATCGATGGCCGACATGGCTCGTCTCGGCATCCACATCCCGCCGGGGTTCGCCATAAGTGATGTTGTCTGCCGGCGCTTTCTGGAGACCGGCGATATCCCCGACGAAGCCTGGGAGGAGATAACCGAGGCGGTGGCGAAATCGGCTGCCGCGTTCAGCGCAATCGGCAGGCCCATCCTCTTTGCGGTACGGAGCAGTCCACGGGTGCCGATGCAGGGCGTGCTCAACGCGGCTCTGTACCTCGGCACGACAACCGATCTCGTCACGGAGCTCGCCACCGTCTCGGGGGACGAGTTGGCTGCTCTCGTCACGCTCGGATTCCTGGAGTCAGTGGCCAGGCTGCGTGGCGTCCCCGCAGCCCGGTATCGGGCGTTGGTGGCTGATCTCGGCGGGCATGTCCCGGCAAGTGCATGGGACAGTGCCCGGGTCGAGGCGATTGCAGGTGGTTTCGCCAGTCTCATCGTCGACGAGTCGCAGCGTCCCATCCCGGGTGAATTGGCCGGACAGCTTCGAGAGGGGATCGAAGGCGTCTTTGCCTCATGGGATGGCCGCGAGGCGCGCCGGTTCCGGCGCCGTAACGAGATCGACGATGACGAGGGTATGGCGATAGTCGTCCATCCCATGGTGTTTGGCGAAGGCAGCCCCGATTCCGGGGCCGGTACCGTTTACTCCCGCGACCCGCACACAGGGGAGCGAACGGCCACAGGCGTGTATGCACCCGGCGAGAGCCGACCCGGGATCGACCTCGACGATCCGAGGCTGGGAGCGGTCGGAGGCCAACCGGTCTTCGGTGACATCGCCGAGGTGGCGCGTTGCCTCGAACGGGAATGGCGCGAGCTGACCCGAATCGACTTCGTGCGTGAGCGTGGCGAGAACTGGGTGATCGCCGCCAGACCTGCCGAGCGCACGGCGCAGGCTGCGGTGCGGGTGGCAGTCGAATTGGTCGACGAGGGTGTGCTCGACGTCAACGCCGCTCTGCTCGGCGTCGAGCCGGAGCGGCTCGCCGGGCTCATTCACCCCCAGCTCGTCTATCGAGCCGTCCGAGGCTCCGTTGGCCAGGGGTGTTGCCGCGGCTCCCGGTGCCGCCACCGGGCCAGTGGTCTTCAGCGCGGCGGCAGCGACGGCGGCCGCAGACGCAGGGAATCCGCCGATCCTCGTCCTTCGCGAGGTGCTTCCCGGCGATCTCGACGGTGTCGCCCGAGCCGCCGGGTTGATCACCAGTCAGGGTGGCGGGACTTCGCACGCCGCCGTGGCCGTTCGCGCCGCAGGCACCCCTTCGGTCACAGGTGTCGGTGAGTTGCTCGGGGAGGCTTCGGCGGTGCGTTTCGGGGATACCGAGGTACCCGCTGGAGAATGGGTCACGATCGACGGATCTACCGGATTCATCTACGCAGGGCAGCGCGAGATCGCACGCCCCCCGGGCGGCCCCTATCTCGATCGGCTCCTGGAGTGGGCGGACGACACTCGCCGGCTCGGCGTGTGGGCGAACGCCGACACGGCGCTGAGCGCGGCGGCGGCCCGGGTGGCGGGTGCCGACGGCATCGGCTTGGCGAGGACGGAGTACATGTTCCAGGGTGAGCGCTTGGGTGTAGTGCGCCGCATTCTGCTCTCCGATCGTGGCCGGGATCGCACCGATGCGCTCGAGGAGCTGGAGAGCCTCCAGATCGGCGACTTCGAAGAGTTGCTCGAAGCCATGGACGGGATCCCGGTCGTAGTCAGGCTGCTGGACCCTCCGGTGCACGAGTTTCTCCCGTCCCGGGTCGATATCGAGTTGGAGATGGCACAGCGTCGGGTGAGGGGTGCGCCGACGGAGGATCTAGAGGCTCTCGAGGCAGCGGGAGCCCGCTGGTCCGAGGTGAACCCGATGCTGGGGCTGCGGGGCGTCCGCCTCGCAGTTGTGATCCCCGAGATCTATCGAGTGCAGGTGCTTGCCGCCCTCGAAGCGGTCAGGCGCAGGCTCGATGCCGGAGGAGACCCTCGATTGCAGTTGATGATCCCGCTCGTTGGATCGATTGAGGAGCTCCGGCTGGTGCGTGACATGATCGATGAGGAGGTTCATTCAGCGGGCCGGCTCCTCGAGATTGCCATCGGCACGATGATCGAGCTTCCCAGGGCAGCCCTGATGGCCGGTGAGCTGGCGCTGGCTTCGGACTTCTTCTCATTTGGGACAAACGACCTGACCCAGACGACCATGGGTCTCGAGCCGCGACGATGCCGAAGCAGCGTTCCTCGGCGCCTATCTGGATCAAGGTCTGCTGGTCGCCAACCCCTTCCAGCAGATCGACCCGGTCGGAGTCGGGAGCCTGATACAGCAGGCGATCGCGGCCGGGCGGGAGGCAAACCCCGGTCTCGAAATCGGTGTCTGTGGAGAGCATGGCGGCGACCCTGTTTCGATCGGCTACTTCCACCAGGTGGGGTGTCGACTATGTGTCGTGCAGCCCGCCGCGTTTGCCTATCGCCCGGCTGGCCGCCGCCCAGGCTGCCCTTCCGCCAGGCGTGAGGGAAGGCACGCCGGCGATCCGCCTTACAGCTTCGCTGACGCTGTATCGCAGTGGTTGACCGCTACAAGTACTGGCCGGGGTTCCGCCCTCGTCGCCCGCCCCCTCGAGGGCGCGGCGGCGCCGCATCTCGTCGAGTTGGGCGGCAGCGGCTGCCTGCTGGCTGAACAGGGAAGCCTGGATTCCGTGGAAGAGCCCCTCGAGCCACCCCACCAGCTGCGCTTGGACTATGCGCAACTCGGACTCTGAGGTGTCCTCCGTCTGGAGCGGCTGGAAGACTGACTCGAGCTCTTCCTGGAGATCGTCGCTCAGGGACTCGCGAAGCTGTGACAGCGACCGCGTGTAGATCTCGGCGAGCCTGCGGCGTCCCTGCTCATCGACGTCTGCCTGCCGCACCTCGTCGAGCATCGCTCTCGTCATCGATGCGATTCGGATCAGCTTCGACGGTTCGGTGATGAACGAGCCGGCGTCTTCTTCGTGACTGCTTCGTATGCTCGCTCGTCTTCGACCACCTGCGCCTGGAGGGGCAGTTCCCGGGTCTTTCGCTGTTGGTCTGGTCTGATGTCGTCATATCCCAATGATACGCACACCCAACCGGTGGATTTCGGCGATTGCCGATCCGGTACGCTCCGTCGGTGACTCGTGACGTCAGGTTTCGATGACGGATTTGACGAGGCGCCCCCGGGCAGACGAGGTTTCGTCGTACCCGGCTCTGCTCAAGGGGTGCCTTGTCTCTCGTCGTGCTCGCCGTCGTCGGTCTGGTGTTTGTCTTCTGGCTGACCCGACGCCCCTTCCCCCAGATCTCCGGGGCAGGTGGTGATCCACGGGCTCGACGGTGATGTCGAGATCATCAGGGACGATGGTGGGCGTACCTCACATCTATGCGTCATCGCTGCACGATCTGTTTCTGGCCGAGGGCTATGTGCATGCCCAGGATCGCTTCTGGCAGATGGATACCTGGCGTCACATCGGGACCGGCCGGGTCTCGGAGATGTTCGGTGAGGATCAGGTCGAGACCGACTCTTTCTTGCGGGTCATGGGGTGGAAGGCACTTGCGGAACAGCAGTACGAGGCGGCGAGCCGCGCTGGGAAGGGAGGCGCTCGACGCCTACACCGAAGGGGTCAACGCCTACATCGCCGATCGGTCTCCTGCGGAGCTCGGGTTCGAATACTCCGTTCTCGACCTGGTCAACCACGACTACACCCCGGAGCCGTGGACGGCAACCGACTCGATCGTGTGGGGCAAGGTGATGGCATGGGACCTGCGGGGCAACATGGACGAGGAGATCGCCAGGTCGTTGATCCTCGACGACTTCACCCCTGATGAGCTGGCGCTGCTCTACCCGGCCTATCCGGAGGAGAACCCGGTCATCGTGCGGAACTCACTGCCCCGGGTGAGTGGTGCCAGCCTCGCGCCTTTTCCGGTGAACGCGCTGCAGACGATCGGGGCGACCGCACTGCGACAACATCGCACAGGTCGATGCCGTCACCGGCAGGAACGGGATGGGGATCGGATCGAACAGCTGGGTCATCGGCCCGGATCGTTCCGCAACCGGGGCGGCGATCCTCGCCAACGACCCCCATCTCGGGATCAGGATGCCTTCGATCTGGTACCAGGTGTCCCTGCATTGCGAACCGATAACGACTGCCTGCCCGCTCGACGTCACCGGCTTCTCGTTTGCCGGCATGCCGGGCGTGATCATCGGTCACAACGACCAGATCGCCTGGGGCTTCACCAACCTCGGTCCCGATGTCATGGATCTGTACGTCGAGCGCATCAACCCTGACGACCCGAACGCAATACCTCTACGACGGCGAGTGGGTCGACATGGACGTCTCCACCGAGACGATCGACGTGGCCGGTGGCGACCCGGTCACTGTGACCGTGCGCAAGACCAGACACGGCCCGATCATCTCCGACGACTACGGGATTCTTGGAGGACTTCTCCGACAACTGCCGGTATCCCGCTGCCCAACAACTACGCCATCTCGCTGCGCTGGACTGCGCTCGATGCCGGGAACGCGATCGTCGATGCGGCGCTCCAGCTCAATCTCGGCCCAGGACTTCGACCAATTTCGGGACGCACTGCGACTCTTCGACGTGCCCGCCCAGAACGTCGTCTATGCAGACCGGGCACGGCAACATCGGCTACCAGGCCCCCGGGAAGATCCCTATCCGGGAGGGATGGGACGGTCGGGTTCCCGTACCGGGGTGGAGCCCCGAGTACGAATGGTCCGGCTTCATCCCGTTCGACGATTTGCCCTTCCTCTACAACCCGGATGAGGGATACATAGTCACCGCCAACAATCCGGTCGTTGATGACTCGTATCCATTCCTGATCACTACCGACTGGAACTACGGCGACCGGGCGGCACGGATCCTGGCAATGATCGAGGCGGACCCGTCGATCGATGTCGCCGACGTGGAGGAGATGCAGCGAGACACCCACAACCCAAACGCGGCCCGGCTCGTGCCATGGATCGCTCGATGTTGATCTCAGCAGTGAGGACGACATCTACCGGGAGGCCAAGCAGGTCCTGCTTGCTTGGGACCAGGACAATGCCGTCGACTCGGCGGGCGCTGCCGTATTCGAAGCGGTCTGGAGCAATCTGCTGCGCCTGACATTCCATGATGATCTGCCCGAAGATCTGTGGCCTACCGGTGGCAGCCGCTGGTCGATTGCGGTCGCCGAAATGCTCCCGTACCCGAACCTCCGATTCTGGGACGACCGGACCACTGCGCCCGTCGAGACCGGCGACGAGATCCTGCGTCGGTCATTCATCGCCGGTGTCGACGAATTGGTCGATCTCCTCGGAGACGATCCGGCGTCGTGGGAGTGGGGCAAGCTCCATCAGGCGACCTTCCGCAACGAGACGCTCGGTGAGTCCGGGATCGGCCTCATCGAGGCGAGATTCAACCGCGGTCCTTACCCGGTCGCAGGTGGTTCCGACATCGTTGATGCCATCGGGTATTGGGCCGACGAAGGGTTCGAGGTCACCTGGCTTCCTTCGATGCGAATGATCGTCGACTTCAGCAATCTGGACGGCTCGCTCGCGATCCACACAACGGGGCAGTCGGGACACGCTTACAGCAGGCACTATCAGGACATGATCGAGGATTGGGCAAGTGGCAAGCTGTGGCCGATGCGCTGGAAGCGTGCGAGCATCGAGCTGCACTCCGAGGGGACACTGCGTCTCGTCGCCGGTTGACCCGGCTCACGCAACCGAGAAGCGGATCTCGTGATAGCCGGTGGCTCCGTTCGGGGCCGGTCTTGCCCTCTCCGCCGTCTGGGTCTCGCCGGTACCGTCGGTTGCCCTCACCCTGGCCGTGTGGTCGCCCGAAGATGATGCCATCTCGACCTTCCACTGCACCCAGGCTTTGCTGGAGAGCGGAGTCGTCAGTTCTGCGTCGACCCATTCACCGTCATCGACCTGTACCTCGACGCGCTCGATGCCGCGAGTCGGTGCCCAGGCAACACCGGCGAGCACGAGCGGATCTTCTGTGACCTTTGCGCCGTTACGCGGATGGTCGATGCGCGACTCGGTCTTGATCGGGCCCTCCTTGGACCATCCCCGTGGCACCCAGTAGCCATCGACGCCCTCCCAAGTCGTCAACTGGATCTCTTCGATCCACTTGGTGGCCGAGACGTACCCGTATAGGCCGGGCACGATGAGCCGCGCGGGGAAGCCGTGGTTGGGTGGAAGCGGCTCACCGTTCATGCCGATCGCGAGTAGCGGCTCGCGACCGTCGTAGACGATCTCGATTGGGAACCCCGAGGTCCAACCGTCCACCGAGCGGCTGAAGACCTGCTGAGCCCCATCCTGGACGCCGGCTTGGTCGAGGAGATCGACCAGGCGGACACCGGTCCATTTGGCGTTGCCGATGAGGTCGCCGCCAACCTCGTTCGAGACGCAGGAGATGGTGACGTAGTCCTCGTAGAGCTCCATGTTCATGATGTCCTGGAGCGAGAGCTCGATCGGGTTGTCCACCATGCCCGTGATCTTCAGTGACCAGGTCTCCGGGTCGGGGCGGGGGACGACCAGTGCCGTGTCGATGCGATAGAACTGGTTGTTGGGGACGACGATCGGGGTGAGGTCGCTGATCCCGGTGAACATCGAGTCGGGAGGTGGTGCCGGCACGGTGAGATCGGCTGCCGGCAGTGAGACCGACTGCCGTATCGTTTCCGATCTGTTGATGATGAGTTTGCGTCCCCCCAGGCCTGCAACGGCGGCGACGGCGCCTACTCCTGCCGCCTGAGCAAGGAAGCGGCGTCGCGAGACGTCGTCCGCGATGCCGTCGGTCGGCGTCTCGCCACTCCCGAGCAGGAAGCGGAGCGCCAGCGCACCAACCAGGGCAGCCACGGCAATGGTGATGACGGTGAGCGGGAGGTTGGCGCCAACCCCGCCGCGTGCGGCCAGGATGCCGAGGACTGCGAAGATCCCGAACGCTGCCCAGCCTATCCACGGCCGTTGCGCCGAGGCGCGTCCGACGAACCAGCCGACGATGATCGAGATGATCACGGTCCCGATGGCCAGCGCCCCCTTGTCGGCGGTGCCGAACACGCCAACCGCGAACTCCTTGACGAATCGCGGCGACGAGTCGATGACGATCCCGCCGACCGAGGCTATTGCCGAGGGGACGAGCGATGTGATCCCCGCTACGAGTTCTGTGAGGCCGAGGGCGATGCCGGCTGAAACGGCTCCGGCGAGCCCGGCACGGGATTTGGTGGTGTTCATCATGTCCGCACCATACGATCCTGCTTCTGTCTCATCTGTGAACGTGCCATTACCAAAGTATTAACGCTCGAGGCGGGATGTGGTGACGACGGGGACCGCTCGCCGGTTCAGCGGCGCTTCTCGGCGACGAAGGAGAGTAAGTCGTGGAGCGGCAGTGTGTTGATCACTTTGTCCCTGGTCACCCACCCGCGCCTGGCGTTGGCGACCCCGAAGCGGAGGTTCTCGAATTCGGAGGTGTGGTGACTGTCGGTGGAGATGACGAACTTCAGCCCTTCGATCTCCCGTGCCTGGAGCAGCAGCTCGGATGGCACGTCGAGCCTGCGCAGGTGGCCGTTGATCTCGAGGGCCGTCCCCGTTTCTGCGGCTGCTTCGAAGATGGCGTGGGCGTTGAGGCTGATGCCGGGTCGGTGCCCGATGCGGCGGCCGGTGAGGTGCCCAATGGCGCTGACGGCGGGATTCTGCATGGCGGTGATGATTCGATCCGTCTGCTCCTTCTCGGTGAGGTCGAAGTGGGTGTGCACCGAGGCGACACACCAGTCGAAGCCCGCCAGAAAGTCCTCGTCGTAGTCGACGCCGCCGTCCGGGCCGATGTTGAGCTCGGAGCCACGCAGGATGGTGAGCTGCGGGTACTGCTCCCTGAGACGCTCGATCTCGACCTTCTCGGCGGCAATCTGCTCCCTGCTCAGCCCGTTGATGCGAAGATCCTCACCGTGCTCGGTCATAGTGATGTACTCGAGACCGCGACCGGCGGCAGCGTTCACCATATCGGCCAGCTCGCTTCTCCCATCACCGGACCACGTGGAGTGCACGTGTAAATCGCCGCGCAAATCGTCGAGCTCGATGAGATCGGGGAGTGCTGTGAGGTTGACCTCACCGATGCCTTCGCGCATCTCCGGTGGGATGTAGATCATGCCGAGTGCCTTGTAGACGGACGCTTCGGTGCGTGAGGCGACGACTTCGCCCGTCTCCGTATCCTCCAACCCGTACTCGTTGAGCAGCATCCCACGGTCGATGGCGCGCTGTCTGAGCTCGATGTTGTGTTGCTTGGAGCCGGTGAAGTACAAAGTGGCGGCACCGAACTGTGATGGCTTGACCACCCTGAGATCTATCTGGAGCCCCTGGGCTGTGAGCACCGAGGTCTTCGTGTCCCCGTGCCCGATCACCTCCGACACGGTGGGGAGAGCTACGAATGCGTCCATGACCTTCGTCGGCTTTGTGCTCGCAGCCACGATGTCGATGTCGGCGACGGTTTCCCGGAACCGCCGCAGCGACCCGCAGTATTGAGCATGGGATACCTCGGGGAGAGCGTTGAGTGTCTTCACGAGATCCTCGGCGATTGGCAGCGCTTCGGCGATCGGTGTCCGTTTGTCCTTGCCGTGAAGGCCCAGTCGCCGGATCGAGGCCGCGATCTTCTCCTGGGACTTGCGGCCCAGCCCCGGCACCCCCTGCAGGGCGTCGTCCGCGATGGCCTGCTCGAGCTGCTCGACCGACGCAATGCCAAGACGATCCCTGAGCAACACGACGGTCTTCGGCCCGAGACCGGGAATCCGGGTTAGTTGCATCATCTCATGCGGGTACTTCTCGCGGAGCGAGACGATGCGCGCTACCCGGCCGGTGTCGATGTACTCACGGATCTTCGCTGCTGTGCTCTTGCCGATACCGGGGACCTTCACCAGTTGAGCCTCGGTCATCCCATCGACAGGCTCGGTCATCGCCTGGACGGCGGCTACGGCCTTCTCATATGCCCTGACCCGGAATGCTTGTTTGCTGCCCTCGTCCATCGTGAGCAGATCGACGAGCTCTTGGAGGACTCTGGCGACTTCCTGGTTGCTTGGCATGGCTGCCTCAGTAGTTGAGCGCGGTGAACACCAGGAAGACTACGAGGAGAACGACTCCTTCGAGACGGCTCACCTTCTGATCGTGCAAGGCGAACCATCCGGCGAGGAGGACCACGGCAACCATCAATGCGATGGACTCCCTGGTCAACTCTGTGAGCATTCCGGGACCTACCACAGCCGCAGTGCCGGCAACGGCAAGTGAGTTGAACAGGTTCGAGCCGAGCACGTTGCCGATGACGAGGTCGGACTCGTGCCGTCTCACTGCTGCGATTGTGGTTGCCAGCTCGGGGAGGCTGGTGCCGATGCCCAGGAGCACTCCGAGGAATGCCTCGTTGAGACCGACCCGGGTGCCCAGATCGAGTGCCCCGTTCAGCAGCAAACGGGCGGCGAACACGGTGATGACGAGGGCAGCGCCCCCAATCAGAAGCTCGCCCGGAACGGAATGGGCGACCTCGTCCTCACCCACCTCGATGATCCCGTCTGTGTCGGTGGACGACCATCGGATGAGCAGAATCAGCGTGACGGCCATTCCGAGCAGCAGGGCGATGCCTTCGATTCGGGAGACTTGACGATCCCACAGCACCACAGCGAGTGCCGAAACTGCGGCAACCATGAGCAGTCCCTCGCGGTAGAGGATCCTGGTCCTGCTCCTGATCGGTGCGATCATGGCAGCGACACCGAGCACCAGCGTGACGTTGGCGGCGTTCGATCCGGTGACATTCGCCATTGCTACGTCGAGCTGGCCGTCGAACGAGGCAATGGTCGACACGAGCAGCTCGGGCAGTGATGTGCCCAAGCCGACGATGAGCGCGCCGATGAGCACGACAGAGATGCCGAGCGCCCTGGCGAGCCGGACCGCCGATTCGACGAAGCGATCGGCCGCGCCGATGAGCAGGATCAGGCCGATGATGACGTAGCTTGCGGAGAGGAGCAACCGGGTTCCTTGGCGGTGGACGATGATGCTAGCCGTGGTCGGATCTCGGTCGACCGGAGCCCCATCAACAGCTGATATCGTTCCGAACTAGTCAGTGAGGGTTTAGTCCGGGATGATTCTGCCGACAGTGATCGGCAGCAGATCAGTAGGGCTGTGCCCGAAGCTGAAATAACCGGGAGTAGAGGCATGGCGCCGGAGACTGAACGAGTACATCACACATGGATCCACTCGGATCGCAAGATCCCCAAGGGGTTTGTGCAGCCAATCATGCGGTTTATGCAGTTGGAGGCATCGGGTGGGTCGGTGCTGCTCATTGCTGCCGTCATCGCATTGATCTGGGCGAATGCACCGTTCGGTGAGTCGTACAAGACGTTCTGGGACACGCATATCAGCATCGAGATTGGCGGGTTCACTTTCGCTGAGCCTCTGCAGCTCATCGTCAACGACGCCCTGATGGCGATCTTCTTCTTCGTCGTTGGCCTCGAGATCAAGCGTGAGCTGGTTGTCGGAGAGTTACGCGACAAGAAGAAGGCAGCTCTGCCCGCCATTGCGGCTCTCGGTGGGATGATCGTGCCCGCTCTCATATATGTGTCGTTTGTCGCCGGGCAGGGAGGGGAGGCGTCCGGTGGATGGGCGATCCCGATGGCAACCGACATCGCTTTCTCGGTTGGTGTCATCTCATTGCTCGGCAAGCGAGTTCCCACGGGGGCAAAGCTGTTCTTGCTCGCCCTGGCGATCGCTGACGATATCGGCGCCATCATCGTCATCGCCGTCTTCTACACAGACGATCTGTCCTTGCTGTGGCTGGCCCTCGGCTTGCTCGGACTAGCCGGGGTCTATTTCGCTAATCGAGCGGGGATACGCTCGATGCTCTTCTACTGGGCGATCGGCTTCGTCATCTGGTTCTTCATCTTCCAGTCGGGAGTCCACGCCACCCTGGCGGGTGTCGCCCTCGGGCTGATGACACCGGTTTACCCTCTCTACTCCGAGGACGAGTATCACCGCAGGACCGGCTGGATCCTGGGGAGGTTCGAGACCAACCGAGCGGCCCCGAACCACCGGGAGCGGCTCGACTACGACGCCATGCAGATGGTGGCCATCGCCTCCGAATCTGTCTCCCCGCTCGACCGACTCGAGGAGCAGCTCGCTCCGTGGTCTTCGTTTGTCGTCGTCCCCCTGTTCGCTCTGGCCAACGCCGGGGTCAGATTCGCCGATTTCGAGAACGGCATCATCAATGCACTGACCAGCCCGATCACGCTTGGTGTTGGCTTCGGGCTTCTCATCGGCAAGCTGACCGGTATCAGCCTGGCCACCTGGATTGCGGTCAGAGCCGGCATCGGCAAGCTCCCCAGCCACACGGGTTGGTCCCAGATCATGGGCCTGGCTGCGCTCGCCGGTATCGGATTCACAGTCTCGATGTTTGTCACCGAGCTCGCCTTCGACACCCCGGCGCTCACCGATTCGGCAAAGGTCGGCATCTTCATCGGATCAGGGCTCGCCGGCATCATCGGCACCATCTGGTTGCGTAGAGCCAAGTCACCAGCCGGTTCGCTCGGAGAAGGCGACGAGCAATCGATCGAGGAAGCGATCGCCTGAGGCAATCGACAGGTTCGAGGTGTCGGACCGGCGACTGGCATCGGGATGGTCAAAGATGCTGCATGAGGAAAGTGGGCACGTCGAGAGCCGCCGCCAGCGCCAATAGGCCAACTGCGTAGACGGCGGCGGCCTTCGCTATCGCGGTGAGGATCCTGATCGGTGTCGAGGGACTTTCGGCATAGCGAGCGGGAATACGCGAAAGCACCCGCTGCCAGGTATATCTCACGGCAAGGGTCACGGTCAGTACGGTGGCGACAAACCATGCAGAGCTCCCCAGAAACGCCAGTGGCCGATCCATCGAAAGGATCGCCACCACAACCCAGACCGCCACACCTGTCGACACGGCGAACGCCAGACGTCTGCGATCCTGCCGCTCGCGGTCGGATCTCGAATCCCGACCTGGATGTCTCGTTGGCTCTCTCCCCGCTGCTACGGCAAGCAGCGCTGCCGACTCGACATCTTCGGCGTCGGTTTCGTTGACGCGTTTCATGATCTCGTCGGCGAGAGGTCGCTGCCACCCGGGCTCGTGGAAGGGAAAGAAGGACGCCCTGCTGTGATGTACCCCGACAATCGATCCGTCGGTGAGGTGGATCTCCAGGAACTGATGGCCAGCCCGGCGGCCGGTGAACCGTACCGCCGATATCGCTTCATACGGAATCAGCTCTGTAGAAAGGTGCTCATGGATGTACAGCCGACTATCTCCAAGCACGACCCGAAGCCGTAGATTGAGGTAGATCTCAACTGGGACGACGAGTAGCCCCACCAGGAACCAAGCGGCGGCTCCATTGGCCAGGGAAGAGGCAAGCCACAAAGCACCGGCCAATACGCCCGTCAGCAGAAACCAGCCGTTTCGGTACACCACATCGGATCTGCGCCGGTATCTCACGTCCAACCTCACCACTGAGAGGAAGTGCAGCAGGAACGGTGACCGGTCACCAATTCCCGGCAACCACATGATCACTCAACCAGAGAGTCGGGATATGTCAAGTCACGAGCGCGAGGTACTCATTCTCCGGTCGCTACATCGTTCGCGTGCCGTGAGTCACTTCAGAGCTTCAAGATCACCGGTTGGGAGCGGAGCGTTTCTGCCAGATCGGGGCGGCCGCTCGACGCGATGCGGTCGGCAAGGCCGACTCTGACGAACGGATCGAGGTCGCCTGCCTTCGGCGAGATCTCGTCGAAGGCCTTGTCGTTGCCGGACATTGCTGCGGCGAGCAGACCAACCCGGGTGGCTTCGGCGAGGGTTCCCCCAGCGGTCACATATGCGGCGCAGAAATCGGCGACAGACGCCGAGGCAAACGTCTTGATGAGCGGTTCCAGGAACTTGCCGACCTGATCCTTGACTGCGAGGGGAAGGATCAGCTCCATGGTCGCGTCGCCAAAACGTTCCCTCAGGCAGCTGATCAACTCCGGCCATTTGCTGAGCGCTGTCGGATCATTCTCGAGCAGGCTGTAGGCCGTGGCCACTGCTTGCTCAGGATCGCCGATGCGTGCGTAAGCCTCCACCAGTTGATCGAGGAAGACGCGGCGGTTGTGCTCGATGGTGAGCACCCGCACGTCGGACTGCGCGACTCCGAATTCCTCGGCAATGCCGACGAATTCCTGGTGATTGCCGAGCCGTGAGCTCGTCCTTGCGAGGATGCCGATCGCGGTGTCATCGCCGGGGAGAAGTCGGAGAGCCTCGACGGCTACATCGAAGGCGCGACGGTTGTCACCGATCTGCATGTAGCGGTCGGCGATCAACCCTCTGATCTGTGCCTCCGTGACCTTGTTGTCTGCGTCCTGGAGGCTCTCTTCGAGCAGCTCGATCGACCTCTCCGGAGACTCCTGCGCGTAGCTGAGCGATCGGGCCAGGTGGATTGCGGAGCGCGCATCTTGCTCCGCCTCGTGTTGGGCTTCGGCGATTTCGAGGTTTCGCCTGGCCTTTCCTCTCGCCGCGACCAGGTCCCTGGCGTACCCATGGTGCTTGATCGCCATGTGGTCGAGCCGGTGCCCATTCAGCGGGGCCGTCTCCCCGATCCGGTGCACCGCTTCGTGCAGGGCACCGCGGAATTCCGTATCGGTTCCGTGGAAGAGACGCACCGCAACGAACCTGTACATTTCCGAGCCATCTGCTTCCAGGTTGGTTATCTCGATGTTGAAGGATGCATGCTCTGCCGCATAGGTGGCGAGGTAACGTCGGGTCTGCTGCGGATCCGGGCAAACGAGACGCTCGTCGGCATCGATCCACAGCACGTATCGGGAATCGCGGCACTGCTCCAATACGTGGTTCCTGGCTGCACCGAAGTCGTTGTCCCAGGGTCGCTCGGTGACATGCGCTCCTGCCTCCGTAGCGACCTCGATGGTGCGATCGGTGCTGCCGGTGTCACAGATCTCGACCCGGTCGCAGACGTCGTCGAGGGAGGCGAGACATTCGGGCAGCATCTCTTGCTCGTCACGGACGATGAGAGCGGCAACGAGCAGCGGTTGATCGCCTGCGGGGTCTTCGACAAGGCGATGGATGCAGCTGGTCGAGTGTGAGGCGAGGGCTTTACCTGCGACGGTGATTCCGTATTCGGTTGAGTTGATAGAGGAGAAGGGGTCTACGAGAGGACGATCGAGAAGCGATGCGAGGTCTTGAGCACTGCCGGCGATGCATGCGGGGCGGACCCGGGAAGCGGGCCGGCTCTCCTCGGGAACCGGGAGTTGATCGAGTGCTCGCTCCGCCGCCTTGTCCGCAGGCAGCGAGCCGATGAAGTGATCCATTCCCGGGTCGTTGGTGTAGGGGACGACGAAGCGGCTGCTCTGTTGGAGCTGCCGCTCCAAGGCGACAACGCCTTTGGTCGTGATGACCACGTCGTCGTGGATCAGAAGCGTCGGTTCTGCAGGCAGCTGGGTAAGCGCAGCCCTGATTCCGGCGCCGCCGTGCTCGGAGACCGTTGTAGCTCCTGGTAGAGAGCTGATCGCGTCGTCGGCGACCGGGGATGCCGCAACCGCAAGCACCCTCTGGCCGTTCCCGGCAAGCTTGCGGGCGCGTCGCACCGCGTTTCTGGTTTGCTGGTCAGGGCCGTACGCAATGACGACGACATGCATAGAGGCACTCCTTCAGGACTACGCCTCTAGCCAGTCGGCAGTTGCCACCGCTAATCAAGAAGAAGGGGCGGCGGCGCCGCCCCTTCTTCGGGTTGGATTTCTCTGTCCGGGCTCAGCGGAGCAGGGCGAGGACCGAGGAAGGTACCTGGTTGGCTTGGGCGAGCATCGCGGTGCCCGCCTGCACCATGATCTGATGCCGGGTGAACGACACCATCTCCTCAGCCATATCCGTGTCACGAACCCGAGACTCAGAAGCCGTCAGATTCTCAACAGCAACACTCAGATTCGCCACCGTGTGCTCCAGACGATTCTGAGTAGCACCCAGAGTCGACCTGGTCGAGGACACGGAATCGATCGCGGTGTCGACGAGGCCTATAGCGGCGTCGGCATCTCCACCAGAGGCCGCGAGATTGACGGCGTCGACGCCGAGCCCCGATGCACTCAACGTGCCGACGGTGACGCTGAGGGTCTGCCCGGAACCGGAGCCGACGTGGAACGTCTGCGCGGTGGCGGAGAAGATCTTCTGTCCTGCGAATGTGCTGTTGTTGCCGATCGCATCGATTTCGTCCTGCAATTGGCTGATTTCGGCCTGCTGGGCGGTACCGTCGGTGGTTGCAGTGTTGGCGGCATCAACAGCCAACTCCCGCATACGCTGCAGAATCGAATGCACCTCATTGAGGGCACCTTCAGCAGTCTGAACAAGACTCACACCATCCTGGGCGTTACGGATCGCCTGGCGTGAACCCGAGATCTCTGCACGCAGAGACTCAGACTTGGCCAACCCGGCCGCATCATCAGCAGCACGATTGATCCGGAAACCCGAAGACAGTTTCTCGAGCGACTTACCCAACTGGGTATTGGTCGCAGAAAGATTGCGGTACGAGTTATACGCCGCAATGTTCTGATTGATACGCACTTCGTGTACCTCCTTGTAGGACGGTGCGCTTCACGTTCGTCAACATCCATGTCAACGCTCACAGAAACAGTCGGCACACTGGGATGCGGAGGTAAGGAACTTCGCTCGATTAGCGCAATTGTCAGGTCTGGCGCGCCTGGTATGAGCCGAGCACGAGAAGATGAGCCAGCGTCGCGGGCACCGGCTCGAGTACCTGCTCCAATCCGGCGGGCCCGGGAGGATGAACGAAATCGACGAAGAACCGGTAGCTCCACGCTTCGTTGCTGGGGCGTGATTCGATTCGAGTGAGATTGGCGCCACGCAAGCCGAGCTCGGTGAGGGCAAGGGCGAGCGCACCCGGGCGGTGTGCTGTCACAAACATGATGCTCGTCTTGTCGTCGTCGGGGTCGACCTCGGTGGGCCCCTTGGCCAGGACGAAGAATCGGGTCGTGTTGTGATCCCGATCCATCACGTTGCTGCGGAGCACCTCGAGATGATGAGGAGGGCCCGCCTCGGGTGGCCCGAGCGCGGCGATCTCGGGGTCGCCGTCGGCGGCCACCTCGCGAACGGCACCTGCGGTGTCGTGCCTCGGTACCGGGCGAATGCCGAGACCGGCGAGGGTCCTCTCTGCCTGGGCGAGTGCTTCCGGATGTGATTTCACATACCGCACGGCCTCGAGGGTGGCCCCGGGCACACCGAGCAAGGCATGATGGATCTCGACGAGATGCTCACGGCGGATGGACACCGGGTCACGACCCTCGGCACCGGCAAGACGATCCAGCACGGGGAGCACACTGCCCGTCGTCGAGTTCTCCACCGGCAACACGAGCCTGTCGACGGCTCTCGTATCGAGCGCATCGAACGCGGCGACGAAACTCGGAAGACCAACCGGCTCGTCGTCGGGGAAGATCTCTCCTACCGCCCTGAAACTGTATGAGTGGGCTTCGCCCTGATACCCGATGCGCATGGCGCAAGAGCATACCGCCCCCGCCCGAGCGAGATTCCCTGGCTGAGTTGGCGAACCCGAGCGAGATTCCCTGGCTGAGTTGGCGGACCTGAGCGAAGCTCGGGCGTCATCTCAAACCTGTTCTGAGCTGGTGGCCGAGTTTGGGCTTGTGGCCCAAACTCGAACCCGAGATCCCCTGGCTGAGTTGGCGAAGCCAACTCAAACCTGTTCCGAAGGAACAGGCGCTATCGTCCCTCGAGCGATGGCACCAATAGGAGTATTCGATTCGGGTGTCGGTGGTCTCTCGGTTCTCAGGGAGTTGCTTCAGCTGGCTCCAGAGCACCCGGTGATCTATCTCGCCGACCAGGCGATGGCCCCTTACGGGGAGCGCAGTCTCGCCGAGGTGCGAGCCCGCTCGGTGGCTATCTCGTCGTATTTGATCGCCCGCGGCTGCGAAGTGGTTGTTGTCGCATGTAACAGCGCTTCGGCAGCGGCGCTCCACCATGTGCGCGACGTGTTCCCCGACACCCGATTCGTCGGTATGGAGCCTGCGGTCAAACCGGCCGCCTCGTTGAGCGAGCGCGGTGTGATCGGGGTCCTCGCTACCGATGCCACCTTCCAGGGTGAGCTCTACGCATCGGTGGTGGACAGACATGCCAACGGGGCAACCGTCGTCAAGCAGGCATGTCCCGGCCTGGCCGATGCCATTGAGCGTCTCGGAGTTGATGCACCGGTCACCCGCGAACTAGTCGAACAGTACGTGACACCGCTTCGTGATGCTGGTGTTGACACGCTCGTCCTCGGTTGTACCCACTATCCCTTCGTCCTCGATGCCATAAGAGAGATAGCCGGTCCCGACGTCACGGTCGTCGACCCGGCACCCGCAGTCGCCAGGCAGGTGATGCGGATGGTCGGTGAGCCTGCGGCGGGAGGCACGGTCGAGTTTCTCACCACCGGTGCGGTGCCGTTGTTCGCCAACCAGATAGAGACTCTGCTCGGGACCAGTGCCGAGCCGTCGCTGCTCGTGCTACAAGGCCCGATCCGGTTGCGTGTCATCGTGGCGGATATCACTGAGCAGCCGGTGGGGGCGATCGTCAATGCCGCGAACGTGCATCTCCAGCACGGTGGGGGTGTTGCAGGGGCGATCGTCCGGGCGGGAGGCCTCGTCATCCAATCCGAGTCGGATGAATGGGTCCGCGGCCATGGCCCGCTCGGAGTCGGGGATGCGGCGGTCACCGGTGCCGGGTCATTGCCTGCCGATTACGTCATCCATGTGGCGGGTCCGATCTACCGGGCGGGGCAGGACAACGAGTCGATGTTGCGAGCCGCGGTGTCGGGGGCGCTGGATGCCGCCGCCGAGCTCGGTGTTGCCAGTGTCTCGTTCCCGGCGATCTCGGCCGGTATCTACGGATATCCCGTTGATCGGGCGACGGCGGTTCTCGCCGACGAGGTGATCGAATGGCTGGCCGATCACCCTGATGTGCTCGATGAGGTGCTTCTCGTCGCACGCGATCGATCGGTTGCGGAAGATTTCCGGTCCGGCGTAGCCGAAGCCACCCAAAGCCGGGTCAAGTGACGCGACGCCCTGGGGGCCGGTGCGATATGGTGCCGGTGGAAGGCCGGTCGCCGGGCAACAGTCCCAGACCGGGTAGGAAGGAGAGACCGATGGTATCCAGTGAGCATATTGCCCAGTTGGAACGGATCTCGGATCGGATGCGGTCGATAAACGACCAGGTCTCGCAGCGGCTGGTGGCGACGTCGAACGAGCCGGGGCTCATGGAGACCGCATACGCCGCGATCCGCGGTGAGGCGCCCGGCTCCGCGGGCTTGAATGCGCTACGGGCGGCATTGATAGCAGACGGCATCGCCGAGGAGCACGTCGACGCGATCGAGGCCCTCTACGTGGGCTGCCTGCTCGATCCGACTATCTGAGGACTGCTCGATCAGGCGCTTGGTTTTCCGGCGGGTAGCCAGATCGAGAATGTTGTGCCGATGGTGGGCTTTGATTCAACATCGATTCTTCCACCGAGGTGTCCGACGACTATCGAGTGCGCTATTGCGAGTCCCTGGCCTTTGCCCTGTCCGACGTCCTTGGTCGTGTAGAACGGGTCGAATATGTGCGCCATGACATCCTTGGACATCCCGATCCCTGTGTCGCGTATTCTCACCAGGACGCCGTCGCGTTCGCACGAAGTCTCGATGCGAATTGAGCCGGGATCCCGGGAGTCCTGTCCCGTCCGCGCTGCCAAAGCGTGGGCTGCATTAACCACGACGTTCAGGAAGACCTGATTCAGTTCTGCGGCAACCGCATAGACCTCGGGAAGACGCTCGGCCAGCTGCCACTCGATCGCAGCGACATTCTTCCATTCACATCTTGCGACTGTTACCGAGACATGCAGCAGATGGTTGATATCCGTCGGGCCTCTCTGCTGAGTGCCGGGTTGCGCAAACTCCTTCAGTGACTTGACGATATCGGAGACTTGCTCGATGCCTTCCAGAGTCTCGTCGATTGCCTCGGGAACCTCGTCGACCAGGTCGCTCAGTTCCCCGGAACCGGTCATTTTGGCGACCTCGGCGACGAGGGACTGCAGATTGGCGTCGTCCTCCACAAGTGAGTGCAGGTGATCGAACCAGTGAGCGAACGAATCGAAGGCGGTGCGCAGAAATGCCGTGTTGTCACTGATGAACTGGATTGGGGTGTTGATCTCGTGGGCGATGCCGGCAGCCAATCCACCGAGAGACTCGAGTTTCTGCGCCAAACGCAGCTCAGTCTCGATCCGTTCCCGCAACGCAGTCTCCTCTTGAAGTTCCGTGTAGAGACGTTGTACAGCAGCACTTTCTCGTTCCAGCTGGTCGTGTGCGACGGTCAGTGCGCTCAAGGAAGCGTTCAGATCAGCTTTGGTGGCTTTCAATTCGTCGACCGACCTGCGCCACATTTCTCTGACGTGCGCGGCTTGCGCCATTCCCTGTTCCAGGAGCGCTATTCGCTGTTGTAGAGCCGGTACTGAAGTCTCACTCTTGGCTGGGGCGTCGGACATCACTGGTCCAGATCGGCGTAAATGATGTCCAAACCGCATCGAAGGTTTTCGAGGTAATCCAACGCCAGTGGGACGTGGTCCTTCCTGATGACCGAACCGTGTTGAGGGAGAATCCCGTCGAGCTCTACGCCTTCGAGCCGGTGTACGAAACCTCGAGCGGCGCGGTTCGATGCCATGTAATCCATGTGAAAGAGATCCATCTTGGCGATGTGCTCGGAGAAGTCCTCCACCGTCAGAGTCCAGTCGAGATCGAGAGCGGCAAAGATGTCTCCGGACAAGAGGAATTTGGAGGCGCTGTCGTAGGTCGTGATCGCTCCCGGAAAGTGGAGGAATGGGGCTTCGATGAATCGCAGGTGGGAGCCGGATGGCAAGATGTACTCGGGCTCCGCTGCAGTGTCGTAGTAGTTGTAACCGGACACCCCGTAGTGGGGGATCAACACATTGGTCCGAGGGCTCGTGAAGACCTTCATGTCCGGGTTGACTTCCAGCCAGTCCACCATCGACGCTGCGACATCAGGATCCTGATGACAGAGGATCATTCCGGTTACCTCTGTCGGGTCCATCAACTCACCTATGTGGTGTTTCACGTGTTGAAAGTGAGCAGCACTGCCCGGGTCTACCACGATGCCTTCATCGCCGTCCTTGATGAAGTACACATTGCATCGGAATGCGGTGACATCAGAGATGCCGACCCAGTAGATCCCGTGAGCGTCACTTTCGTACATGGCAACCGGGTGGTCGATGTCGGGTGTCACGTTGCTCAGGCCGGTCAATAGATCCATCGCGTCTCTCCTCTGGCGTGAACCGCAGCTGCGGATAGGAGTCGTGGCCCTGACCTACTCGTCGGCAGGCATTTCTCGTACCTGAAGTGTTGCATCGAGACGGGGGTCCTTGGTATCGACAACCTCACGGACCTTCGACCTAGGCGCCACCGAAGAGGCGCACGGCAGTCTCGACGAGGCCGGGGTCGAACCGTGATCCCGACTCTGCCTCGATCTTCTCGATGAGCTCCTCGGGTCCGACCGCCCCTCCCGTTTGGGGATGGATCAGATTGTCCGCCGCCTCTGCGATGGCGAGGATCCTCGCCGACAGCGGGATATCGTCTTCGACGAGGGCGGCGGGGCCCGCGCCATCCCATCGTTCGGCCTGATACCGGATCGTGTCTGCGATCTCGGGCCCCGAAGATGCGAGTACGTATCGTGCCCCGCGTTCCGGGTAGGAATCGTCGGTGCTCTCCCCGTCGAGATGGATGCGGCCCACCTCGTGGAGCAGGGCGGCGAGTCTCAGGTTGTTGAGCTCTCTGCCCTGGTAGCCGAGCTCCCTGCCGAGGTCGGCTGCGAGCTCGGCAACCCGATTGCTATGCCCGGGTGGGCTCGGCACGAGTGCATCAACCATGCCGACGAGAAGTTGCGCCACGGTGTATTCGGTGGCAGATGCCAGCAGCACGGTCACCTGATCCGCGGTGACATAGGCACTCTCGTCAGCCTGTGCCGCGGCGATCACGGCTTGTTCTGCTTGCTCCCTGATCGCCATCACCTCGCTCTCGGCGCTTGCGATCACGGCACCGACTGCGAGTTTGAGCTTGATCCCCGCGGGCCGGAATGCCTCGGCGATTTGGATGAGGTCATTGGCGAAGGCTTCCGGGTCCAGCAGGAGTTGCTGGCCGTCCAGGATCGCAAACGTCGATTGTCCGAGGCTGAATGCCTCGCACGAATGCCGATGGGCAGCATCTCTGTAGAAGCTCGCCAATCGCCGCCGGAGCAGGTTGATGGCCCGGTTGTCGGTCCGCTCCCTCACCTTGTCGAGATTGGTGATCTGCATCATGACGACGTTGGGGGGTGTTCCTGCCTCGATGAACTCACCAAGCCGCATCTCGAATGAGGCGACCTCAGGCAGGTTCGTGACCGGGTCGCGGTGGCGGTTGCGACCCCCACTTCTCAGTTTCTCCTGCTGTTCCAGGAATCCCTCGACGAGAACCTCGGTGTGGTGCTCGGGATCGACGAACGAGCCGAGCGCCCGCTCGTTGCCTTCGGCGATCACTCCACTGCACCCCGCCTGCATCAGGGCGACGGCAGTCTCTTCGCCGCCCGGGTGACAGACGACAACAACTGGTGTCATCTCGGGGTCGACTTCCTCGGGGATCCGAATTGTCTTGCCGCGCTCGGATCGGGTCGAGATTGCCACCACTGATGCCGATCCGAGTTGATCGACTTCGTTGGTGACGTCGAAACCACTGTCTTCGCGGGCACGGTTGAGCGAAGCCTCATTCAGTCCGATGGCAACCAGGAGCCCCCGGGAGCGGCTTGCCGCCGATGAGTTTTCGTTGGGAGGATTCGCCGTTTGCTTCGGGGGAGCTTCCGTCGCCGTAGTCATCTCACACCTCGCCCACCGCGACGAGTCGTCTCTCATCGTCGACTGTGATACGCACGGATCGGTCACGGGCCGTGTATGAAGTCGTCACGCTATCGAGATCGAGAATCAGGCCGACGGTACCGTCCCCGAGGATGGTCACTCCTGAGACGTGGTCGGCCTCGAGCGATCCCGGCAGTGGTTTGACGACAACCTCGGTCTGGGTCATCAACTGGTCGACCGTGAAGGCGCAGCGACGGCCCTTGTACTGATAGACAATGGCTGGCGTAGGGGTGCTGATCGTCGTTTCGCCGGCGAGTTGCCAGTTTCCTGGGATGACCGGGAGGGTGGCGCCTCGGAGGGTGATCACCGGGTCCCCCTGGATCCAGCGGAGGTCGTCTTTGCCGATGACGATTGTTTCAACGATGTGCGCCAACGGCACGGCCCAGGTCTCGTGGCCGACCGAGACGAGCATCGCCTCGAGGACGGCGAGGGACATGGGCAGCTGCAATCTGAAGGTGCTGCCTTCACCCTGCTGAGACTCGACGCTCACCGACCCTCCAAGCCGGTTCACCGATGAGCGGACGACATCCATGCCGACGCCGCGGCCGGAGATCGTGCTCGCCTCGGTACGTGTCGACAACCCCGGGGCGAATACCAGATCGAGCTTCTGAGCGTGGGTCATGGCGGCAACGTCGTCGGCGGTGACGATGCCGTGCTGGATCGCTTTCTCGGCGACCCTGGCTGTGTCGATGCCGGGCCCGTCGTCGGTGACTTCGATGATGACCTGGTT
This sequence comes from uncultured bacterium, assembly GCA_963844835.1. Classification (GTDB taxonomy): domain Bacteria; phylum Actinomycetota; class Acidimicrobiia; order Spongiisociales; family UBA5794; genus JAAETI01. The sequence goes on along the minus strand of CAWJPT010000015.1, from coordinate 54,036 downwards.
GCCCTCGTGGTACGCAGCCAGCTTCATCGTGCCTGTCTCCGGCTTGCCTGCTGCGATGCGCTCGGCGGCGGGCTCGAGCCCGTGGTCGGCGGCGTTGCGGAGCAAGTGCACCAGAGGATCGCTCAGCTCGTCGACCATCCGGCGATCGAGCTCGGTCTCGGCTCCAACCATCTCGAAGTTGATCTTCTTGCTCGAGAGTTCGTGCGGTGTCGCGAACGAGCCGGTTCATGCGACGGAACGTTGACTCCAGTGTGACCATGCGGACCTTGGCCACCAATGCCTGCAGATCGGAGATGAGCCTTGCGGTGCCTGCCACAGACTCGTGAAGCTGGCGATCGCCGGTGGGACCGACTTGCTGCTCGAGCTGACCCCGTGCGATGACTAACTCGCTGACGAGATCCATCAACGCGTCGAGCCGGTCGATCTCGACGCGGACCGTCGCTCGCTGACTTGGTGCGGCGTCGGCCTTCACCCGTGTCTCCGCGGCCAGAACCTCCTCGGTAACCGCAGCGACATCTGCGATGCCCGAGATCCTCGAAACGAGCCCGGCGAGGTCCTCAACACCGCTCACGTCGATGGAGAATTCCTTGATCCCTCCACCGATGATCTGCTCACGCCCTGGGGCAGTTGCCACAATCGTGGCTGCAGTCGAGGTAGTACGGAGCACCATGGCAGACCGTGCCCCTGGTAGCTGGCAATCGTCGCTGAGCTTGATCGCGAGTCGGTGGGAAGGTGCCCCTTTTGCCGCCGGCTCGGTTGCGACGGGCTCCGGTGTGGCAACGGGTCCCGCCTCTTCCGTTTCGGCGACTTCGGTGAGTGCGCTCATCCGCTCATCGAACTGGCCGATGAGCCTGGTTGGCATCGCGGGGTTGGTCCCGGCACCCGCCTCGTCGATCAACGAAGACAGCACGTCGCAGCCGGCCAGGAGGAGGTCGATCTCTTCCGGTGAAGGGCTGCCGCCGGCCTGGCGGTAGTGCGCGAGAAGGTCCTCCATGCGATGGGCCACGATCGTCATCGCCTCGATGCCGACCGTTGCGGCCATCCCCTTGATGTTGTGGGCGAAGCGGAACAGCTCAGCGATCGTTGCCGCAGCTGCGTCTCCATGTTCGTTCTCGAGTCGGAGCAGTCCTGCCACGAGCTCTTCCGAGTTTTCTCGAGCCTCCTCGATGAACTGATCGAGGTATTCCGTGTTCATACCGCTACCGCCTTGATGTTTTCCTTGCGCATGTAAAAGGGTCGATCGATCGGCTCGAGCCCGATTTCCACGGGATCGGAGATTCGCTCGGCGCCGCCGATGAATAGGATCCCGCCGGGACGCAACGCGGCAGCAAGCCTCCGGTGAAGATCCATCTGGGCCTCCCGGCTGAAGTAGATGACCACGTTGCGGCAGGCGATCAGGTCGAATCCTGTGCCAACCACCGGCTCGGCAAGCAAGTCATGTCTCTTGAACCGGATGGAACGACGTAGTTCCGGGTCTGCTACCCAGAACTCGCCATTCTCTGTGAAGTATTTCTGTTTGATGCTCGCCGGGGTCTCATTGAGCTCCTGTTTGGGATACCGGCCGAGCAATGCCTTCTCGAGGCTGCGCTGGTCGATGTCGGTGGCGATGATGTCGGCGCTCTGGCCGTTCTCCTTGGCGCTGATCGCCATCGAATACGCTTCGGCACCAGTCGAAGCTCCGGCGCTCCACATCTTCAGCCGGGGCCCGAGCCGCGGCATGAGGTTGTGGCGCAACAGCTCCCAAGAGTCCGCATTTCGGAAGACGGACGTGACATTGATCGTCAATGCATCCATCAATCTGGCCCGCAGTTGGGCGTCGCGGCGGAGTTGGGCAACCAACTCTGCCTCATCGTCGAATCCAGCGCGGCGCATGAAGCTCGAGATTCTCCGCTGGAGCTGCGCATCACGGATGCCGCCGATCTCCAGGGACTCGTACCGGCTCATGATCGTGCGGACGTCTGCGAGGGTGTTCAAGACGGCCTCCCCGCCGCAGTGACACCAAGCGGATAAGCCGGGGTCGCCTCGAGCACAGCGGCCAGGAAAGAGGGTGATCCGATCTGTTCGGCGAATCCCGCGTTCCGTATCGCACGTGGCATGCCATCGACCGTGGATGAAGGCCCGTCCTGGGCGATGACCTGACCTCCACATCGTTTCACCTCGCGGCACCCGAGCAGCCCATCGGTCCCCATCCCGGTCATCACCATCCCGGTGACGTCCCTGCCGTAATGCTGTGCTGCGGTAGTGAGAGCGATGTCGGCGCGGGGTCGCAAGCCGCCAACAGGCTCGCCATCGGTCAGGTGAACCCGATCCCTCAGAATCTCCAGGTGTGCATGACCCGGTGCGATCAGTGCCATGCCTCTTTCGAGCCGATCTCCGTCGGCTGCCTCCGCAACCGGGATCACCCCGGCACGGTCGAGACGCTCTGCCATCTTGGAGGTGAACTTCGGCGGCATGTGCTGGACGACTGCGATGGGGAAAGCCGGGGGTCTGGTGAACGAGGAGAAGAACTCGTAGAGGGCCTGGGGACCACCAGTCGATGAGGCGATCACAGCAATCGCCGTTGCTCGCAGCGGGCGCGGCCTTGGTGCACGCGCCGGAGAATCCGGCGGCAGATCAGAGTTGGGTAGCTTGGCGGCGAGCGCTGCCCGGAAAGTTCGCCGCAGGCGTACCCGAAAGACGTCGATCCCCTCCTCGACGCTCGGCTTCGGTACGAAGTCGAGTGCACCGCGAGCGAGGCCTTCGATGGTGGTCTCGGCACCGTCTGTCGTGTACGCGGAGACCAGTACGACCCGTGTTGGGTTGCGCCGCATCGTCTCTTCGAGCACGTCGAGCCCGTTCATTCCGGGCAGCTCGATGTCGAGGGAGACGATGTCCGGCCTGTGCTCGGCGATGACCTTGACTGCCTCGGGGCCGCTCGCCGCGGTGGCGACGACTTCGACGCCGCGGATCGACGCGAGCGCGTCCGAAACGGTCTGCCGCATGAGGGCAGAGTCGTCGACGACCACAACACGGTGCGTAGCGTTCATGACGCAGTCGCTACCAATTCCTCGATTTCCGCCGTTGAGCGGAGGATGGATTCGACGTTGAGGAGGACGATGAGACGCTCGTCGGCGTGGATGATGCCGTCGACACCGCCGACGGCACCGTTGCCGAGCTCAGGCGGGGGCGGCTGGAAATCCATCTCGTCGAGGTTGAACACCTCGGACACGCTATCGACGAGGATTCCTATGGTCGTCTCGGCATACTGCACCACGAGAATGCGCCCCTCGGGTTGGTCGTTGCCGGAAGGCATTCCGAAGCGCTGCCGGAGGTCGATCACAGATATGATCCTGCCCCTGAGATTCATCACACCCCGCACGTACGGAGGCGAGCCGGGCACGCTCGTGAGCGGGCCGAGTTTGATGATGCTCTCGACCATCTCGATCGGTATTGCGTATTCCTCGGCACCGAGCCGAAACGCAACGAGCTGCAGTTGGTCCTGCTTGCCTGTCTCTTGCATGCTTTCCTCCGTATTCCGGACCTGGCTATGCCAACGCCTTGTTGATCGCATCGACAACACGTGCCGGTTCGAATGGCTTGACGACGAAGTCGACGGCGCCAGCAGTGACGGCCTCGACGACGAGTGATTCCTGGCCCATTGCCGACACCATCACGACCTTGGCTCCCGGATCCTTCTTGAGCAGCTCCTTGAGGGCCTCGACGCCGTCCATGTTCGGCATCGTGATGTCCATCGTGACCAGGTCGGGTTGCGCCGCAGCGTAAGTGCTTACTGCCTCGTTGCCGTCGGCGGCCTCAGCGGCGATATCGAAGCCAGCCTGAGTCAACACCCCTTTGATGGTGTTGCGCATGAATGCGTTGTCGTCGACGATCATTATCCGTGCCATGTTCCCTTACGCTCCTTTGGCTTCTGTGATGAGTTCCGAGACACGGAACCCGAGGGTGCCGTCGACTATGACGACTTCTCCGCTGGCAACAGGTGTGCCGTTGGCAAGCATTACCACATTGTCTCCAACGGTCTGGATGAGCGTCACGACGCTTCCCTCTCCCATGCGGAGAAGCTCGCCGATGGTCATTGAGACGTTCCCGAGCTCCACGGCGATGCCCAGTTCGACGGAGCTGATCACGCCACCGCCGACCGGTGGGCCTGCGGGGTCATGGGTAGGTGGTGACGCCGCAGGTGCGGGTGCCGTCGGCGCCGAGGGCGGGGCGGTTGTCGTGTTGCCGCCTGTGGCGATCAGCCACCTGGAACCAAGGCTCTCGGCGAGGTCGCGGTTGATCTTCCAGAAGACCTTGGAGTGTGCCTGGCCCCCGATCTCCCCCTGATATGTGACGATGACCGCGTCCCCGTCGACCTCTTCAGGCTGTGGGCTCGTTGAGATAGTTGGCGGCGATATGTCGATGCGCTCGCCGAGCCCGTCGCTGAGCGCGGTGGCAGCCCCAGCCATGAGCTGATTCATCGCCTCGGACAGGGCCGACATCCCGAGTTCGCCGAGCAGGTCGTCTTCTGCGACGTCCATGCCCTTGGTCATGATCCTCACGATGGCCTTGGCGTCCTCCTGGGAGACGACGAGCCACGAGTCGCCGGTGAGTGCACCATCGAACTCAACGCTCAGTTGCAGCCCCTCCTCGACCTTCTCGGGGACCCGGGTCGTTGACTCGGAGATCTCGAGTAGGTCGAACTCGACAGGTACACCGAGGAGTTGGCCCAGGTTCTTTGCGGAGCCGGCGATCATGGCCGCTGCCGCGCCCTCGAGGCCCACTATCAGCTGATGATTTGTTTCAGTGGTCATCTTCCATCCATTGGGTAATACGGAGGGCGACCTTTCCGTTGTGATGGCCAACCTCACCGTTGAAGAGCGCGATGTCACCTACCGAGACGACGGCAGGCTCATCGACGGGATTTCCGAGAACAACGACGTCTCCCGGCTGCAGCGCCGAGAGCTCACCCAGGGTCAGCGTCGCTCCGTTGATCCGGGCGCTGAGCCGGAGTGGGGCTTCTTCGATCCGCTCTGCCGTTGCACCGTAGGTCGCGCCATCGTCAACAGACAGCTCCCGCCCCGGCCGGTTCTCGAGGACCGCCTCGAGGAACTGGCGTGGGTAGCAGACGCTGAGGATGCCCTCGCTTGGGTATGCAGCATCGAGGTGGACGCGGAAGGATTGGATGAGAACGGAATCGGAGGCAACCGATACGTGGCCGATCGCAGGCCTGGATTGGAGGTCGGCAACTGATGGCTCGAAGGGGATGTGCGTCTCGAATGCGGCGCGGATCGCCCAGCCGACGTGGTCGACGATCTCGCCCAGCAAGATTGCCTCGAGGTCGGTAAAGGCGCGGAAGCCGGCGGGCCGGCCCGTCCCACCGAGAAGCACATCGAGCATGGCGAACCCGAGGTGGTTGGCGATGTCGGTGACGGCGATGAAGTCGCCTGGGCTCAGTTTGATGACACCGACCATGGTCGGGCTCGGGAGGGCGTGCATGTACGACTCGAATCGTGCCTGGTCGATGCCCTGATCCTCCACCATGACCGGAACCTGAAGCAGGCCGGTGAGTCGCTGAGCCAGGTCGGTGGTGAACGCCTTGTGCAGCGCTGAGATCTCTGCAACGGTGCCACTGTCGAAAGCCTTGCCCACGTGATAGTCGTATGACTCGACCTTCCTGCCCGCGGCGGCTATCAGCGCATCGATCTGGCTCTGATTGAGAGTTTTCTGGGGCACGGTCGCCTTCACTTATCGCGATTACCTGCTCAAGGTCGGCCGCTGCAAGGGTTGCTAAAGGACACCTGACTTCCGTGGGTGCTGCGGCACCGGAGCCGAAGACGCCACTTTCCTCGAGGCGACGGTGGCCGACAGGTGATTTCGGGATCATCGCGGCACTGAGGTCCCGATCGAGTGAAACAACGAGGAGAACAAGGAATGGTCGCTCAGGATCAATACCTCGACGCCTACAGCGAAATTGCCAACATTGGCACCGGCAATGCGGCAACCGCTCTGGCGTCGTTTCTCCACTCGCAGGTGACGCTCGATTCTCCCATGGCCTATCAGGTCGACCTGTCACATGCGTGTGAGCTTCTCATCGAGGGCGACACCAGCACGTCGGTGGTCCTGCTCGAATGCACCGGCGAGCTCGATGGGGTAATCACACTCTTTATCGCAGAGCCTGCCGGCTATCTCGAGGCGCTCGGGGCCCCACCTGAGCTCGAGGCAGATGCCATCGGTGAGATCGGCAACATCTTTGCGGCTCGCTTTCTCGAGGCGATCGGCTCGATGCTTGGTGTCGAGGGTCACCACTCACCTCCTGCGACGGCGAGTGGCGATCGCGCTGCGATCATGCAGACTGTGCTTGCGATGGCACCCGACAGTGCCCAATACACGTTGGTTCGTTGCTGGCTGCGTCTCGAGGATGGCCGCTCGCCAGCAGAGCTCATCTACTTTCCCGGCAAGTCGTCACTCCAGCACGTGGAATCACTGCTCTGATGGCGAGATTCGTAGTGAGCATTGGGCAGACCGCGGTCGCCACACAGCCGGACGACGTCATCGAGATGATCGGCCTCGGGAGTTGTGCCGGGATCTTCATCCTCGCCCCGGGGAGAATGGCAGTGGCGGCGCACGCGCTGTTGGCCCAGCCGCGCAGCGGAGATGCTTCCGACCAGCCTGGGAAGTACGTGGAGACGGCAGTCCCTTTTCTCATAGAGCAGTTGAAGAAGGCCGGGGTACCCAAGGCACGGTGCAAGGCGTGGGTGGTTGGAGGAGCCCAGATGTTCACGTTTGGCGCAAATAGCGAGTCTGCCGCGATCGGCGAGCGCAACACCGACCTCGCCGCGAAATTGCTGAGAGAGCACGGGTTCCGACCCAACACAGCGTTTGTAGGCGGTACCAGTGCCCGGCGTGCTTCGTTGCAGTTCGAAAGCGGCGAGTTCGTCTCGACCGCGGGAAAGGAGTAGCGATGCCCGTGACCAACACATTGGAGGAGGTCGTCCCGAGGACCGTGGATCGCCTGGTCGTCGATCACGACCACATTCGCGGCTGTGAATCGTGCCGTAGCGATGTCACGGCACTGGCCCTGACCAGCCTCGCTCCCGGCTATTCGTCCACCGAGATGGGCAGGATCATCAAGCGCATCGACTTGGAGCGGGCACAGGGCCAGGCTCGAATCACGGTTGCGGTCCTCGCCGCCATCTCAGTAGTCGAGCAGAAGCCCCACCACCATTTGTGACCGTCGGTCACGCAGCAGAGATTATTGAGTCGCCGGCTAAACAGTTGCCGAGTCCTGCCGACGTAGCAGGCACCGTCTCACGACATCAGAGAAGAAAGGCCGGAATGGACTCCACCACGAACGAGTCTCAACCGCGGCGCTTGTGGCACCGCATCAACCCCAGGGCTCTCGGAAGCGCCCGACGTACTCGCGCCGACCGGCTGGATGCGTTGGTGTCGATCGAGATCCCGAAGATCGTTGTGGCTGCTCGCCAGATCGCCGCAGGCAACCTCAATGCAACGATTGGTCTCGATGTCGTCGATCCGGCCGGCCCGGCCGCAGACGACTACGCCAAGATAAGGGGAGCTCTCGCCGAGGTGGAGAGCTCTTTCGCCGAGATGACCAAGAGTCTCGCCGATGTGGTGGGGACCGCAGCCGAGAGCAGCAGGCGCGTGCAGGACGGATCGGACCGCCTCGCCACGGCATCCCGCGAGTCAACACAGGCAGCGAGCGATGTCGCCGACGCGATCGGCTCGGTGGCCGACGGAGCTGTTTCCCAGGCGGCAATCACCGAGCGGGTCTCCGGGCACGTCTCCGAGATAGAGCAAGCCGTCGCCGCTGCCGTTGAGTCGTTCGGCGCCGTGTCCGAGATCACACAGCAGGCCGATCAAAAGGCGGGCGCGGGCCGCGACCAATTGGAGCACGCCACCGCCGCCATGGAGAGGATCACATCGTCGTTCACCGCGGTGGCGGATACCGTCGTCGCTCTCGGCGACAGATCCGAGAAGGTCAATGAGATAGTTGGTCTGATCAGGGCCATCGCCGAGCAGACGAACTTGCTCGCGCTCAACGCTGCGATCGAGGCAGCTCGGGCGGGCGAAGCCGGTCGAGGCTTCGCAGTCGTTGCCGCTGAGGTCAAGGCCCTCGCTGAGGAGTCTGCGTCGTCCACCCAAGAGATTGCCGAGTTGGTGGGTGCAATGCGCCAGTCGGCATCCGATGCACGCACCGCCACCCAGGCCGGGCAGAAGGACGTGGTCGCAGGCGCTGAGGTGATCGGCCGAGCAACTGCCGCGTTCGGTGGCATCGCGGATGCCGTCAACGACGTCGATGCGCGGGTCCGTCAGGTGGTCGGCTCGGTAGACGCCATTGCCGAGGCAACGGGTGCAATCGGCACCGGGGTTGCGGAGTTGGCATCAGTAGCTCTGGCGAACTCGGCGGTTGCCGAGGAGGTGGCTGCGTCTTCGGAGGAGATGGCAGCAACCGGGAGCGAACTGAGCGATACCGCGGCCGACCTCTCTGCGAGCTCGCAGGAATTGGCGGCTGTACTGCGCGGATTCACCTTCGGAGACGCCAGCCTCGACTTCGCCTCGGCGATTGCGGCGCACCGGGCCTGGAGTGCCCGCATAGGAAACTACCTGAGCGGAGCCGAGGCTATTCATCCGGAGGACGTGGCATCACATCGAGAGTGTGAGCTGGGTCGGTGGCTGTACGGCTCCGGATTGGTCACGTATGGCCATCTGCCCGAGATCAACACGCTGGAACGCGATCACACGAGCCTCCATGCACTGATCCTCGACGTGATCAAGGCTCACGAGGCAGGCGATCAAGACGCAGAGCAGCGTGCCCATCGTGAGCTGACCGGTCTGTCGGAGAACGTCGTGCGCGATCTCCAGTCGCTGCAGAGCCAGGCGTGACGCCGATGAAATCCGCACACAACCCGACCCAATAGCCCTTATGTCACCCGCCCGTCGGCCGACGGGGGGAATACAACCTAAACGAGATGGATCTCGCGAAGCATCAGGGAAGAGCGCACCTGCGTTCTTCCCTTTCGCGTCTAGAAGAAAGGCGAGCATGGTTCCGATCTCCGACCAGACAATGGCGGCAATCGAATACGCCATGGATGCGCTCAACACCAGGGCCGAGGTCATCGCCAACAATGTGTCCAACTCCGAGGTCCCGGGTTTCCGCGCTTCCCGGGTCTCTTTCGAGGACCAGCTGCGACGGGCACTCGACAGCAGCAACATCGAGCGGGTCCGCGGCCCGGAGATCACCGGCACCGGTGACCCGGTCGACGCCATCGGCAACAACGTCAACATCGAGAACGAGGTCGTCGACATGATGGAGACCAATCTGCTCCAGCAGGCGATGGTCGAAGCTTTCAACTTCAAGGCCGGGCTGATGCGCTCGGCGATCGGGAGGACTGCGTAATGGGTGCCTTCGACGCTCTCGACATTGCCCGCTCCGGAGCCGACGTCTCCCAACTGTGGTTGGAGGCGATCGCTCACAACATCGCAAATGTCAACACGATCCGCTCTGCCGACGAGGACCCGTTCCGGGCCAAGCTCATTCACGCTGAGGAGGCGCTGAATGAGAACGGCGTCGGGGAAGGGACGAGAGCCGTGGAGATTCTCGAGTCGGACGGTGATCCGATGCTCGTATTCGACCCGGATCACCCACTCGCCAACGAGGACGGCTACGTGGTGCGTCCCGTTGTCGATCTCTCCAAGGAGATGGCGGACATGATCGCCGCCCAGCGGAGCTACCAGATGAATCTCCAGGTCATCAAGACCAACGAAGAAACGTATCAGGCCGCACTGAGGATTGGACGCTAATGACACTGCCACCCATCTCGAGCATCGGCGGGACAGCCGGCATCGAGGCCGCTCAGTCTTTCACCACCGAGAAAGCAGCAGAGGGCTTCGGGGACACGATCTCCTCGGCACTCGAGGCCGTCTCGGAGGCCGAGTTCAACGCAGACGCCATCGCCCAGGACATAGCCACCGGGGGCGAGACCTCAGTGCAGGAGCTGATGACGTCCATGACGAAGGCTCAGCTCAGTGTCGATCTGCTCGTCCAGGTTCGTAACAAGGCCATTGAGGCATACCAGGAAATCATGAGGATGCAGATCTGAGATGGAACGTCGTAATCGCGTCGGAGACATGCTGGTCTCGTTGCCCCTGGCCCACCAGGTCGTTATCGGCATTGCAGCCGTTGTCCTGGTCATGGCAGCCTTCCTGTTCTTCAAATGGGTGAGCACACCCTCATATACGGTGCTCTACTCGGGTCTCGATGACTCGACTCTTTCCACTGTTGTCGACGAGCTCGACCGGCAGGGTGTTCCCTACGAGATCGAAGCTGGCGGGTCCCGGGTGCTGGTCCCCAAGTCCGATGTGTACACGATCAGGGCGGCACTTGCCGAGGCCGGCGTCGAGAACGGCGCCGCTCCCCAGGGCTACTCGCTACTCGATGACCAGGGGCTCAATGTCTCAGACTTCCGGCAGCGGGTCGACTACCAGCGTGCTCTCGAGGGAGAGATGGCCCTCACTTTGCAGGCCATGAATGACATCACAACCGCCACCGTCCATCTCGTTATCCCCGAGGAGTCTCTCTTCGCAGAAGATGAGCAGGCGGTAACCGCGTCCGTGCTCCTCGAGACCTCGGCTCCTCTGAGCGACCTCGAGATCGAGACCGTGACCTTCCTGGTCGCATCCGGTGTCGAAGGGCTCGAGCCGGCCAATGTCACCGTCGCTGATGTCGAGGGCACCGTACTCCATGCCGCAGGCGACATCGCAGAAGATTCAGCGGTCAGCAACCGCAACCTGCGCATGACTCACGATTTCGAAGCCGCCCTCACCAACGACGTCCTCAATCTGCTCACCACCGTCGTCGGGACCGACTCGGCATCCGTCGTGGTGCGGGCGCAGCTCAACTTCGACGAGCAGTCTGTCGAGACCCAGACCTACGACAAGGAGAGTGCCGTAGCGCTACGTGAGTCAACCGTCGACGAGAGCTACATCGGGACTGGGACTCCGGCAAGCGGCACGCTCGGTGTCGAAGGCGAAACTGTGACGGTCGATACAAACGGCGACTACACGTACGACCGCAGTGAGGTCGTCAGGGAATACGGTGTCGACAACGTCATCTCACGAGAGATCACCGCACCCGGCAAGGTCGAGCAACTCTCGGTTGCCGTTGTGATGGACGATGGCTCGCTGACCGGGGTTACGATTCCCGCCAGTTCTGAGGTCGAGTCTCTGGTTGCGGCAGCCGTCGGTCTCGATACGACCCGTGGCGACACCATCTCGGTTTCAACGATCCCGTTCCCCGTCCCCGAGGTCGCCACCGCCGATGCGTCCCCGGAAGCAGCGGCGTCATCGACGGACATCATGTCGTTGATTCCGCAAGCTGTCGGCGGTCTGGTACTGCTTCTCGTCATGGGTGCTCTGCTGATGATGGCCCGTGGCTCGAAAAAGGCCAGAAGCGCGGCGCTCGAGATAGTCCAGCCCGCCCTCGGCAGCGGCCCTGCCGCAGTCGGGAAGGGCGAGACCGAGGAGGGCGTGAGCATCCATCCTGAGGTCATGAACCTGGTACAGAAGCAGCCGGAGGAGATCGCGGTGCTGCTGCGGACATGGTTGGCTGATCGGCGATGAGCACATCCCTGCGCCCGAGGAGAAGGCTGCTGCGCTGATTGTCGCGGTCGGCTCGACGGCGGCTTCTGGGATGCTGGATCACCTCAGTGAGGCCGAGGTGGAGCAATTGGCTACCGAAGTGGCCAAGATCGGTCGGCTCCGGCCCGAAACCATCGATGCCGTCTTCCAGGAGGTCTACGACGCCGCCAGGTCGAAAGACGTGTTCGCTTCCGGAGGCGTCGACTATGCCCGCGATCTGCTGACCCAATGGAACAGCACCCAGGGGCCGCAGGTCTTGGAGCGGATGATGAACGATCTAGAGGCGGTCCCGTTTGGGTTCGTGCGCCAGATCGACGCAGAGCAATTGGGCGACGTGCTCGCAGGCGAGCATCCGCAGACCGTCGCCGTGATTCTCGCTCACCAGCCTGCCGCCTACGCCGCCACGGTGCTCAAGAGGTTCAACGAGGACTTTCAGGCTGAAGTTGCAGTGCGGGTTGGCAAGATGGGGAGGATCTCCGGTGAAGTGATTCGTTCCGTCGAGGGTGTGCTCAAGCGCAAGCTCGGACCGGTTGCCGCCGACGAGCCCGGTGTAGCCAGGGGTGGTGTCAAAGAGTTGGCCAACGTGCTCAACAACTCCGACCGGGCCACAGAGCGCGCCGTCATGGAGCGGCTCCGCAACATCGACGAGGAGCTCGCAGACGAGGTTCGGGCGCTCATGTTCGTCTTCGACGACCTCGTGACGCTCGACGACCGCTCTATCCAGCGTGTGCTCCAGGATGTCAGCACTCAGGAGCTTGCCCTTGCGATGAAGGGGGCGAACGACGAGCTGTCGGACGCCATCATGCGCAACATGTCCTCGCGGGCCAAGGAGAGCCTGCTCGAGGAGATCGATTTGCTGGGACCGGTTCGTCGCACCGACGTCGACCTGGCCCGTACCAAGGTGATCGCGGCAGTGCGGTTGCTCGAAGAAGCAGGTGAGATCGTGATCTCGCGCGGTGAGGAGAACGAGCTCATTGAATAGGGTTATTCGCAACGCATCCGTCACTGCACCCCCGGCGTTTGGCAGCGCCGGGCTCGAGTTCGTCGATGCTTCCACCGCCGACCTCATCGAACGAGTCCGTGCCGAAGCGTTCGAGGCCGGCAGGAGGGAAGGGTACGCAGCCGGGACCGCCGAGATGAAGGGCACGGTCTCCAGGGTGGACGGCGCACTCCGCGATGCAGTGCGACGGCTGGCCGAGCATCGCGCCGCCGACGTGATGCAGACGCTCGACATCGCTCTCGAGATCGCCGAATTCGTCGTCGGAGAGCTTCCTCCGGACCAGGGGCAGGCTCTGGCGAGGCGGATTGCCGATGCGGTCTCCAGTCTCGACGACGAGGACATCATTGTTGCGATCCATCCCCAGGATTGGGATGCCGTGAGCCAGTCGGTGCGACTGCCCAACGGTGTGACCATGCAGCGGGACCCCTCGCTACGGCCCGGCGAAGCGAGGATCGCAGGTCGCTGGGCGAGTGCCGATCTCACCAGAGAGGCCGCTCTCCAGGTGGCGCGCGAGGCACTGTTGTGACGACGCTGCTCGAATCCCGGATGGCCGAACTACACGGGGTCTCTCCGTGGCGGGTCTCGGGGCGCGTTGCCCGGGTGACCACCCACGAGCTCGAAGTCCGCGGCCTCCGTCTCAAGATCGGGGACTCTCTGGCCATCCGCGCCGGCGACGAGGTACGCCAGGCGGAGGTCATCGCGCTGACTCCCGAGGGCGCAAGGGTGCTTCCGTACGGCGAGGTGGGAGGCGTCGGCAAGGGTGACATTGTCCTGGTCGAGCGTACGGGGCTCTCGATGCCGATGGCCGAATCATTGGTGGGCCGGGTCATCGACGGGCTAGGCAGGCCCATCGACAGCGGGCCTGCACTCGTGGGTGAGCCCACCGATGTGAGCGCCCCAGCCCCATCACCACTCGAGCGGATTCGCATCAGACAACCGCTTCCGACCGGGATCAGGTTGCTCGACACGTTCTGTACGACCGGCAAGGGCCAGCGTATCGGAATTTTCGGCGGCTCCGGGGTCGGCAAGTCGACTCTCTTGGGCATGATGGCCCGTGGCACGGGTGCCGACATCGCGGTACTGGCACTCATCGGCGAGCGTGGCCGTGAGGTCCGCGAGTTCATCGAAGATGAGCTCGGCCCCGAAGGCATGAAACGCTCGATCGTGGTCGTTGCCACCAGTGATCAACCCGCGCTGATGCGGCTCAGGGCTTCACTGCTGGCCACAAGGATCGCTGAATGGTTTGCCGACAGGGGCAAGGATGTCTTGCTGCTGATGGACTCGCTCACCAGGCTGGCCATGGCACAGCGTGAGATCGGTCTCGCCGCAGGCGAGCCGCCGACCGCTCGTGGTTACACGCCTTCGGTCTTCTCGCTGATGGCTCGCCTGCTCGAAAGGGCAGGGCCGCGTTCGGTTGGGACCATCACCGGCTACTACACGGTCCTCGTCGAAGGCGACGATATGAACGACCCGATCGCGGACACGGCCCGGTCGATTCTCGACGGCCACGTTGTTCTCGACCGCAGGATCGCCATCTCCGGCCGGTATCCCGCGATCGATCCTCTCGCATCACTCTCCCGGCTGGCACCACGCCTCGTGTCCCCGGACCGGCGTGCCATCGTGGTCGCCGCCCAGGATGCTCTCGCCGCAGCCGAAGAGGTCAGGGAGCTCGTCGAGGTCGGGGCGTATGTGCCGGGCACCAACCCGGCGGCCGATCGTGGCCTCGCCGCCAAGCCGAGCCTGGTTGAATTCCTCCGCCAGCCTTCGGACGAGATCGTCGAATTCGAGCAGGCTTGGGGTCAGCTCGAAGCCCTCAGAGCGCAGATCGGGATGGCGTCGTGACCAAGAGGAATCCTTTCAACGTGCTGGTCCGGTTGCGGGCGATCGAGGAGAAGCAGGCGCGTGCCTCGCTCGCCAACACCAGACAGGCCCACGACCGGGCGAGGCGCAAGCTCGACGAGCTGAGAGAGAAGCAGTCGCAGGAGCTACCGGTCGAGGAGATCCTCGGGGTCGCCCAGCTGCGTTCGCTCCAACTTCGTGGGCTCGGCTCGCACGAGATGCTCGTCGCCGCCGCTCAGGTGGTCCAGCAGTCCGAGCGGGCGATGCACGTGAAATCCGACGCGTGGCGCCGGGCCGCAGCCGATCTCGATGCCGCAGAGCGGCTCGATGAGAAGAAGAACCAGGAGATGGCTCAGGAAGCCGCCAAGTCTGCAGAGAAGGCCATGGACGATCTCATGGGCATGCTGCACGCGAGGACCGGGGACGGTCTCGTATGACTGTTCCGATGCTGCGTGTTGCTCACGGCCGGATCAACGAGATCCAGAGCCAGTTCCGCCGCAACATGCCCGCGACGAGTAGCTTCGCCGACACGTTGAAGGCAGCGGAGGCCGAAGCCACCTCGGACGGCGCATACGTCGTCAAGGCGATGGCTACGCCTTCCACCACCCAGACCGCGGTGGTGCCCTTCGGGATCCTGGGTACACCGATCACCCTCACCGGAGCGACCTTCACCAGCGCCATCAGTGGCAGCTGGAAGGACTCACTGCCGGCCGCGGGTAGGCAGTGGGCGGATGAGATCGAGGCTGCCGCAGGCGAGGCTGGTCTAGATCCGAGGCTGCTGGCCGCAATGGTTTGGCAGGAGTCCGGATTCAACCCGGATGCCATCTCCCCATCGGGTGCGATCGGGCTCACCCAGCTCATGCCTGCGACCGCGGCGGGCCTCGGTGTCGATCCGGGTAACGCTGTGGAGAACCTCGTGGGTGGTGCTCGCTACCTGTCGTGGGCCATCGACGAGTTCGGCTCGATAGAGCTCGGGTTGGCCGCATACAACGCAGGGCCGAATCGGGTGCGTGAAGCCGGTGGAATCCCAGAAATCCCAGAGACCCGGGCGTACGTGCCTGCGGTCCTCGACTACTACCGACAGCTCGGAGGCGTCGCGTGATGATCGAACCACAGAACACAATGCTGCCGATAGCGACCGCAACCGCAACGGTGGATGCGCCTCACAGTGACGTCACCTTCGGAGAGATGCTCGCCAAGACGCTGGGGATGACACCGCAGCTCGAAACCGATGCAGTCACGGCGATCGCAGGCGAGGAGACCGACACCGGGCAATCTCCCGTTGATGCCGAGACGGAAGGTGACACGCGGCACCTCGACAAGACAATCTCCCGCAAAGAACAGTTCTTTGTCGGTGTGGTCCCCACCCGACAGTTCTCGATCACGAGGCCGAGTGACACAGTGCCGGTTGCGACCGAGCCGGTGATCATTGGTGATGAAGTCGAGCCCACGGTTCCCGATCCGGCAACACCCGTCGTCGGTCCGGTCCGCAAAGACACCGATCCGACGCTCCCGGTGGTCGGTCCTGAGGATCTACCGGGCGCCGGGGTCACCACCGTCGACGGCGGCTTGGCAGATGCCGCGCCGGTCGCACCCGAGATCACGGAGCCGACGCCGGCAGCAGGCGCGGCAGAGACGCCTGCGGTGCCGGACGGGTCCGCCCAGGTCCCAACGCAGCGAGACTTCGTCGATCCGGTCCCGGTCGAAGGAGACACCGCCCCGGCCGAACGTGACCGGGTCAGTCCGACTCCGGTCGAGCCGGGGAAACTGCCGGTCGCGGGCGATGGAGACACATACGAGCAGATGCCCGTAATTACTCCCGCAAAGGAGACAAGTCCGTCAGATGACGTGGATCTCGAGCCAGTCTCAGCGGGCCGTATCGTATCCGGTGACGTAGTTGTGAAGCCTGCGCCTCCCATAGACCCACAGCAGGACCAGAGCGCAGCAGCGGCACTTCAGCCTGCGGCTCCCGTCACGGCTTCGGGCCCGGTCCCCGTCGAGGAGGCTGCGGTCAGCCTTGGTGCCGAGCACCCGGTGCAGGTGACCGACAGCAAGATCGAGCTCGAACCAGCATCGTCGCACGGCACCGATCGTATCGTCTCCCTTTCACCGGAGCCGGTCACTCACAGCACTTCGGCAGTGAGCAGCTTCACGTCTCCGGCCGCGCCCACCCAGCACACGGCGCTTGCAGAACGGGTCCTTCAGGCGGTGGAGCTGCAGGCAAATCAGCCGCCGCCCCGCACCATGATCGTCGACATCCCGGAGCTCGAGGGTCTCCGACTCGTTGTCTCGGTGCGCAGCGGCGCCGCGGTGCATGTGGTTCCTACCTCCTCATCACCGGCATCCGCAGGGCTCCAACCATTCATGAGCGAGCTGGAGAGCGTGCTCGCCGATCGCGGCTTCGTGATGACCGGTGACGGTCGTCGCCGCGGCGGAAACGAGTACCAACGTGGTGAAGAAGAACTGCCTCGTCGAGCTCGACCGTCCATCAACCGCCCGACCGACAATGACTTGAGGATCTGACATGATCGAATCAGTGAGCAGTGCCACCGAGGCGCAGGCCACCTCCACCACGAACGCGCTTGGCCAGCTGGACAGTGACGCGTTCTTGAAGCTGCTGGTGGCCCAGATGAAGTATCAGAATCCGCTGGCGCCCACCGACGCTTCCGCGATGCTCGAGCAGACCGCCCAGTTCACAACGGTAGAGACACTGCAGGCGATCTCCGAGACCAATCAGGCCCTGCTCGGATTCCAGCAAACCACGTTGGCCATGGGCACCGTCGGCAAGGACGTGTCGGCCTACACGACGAGCGGAGAAGCGGTCTCAGGGCTGGTCGAGACCGTCCGGTTCACCGCTGACGGCCCCATCCTGGAGCTCGACTCGGGCTTCCACATCCCGCTGGCCAATGTCATCGAGGTGCGGACTCCCGAGTCGTCCGAGTGAGTGGCGCGGGGCGAGGAATGATCACTAAATGGTCATTAAGCGGAAGCGCCGCCTCCCGACAGTAAGGCCGATGAAGTAACCGAACCAACCGAAACGGATTTCGGACCGGAGAGCACAAGGAGGTGCGATTCATGATTCCGGTTACGCCCATTGCGGGCCAAACGGTGTTGTTGAACGCCAACCTCATAGAGGCGATCGAAGAGACACCGGATACGGTGATTGTCCTCACCGGTGGGCGCCGTATGGTCGTCGTCGACGTACCGGCCCACCTCGTTGCCAAGATCGAGAGGATTCGCGCTTCGGTGCTCGCCGCGGCACACAACAAGCGACCTCGCGGCCGAGCCAAGCTATACGCCATCGACGGTGAGGGGGAGTAGGAGATGACCACCTACGTCGGCATCATCGTCGCCATCATGTCGATCGTTGTCGCCACGGTCATGGACGGCAATTCCTTTGGTGCACTCATCGGCCCCTCTTCGCTCGTTCTGGTCGTTCTCGGCAGCATCGGGGTCTCGCTCAGCGGATTCCAGATCGCCGACTTGAAGCCGGTGCCCAAGGGGATATTGCTCTCCTTCACCGGCAAGGAGCCGGATCCCGGCGAGGCAATCGATCGGCTGATGAAGTTCGCCGAGATCGCAAGGAAGGAAGGCGTGCTCGCTCTGGAGGAGCAACTCGAAGGGCTCGACGACCCGTTCATGAAGCTCGGGCTGCAGCAGATCGTGGACGGTGTCGACGGCGACATGGTTCGCGATGTGCTGGAGATCGAGATGGCTGCGCTCGAGGAGCGCCATGCACCGGTCATCGGCTTCCTCAAGGCCCTGGGCGGCTATGCCCCGACCATGGGGATGGTCGGTACCGTCGTCGGCCTGATCAACATGCTCGGCAACCTCTCCGATCCCGCCCAGCTCGGCCTCGGAATGTCGGTCGCCCTGCTGACGACCCTCTACGGTGTGATCTTCGCCAACCTGGTGTTCCTCCCCATCGCCTCCAAACTGCAGCGCCTCCACGACCTCGAGGTTGCGCAGAAAGACCTCGTCATGGACGGCATCCTCGCGGTGCAAGGTGGAGCAAGCCCCCGCATGGTGGTTGAGCGTCTCGAGGCCTACATCAACCCGAGCCAGCGTGTCGGTCACCACGAGCGGTCGAAGCGGTTCAGCGGGAAGGCCGCCTGATGGCACGGGAACGCAAGAAGGCAGAGGAGCCGAACGAGCTGCGCTGGCTGACGACCTACGGAGATGTAGTCACCCTGCTGCTTGCTTTCTTCGTGATGCTGTACGCGATCTCCCAGGTAGATCAGCAGAAGTTCCAGATGTTCGTCTCAGGCCTCGCCGACCCGTTCGACAACCCTGCGGTTGCGGAGGGCCTGCTCAACTCGGGGACAGGTTTCGTCGGGTCGGACCTCGGTGACGGCTCGAGCGACATCGACACCTTTGGTGCCCCCGCGCTCCTCGACGGCCTTCCCGAAGTGCAGCAGATGGACAACGCCACCGGTGTCAACGAGTACAACGAGCCCGTGGAGCCGAACGACAACGTCGACCAGGACCCGGGTGCTGGAGGTGAAGATCCGGATGCATTGGTGACAGATGAGCAGCTGGTCGTGGTTCGAGATGCCATTGGCTCGGCTCTCGAGGCGGCAGGTCTCGAGGGGATAGTCGACTTCGAGATCAACTCTCGTGGCCTCGTCATCGCCATCGCCACAGACCACGTTCTCTTCGCCAGCGGATCGGCTGAGTTCGGTGCGAACGGTGAAGCCATCATCGAGGCGATCGCCCCGACGCTTGCGACGTTCAACAACGAGATCCTGGTGGAGGGCCACACAGACACAGTCCCTCTCGACAGGGACGGTTACGACAACTGGAACCTGTCGACAGACAGGGCCCTGGCAGTGCTCAAGGCTCTGAACGCATCGAGCGGAATCGAGCCGGGCCGCTTGGCTGCGACCGGCTACGGCGAGTACCGCCCGCGTGCGAGCAATGAAACAGAAGAAGGCAAGGCGGCCAACAGACGTGTCGAACTGGTCGTCGTCGTTGAGAGAGGTGAGTCCAATGGCTGACGAAGAACTCGGCGTCGTTGCAGAACCAGAGAAGAAGAAGGGAAAAGGCAAGCTGATCGGGATCATCGGGGGAATCGTGGTGCTGCTCGGCGCCGTGTACTTCCTGTTCCTCGGCGGTGGCGGTGGCAGTGAGGCAGAAGCCGGCGTGACCACGACAACCGTTGTTGCTGACGGCCCTGTGATCGAGGTCGACGAGATGACCGTCACTCTCGCAGGTGATCCCATCCGCTATGCGAGAGTGAAGTTCGCCGTCGTGCTTCCCGAAGGAGGAGACACGACGGTCGTCGGAGACAGGGTCCCTGTGCTGAAGGACGCCATGCTCGACGTGCTCTCCACGTACACCGCCGACGAGTTGATCGGACCGGATGCGCTGACCACCCTGCGGGAGCGGCTCACCGAGGCAGCCCATGTTGTCTACGACCAGGGTGAGGTGCTGCGTGTGCTGGTCACCGAGGTCTTGGTTCAGTAGTTGCGTGTTCGCCTGCGGCGAACACGTTGGAGTTCTGCTGGGGCGGAACTCCCGCTCAGGATGGTTCGCCTGCGGCGAACACGTTGGAGTTCCGCTGGGGCGGAACTCCCGCTCAGGATGGTTCGCCTGCGGCGAACACGCGAACACCCTTGGAGTTCCGCAGGGGCGGCGGAGTGCTTGATTGACCCGGGTTCCGGCCGACGGGACTGTTGCTGAGCCGCTCACACGGCTCACCCAGACCGGAACAACGGAGGCAATTGTTGCTGACCTCGACCCATAGCTCGCACGTCTTGGCTGCGATGGCGGAAGCGACCGCCGACGCAGTCACTGCCGTCGCCGGGGTCCCCGTCCAGGCTGGTGACCCGGTCGCAGTCTCTCCGGAGCAGGCGATCGCAGCCTCCGGTTCGATGATGAATCGCTCCCAGTTCGCCACCGGTGCCGGGTCGGGCTCACTGCTGACCGTCGTGCCTGCCGGTGGGCTCGTCACCGCGAGTGGCGTCGTTGATGCGGTGACTCTGGCCGGAACACTCGCCAATGCTGTTGCAGATGGAATCGTTGCAGCAGGCGGTCCTCTCTTCCAGATCTCCCCGCCGAGCCTCGTTGCTTCGTCTGCGGGGCTGGATGTGACCGGTGCCGAGGCCATCCTCATCGATCTCACCGCGGGTGCCACCAAGGTGCCGATCATTCTCATCGTCGAGGCCACACTCGGCTCCCTAGTGGGAGGCTCTCTTCCGGTCGAAGAGCCTGCCGTTGGGGGGCCGAGTGTGGCCCCGGCGCAGCGACCGAACCTCGATAGGGCAACCGTCGTCCCCGGCAATCGCAGCATCGAGACCCTGTCCGACGTCGTCACCCGGCTCAGCGTCGAGATCGCCAGAGGAACGGTGCATGTGCGTGACCTCGTCACCATGGGCCCCGGCAGCATCTTCGAGCTGGATCGCGAGGCGGGGGATGCCGTCGATGTGCGGGTGAACGGTGCCATGGTGGCACGCGGGGACATCGTCGTCGTCGGCAAGCAGCTCGGCGTCCGCATCACCAAGATCTACGGGGGCGAGTGATGCTTGCCGTGAACCTCTTCGTCGATGTGCTCCCCGGGTTTGCCCTTGTCGTTGCGGTGCCGCTCGTGCTCTGGTGGTACGTACGCAAGCAGCGTGGATCTTCCCCCAATCGTCTCCGTATCACAGACAAGGCCGCCCTCGGCAAGAACACCTGGGTGGCGGTCATCGAAGTCGATGAGCAGCGTTTCCTCGTCGGCGCCGGTGAGTCCGGTGTCGGCCTCATCTCAGAGCTGGAAGCTCTACCCGAAGCTGCGCTCGCACCGGCAACGGACGCCGATGCTGCGCAGCTGAATGGAATCACCGAACAG
Source organism: uncultured bacterium (assembly GCA_963844835.1). Taxonomy (GTDB): domain Bacteria; phylum Actinomycetota; class Acidimicrobiia; order Spongiisociales; family UBA5794; genus JAAETI01. Next base: position 32,731 of record CAWJPT010000015.1, on the reverse strand, counting down.
CCACGGAATGGCCTGATTCGCCGATTGCAACTGATGACAGTGCGCGGTCCGGCTCAGTCTCCGTGGAGGTCGTTCGGTGCGAGTCGCAAGTAGGGCGCTTCTCGTAGCCGCAATCTTCGCCGTCACCCTCATTGGGGGAGCGGCGGCGGCACAGACCCCCGATCCCTTTTCCCAGATAACAGACGACGCCAACACCGTGGCGGTGACCACCACGACGACAACGACGACGGTTGCGCCGCTCGTCCAGGTGCCTGATGTCGAGTCGGTGCCGGACATCTCCATCAGCGTGCAGTCGGAGAGCGGCGCCCTCAGCAACACGGTGATCATCATCCTGCTGCTCACCGTCGGTGCGGTAGCCCCGAGCATCCTGCTGCTGATGACCTCATTCACCCGGTTCATCATCGTGCTCGGGCTCACCAGGAACGCCATCGGTGTGCAAACCATCCCGCCGTCCCAGGTGCTGATCGGGCTCGCCATGTTCCTGACGGTCTTCGTGATGGGCCCGGTATTCAGCGAAGTCAACGAAGTGGCGGTGCAGCCGCTGCTCCACGGCGAGATCGGGCAGGCCGAGGCGATGTCCGCCGGATACGAGCCGTTCCGGGAGTTCATGCTTGCGCAGACCCGCGAAGAGGACCTGCGGCTGTTCATGGAGATGTCGGACTCTCCTCAGCCGACGAGCGAGGCGGATGTGCCTGCGACCACGCTCGTGCCCGCCTACGTGATCTCGGAGCTGCGCTCGGCCTTCATCATCGGATTCGTCATCTTCGTGCCCTTCCTCATTATCGATTTGATCGTGGCGGCGGTCCTGATGTCGATGGGGATGGTGATGCTGCCCCCTGTGTTCATCTCGTTGCCGCTGAAGTTGCTGTTGTTTGTGCTCGTCGACGGCTGGGCGTTGTTGATCGGATCGGTCGTCGAGTCGGTAAGGGGGGCAGTCGGATGACCGATGCCCAGGTAATCGAGATCATCGTCGAGGCGTTCCAGGTCGCATCCAAGATTGCAGGGCCGATCCTGATGGCGGCGCTGTTCGTCGGTGTCTCGGTGTCGCTGCTGCAGACCATCACACAGATCCAGGAGATGACGCTGACCTTCGTGCCCAAGCTGGTAGCGATGGGGCTCATCGTCCTGTTCTCGGGGCAGTGGATGATTCACACGCTGACCGCCTGGGTGATCGGGCTGTGGTCACTGATCCCGACGATCTCGGGCTAGCACGATGCCGCTCGACTTCGTCGTCAACGCCGACTGGGTAGCAGGCATGCTGCTTGCAGGCATCCGGGTGGCTGGGTTCGTCGTCGTGTCACCGATCTTCAAGCCCATTCCCAAGCTGGGCAGGACTGCGCTCGTGCTCGTGCTCGGCTACACCTTTGCGACGCCGCTTGCCGGCTCCGGGGACATCGCAGTGCTGTTCACTGCGGGCTTCACCAACGCGGTGGTCGGGCTCGCACTCGGCTTCTTGACCGGGCTCATCTTCTATCTGTTCACCGTCGGCGGGGCGCTCATCGACTTTACGTCGAGCCTGAGTGCGGCTTCGATCTTCGATCCGATGACCAGCGACCGGGTCACGGTCTTCGCCCGGATCTTCAACATCATGGCACTGGCCCTGTTCCTGGTTCTCGGTGGCGACCGCCTCATTGCAGCGGGGCTCGGCATCAGCTTCGATGCGGTGCCGATAAACGGCACGATCTCGCTGGCCGGCGGTCTGGGGGACGTTGCCCTCGATCTCATGGGCCGGATGATGATCGGCGCCATCGAGATGGCCATGCCTGCACTCGCAGCCCTGTTCATTGCCGAGATCGTGCTCGGCATCGCCGCCCGTTTCGCCCCACAGTCGAATGTGTTTCTCATCGGCCTACCGGTGAAGATCTTCGCCGCCCTGGCAAGCGTGAGCGCAGTCCTGCTGCTCGTTCCCGAGACCATGGACGGGGTGATGCGCATCATCCAGGACACGTTCAAGTCCGGCCTGCTCGGCATGTAGGGCTCGACGTCGTCCGGCGATCCGACCGCCTCTGAGTTTGCTACAACACTCTTGATATGTCCTAAGCATCTGATAATATCGAACATATGTTCGTTCCACCTGTTCCTGAGGAATTGGAGAGTATTCCTCCCGGTGCCGAGTTGGCCCAGCTGTTGGCCTCTCTCGATTGGGAGCATCTCTCCGACTACGACCTGCTCAGAGCCTTGCGGGCTCAGGATCGGCAGATCTCTCACTACCAGGCTGGGCGTTCGTGGACGATGAACCGCATTGCCGAGGTCTACGAAGAGGAGTCGCGTGGATGGGCGGTCGGTCGTGAGGCGCTCGATGGTGCGGCAGCGGAGATCGGAGCGGCGTTGCGTCTCACCCGGCGCTCCTCCGAGTCCCAGACGGATTTCTCGATAGCACTGTGTCGGCACCGCCCCGAGGTGTTCGAAGCCCTTCTCTTTGGCAGGATCGACATGGCTCGGGCGCGGATACTCGTCGAGGCAACTCTTGCGTTGTCGGATGCGGAAGCTCACGGCGTTCTCGAGCAGATCTTGCCTGATGCCCGCATGCTGACAACAGGCCAGTTGCGGCACAAGATGCAGAAGCTGTGCGTCGATACGAACCCCGAGAGTGCGAAGAAGCAGTTTGCGTCATCCTTCGAGGATCGGATGGTCGTGCTCGAGCCCAATCTGTCCGGGACGGCAAATCTGAAGGGCCTCAACCTCGATCCGGCGGAAGCCGCTGCCGTCAAGCAGTACATCCACAGCGAGGCGATGAAGCTGAAGCGTCATGGCGACCGTCGGACCATCGACCAGATCCGCGCCGATATCTACATCGATCTGCTCAAGGGGCGCCATCTCGGGTCACACGGCAGTGGCAAGAGCGGTGGTATCCATCTCGACGTCACCATCGACACCCTCACCAAGCTGAGTGAGCAGTCGGGCGAGATCGAGGGGTTCGGCCCGGTAGTTGCAGACGTTGCCCGGCAGATCGCCCACCACCAAACCAACGCCGATTGGACGTGGACATTGCGTGATCCAGACACCGGGCTGCCCATCGACGGTGGCACCACCCGGCGCAGGCCAACCACGGCACAAGCCCGCCATGTGCGGGCGCACGATCGGACTTGTGTGCATCCCGGATGCCGCATGCCTGCCGTGCAATGCGATATCGACCACCGCATCCCGTGGCACGAGCGTCGGGTCACCTGCACCGGCGACTTGGCGCCCCTGTGCAAACACCACCACGTGGTTCGTCACACCTGGGGATGGACCTACCGCCCCCTCGCCAACGGCGACTGGGTCTTCACCACTCCGCTCGGACACCGTCACACCACCAGCGGCCGTCGCCCTCCCTGAGCAAGCCGGTGAGGCGCTGGTTCCACAGCCGCTGTTGAGGCCCTTACTTCGATCCGGTTCCCGCCGACAGAGACGTGAGGCCGAAGGAGCGGCCGACTTTGCCGATGGAATGGCTTGGACCCACGACCGGAGTCTTGAGTGAGCCGTTCCCAAGACAAAACTGAGAAGCCAACAGAGCGACGGAAAAGAGAAGCCCGTCGTGAAGGTCGCGTGGCCAAGTCCCAGGAAGTCGGCGTAGCCCTCTCCATGGTGATGCTGGTCCTCGCCCTTCGTTTCATGGCTCCGGCCGCAGCCCGCGAGATCGCCAGCCACGCCAGGCAGATCCTCTCCGGAGCCGGGCAAGCCACCATCGGTGCCGACCTCGGCGGTCACGTGATGACGATGATCCTCGTCGGTCTTGTCCCATTCCTCGGTGCGGCGACCGTCTTTGGTGTCGCAGGAGGCGTTGCCCAGGTCGGGTTCACGTTGGCCCCCAAGGCCGCCAAGCCAAAGCTCTCCAACCTGTCCCTCAAGAAAGGCCTCGGCCGATTCAAGCCGTCTGTCTTCATCTGGGAGCTGGTCAAGGCAGTCGGCAAGGTCGGCTTGCTGGTCGCCTTCATCTGGGGGCCATTGATGGCGTGGATGAGCCGTCTCGGCGAGCCGCTCGGAATCGGTGACGCCATCAAGTTCACCGGTGATCAGGTCTGGGCGATCGTCATTCGTGCCGCCGGGCTCGCCGTCACCATCGCCGCCGCCGACTACGCAGTCACCCGTTTCCGGCATGTCAAGGACATGAAGATGAGCAAGCAGGAGATGAAGGAAGAGTTCAAGAGCTCCGAGGGTGACCCGATGGTCCGGTCCGCCCGGAGGCAGCGGGCCAGGGAGATGAGCCGCAACCGGATGATCTTCGACGTCGCCAACGCAGACGTAGTCATCACCAACCCGACCCGGCTCGCCATTGCCCTGCGCTACGACCCGGACGAGCTCGCTCCCCGCGATCGTCGCCAAGGGCGCCAACAAGATCGCAGCCAAGATTCGTGCCGAGGCACGACGTAACGGTGTCCCGCTCATCGAGAACAAGCCGCTGGCGCGGACGATGTACCGCAAGGTGAAGGTGGGCGGCTTCGTCCCAGCCGACCTCTTCGAGGCGGTTGCCGCGGTGCTCGCCGTCGCCTACCGGCGCAGGCCCCGTAGACGGAGGGTGGCGGCATGAAACGCTCGTCGATATTCGTCCCGCTCACAGTCATCGGTGTGGTCATGATGATGATCATCCCGATCTCGGCCTCGGTGCTCGACATGATGCTCGCCGCCAACATCACTGTCGCCGTGCTCGTGCTGCTCGGGGTCATCCTCCTCTCCGACAGCCTCGACTTCTCCGTCTTCCCGTCTCTGCTGCTGGTCACGACGCTCACCAGGCTGGCCCTCAACGTTTCGTCGACCCGGCTCATCCTCCTCGATGGCAACGCAGGCAAGGTCATCGACACGTTCGGCAACTTCGTCATCGGCAGTTCGGTGATTGTCGGCCTGGTCGTCTTCCTCATCCTGATCGTCATCCAGTTCGTGGTCATCACGAACGGCGCCACCCGTATCGCCGAGGTGGCCGCCCGGTTCACTCTGGACGCCATGCCCGGCAAGCAGATGGCAATCGATGCCGACCTCGGCGCCGGCCTCATCGACGAGGCACAGGCGAAGGCACAGCGGAAACGGATCGCAACCGAAGCCGACTTCTACGGGGCGATGGACGGTGCCTCCAAGTTCGTCAAGGGCGATGCGATAGCCAGCATCATCATCGTCGTCATCAACCTCTTCGGCGGTTTTGCCGTAGGGATGGGCTCACTGGGCATGAACTTCTCCGAAGCCGTCAGCACATTCTCGCTGCTGTCGGTCGGTGATGGCCTGGTCAGCCAGATCCCGGCGCTGCTCATCTCCATCTCCACCGGCCTGCTGGTCACCAGGGTCGGTTCCGAAGAGGACATCGGCGCAGAGATCGGCGGACAGCTGCTGCGCAACGCACGGGCACTGCGGTTCGGTGGCATCACCATCGGCGGGCTCGGTTTGCTCCCCGGCCTTCCCAAGTTGCCGTTCTTCGTGCTCGCCGGGCTTCTCCTCTTTGCCAGCAGTCGCCGGTCCGCTCTCGATGCACGGGAGCCGGAGCAGAGGGAGGATGTGCCCGAGGTCAAGCTCGACCCGGACGATCCCGAGGCGCTGATGGGGGAGATGAGGGTAGAACCGCTGGAACTGCGCCTCTCCTACGACATCCTCGATCTCATCGACCCGACCAAGAGCGGAGACCTGCTCGATCGGGTGAAGTCACTCCGCCGCCAGATCGCACTCGAACTCGGCGTTGTCATGCCGTTCGTACGCACCCGGGATGATGTGTCACTCTCGCCCGCCACCTACAGCATCGTGCTGCGAGGCACCGAAGTCGGCCGCGGCACCGCACCTCAAGACCAGATCCTGGCGCTGCCCCTCGGCGATGGCGATGAGCTACGTGCCATGGGCGGCACCGAGACCGTGGAGCCCGTGTTCGGGCTGAAGGCGTTCTGGGTCTCAGATGCGGCACGCGCCGCCGCAGCAGCAACGGGGGCAACGGCCGTCGACAGATCGTCGGTCATCGTCACCCACATCGCCGAGGTAGTGAGAGCCAACGCCGCCTCGCTGCTGAGCCGACAGGACGTGCAGTCTCTGGTCGATGGCCTCCGCTACGACGAGCCGATCCTCGCCAACGAGGTCGGCACCGAGGCTCTCTCGCTGGGATTGCTCCACGGTGTGCTTCGCAAGCTCCTCGAGGATCGTGTCTCGATCCGGGACCTCGGGCCCATCGTCGAGGTCGTCTCCAACCGGGCGAGCGAGACCCGATCGGTCGAGAAGCTGGCGGCCGCAGCCCGGGTCGCCGTCGGTAGATCCATCGTCGCCAGGATCGCACCCGAGGGCCGGCTGGCAGTCATGACCCTCGCCCCGAGCCTCGAGGCAGGCATGCATGAGTCGCTACGAGAGGTCGACGGCTCCACCTTCATCGTGATGGACCCGTCGAAGCTGGACGTGGTGCGCATCGATGTTGACCACCTCGCCGGAGCAGCTGCCAGAGCCCAGAAGCCATACGCCCTGATCGTCGGCCAGCCGCTTCGGGCGCCGCTCACCAGAACCTTGAACGGGATGGGCCTCGACGTGCCCGTCCTCGCCTATCCCGAACTTCCACCAGATACCGAGCTCGAACCCATCGGAGTCATAGGAGCAGCGTTGACCAATGCGTGACACATCAAACACCGATCAGATGACGGTCGAGGCCGAGACCGTTGAAGATGCGCTAGCGGAGATCTCCGCACACTTCGGTCAGGACGCCGAGATCATGCGTGCTCTCGAAGGTCCATCGCGGTGGCGTCGGCGGCTTCTTCGCCAAGGAGATGGTGCAGCTGACGGCAAGGAGACGGCGCGACGAGGCATCTGCCCCACTGCGGCGGCCCCAGCCCGAGACAGAGGCTCGCCCGCAGGGTGGCGGTATCGCAGACGTGCTCGAGCGCATGGCCCAGAGCGCCGACGCAGAAGATTCCGACTTCAGGACGATGCTGCAGCGTGAGCTTGCCGCCGACGATGGCGACGAGCCGCAGGCCGCCCTCCCTTCCCCCGTGATCGACGACTTGGATTCCGAGGAGATCGTCCCGTTCGAGGACGACTACGTCGTCTCTCCCTTTGACGAGGATCTGCCGAGGCCGGTAGCCGTCGGGCCTGCGCTGCAGCAATCAGCTTCAGAGCCCGTGGCAGTGCCCGTGACGAAGCCCGAGGCCGACGATCCGGTCGACGAGCACCCCGCGGCAACCGTGGCCGCCCCGGAACAAGTCGAGCAGATCGCAGCGGAGCCCGCTGCGGCCATCGAATTCGCCGAGATCTCCGACAGCTCTGAGGGCTGGTGGCGGACCACCGACCCGGTCGATGCGCCTACCGGAATGGGCCCGATCGCCTGGAGTACAACGGCCTTGCTCCGGCTCGGTCTCCCGGCTCCGATCATCGCAGCCGTGGCCGATCTGGATCCCAGGGACGACATGGCTTGGATCAATCAGATCGCCGCCACCGTCGCACCCCACTGCGGGCCGCTGCCGGAGGGTGACATCATCGTGGTCGGCCCCCACGTTGAGCGTCTCGCCGAGCCGCTTGGACTGCCGCTGATTCATTCTGGGGACATGGCCCCATACGCAGGTTCTTTCTGTGCGATGGTGGACGACAGCCCTGAGGATCGACGCTGGCTGGAGTTCGTTCGTGGCGGACGTGGCATTCACCTCGTCATTGGTGACGAGCCATGGCAAGACTTGCTCATTGATGAGCCTGTTGCGGTCTCCTGGGTTGGCGAGACCTCGGTGGGCGCTGCGCTGTACCTGGCGTTCACGCTCGGAGCCACGCTCGGCTTCGGAACCGTCGACGGGTTCGTCTCCTCGATGGTCCGTGCCCAGCCGACTGATGTCGCACTCGCCGTGCGGCGGATCGTGAGGCGACGATGATCGGGAACCCGGTCAATCGACTCTCTGCACTGCTGGGTCTCATCGCCCTCGCCGTGATCGCCTTCGGTGTTGCCAGCGGCAACCTCGACATTGTCGACGCGGCGATCAGGGCAGGCACAACACTCGCCGCGGTGATCGCGGTCAGAGCGATAGGTCGGGTCGGCATCTCCGCGTTGGCGGGCTCGATGGAGCGGCAGATAGCCGAGCAACCTCGGCGTCGAGCCACCGATCAACCCGGGCCCACCAGGAAGTAACGAGGGGCCGGGGCTCTCAACGCTCAACCAACGGCGGTCGAAGGGGATCGTTGATCGCCCCGGCTCCTGTCCGCTGTCTTCAGGTAGGTACGCCACCACCGTTGTAGGGGATGAGTTGCGGAATCGCGTGGACTCCGGGAGTGCCGTCGTCGGCGGCGGGTGGATGACCTGATGCACAACGGGTCCTTGCGGAAGTACCTCCTTGTACCTCGCCTCCCGCTTCCTTGCGGGTGGGACCCCTTCCCTGTCGGCCGATTCTCGCCGCGGCTTAGCGCACATCAATCCCTTATGGCGATCCCCGAGCTGCCGACAGGTGGGAGCGCCGGCAGAATCCCAATGCCCGGAGGGCGCCATGGGAACATCAACGAAACTTCTCGTCAACGAGCGATACATCGCCCTTGTCGGTGTGCTCAACCGCGAACTGGCCATCTTGGAGCGGCTCATCTTCAAGCTCACCCAGGCTGAGATGCTCGTTCGTGCCGATGAGTCCCGTTTCCTCGGCAAGATCTTCGACGAGATCGATGCGATACGTGATGATCTCGGGGCGTTGGAAGTAGCTCGCTCCATGTTGGTCGGCGATGTCACTGCCGCGCTCGGATTGGCCAATGACACCCTCACGCTCAATCAGCTGATCGAGTACGCGCCGGATCTCGCCGTTGAGCCCCTCGACGGCCTGCGGCGTCGAATGACCGCGGCGATGGCCGAGATCAAGGATCTCCAGGAGCTCGGCTCCCGGGTCGTCGTCGAGCGAATCGACAAGATCGCCCGTGCGCTCGATCGGGTCGAGCCAACCGTGTTTGGCCGCTCCGGCTACGACGCCATCGGGCTCACCACCCTGCCGGCGGCCGGCTCGTCGTTCTTCGACTACAACGCCTGATCACTCGTCACGGCACCAAGGGCCGTTCGTAGGAGATAGTCGCCCGTCTGATATTGACCCCGGTACTGCCACCGTCGTTGCCGACGAGAAGCGCATACGAGTAGGCACTGGTGTCGACCACCGGCGCGGTGATCGACGTGGTTGTCGCGCTCACTGCGCATGCGTCACCCTTCGATGTCACCTCAGCGATGACTTCGGCGTTGGCTCCAGACATGCCAGGGTCTGGTCGACGAATCAGCTTGACCGTGTAGTTCGTGGCGTTGGTCGAGTCACAGAAGGTGGCAGAGAGACGCGTGATGGTCGCCCCATCGGGAACCGGCACGGATGCGCCGAGCAGGTCATCGGAGTAGCGGCCGAGCGCACCGACTGCGTTGTAGTCGTAGTCGAGAAATGTGTGATTGTCGCGAACCGGGGTGAAGCCGAACTGGTCTATCGCGATCTTGGTCTCGACGGGGACGTTGCCAAAGCGATGCAGGAATGCCGCCATCTGCCCGCGGCTCACCGGATCGCTCGGGCAGTATTGGTCGTTGGTAGGTGGGTTGCAGCCCTTGGTGATGCCCAGGTCGGCCAGCCACGCGATGTCGTCGTGGAAGACATGTGTGTCCGGAACGTCGGTGAATTGGCTTGCTGCGAAAGCGATCCCCGAACCGACCAGGGTCAACGCGATCATCAGAGCCACGGCATAGACAGCCTTGCGGATAGCCATCGGATCTCCTCATTTGGCCAATGCAAGGAATCTACATAAGGCCGGTGATGATCCGGTGTCTATTGCGGTGGAGAGTCCTGAATCGCCTTGCGGATCCGATCGGCGTTCGCGATCGCGGCCAGGTTCTCCTGCTTCACCTGCTCGTAGATCTCCTCGCGATACACATCGACCTCGCGGGGTGCATCGACGCCGATGCGCACCTGGCCGCCCTTGATCTCGATCACGGTCACGACGATGTTCTCGCCGACGACGATCGACTCTCCAGGCCTTCGTGTGAGTACAAGCATCAGGTCCCCGGCAATTCGATCGGTGTTCGTGTCGTGTAGTTGGTCCCGGTCAACACAAGCTGCCGGCCTTTCCGTGTCTCGGAATTGACGACAAACGGGCCGAGTAGGTTGAGGAAAATCTGATGCGTCTCGGAGTCAATCGATACCGGGACGAATAGGACGGCATCCTCCGGCTTTTCCAATCCGAGCTCCGCTTGCTCCAGATCGGAGAGCACCGGGGCGTAGTCGGGGAAGAAGAGCCACGGGACACATACGATCATCGACACGTCGATGTTGTCGAGGCTCTGCAGCTGCTGGAAGGCACCGTCCTCGCGTAGCTCGACGATGACGAAGTTCTCGAGGTCGGGCAGTCCTGGCAGGCCGTCGGGGAAGTGGAGGGCTTTCTCGACAACGGCCTTGTGCTCGCCTTGATCGTTGGTGGGCGCTTCGCTCATGGACCACAGACTAACCCAGTGGGCCTGAGCTACGTATTCACCGGGGAAGCTGCCTAGACGAGGAAGTCGAGGAGTGAGGTCTGTGAGGACTGTGCAAACGCGGCGAGCGCAGCCTCGTATGCAGTCTGCTGAAGCTGGAGATCCATCACGGCCTCGGCGATGTCGACGTCCTCGAGCGACGAGAGTTGGTCGGTCAGCGTCTCCATGTTGTGCTGAGTCCGTGTCGCGGCCGCCTCGATCTGGTTGGTGCGAGCACCGACCGTGCCGAGCGCCCCGAGCACCGTGTCGAGACCGTCGTCCAGCGACAGCGATCGAGGACTCGATGCCGCTGGTGTCATCGGTATTGAGCGCGGCCTCCAGATCGTCGAGAACCGTGAAGATGTCACTGCCTGCGGCGAAACCGAAGGCGACGTCGCCGGTGATGTTGACGGTCACGACTTCGTTCTCTCCGACCCGGCGATTGATCTGCCCGGCATCCCCGCTGTATGTCCAGTTGCCTGCCGACCTTCTGGATGGCGTCCCCCGAGCTGAAGCCCGTAGAACAGACCGCGACCCTGATGCGTTGTGTTTGCCAGGGCGACGATGTCGTCGCGGAGATTGCTGATCTCCGGTGGCGATTGCCTCGCGTTCGCCCGAGCCCACGTTGGTTGCGCCTCGCACGGCGAGTTCCCTGGCTCGCTGGATCTGGCTCACGACATCCTGGAGGGCGGTGTCGGCGAGATTCAGCCACATCTGGCCATCCTCGGCGTTCCGGGTCTCCTGCTGGCGAGCGCTCAATGACGCTCTCAGCTCTAGGGCGCGGCTCATGCCGATGGGGTCGTCCGAAGATCGGGTCAGCTTCTTCCCCGTTGACATCCGTTCCTGAGCCTCGGCGTACTCAGACAGTCGTGTGCTCGACCCGGTTCAGTGCCGCTTGGTATTGGCCGAGGTGGGTGACTCTCATGGCTACGTCCCCACCATGCCGGTTCGGTTGATCAGATGTGTCTAGGTTCTGGTCGATGGCGGTCATCACCCTGGCTGCGGCCTCATAGGCTCGCTGGTATGTGATGAGGTTCACCATCTCCTCGTCGATGGACACTCCATGTGCCTGAAGCCGGGCGTTCTCGGCTGCCGAGGTCAGCGCCGCCTGGCTCGCCGCCCCGGACTGGGCCGCGGCAGTCATGCCACCCACCTCTGCGACGAGGCTACGAATCGAGTCGTCGAGCGTTGCGGTGCCAGAGCCGGCAGCCAGAGTCCATCTCAGGCCAGAGAGCGCCTCGGCGTTGCTGCCGTCGTAGGCGGCGACAGGAGCCCCCGATCCGGCTGCAGCGATCTCCGAGTAGTCGGTGACCGCAACGGCAAGCGTGGCGGCTTCGTCTCCGACCGAATAGCTCAGTAGATCTCCGCCGGGCGTCCCGTCGGGGGTGAAACCGGCAGCGTGCTGCGTGTTGATAGCGTCGGCGAGCTCGCGAGCGAACGTATTGAGCGTGCCTACGAAGCCGGGTAGCTCCTTCAAGAGGTAGCTCTGGTAGCCGGCGAGCTCTCCACCGACATCGACGACCGCTCCCGAGGAGTGGGTTATCTCGTAGGTGGCTTCATTGAAGGTGAGTGGGCTCACCATGGTGTCCGACACCAGGGAGAGGCCATTGAGACTGATCCGGGCGGCCCCGTTGTCCATGATCGATACCGAGACGCCTGCGATGTTGGCGAGCTCGTCGATGACGAGGTCTCGCTGATCGAGGAGGTCGTTGGGCTCACCGGGCAATGCCCTCGCATCGAGTATCTGGTCGTTGAGATCTGCCACTTGCTGCAGCATGGCATTCGTCTTGTCGACGTAGACGGAGAGAGAGTTGGCGGCCGCCTTCTCTTCGATCTTCCATCTGGCGGCGACGCCGCTGATGCTGGTGGTGAGGTCGCCGAGAGCTGAGAGCACACCCTGGCGGGCTGAGGTATTGGGCGGATCGAGCATCAGCTCATCGAATGATGCCCAGAGGTTGGACATGCTCGAGGTTATACCAGCATCTGGCTCGCCCATCACCGACTCCGTGCCCGCCAGCAGGTTGGCGAGAGTGTCGAGCCTGCCCTGTGCGCTAGCCGAGAGTCGCACCTGTGAGTCGAGCCCGGTGATCCGGGCACGGGTGATGCTGGCGACGTCGACACCCTGTCCCACCACTCCGTAGCGGCGGTAGTAGGGCGTGCGGCTGACCAGCTGCACCGTCTGTCTCGTGTAGCCGGGTGTCGAGGCGTTTGCGACATTGTGTGATGCCGTCTCGATGCCCGCCTGCGCTGCGGTGAGACCGCTGAAAGCCGTGTAGAGGGAGATGAAGTCACTCATCAGAGTGCCCTGTTCACGCGTATTGGATGATCCGGGGTCCTCATCGCCTTGCCGGCGGAGTCGTAGATGTCTCCGCCTGCAAATCCGAGCGTCCCCTGGATGCCATCGAGGGCAACCGTCGCCAGCCTTCTGTTCTCACGCGTCAGTGCTTCGATCTCGTTGACCAGGCTCATGAATGTTGCCTGGTGGTCCTCGAAGATCGGTCGAAGTGACTCGGGCGCGTTATCGGCGAGGAAGGCGAGGCCGACTGCGGAAGGTGGAACTGCGAGCTCCTCTGCGACGCCCGCGACGACCGAGCTGCGCTGCTCCTCAGCCTTCCTGATCTCGTTCATCACGGCATCCACCTCGGCAATCGCAGGACCGACGAAACGCCGGTCATCGGCGATCAGCACGAGGTTCGCAGACACCAGCTTGAACAGGAGGTACTCGAGGAGTCTCCGCTCGTACCAGAGCGTGTCGGCGAGTTTCGCCATATGAGCAGATCCGGTTGATGTAACCATTGGGAGAACAGTCGGCCGAAACGGCTCAGGATTAAGCCTCGTTCAGCGATTCGCAAAGCACGCTCGATCTGCTCAAGATGCACCATTACGCTGCCGAATGAAAGGTCTATTGGCCCGTTGTGGCCACTGCCGTCTACCCAAGGGATTGGGGCGTGAATGAACACTGGTGATGCAACCCAAGGGAACGCTGAAGCCCGCATTGCCGAACTCGAGGAGAGGCTCGCCGAAGCCGAGGCAGACAACGGCGTGCTCCGCCTGCAGCTCGACATGCTGACCTCCACTGATATCGTCACGGGGCTTCCCAACAGCAACGGCATCGCGGCTCAGCTGCAGAAAGCGGCCGCGAGGTATTCACGATCCGGTGAAGCCTTCGGGCTGATGCACGTCGCCTTTCCCGCCTTCGAACGTATTGCCGAAGAGCGGGGCCGCCACGCCCTCGAGGATGCGATGCGACATGCCGGCTCGCTTGTGGGTGCCGCCGTCAGGCAACTCGACACGGTCGGTCGGATCGACGAGGACGGTCTGGTCTGCGTGATGCCGATGATGTCAGACGATGGGGTCAATCCGGTGGTGAAGCGGATCGAAAAGGTGCTCGACTCGACGCCGCTGCTGCTAGACGACGGTGAGGAGATCTACCTGATCCCGGCTTTCACCATCGTTATTTGCAGTACCGCGGCACGTGTCGACCCCCCGGCAGTGATGAACCGTCTCATCGAGGCGCGGGTCGAGGCAGCGCCCGGCAACATCGTGGTTCGTCACGCCAGCTCGTCCTAGGCGAATCGTCGCCGTTTCCTTAATCGGTGACTCCCTCCGCCGACGGAGTCCTGTGAGCGTACGCCACTCGTGACGTGTGGCCTCAGTGGTGACCGGCTACTGCGCTTGCAAACGGACGCCGCCCACGGATGTGGTGGCTCAGTCTTCTACGGACGGAGTGACATCACACTAGGGGTGATGAAACATGATGCGTTCGATGTTTGCCGGTGTATCCGGTCTACGTTCCCACCAAACCATGATGGACGTGGTGGGCAACAACATCGCCAATGTCAACACAGCAGGATTCAAGAGCGCCCAGATCACCTTTGGCGAGGCGATGGCGCAGACTCTGCAAGGCCCGGCGGGTGCCGGCCTCGAATCAGGCGGTACCAACCCTCTCCAGATTGGTTTGGGCGTCCAAGTAGCTTCCATCGATGGTGTCTTCACCCAAGGTGCCATCCAGATCACCGGTCGTCCCACCGACATCGCCATCCAGGGTGATGGGTTCTTCATCCTCCAGGATGCCGGCGGCCGTGAGTACACCAGGGCAGGGACTTTCCGCTGGGACGAGTCCGGCAACCTGGTTGCCCCGGGCGGCCAGCTGGTTCAGGGCTGGATTGCAGATCCAACCGGAGCCATTCAGACCCAGACTGCCGTGCAGGGGATCAACCTGCCGCTGTCTCAGGTCATCAATCCGGTCGAGACTTCCACCGTTCATGTCGGCGGCAACCTCTCATCGGACGCGGTGGTGGGCGACACGCACACGACATCGATCGTTGTCTACGACTCTCTGGGCGAGCCACTCGAGTTGATGGTCGAGTTCGAGAAGACCGCAGCGAACAGCTGGGATGTCTCGGCATCAATGGAGGGAACGGATCTCACCCTGAGCACCACCTCCGTCACGTTCGACACAGACGGAAACCTGACCAGCGCGGGCACGATCGCGGCAAGCGGCTATACCCCGCCGGGAGCAACCGCGCTGAATCTCGATCTCGTGCTCAACACCAACTCGCCGCTGGTGCAGTTCGGTGGCAAGTCGAGCGCAGAGAGCATCGATCAGGACGGCAATGCCATCGGCTTCCTCACGGACTTCTCGATAGCATCCAACGGAACGATCAGCGGTCAGTTCTCCAACGGTGAGACCAAGGTGCTCGCCATGATCGCCACCGCAACGTTCAACAACCCCTCTGGTCTGATCAGGTCAGGGGAGACCCGGTTCGAGGCGTCCGTGAACTCGGGTCAACCGTTGATCGGTGAGCCCGGCAACGGCAACCGCGGTCTGCTCGCTTCGGGCGCACTCGAGATGAGCAATGTCGACCTAGCCCAGGAATTCACCAATCTGATCATCGCCCAGCGTGGCTTCCAGGCCAACAGCCGGGTCATCACGGCCTCCGACGAGGTCCTGGCCGACCTGGTCAACCTGAAGCGGTAGTGGTGATCAGTTCCGGTAGCCCATCACACGGGGCTCTGCCGTGACAGAGCCCCGACGAGGGCCAGTCGGTTAATCGCCGCGGCCCCCGGCCGACAGTAAGTGCAAGCAAGAGAGGCTGAGAGTCAGCCAGGCAAGGAGACGACGGATGATCGCCGTTCATCGACTGAGAGGTGAGCCGATGTTCCTCAACGCCGACCTCATCGAGTCAATCGAGGCAACGCCCGACACAGTGTTGACTCTGGTCGACGGCAGGCGCATCGTCGTCGCCGACGATCCCGAAGTAGTGGCCGAGCGGATCATCGAGTTCCGCGCCTCCGTGCTGGTCAGCGCCGCTGAGATGCGGAGCGGGGCGAACCCGGTGGCAACCATTCACCAGTAGGGGAACTCAGTCTCGTGGTGGCATGAGGCTTGCCTCGCCCGGGACGCCGTGTGTCAGCAGCGTGAACGCCAGCAACACGGCAGCCACCGGGACCGGTTCCATCGCAGTGACTGTGCGTGCCACCGTGTCGACGATGGCGATCTCTGCCTCATGGCGGCGCACCGCCCACTTCCGTGGCTGACGCAACCCGATTCGATCGAGTGGGATCAGCGTGTAGCTGATCTCCTTGAGGTTGATCCCGTAGCTTCGCCTGGCAGGGAGCACTCCCGAACTGGCGATCTTCCCGGTCGGTGACATGATGAGCGGTGCGATCAGCGGGCCTGAGGCGACCGAAGTGATCCGCCACTCCGTGCCGTCTGCGAGCACCACTCTGCGACCGGCCCCGAACAATAACCGGAGCGAGCCATCTCTGCCGAGGCGTGCGATCGTGCCGGCGTCTCCGGTCAATTCCTCGACGGGAAAACCCCATCGCCCCACCCGGCGCAACCTGACGACCCCTTGGATGGCTCGGTCCATTGCCCCATGGTCACAGCGAGCTTGCACCGGGTCAACCAAGCGTGGGTCGCGCCAGATGGTCGCGTGTCGCCTTCGAGTTGCGACGACGACCCCTCTGTGAGTGGGAGGGAGAGGAACGAGCGGGTCGTCGTCGTGAGGGAGCTTCAGCCGTTGAGGATCAGAGCGAGGTCGTCATCTGCCGCGTCGAGCCTGCTGCGCCAGTTCGTGTCATTGGAGAGCTGCGCCACGTAGGCTGCTCGAGCTCGCTTGCCTGCCGCGTCGTCGCTGACCGCAGGTGCGCCTTCGTAGAGGGTGCCAAACCAGGCGCGCAACGAGGTCAAGCCCTCGGAGCGAATCTGTGAAACGCGGGCCTGGGTCACACCGAGGTCCTTGGCGATGTCCTGGAGCATCTCGCCTTCGAAGTAGTAGCGCCTGATGACCTCAGCATGTGTTTCGGGGAGGCCGGTCACTGCGGTACGAAGGGTGCCGAGCATCTCACGCTGTTCGAGAGCGGCTTCCGGCTGCACCGTCGTGTCCTGGTCGATGATCATGTCGCGGAAGGAGACACTCTCGTCGGGTCGCTGGTGGTCCAGATAGAGGAGCATCGAGGTTGCGGACTGAGCCTGGGTCTTCTCGAGCTCGGCAATGGTGATGCCGAGTGCGTTGGCCAACGTCGTGCGATCGGGATCCCGGCCGGTTTCGTCACGAAGTGCCGAGGTTGTTTCCTCGACCTCGCGGTAGCGACGTCGCACCGAGCGTGATGCCCAGTCCCGGGTTCGGGTCGAATCGATGATGGCTCCCCGGATCCTGATTGCAGCGAAGCGCTCGAACGGGATCCCGGAGTCGGGATTGAAACGGCGGGCAGCCTCCACGAGGCCGAGCGCTCCCGCGTTCCAGAGCTCTTCTCGGTCTACGTGTCGGGGATAGCGTGCAGAGACCTTCGCCACCGTGCGGCCCACCAAATCGAGATGGTCACGAACGAGATCGTTCGTCTCATGCTCAGCGTGTCTCGTATCCATGATCTTCTGGCCTCCAACCATCGCCCCACCCGGACGATGCGGTTTGATTGGGTTGAATCGGGTATCCCCTGTCTAGCCTTGATGACCATTCTCGAAATAGTCACCGTCGGTGGCCTTATCTACCCGCCACGACTGCCGATAGTGGTTGCTGAAGCGTTGACATGGATGTTGACGAACGTGAATCGCACCGTCCTACAAGGAGGTACACGAAGTGCGTATCAATCAGAACATTGCGGCGTATAACTCGTACCGCAATCTTTCTGCGACCAATACCCAGTTGGGTAAGTCGCTCGAGAAACTGTCTTCGGGTTTCCGGATCAATCGTGCTGCTGATGATGCGGCCGGGTTGGCCAAGTCTGAGTCTCTGCGTGCAGAGATCTCGGGTTCACGCCAGGCGATCCGTAACGCCCAGGATGGTGTGAGTTTTGTTCAGACTGCTGAGGGTGCCCTCAATGAGGTGCATTCGATTCTGCAGCGTATGCGTGAGTTGGCTGTTGATGCCGCCAACACTGCAACCACAGACGGTACCGCCCAGCAGGCCGAGGTGAGCCAGCTCATCAACGAGCTGACGGCTATCGGTGACAACAGCACATTTGCAGGCATGTCGGTCTTCTCCGACTACAGCACCGACAACCTGACGTTCCACGTCGGTTCCGGTGCCAGCCAAACCCTCGACATCACAAGTGACCTGCAGCTGCACGTCGCAGGCACCGACGGCATCTTCAGCGGTCATGCCATTGGATCGGTCGATGTCTCGTCCGATGCCGATGGAGCGATCGGTGTCATCGACAACGCCATTGACGATGTCTCGAGTGTCAGGTCGACTCTGGGTGCTACTCAGAATCGTCTGGAGCACACGGTGGCGAATCTGAGTGTTGCTGTTGAGAATCTGACGGCTTCTGAGTCTCGGGTTCGTGACACGGATATGGCTGAGGAGATGGTGTCGTTCACCCGGCATCAGATCATGGTGCAGGCGGGCACCGCGATGCTCGCCCAAGCCAACCAGGTACCTTCCTCGGTCCTCGCCCTACTCCGGTAGCGACAACCAATCAGACTTGTAGGACGGACGGTCCCTACACACCACGAGCGGCGGCCTCAGGGCCGCCGCTCTGAGTTTGTCTGAGACATCAAAGAAGTCACAGGAATGCTTGGAAAACTGCTTAGTGCAGCGGCTCACCGGCCGACATGGAAACAAGCGTTGACATGGATGTTGACGAACGTGAAGCGCACCGTCCTACAAGGAGGTACACGAAGTGCGTATCAATCAGAACATTGCGGCGTATAACTCGTACCGCAATCTTTCTGCGACCAATACCCAGTTGGGTAAGTCGCTCGAGAAACTGTCTTCGGGTTTCCGGATCAATCGTGCTGCTGATGATGCGGCCGGGTTGGCCAAGTCTGAGTCTCTGCGTGCAGAGATCTCGGGTTCACGCCAGGCGATCCGTAACGCCCAGGATGGTGTGAGTTTTGTTCAGACTGCTGAGGGTGCCCTCAATGAGGTGCATTCGATTCTGCAGCGTATGCGGGAGTTGGCTGTTGATGCCGCCAACACTGCAACCACAGACGGTACCGCCCAGCAGGCCGAGGTGACCCAGCTGCTCGCTGAGATCACCGCCATCGGTGAGAACAGCACGTTTGCCAGCATGGACGTGTTCGACGACTACAGCGGTGGGTCGTCGCTCACCTTCCATGTGGGCTCTGGCGCCGGTCAGACCCTCGAGATCACGTCGAACCTGAAGATCGACACTTCAGGTGCAACGGGCATCTTCAACGGTCACAACATCGGAGCGATCAGTTTGTCCACAGGGGCCAATGCGGCGATCGGTGTTATCGACAATGCTATCGATGATATCTCTACCGCCAGGTCGACTCTGGGTGCTACTCAGAATCGTCTGGAGCACACGGTGGCGAATCTGAGTGTTGCTGTTGAGAATCTGACGGCTTCTGAGTCTCGGGTTCGTGACACGGATATGGCTGAGGAGATGGTGTCGTTCACTCGGCATCAGATCATGGTGCAGGCGGGCACTGCAATGCTCGCCCAGGCCAACCAGGTACCTTCCTCGGTTCTCGCCCTACTCCGCTGATCTCGACAGAGAAATCCAACCCGATGAAGGGGCGGCTTTGCCGCCCCTTCATCGCGTTTCCGTCAGTGTCGAGGAGCATGGGCACGATTTGCCTCGTGAACGAGCGTTCCTGCGACGTAGTGATCGAGGGCTTCGTCTATCGATGTGAGTGAAGTCAGCATCAGCTCGAGCCCACTCTCCGCAACATGTCTGGCCATCGGCAGTCCCATCCCTCCTGCGATCAGGACCCTGCAGTCGGCGATCGGGCTGAGGAGGGCGCCGTGATTGTGGCCTCCTCCCGGGTTGTCGGCCTCCGGGGGGCGTTGCAGCATCTGGCGAGCCGTCTCCGTCCCGTCGGCGAGAGTTACAACGACAAAGCCGCGCAGCCTTCCGAAATGACGGTTGATGTTAGTTCCATCGTCTGTGGCAAAGGCCACCTTTTGTACGTCGCTCATGGCTCGGATGCTAAAGGCAGGAGAGTGCCGATGACCATTCCCAGGATCTCCGGTTGAGTGAAACGACCATCTGCCGACTGGGTCACTGTGAGTCGTTCAACAGCAGCCGCTCGCGCCAAGACGAACCTCCGTCGGGAGCGCACCGAGAGGCGGAGCTTCCTCGCCGCGCAAGCGCAGGTTGCCTCCTCCCCGGACACCTTTGTGGGGCGACAACCGCTCTTCGACCGTCGGCTCGATGTCGTCGGGTACGAGATACTGCTGCGTTGCGCCCCCGACCCGAAGCTGCTCGCCGGGACCGACGACAACCGGGCAACGTCCGATGCGATCATCAACACCTTCACCGACATGGATCTGGAAGGGATCCTGGGCGGCAAGCGGGCCATGATCAACCTCACCCGCGACTTGATTCTCGAGGGGATACCAACGCTGCTACCGCCGGAACGGGTCATCGTCGAAGTGGTGGAGACGTCCAATGTCGACGATCGATTGGTCACCGCCCTGCATCGCCTCAGGAGCCAGGGGTACAGCATTGCGCTAGACGACTGGATCTCCTTCAGCAAGCTCAGGCCGCTCCTCCCGATTGCAGACATCGTCAAGATCGACATCCAACAATTCGAGCCGAATCGGCTCGTCGCCGAGGTGGGATGGCTCAAGACATTCGGGGCACAGCTGGTGGCACAGAACGTTCAGACTTATGCTGAGCTGCGACGGTGCCGGGAGATGGACTTCGACTACTTCCAGGGCTTCTTCCTCAGCAAGCCCCAGGTGTTGAAGCGGACCGCGGTGCCGCCGAATCAGATCGACACGCTCGAGCTGATCACCCAGATGCAGGATCCGGACGTTGCCATCGAGAATCTCGCCGCGATCATCCGGCGTGATGTCGCCCTCAGCTACAAGCTGCTGCGTATTGTCAACTCGGCGTACTACTCGCTTCCCCGTCATGTCGAATCGATCAAGGACGCCATTGTTCTTCTCGGCACACGCCAGATCGGGAGCTGGGTGAGCCTGATCAATCTCGCTCAGATCGCCAGAAAGCCGAAGGAGTTGACGATCACCGCGCTGGTGCGAGCCAGGATGTGCGAGTTGGTGGCGGTGCTTTCCGGGCGGGCGGACGGTGATGCCTTCTACACCGTTGGGCTGTTCAGCGTGCTCGACGCCCTCCTCGATGTCTCGATGGATACGCGCGCTCGACGGCTTGCCGCTCACCGATGAAGCACGCAGCGCCATCCTCGGGCAGACCGGGATCATGGGAAGAACACTCGCCGGGGTGATCGCTTATGAGCGCGGCGATTGGGACAAGGCACATTGTCCTGGTGTCGACGATACCCAGCTCGCTGGGATCTACCTTGATGCCGTTGTTGCCTCCGACGAGATGTGGGCGCGGGTTTCGGGCTGATTTGCACCTCATTTGCTTACCTGGATTGGCCATGTGCCGACTGTGTCTGTGAGCGTTGACATGGATGTTGACGAACGTGAAGCGCACCGTCCTACAAGGAGGTACACGAAGTGCGTATCAATCAGAACATTGCGGCATATAACTCGTACCGCAATCTTTCTGCGACCAATACCCAGTTGGGTAAGTCGCTCGAGAAACTGTCTTCGGGTTTCCGGATCAATCGTGCTGCTGATGATGCGGCCGGGTTGGCCAAGTCTGAGTCTCTGCGTGCAGAGATCTCGGGTTCACGCCAGGCGATCCGTAACGCCCAGGATGGTGTGAGTTTTGTTCAGACTGCTGAGGGTGCCCTCAATGAGGTGCATTCGATCCTGCAGCGTATGCGGGAGTTGGCTGTTGATGCCGCCAACACTGCAACCACCGACGGTACTGCCCAGCAGGCCGAGGTGACCCAGCTGCTGGCCGAGATCACCGCCATCGGCAGCAACAGCACATTTGCAGGCATGTCGGTCTTCTCCGACTACAGCACTACCAACCTGACGTTCCACGTCGGTTCCGGTGCCAGCCAGACCCTCGACATTGCCAGCGACCTGCGCATCCAGACCAGTGGTGCATCCGGCATCTTCAACGATGGGTCGGCGATCAACCTCGCCGCGGTCAGTGTCTCCGGCGATGCCGATACGTGCGATCGGCGGTCATCGACGATGCGATCGACGCAGTCTCCACCGCCAGGTCGACTCTGGGTGCTACTCAGAATCGTCTGGAGCACACGGTGGCGAATCTGAGTGTTGCTGTTGAGAATCTGACGGCTTCTGAGTCTCGGGTTCGTGACACGGATATGGCTGAGGAGATGGTGTCGTTCACCCGGCATCAGATCATGGTTCAGGCGGGCACCGCGATGCTTGCCCAGGCCAACCAGGTGCCGGCCTCAGTCCTCACGCTGCTCGGCTAAGGAAACTGTGCACAACAAGTGTCCTTTCCTTCCTTTCGCAGGTAGGGAAATGACCGACAGGGAGGGGGTGGCTGTGCCACCCCCTCACACAAGGGAAGCAAGCAAACAGACTGGATGGAAGCCGCTGATGGCAATTCCGCTCTTCAACATTGGAGGTCTTGCCTCCGGGCTGGATACGAGCTCCATCATCGACAGCATCCTCAATGTGGAGCGCACTCCGATCACGCAGCTCCAGACAAGGCGCTCCGAGCCATCAGCTAGAGGACAGTGCCTGGTCGACGATCAACTCGCGCTACTCGGCAATCAGATCTGCTCTCGACAAGATCGACTCCGCTTCCGAGCTCGATGCTTTCTCCGGGGCGACTTCCTCAAATCCTGACGCCGTCACCGTGTCCGTGACCGGCGCCACGGCGGCGGGCACAACCTCATTCACCGTCGATCAGCTCGCCACCAACCATCAGGTGGCATCCAATTCGAGTTTCACCGCGGTCGATGCTCTTGTGGGGACCGGCGACTTCACTATCACGAGAGATGGGACCGATCACACCATCACGACGAACGCCGACACCACCCTCGCTCAGCTTGCCGCAGATATCAACGCACTCGACATTGGTGTCTCGGCATCGGTCATCTCCGTCGACGGTACCGACTACAAGCTGATCCTGAGCTCCGACGATACAGGAGATGCCAACACCTTTACGACATCGAGCACCGTGTCGTCGCTGAGCACGATGGACATCCTCCAGCAGGGTGTCGACGCTCAGCTCACCCTCGGCTCGGGAGCATCGGCGCTCACCCTGAGCCGCTCGTCCAACACGATCAGCGACCTCATCCCTGGTGTCACCATCGACCTCAAGGACACGACGACGAGCGCGGTCAACGTCACCACCCAGCGCGACATCGACGGAACGGTGGACGCAATCTCGAAGCTGATGGATGAGATCAACGCGACGTTGGGCGTCATCGCTCAGGCCACCAAGTACTCGCCGGACAGCGAACACGGCAGGGCCTCTCGTCGGCAACAGCACCGCACGCTCTCTTGCCATCGATCTCCGCGCCGCGATTTCCTCGACGCTGCAGTCCGGCGCCGCATATCCCGAGCTTCCTCGGTCGGCATCGCGCTCAACCGCGACGGGACCTTCGACGTCGATGCCTCGAAGCTGCGGGAGGCGCTCGAGACCGATTTCGATGCTGTGGTCGATCTCTTCGTCGAGGGCGGCAGCTCCACCGACTCCCGGGTGAGCTTCGTCGCATCAGGGGACTCGACCGTGGAGGGGAGCTATGACGTTGTCGTCACCCAGGCAGCCACCAAGGCCAAAGCAACGTCGGCTGCATACAGCGCCCCTGGCTCCGACTCGACCTTCCAGATCGTCGTGGGCTCGAACACTGTTGACGTCTCGATCACGACCGGGATGACCGTCACCGAGGTGGTAGCGGCGATCAACGACGCACTCACGGATGCGGGGGTGACCAGCGTCACCGCTTCGGAGACCAATGTCTCCGGATCCGACTACATAGAGCTGAACCAGCGTTTCTATGGCTCGGTGCGACATTTGAAGTCAGCGGTGACCCGTTCGGGCTCGCCGGCAGCTATGCAGGTCTCGACGTCGTCGGGACGATTGCCGGCGAAGCGGCCACGGGAAGCGGCAGCTCGCTCACTGCATCCGCCGGTGACGCTGAGGGGTTGATCCTGCGGATATCGGCATCTGCTGCAGACGTCACTGGCGCAGGGGGAACGCTGTCGCTCGGCAGCATGACCTTTGCCCGCGGAGTCTTCGGCACACTCGACCAGACGATCGGTGCCGCCGAGGGCAGTAGTGGGCGGATCGCCAGGGCTCAGGACTTGACCGCATCCCAGATCGACCTGATCGACGACCGTATCGAGGTCCTCGAAGATCGCCTCAGCCGCAGAGAGGCGCAGCTGGTCAAACAGTACGCAGCTTTGGAGACTGCGATGGCGAACCTCCAGACTCAGTCGAGCTGGCTGTCGTCGCAATTGGCTTCGCTCAGTGGTGGACAGTGATACTCAATGCAAAGGAGAACGGGAATATGACCAGCCTGGCCGTTTCGTATCAGGCAGCAGGGAATGCCTATCAGAGCCAGGCCGTGGGAACCGCAGGGCCCCTGCAACTGGTCCTCATGTTGTACGACCGTGCGCTTGCCGCCATCGCCAGGTCGGAGTGGGCGCTCAAGAATCGGGAGCTGGGCTCGATCGAGCTAGCTCACAGAGAGCTCACCAGGGCGCAGGACATCGTCACCGAGTTGATGCTCTCACTCGATCACGACCGGGGCGGCGAGATCTCCGAGTCCCTGAACGCGATCTACCAGTTCTGCCTCGACCAGCTGACCCAAGCGAACGTCAACAAGGACGCCACTGCGCTGCCTTTCGTTGCCAAGAGCCTCACCGATCTACGGGAGGCATGGGCCCACATCGCAGCCGAGACGGGGGAGTAGATCATCGGGCTCGAATCCGTCGCCGCGCTGTTCTCCGAACTGGAGGAGTCTCTCGCCAGAGGCGACTGGGATGCCGTGGCTGCGGCAGCTTCAGTAGAGCCCGACGTGACACCGGAGGACGAGCAGGAGCTCCGTCGATTGATCGTCGAAGCCGACCGGATGCAGCGGCTGATCGCAAGCTACATGGCTCAGGTCCATCATGATCTCGAGATGGCGCCGCAGCTGCGCCGGGCCGCGACCGCATACACCCGAGGCGACGGCACTACCGGGTGACTTCTAGTCCGCCAACCTGAGCTCGACCATCGGGATGGCGGCAACCATCTTCACTCTGCCCTCGTGGGTGCCGTCGTGGGAGACGCCCATGAGATCGGTCAACCGATCTGCCGCCTTGGGATGTGCCGATTCGTACCCGGCAAATACGGTCGCCGCCTCGCTGTCATCGAGGAACCGCTGGTCGACTCGATGCCGCGTCGATCCAACCCACAGAGCCAGCGCAGGCTTCGCCTTGAGGTTGCGGTACCAATCCGCTCTGGGCCCCGTCCCCGAACACAAGACGTACGCGTTCCCCTTGACGTTGGACCACTTCCAGAGGGGTCTGTCTTAGCTTGCCGCTGCGCCTCCCCTCATGCTCGAGCATCACGATTCGCTTGCCGAAGAGGAAGCCGAGCCGGGCCCGGAACAGCCACACGGGTGCGTGAAGTAGGTGTTTGAACAAGCCGCTCGGCTTCTGTTTGAAGTCGAATGAAGCCATACGGCCAGAATACTGAGGACTACACAACATGGCGAGAGTGACCGTCGCTACCACCATCCCCGCCGACGTCGAAGCTGTGTGGGCGGATGTCGAGAGGCTGGAGACCCACTCCGAGTGGATGGCCGACGCCGAGTCGATCGAGTTCGTCGGCTCGCCTCACCGGGGAGTTGGAGCCGACGATGCGAGTCATCACCAGAGTCGGTCCGCTCCACACCACGGACATGATCCGCATCATCACCTGGGAGCCCCAGCGCTCGATCGGTGTGGTTCACGAGGGCCTGATCACCGGCAGGGTGAGTTTCGCCTGGAGCGGGTGGAGACGGCACCAGATTCACGTGGGACGAGGATCTCGTGTTCCCTCGTCGCCTCGGAGGCGAGCTGGGGGCGTTCGTAGCTCGCCCGATCCTCGGATGGATCTGGAAGCGGAATCTGGCCCGCCTCTCGGACCGCTTTGTGCCGTAGCCCTGAGATGTTAATCGATCTTCACCCGGTAGCATCGGCGTCATGGCTATCGACATCGCCGGCTTCGTGACCTACGTGAAGGACCACGCTATCGAGCATGGTTTCCACGTTCACGATGAACGGCACTTCATTGAAACCTTCTCGCTTCGGCAATCCTTCGAAGTCGATCTGCACCCGGAATCGGCGTGTGATGGGCCCCTCGACCTGAATCTCGCATTCGATGTCGAGCCCCGGGTGCTGCTCCGGCTCGAGGACTGGGTCAAGGAGCATGAAGAGGACATCGGGGAGGCCGACGGCAACTTCGAGCTTCCCATCTATTTCAACTGGGCGCTGCCGACGATGAACGCGCCGCCCGATCTCGTCGTCCTTGCGGCAGAGCTGGCCGGGATCGCCGGTTTTCAATTGCCTATCGAGGTATCGGGAGTGGAGTCAACCGGTGCACTCTCGACGGGCTCCGACACCAGGCTCTCCATTGTCGGCCGTGTCGAGCTGTCCCTCGTCGACGTGATGATGGGTCAAGAGGAGCTTTGTGACATCCTCGATCGTTGTCGCGAGGTGAGCGAGTACCTCGTCGAGGCCTCGCAGGCATGGGAAGTCGAATACCCGCCTCCGACGCCTCCGATCTAGCCGTCCCGATCAGTTGCCCGGCTGGGAGAAATGCATGTAGTCGGCCGCCGTCCATACACCTCCCCAGGACCAACCGACATCGGCGAAGGCATCGATCACGGGGTCACCGAGGTTGATCATGCCCGGGACCTCGTCGTCGCGGTTGAACGCATACCTGGTGCCTTCGATCGGGAGCACATCATCCTCTCTCGCCCATGGGTTGATCAGTGGGTTGATGTCGATGGCGAGCCCGAATGCATGGTTCGACCAGCGCTCCGTGCCGTCCACGTAGCGACAGTTGAACCCCGAGGTGACGTTGGCGGCCATTGCAGCTTTGTCATCGCCGCCGTAGTCGTCGACGAGGGCCATCCGCTCGATGGGGAAGCCTATGTCGAAGAGTCGCCTGAACACGGTGACGACGTCGGTGGCGACCGCACTGTTGATCACCATCTCCCCGTGGATGGCCTCCCCGTGAAAGTCCCAATAGGTGAGCGTGAGCAAGGAAAGCTCGGACCAGTGCAGCGGGCACTCCTCGCGCCAGGTGAGCGACACGGTCTCTTCGGTGACGGACTCGATCGAGTACTCGAAGACAGGCGGGAGCGTTGTCGTTGTCGTCGTTGGCAAGGGTGGGGTCGTGGTTGGCGGAGGCACCGGCACCCGTGTCGTCGATGGGCCGCCCGGTGCTTTGGCAGCTGCCGTTGTCGGCACGTTCGTCGTTTCGCTGCTGATTCCGTCGATCGCCCCGAGGGTGGTTGGCACGGGTGCCTGAGTGTCTTCGGTCGCGGTCGACCCACACGCCGCGGCCACCAGCGCTATGGCGATCAGCCCACCGATCCAGACCCGTGCCCTCATTGGCGTCAACGTACCCCACATCCGGAAATAGAGATCAGCTCTTCAAGAACAGGTTGATCATGTCGTTGACTTCCACCGGCTTCTCCAGCGGCAGCATGTGACCCACCTTCTCGACTATGACGATCCTGGCATCGGCAATGGCGGCTGCCAGCGGCTGGGCCGAGGCGGGAGGTGTCATCTTGTCGTGCTCCCCCAAGAGGAGGAGGGTTGGACAGCGCACTCTTTCTGCGGTGTCGAGCGCATCGGTGTAGCCGTCACAGGCGGCGAGGTCGTCGCCGAGCAGCCCGCTCTCCGCGGCATCCATGAAGTCGTCTGCGATGGCAAGTACCCAGTTCTTGGGACGGCCGTAACCACTATGGCGTGGCAGTGTCCACTTGATCACCATTGCGGCTGCGGCTCCATCTCGTGCCGTTGCTGCGTCGAGCAGGTCGGGGTTGACCGCCATTCGGGCAGAGGTGCCGATCAGGACGAGGCGGCCCACCATGTCGGCATTGCGAGCTGCCGTCTCGAGCGCGACGAGCGACCCCATCGAATGACCAACCAGGGTCACAGGCTCCGGCCCGGTGCGGCGAATCTCTTCACCGAGCCAGCCGGCGTAGTCGGCAATCGAAGGGAACGAGGGGCCGTCCGAGTCGCCGTGGCCCGGTAGGTCCACGGCGATGGAATCGTCGAAGAACGCGGTTTGGTAGTGCCAGCACGAGCTGCTCAACCCTGCCCCGTGGACGAAGACAATCGGACTCATCCTTGGATCATACGTCGCCCACCAATCGTCCTCTGGGATGACGTCGGAATCAACCGTTCGGCCGACGTCGCAGAGACCTCGTTCGCATACGTTGGTGCCATATCAACCACCTGTGTCGACGGGATCGGAGAGGAACGATGACGACGATGGAAACTGGAACGCGTCTTGCCGCACGCATCGAAGATGGCACCAAGATCTACGGGGAAGGAGCCACCGAGGTCCGCGCCCTCAACGGGGTCACCGCCGGATTCGATCGCGGCGTGTTCACGGCGATCATGGGTCCTTCGGGAAGTGGCAAGTCGACGTTGCTTCATTGCCTCGCAGGACTGGATGAGCTCACCGACGGTCGTGTGTATCATCGGTGATGTCGAGCTTGGCCCACTCAAGGACAAGGACCTGACACTGTTGCGTCGTGAGAAGGTGGGCTTCGTATTCCAAGCCTTCAACCTCATCCCGACGCTCAACGCAAGGGAGAACGTCCTGCTGCCCCTGCTGATCGCAGGGGACGATCCCGATGCGGCGTGGTTCGATCAGGTCGTGTCCATCCTCGGTCTTGGTGACCGGCTCGATCACAGGCCATCAGAGCTCTCCGGGGGCCAGCAGCAGCGTGTTGCCGCGGCCCGAGCGCTCGTGTCGCGTCCCGAGATCATCTTTGCCGACGAGCCGAGCGGCAATCTCGATTCGACCTCGGCCGCCGAGCTGCTCGACTTCATGCGCCGCGCCGTCAAGGAGTTCGGTCAGACAATCGTCATGGTCACTCATGACCCGGTCGCCGCGTCGTACTCCGATCGAATCGTCTTCCTCGAGGACGGCAAGATCGTTGACGAGCTTCACGACCCGACCCCAGACAGCGTGCTCGATCGCATGCGCCGCTTTGGAGCGTGAGCCATGATCCGCACTGCATTCAAGACGGCTTTTGCGCACAAGCTGCGCCTGGCACTGACCGCGCTGTCTGTGATGATCGGCGTTGCCTTCATCGCAGGCACCTACATATTCACCGACACCATCGACAACACCTTCAGCCAGATGTTCGACAACATCTATGCCGGCCAGGATGTCATCGTCCAGTCGGCAACCGAGTACGACGTCGGCTTCAGCGGGCCCCCGCCGATGGAAGCGAGTGTGCTCGATCTCGTGCGCGCCGTCCCGGGAGTTGCCGCGGCTGAAGGCAACGTCGGTGGGTTTGCCGTCATCTATGACAAGGAGGGCAAGGCGATTGTGCCTTCCGGTCCGCCCACTCTCGGCGGCTCGATGACGGCTGATCTGCGTCTCTCCGGCAACATCGACGTCCGCGACGGCCGGATTCCGGCAAACTCGAATGAGGTGGCAATCGATGCCCACACGGCCGATAGCAATGACCTTCGAGTAGGCGATGTCGTCAAGGTGCAGACGCCCGAGAAGGTCGCCGAGTACGAGATCGTCGGCATCTTGCGGTTTGGTGAATCCGACAACATGTCCGGAGCGACATGGGCCGGGTTCGACATGCAGACGGCGCAGCAGCTGTTCGGTCTCGAGGGGCAGTACTCGTCGATCAACGTTATCGGGGAGGACGGCACCAACCCCGAGGTGCTTCGCAGCACGATTGCCGCCTCCCTGCCGGAGGGCATCGAAGCGGTGACTGCGGCGGATGAGGCTGCCTCCCAATCCGAGGCCCTCTCCGAGAGCCTCGGATTCCTACGCACGGCACTGTTGGTATTTGCCGCCGTCGCCGTGTTCGTGGCCTCGTTCATCATTCAGAACACCTTCCGGATCATCGTGAGGCAGCGGCAGAAGGAGCTGGCATTGCTGCGGGCCGTTGGAGCCACCGGTAACCAGGTCATCTGGATGGTGGTCATCGAAGCGTTGCTCGTTGCCCTGGTGGCGTCCATTCTCGGGATCGCGCTCGGTTTTGTGCTTTCCGGCGGGCTCATGGCCGTAATGGGAGCGCTCGGGTTCGACATGCCGTCAACCGCGGCGCCGCTCGCCATGCGCACGATCCTGATTTCGCTCGCCGTTGGGTTGTTGGTGACACTGGCCGCAGCGGTGCTACCGGCGATCCGGGCGTCGCGGATCCCACCTGTTGCGGCGCTTCAGGATGTCGACGTCCGCCTGCGGATGTCGGATCGGAAGCGTTCCATCATCGGCTCGATCGTTCTCGCAGCCGGCCTGGTGCTGGTCCTGGACGGTCTGTTCGGCGACATCCTCGACATCGGACCGCTCAACGAGTTGTCCGCAGTTGGTGTCGGGGCACTCCTCGTGTTCCTCGCCATCAGCATGCTCAGCTCCCGCGTCGTCGGCCCGGTTGCTCACACCCTCGGCTGGCCCCTGCCCAAGCTGGACAATCTCACGGGGACTCTTGCGATCGAGAACACGACCCGCAAGCCCCGCCGGACCGCCACGACCGCATCGGCCCTGATGATCGGGCTGGCATTGGTGGGGTTCTTCTTCGTGCTCGGCAGCTCGATCAAGGCCTCTGCCAACGACGCCATCGAGAAGGGCCTACGCGCCGACTTTGTGCTCAGTGTGAACGGCTTCGCGGGGGGTTTCAGCCCGCAGCTGGGGGAGACCATCAGCGAGGCTCCTGAGATCGCCGCGGTGACTGCACTTCGCTTCGGCATGTGGGACAACGACGGTACCGACGAGATGGTGATGGGCATCGATACCAACACGGTGGACCAGACGATCGACCTCGGTGTCGTCGAGGGCTCTCTCGATGCGTTGGGTGAGGGAGGCATCTTCGTTCTACAGGACGTTGCCGACCAGAAGGGCTGGGTGCTTGGTGACACCGTCCCCATGGGTTTCGCGACGACCGGTTTGCAGCAGATGCCGATCGTCGGCATCTACAGCGAGGCCAATGTCGTCCAGTCGAATTACCTGATGGGCATGGACACATATAAGGCCAACTTCGAGGGATTCGGTACCGACGTCGACTATGTGCTTGCGGTCAAGGATGCCGACGGTGTCGCCCCTGAGGCGGCAAGGGTCATCATCGACGCGGCCGCCGCCGACTATCCCAATGTGGAGGTGCGAGACCAGGTCGAGTATCGGGAGTCGCAGGCTGCCCAGGTGGACACCATCCTCGTGATGTTCAACGCGCTGCTGGCATTGGCTGTGATCATCGCCATCGTCGGTATCACCAACACTCTGGCCCTGTCCGTTTTCGAGCGGACCAGGGAGATCGGGCTGTTGCGTGCGGTCGGGATGAATCGAGGCCAGATCCGGCGGATGATCCGCTGGGAGGCGGTAATCGTCGCTGTCATCGGTGCATTGCTCGGTGTCGTGCTCGGCCTGTTCTTTGGTGTGGTGGTCACTGCAGCACTGTCCTCCCAGGGCATCACCGTGCTCGCCATCCCGACGGTGCAGATTCTCGGTCTGGTGATCTTCGGTGTTGTCGCCGGTCTGCTGGCGGCGATCATGCCTGCCAGGCGTGCCGCCAAGCTCAACATCCTCGAGGCCATCGCCTACGAGTGAACGCAAACCCGCAACGCGGGAGAGGGGCCGTCGACCATCAGGCGGTCCTTCTCCCGTCCTCGCGTTCGTGCGGATCGTGTGCCCATATGTGGGGGTGGCTTCAGGTGGTGTGCGCGACGGGTGTGACCCTGGAGGTGGGTTATGGGCCGTCCGAAGACTTCGTGGCTGGTGGCGCGGGAGGCGTTGTTGGCGTTGGCTCGGGGGGTAACGGTTAGGGAGGCTGCTGAGCTGTGTGGGTTGGGGACCCGCACGGTTGATAAGTTGATCAGCGAGCATGGCCGGATGAGTCATGTTGCTTGTTATAGGCCTCGTCCGGGGGTGTTGAGCCGGGATGAGCGGGAAGAGATCCGTGCCGGTATCGAACGCGGTGAATCTGATTCTGAGATTGCTGATCGTTTGGGTCGGCACCGGTCGACTGTGTGGCGGGAGATCAGGGCTAATGGTGGCCGGGGCAGGTATCGGGCGTTTCGGGCTCACGATCGTGCCGCTTTGCGGGCTCGCCGGTCCCGTCCGTTGTGGTTCGAGACCCGACCCGAGTTATGGGGACTGGTTGAGGAGAAGCTCCGGTTGTGGTGGTCGCCGCAACAGATCTCGAAGTGGCTTCGCATCGAGCATCGGGATGATGCATCCTGGTGGGTGTCACACGAGTCGATTTATCAAGCAATCTATGTCCAAGGCAGAGGCAGCCTGCGTAGAGAGTTGGCCCAGTGTTTACGGACCGGTAGGGCGAAACGACGACCCAGGGGCAAGTCGGGCAACGGTCGGGAGCGGGGCCGGATCCCTGACATGGTCAACATTTCGCAACGTCCCGCCGAAGTCGAGGATCGGGCGGTTCCTGGTCATTGGGAAGGCGACCTCATCTTGGGGAAAGGTGGCCGTTCCGCAGTAGCGACGTTGGTGGAACGCTCAACCAGGTTCGGGATGCTGATCAAAATCGACAACAAAACCGCAGAACACGTCACCGACCGGATCGCTACCGAGGTGCAACGGCTACCCGACGAGCTATTCAAGTCGCTGACGTGGGACCAGGGCAAAGAACTAGCCCACCACACCGACTTCACCATCGCT
Organism: uncultured bacterium; assembly: GCA_963844835.1. Lineage (GTDB taxonomy): Bacteria > Actinomycetota > Acidimicrobiia > Spongiisociales > UBA5794 > JAAETI01. The sequence continues at coordinate 243 of CAWJPT010000015.1, read as the reverse complement.
ACCGGCATCGACGTGTTCTTCTGCGACCCACATTCACCATGGCAGAGAGGCAGCAACGAAAACTGGAACGGGCTCGTCCGCCAATACCTACCCAAAGGAACCGACCTGTCCATCCACACCCAAGACGACCTCGACAAGATGGCACAATCACTCAACACAAGACCAAGAATGACCCTCGACTGGGAAACCCCAGCCGAACGACTAAACCAACTCGTCGCGGCCAACCCTTGAACCCGCCGGGCA
>CAWJPT010000014.1:0-61412 GCA_963844835.1 uncultured bacterium | reverse complement strand
GTCCGCCCGTCCATCGATGGAACTGCCACGTCGCAGAAGCTTGCCACGCTGGCATGGACTTCAGGTGATTGGACCTCGTATTGAACCTCGATCCTGACCACATCGTCGGGTTCAGCGGAGAGATCACCGACCGGGTCGAGCCACACGGGAATGTCTAGCTGGTAGACGTGTCTGCCCGGCGCTAATTCATCAGGCACGACAATCCGGAACCCAGCTGTGACGTTGAAACCGAGTTCCACGATCGCGTCCTGTCTCATTTCGGTTGCGACGAGGGCGCCGTCGCTGGCCCGGTAGCTCAGACCGGCAAGCTCCGCGGCAACGATCCACTCGACCTGAGCTCCCGAGATCACGATCTCGTGATCCGCCCAGCCATCGTCGGTGGACTCGAGACCAGCCGCCTCGACAGCAATAGGCGGACCGTCAAGGCTGTACTCGACGCTCGCCCGGACACGAACCGTCTCAGGGACAACACCGGATGCCGCCTCGGCGAACATGGCTTGAGTGCTATCTCCCACACTCGCGGGAGCCCCACACGCCCCCAGCAGCAACACAATGAGGCTCACCGTCGATCCGAGTCGAATCCTCACTAGCACCCCTTGGTCGACTGACAATATGACGCTCCAACAGTGGCGCCAAGTTCCTCACCCCGCCACTACGTAGGTACACGCTCAGTGGCAGACAGACCGCACTGGGAAGTGCCGACAGCGGGCACCCGGCAAACGGGGCGTTATCACGCCCTATCAGTTGTTCGGAGCACTATCTCGCTGCGTCGACGAGAGCGACCTGGTGGTAGCCGGTCGGGCTGAAGGCGACTGCCTGTGCCAGGTTGCATTCGGACTGGTCGGTATGGCAGCGCCAGATTCCCCATTCCTCGTCCCAGTAATCGGTACGGCTGGAATCGAAGCTGGATGCGAGGAGCAAGAGAGTCTCGTTGTCGAGCCACCGTATGGTGTGAGGCTGGAAGTACCGCCCGGCGACATCGTTGATGGGGAGGCGTGCCAGTTCGAGCCCTTCCACAGACGTGAACAGCAGAATCGGTGGCCCGGTTTCGCCATCTGTGCCTGCGCTGGCAATGACAGCACCCCCCGGTGAGAAGGTTGGAGCCCAGCTTGCCCAACAGTCGAGCGACCTATTCACGATGCCGCTGTCGGAAGGGGTGACCGACCCATCGTTGCCGACCGAGGCGATGATTCCGCATGGGCCGTCTCCTTGGGAGAGAACCACTTGGTTGCCGCTCGAGTTGCCGGCAAGGGCGCTGCCGTATCCCGGGGCCATCGTGACCTCACCGGTGGCGGGTATCCACACCGCTGCGGTGGCCACCGCTCCGTCACCGGTCATCAGGAGGACCTTGTCGCCAACATACGTCACGACGTCGGCGAAGCCGCTGAACGTTGTCGTGTAAAGAACCTCACCTGACGGAAACGCCACCTCCACCAGCTCGGTGTCACCGTCACGCTCGGTAGGGGTTGGCTCGGCCCAGGCGAGCCGCTGACCGTCCGGGCTGACAGCGAAGCTACCCACGCCGCGTGCCAGCTCGACGGGATCACCACCTCCGGCCGGATGCAGCGTCAAGGCTGCGTCATACGCTTCGCCCGCAGCCACCAGGAGACCGTGCCTCGTGAGCACCGGGGGACCGGCATAGGGAAGGCTCGACTGCCCGATGTCGATGAACTCAGGCGCCGGGACTTGCGAAAGGTCGTACACCACCCCGTCGACCACCAGCATCACCGGTAAGACCATCTGATCCGGCAACAGACCACCTGGCAGGGTGAAACCCGAAGCCGACGTCGTCGCCACCGGTCCGTGCCAGTCAGAGTCTGGTCCGGTGAAGGTTGCTCGGGTACCTCCAGCCCTGAAGATCTCTGTGACCTCTCCGGTTGCGAGATCCACGAGTAGAAACGATTCCTCCGGCATTGCCGGTTCGTATGGACCCCGAGAGATGATGAGCCTCTGCCCGTCGAAGTCGTGGATGGTTGCCCATGCTTCGGCAGGATCGGCAATCCGCGTGTCAAGGAGTATCTCCTCACCGTTCGCAACTACCAGGTGAGCTGGCTCCAGGATCTCGGATGGCTGGCCCACAGCATCCCTCACAACTTCCGGTTCGGTGACCCATGCGGAGAACCCGTTGGTTGCCGTCCAGGTGAGCCAGGGCGGCTCGGAAGAGATCTCGACTGGCGGATTGGGTGGTGACTTGACCCGGCTGCCATCGCTGAGGTCGTAGTAGCTTGGACCGGCTCCCCAGACCAGGGCTATGGGACCACTCGGAGTTGTCGCGACCGCAAACACCTCATAGGCGTCTCCTTCCCCCACAGATTCGGGTTCGTCAGTTCCAGAGCGAAACCACCAAAGGCCGGTCGAGTCAGTGAACACCAACCCACCTTGACGGTCACGAGCCACCCCGGCGGGAAACGGATTCGTCTCCCAGATCAGAGTCCCGTCATCGCGACGGATTCCATCCAAACCATGAGTTACCCACCTCGCACCCGACAGGTCGAGACCTCGCTCGATCTGAGTCGTGGTCGAAGTGGTCGGGGAAGTGGTAGCCGAAGTGGTGGACGACGCACTGGTCGATGCGGAAGACCTCTCATCGGTTCCCACACCATTCGAACACGCCCCCAGGATCAAGACAGCAGTGACTATCCCGATCAGGATTCGAGACTCGGACATTGATTCCTCAGATTCGTCTCGGGTGTTGGGAATCACGCGGTCGAGCGAAGTCACCTCCACCTCCATCCCGATCTCCGCGGAGACTCACAGTCGGGACCGCTGGCCTTCGGGCATTGCCCTAGATCTCACATATATGACTCCCAATCGAAACAGAAGGTTCCCAGGAAAGGGCAGCATCAGCACCGCCAGATGGCACACAGATCGGCGCCGCGATGGACCAAACTCGCGCACTCCATTCCGAGCCGATCCGGCAATCGCGCGCAGATCGACCTGTGCGGCATCTGACATTGCGTGGCCGTGCTCAACGATTAAGTTCGCCCACAGGCCAGAAGCAGAGAGAGGGCCCCGTTACCGGAGCCCTCTCTCATTAGATCGGTCGGTTTGGGCTACTCGTCGTCGTCGGATTGGGTACCGAGGCTGGCCAGCCACTGGGCCGGGTCAGCAGGCAATGCGTCCTCTTCCGAAGTGCCGCCATCGAGCTGCGCATCCGGGAACAGGCCGAGTGCCGAAACCACGGTCGCATCCGGCAGCGAGGGCTGGATCGACTGGTACTTGGCGCTTCCCGTACCTGCGGGGATGAGCTTGCCGATGATGACGTTCTCCTTGAGGCCACGCATGAAGTCCGACTTGCCCTGGAGAGACGCCTCGGTGAGCACCCGGGTGGTCTCCTGGAACGATGCGGCCGAAAGCCACGAGTCGGTTGCCAGTGAAGCCTTGGTGATGCCCATCAGCTCGGGACGACCCTCGGCGGGCTTCTTGCCTTCCTCGAGCAGCGAGCGGTTCACGTCACGGAACTCTTGCTCGTCCACCAACTCGGCGGGCAGGAAATGCGAGTCTCCGGAGTTGACCACACGCACCTTGCGCAACATCTGACGCACGATCAGCTCGATGTGCTTGTCGTGGATATCGACGCCCTGGCTGCGGTAGACCTCCTGGACCTGGTTGACCAGGTAACGCTGGGCCGCACGCACCCCACGAACCTCGAGCACCTCCTTCGGGTCGAGCGGACCCTCAGTGAGCTGTGTTCCCGGTTCGATGATGTCGCCGGTAGCAACCCGGAGCCGGGCCCGGCGAGGCAACGGGTACTCCGTCTCCTCATCCTTGTCCGCCACCAGGATGCGCCTGCCCTCCTCGTCGTCGAGGAACGTGACCACACCACCGTGCTCGGCGAGCAGCGCCTTGCCCTTGGGAGTACGAGCCTCGAACAGCTCGACTACACGAGGCAGACCGTGGGTGATGTCGTCACCTGCCACACCACCGGTGTGGAACGTACGCATGGTCAGCTGGGTGCCCGGCTCACCGATGGACTGTGCAGCCATGATGCCGACTGCCTCACCGGACTCGACCATACGGCCGGTAGCCAGGCTGAGCCCGTACGAAGCCTTCGAGATGCCGTAACGGGACTGATCCGTGAGCGGGGAACGCACCCGGATCTCCTCGAGCTCCGTCTCGTCCTGGATGGCCTTCAACGCCTCACGGTCGATGAGCTCGCCGGCACGGAGCTTGCGCCCGTCTGCGGTCTCGACCAGCTTGCGGCCGACCTTGGCGTCCTCGGCGAGGATGCGGCCGTAGATGCGGTTGCGGATATTGCGGATCGGCTGACCGTGCTCCCGAACCCGGATCGCCAGGCCGGTGTCGTCGGTCTCCTCATCGTGGATGATGATCTCCTGGGACACGTCGACAAGACGGCGGGTCAGGTAACCGGAGTCGGCGGTGCGTAGCGCCGTGTCGGCAAGACCCTTCCTGGCGCCGTGCGTCGAGATGAAGTACTCGAGCACGGAGAGACCCTCACGGAAGTTCGACTTGATCGGCTGCGGGATGATGTCACCCTTCGGGTTGGCCACCAGGCCACGCATACCTGCGATCTGCCTCAGCTGCATCATGTTTCCACGAGCGCCGGAGCGGACCATCATGTCGATCGGGTTGAACTTCTCCGCCTCCAGGGTCTCCTGCATGGCGTCCTTGACTTCGTCGGTCGCCTCCGTCCAGATCTCGATCAACTCTTGACGACGCTCGTCATCGGTGATGACACCCTTGAGGTAGAGACTCTCCACCTTGTCGGCGCGATCGTCGTAGTTGCTCAGAATCGCTGCCTTCTTCGGCGGCGTCTTGACGTCCTCGAGGCCGATGGTGAGACCTGCCTTGGTGGCGAACTTGAACCCGAGGCTCTTGATCGCATCGAGCGTTGCGGCCACGTCCGGCTTGTCGTAGTCGTTGATCACCTCGGCCACGAGGGTCCGAATATCGGACTTGAGCACCGGAGCATCGATGAACGGGAATGACGGCGGGAAGGCGGTGTTGAGCAACGCCCTTCCGTACGAGGTCTCGAACAACGCATTGCCATCGACCGGCTCCTCGGTGAGGAGGTGACCGATGTGCCTCTTCAGCTCGCTGTGACGCTCCGGGTCACCGGCCAGGTCACCAACGCGCAGCTTGATCTTGGCGTGAAGGCTGATGTCGCCGAGCTCGTAGGCCATGGCGGCCTCGTCGATATCGGCAAATGAGCGGCCCTCACCCTTGGCACCGTCTACCGTCTCGGAGAGATAGAACGCACCGATGACCATGTCCTGGCCGGGGGTGACAATCGGCCGACCCGATGCCGGTGACAGCATGTTGTTGGTCGAGAGCATCAGGACCCTGGCCTCGGCCTGCGCCTCTGCCGAGAGCGGCAGGTGCACGGCCATCTGGTCACCGTCGAAGTCGGCGTTGAATGCCTCACACACCAACGGGTGGATCTGGATTGCCTTGCCCTCAACGAGGATCGGCTCGAACGCCTGGATACCCAGACGGTGCAATGTAGGTGCCCGGTTCAGGAAGACGGGGTGTTCCTGAACGACCTCGGACAGCACGTCCCAAACCTGGGGACGACGCCGCTCCACCATCCGCTTGGCGGCCTTGATGTTCTGGGCGTGGTCGAGGTCGACCAGACGCTTCATGACAAACGGCTTGAACAGCTCGAGCGCCATCGAACGAGGCAGGCCACACTGGTGCAACTGGAGCTGCGGGCCAACGACGATCACGGAACGTCCCGAGTAGTCGACGCGCTTGCCGAGCAGGTTCTGACGGAACCGGCCCTGCTTGCCCTTGAGCATGTCGGAAAGCGACTTGAGGGGGCGGCTGCCCGGGCCCGTCACCGCACGGCCACGACGCCCGTTGTCGAAGAGGGCGTCCACGGCTTCTTGGAGCATGCGCTTCTCGTTGTTGACGATGATCTCGGGAGCGCCGAGGTCGAGCAGTCTCTTGAGACGGTTGTTCCGGTTGATCACCCGTCGGTAGAGATCGTTGAGATCGGATGTGGCGAACCGGCCACCGTCGAGTTGCACCATCGGGCGCAGATCCGGAGGAATCACAGGAACGGCCTCGAGGATCATCCCGGCCGGGTCGTTCTTCCCGCCTGCGAACGGGCTGACCACCTTGAGACGCTTCATGGCACGCTGGCGACGCTGCTGCGAGCGGGCATCGAGGTCCTCACGAAGTGAGTCCATCTCGGCATCGAGGTCGGTGCGCTGGATGAGATCCTTCACCCACTCGGCACCCATACCGCCGGTGTAGTAGTCGCCGTAGCGGTCGATGATCTCACGCCACAGCTGCTCGGACTCGATCAGCTGCTTGGGCTTGAGGGTCTTGAAGGTGTCGAATGCTTCCTTGAGGAGGTCTTCCTCCACCGAAGCGCGCTCTTCCCTGTCCTTGATCTCACGCTCGACGTCGCGCCGGCGGGAGGAGATCTCTTGGGTCGGGGCTTCGGCCTCTTCCATCTGCTTCAGCTCGGCTTCGAGCTGCTCGAGACGGGATTCCTTCCACTCCTCGTACTCCTCACGGATGAGCTCGAGCTCATGTGAGGTCGCCTCTTCCAGTTCGGAGAGATCGGCGTGCCTCTTATCGTCATCGATAGACGTGATCAGGTATGCAGCGAAATAGATGACCTTCTCTAGGTCCTTCGGCGACATGTCGAGCAGGTAGCCGAGACGGCTAGGGACACCCTTGAAGAACCAGATGTGGGTGACGGGGGCGGCGAGCTCGATGTGGCCCATGCGCTCCCGGCGCACTTTGGCCCTGGTGACCTCGACTCCGCAACGCTCACAGGTGATACCGCGGAAACGAACCCTCTTGTACTTGCCGCAGTAGCACTCCCAGTCCCGGGTGGGACCGAAGATGCGCTCGTCGAACAAGCCGTCCTTCTCCGGCTTGAGCGTGCGGTAGTTGATCGTTTCGGGCTTCTTGACCTCACCAAACGACCACGACCGGATTTGGTCGGAGCTGGCGAGGGTGATTCTCAGTTCATCAAAAAGTTCAGCCACTTAGTGCCCACCTTCCGGCATTCATAACCACTGCTTCAGTAATCCTCATCAGGCGATCAGGCGTCTACCTCTGCCCGCTCCGGGCGGGAGATGTCGATACCCAGCGAGGCTGCGGTGCGGAACACGTCCTCTTCGAGCTCCTTGAGCTCGACTTCCTCACCTGCCGACAGCATCTCGACGTTGAGGCAGAGGCTCTGCATCTCCTTCATCAGCACCTTGAAGGATTCCGGTATTCCCGGCTCGGGGATGTTCTCGCCTTTGACGATGGCCTCGTATACCTTGACCCGGCCCTTCACGTCGTCGGACTTGATGGTGAGCAACTCCTGGAGCGCATAGGCGGCGCCGTATGCCTCCAGTGCCCAGACCTCCATCTCACCGAAGCGCTGACCGCCGAACTGCGCCTTACCACCGAGCGGCTGCTGGGTGATCATCGAGTACGGTCCCGTCGAGCGGGCGTGGATCTTGTCGTCGACGAGGTGGATGAGCTTCAGCATGTAGATGAAGCCGACCGTCACCGGCGAATCGAACTGCTCACCGGTCCTGCCGTTGAACAGGATCGCCTTGCCGGTACCGTCGACCAGCTGTACACCCTCAGGCGTCTCGTGTGTGTTGGCGAGCAGCTTGGCGATCTCCGTCTCGGTGGCGCCGTCGAAGACCGGGGTGGCGACCGTCTGCCACTCGTCGGCCCCACCGGATGCCGGGCTCTCGAGATCGGTGAACGGCTTCCAGCCACGGGCCGCCGCCCAGCCGAGGTGAGTCTCCAACACCTGGCCGAGATTCATCCGGGATGGCACACCGAGCGGCGACAGGATGATGTCCACCGGGGTGCCGTCCGCCAGGAACGGCATGTCTTCTTCGGGCAGGATCTTGGAGATGACACCCTTGTTGCCGTGACGCCCTGCGAGCTTGTCACCGGCTGAGATCTTGCGCTGCTTGGCGACGTACACCCGCACCAGCTCGTTCATGCCGGGGGGTAGATCGAAGCCGTCTTCACGACGGAACTCCTTGACTGCGATCGCCTTGCCACTCTCGCCGTGTGGAACCTTCAGCGAGACATCGCGAACCTCGCGAGCCTTCTCACCGAAGATGGCACGCAACAAACGCTCCTCGGGGGTTAGCTCGGTCTCGCCCTTCGGGGTGACCTTGCCGACCAGATAGTCGCCTGCGTCCACCTCGGCACCGATCCGGATGATGCCGCGGTCGTCGAGATCGCGCAGCACCTCCTCGGCGACGTTGGGGATGTCCCTCGTGATCTCCTCGGCGCCGAGCTTGGTGTCACGTGCGTCGATCTCGTGCTCCTCGATGTGAATCGAGGTGAGCAGGTCTTCCTTGACGAGCCGCTCGGAGAGGATGATGGCGTCCTCGTAGTTGTAGCCCTCCCACGGCATGAACGCCACGAGCAGGTTGCGGCCGAGGGCGAGCTCGCCCTCGTCCGTCGAGGGGCCGTCTGCCAGCAGATCGCCTGCCTTGACCTTGGTGCCCTCAGCCACGCGAGGCTTCTGGTTGATGCAGGTGCCCTGGTTGGAGCGCTCGAACTTGCTGAGCCGCATCGTGTGCTTCTCGTTGCTGGCGCCGTCTTTGACGATGATGTGATCGCCGGTGACTTCGACAACCGTGCCGTTCACCGGGCTCAGGATCACGTCGCCGGAGTCGTGAGCGGCGCGGCCCTCGACGCCGGTGCCCACCAGCGGGGCGTCCGCCTGCAACAGCGGCACTGCCTGCCGCTGCATGTTGGAGCCCATCAGGGCACGGTTGGCATCGTCATGCTCGAGGAACGGGATCAGTGACGTGGACACCGAGATCAACTGCTTCGGAGAAACGTCCATGTAGTCGACCTGATTGGAGGGAACCTGGTCCACCTCACCACCGGCCTTGCGCACCAACACCCTGTTGTTGGTGAAGGTGCCGTCGTCGTTGAGCGGTGCGTTCGCCTGGGCGATGACGTGATCCTCTTCCGCGGCTGCGGTGAGGTAGTCGATCTTGGTGGTGACCTTGCCGTTCTCGACCCGTCGGTACGGAGTCTCGATGAACCCGTAGCGGTTGACCTTGGCGTAGGTGGCCAGAGAACCGATCAGACCGATGTTCGGGCCTTCAGGAGTCTCGATCGGGCACATACGCCCGTAGTGGGAGGGGTGCACGTCACGAACCTCGAAGCCGGCGCGCTCACGAGAAAGGCCACCGGGGCCGAGCGCCGAGAGGCGACGGCGGTGGGTGAGGCTGGCGAGCGGATTCGGCTGATCCATGAACTGGCTCAGCTGGCTGGTGCCGAAGAACTCCTTGATCGAAGCGACCACAGGGCGAATGTTGATCAAACTCTGGGGCGTTATCGCCTCCGGGTCCTGGGTGGTCATGCGCTCGCGGACGACCCGCTCGAGGCGGGTGAGCCCGACGCGGATCTGGTTCTGGATCAGTTCGCCGACGGTGCGTACGCGACGGTTGGTGAAGTTGTCGATGTCGTCGACGCGGTAGCCGGCGGTGCCGAGACGAAGCTCGATTAGATAGCGGATGGTCTCCAGCATGTCATCGTGGCTGAGCAGGCCGTGCTCGGATGCGTCGTACTCGTCGAGCTCGACGGGCTTGCGGCCGAACTTCAGGTCCAGCTTGTAGCGACCGACCCTGGTGAGGTCGTAGCGCTTCGGGTTGTAGAAGAGGTTGTTGATGAGACCGCGGGCGGACTCGATCGTGGTCAACTCGCCGGGACGCAGCTTGCGATAGAGATCGAGCAGCGCCTCGTCCTTGGTGGTGGCCGGGTCCTTCTCGAGCGTGTTGGCGATCAGCTCCGATCCACCAAACAGCTCGAGGAGCTCCTCGTCGCTCTCGCCGAAACCGAGAGCGCGCAGGAATGTGGTGACGTACTGGCGGCGCTTGCGGTCGACGCGCACCCCGACCGTGTCCTTCTTGTCGATATCGAATTCGAGCCAGGCGCCACGACCGGGGATGACCTTGGCGGCAAAGATGTCTTTGTCCGAGGTCTTGTCGATGCTCAGGTCGAAGTAGACGCCGGGAGAGCGGACCAACTGGCTGACCACCACACGCTCGGTGCCGTTGATGATGAACGTCCCGTTCGGTGTCATCATCGGGAAATCACCGAGGAACACCTGCTGTTCCTTGATCTCCCCGGTCTCACGATTGAGGAAACGGGCGGTGACGAAAAGGGGCTTGGAGTAGTTGGCGTCCTGCTCCTTGGCATCGGCGATGGATAGCGGCTCGTCGCCGAAGCGGTGATCTGTGAGCTCGAGAGCGAGGTTACCGGTGAAGTCCTCGATGGGCGATACCTCACCAAAGATCTGCTTCAGGCCATTCTCGAGAAACCACGAGAAAGAGTCGTGTTGAACGGCCAGGAGATTCGGGAGATCGTGAACCTCAGGAATCTTGGCAAAGGACAGGCGATCGTTGCGCGCACGAGCCAAGGGAGACTCCTCTTCAAATTGTGAACGACGTGCTAGTCAGTCGAAAGTGTAGGCAGGGTATAGACGGCGAAAGACCAGGATAGCACACAGCTACCCTGGCGATGCAAACGCGGCTTCGCAGGAAACGTACTCTTCAACTGTTGCAGCGCACGATACAAAAGATTCGCAACCGGTTCAAGGGGCGACCGGCCCATTCCGGTCTGATCACGTCGGACGAGTCCACGGATCTCGCCGTGGTCCCGAGCGCGGAGGAGGGAGCAGGCCAATACCCGCTCCCTCCTCCATCAATGTTGTCGTACCTACTTGAGCTCGACTGATGCGCCTGCCTCTTCGAGCTGCGCCTTGGCGGCCTCGGCCGTCTCCTTGTCGACAGCCTCGAGGATGGCGTTTGGTGCACCATCGACGACTTCCTTGGCCTCTTTCAGTCCCAGGCTGGTGAGCCCACGGACCACCTTGATGACCTGAATCTTCTGCGAGCCTGCCGCGGTGAGCACGACGTCGAACTCGTCCTGCTCCTCTTCTGCTGCCTCAGCTGCTGCCGGAACAGCGGCTGCGACCGCGACCGGTGCGGCGGCGGTTACGTCGAACTTCTCCTCAAATGCGCTGAGGAACTCTGAGAGCTCGAGGACACTCATCTCCTCGAAGACGCCCAGGAGCTCCTCGGTCGTCATCTTTGCCATGTCATTCCTCCTCGGCCTCTGCGGCCGGGTCTTCGTCATCGGACTTCGCGTCGTCGCCGTCTTCGGCTGAGGCTTCGGTCGCCGGCTCGGCGTCCTCGGTCTCGGGATCGCTCTCGCCATCAGATTCATCTGACGGGGCAGCGTCTTCAGCATCCGCGTCGGTTTCTTCCTCAGCGGGGGCTACGGCTTCGCCGGTTTCTTCGGTCTCTGCTTCGACCGTCTCAGCTTCGGCTGCTGGAGCAGCCTCTTCCGCCTCAACTGCCTCTGCCGCTTCTGGGGCGACAGATGATTCGGCAGCGTCTGACGAAGAGGTATCTCCGGCTGCTTCCTTCTTCTCGATGAGCTGCTTGACGACCGATGCCGTGTTGCGAGGCAACGCCGCCAGCAAACCGGCGAGGTTTGCCATCGGCGCCTGCATCACTCCTGCGATCTTGGCGAGGAGGACTTCACGGGACTCGATCTCTGCAAGCTGGCTGATCCGCTCCGGCGTCAAGAACTCGCTGCGCAGAAGCCCACCCTTGATGGAGAGGGCATCATGCTCAGCGGCGAAGTCCTTGAGCGCTTTGGCTGCGGTGACCGGATCACCGTCGGCAAAAGCGATGCCGGTCGGTCCCAGCAGAAGCTCGTCGAATTCGGCGAGCTCGAGCTCGGCCGCGGCACGACGCGCCAGGGTCATCTTCACGACCTTGAACTCGGCACCGCCGTTCGCGGAGCCCACGCCGCAGCGACTGCTGCTGCTTCACCGACAAACCGGCGTACTCAGCGAGGAACACTGCGTTTGCGCGCTCGAGACGTTCTTTGATCTCGGCGACGGCCTGGACCTTCTCTGGTCTTGGCATGTGTCTTCCTCCTACTGTCTACGCAAACACGACCTCAGTTCGAGATGAGAACCCTTCAACGACGAGACCGAGTTTCGTGAAACGAAACTCGAACCTTTCCAAAGGAAAGGCTCCCACCAAGACAGGAGGGAGCTTTGACAAAGCAACCTGCGCTGGCGTCTTGCGACTTTATGCCTCTTGCGAGGTACCCGCGGTCTTGGGTCGAGGTATGAGGTTGTGCAGACGCGCACTGTAACGAAGGTGACGCGGTTGCGCAAGACCACACCAACGAACCCCCCTGCGTCGCTACGCTCCGCGTCCCCCCTGGAAGCAACTCAGAAGTGAAGACGTGAAAGACCACACCAACGAACCCCCTGCGTCGCTACGCTCCGCGTCCCCCCTGGAAGGGGGACGTGACGAAACGCCCGATGTTGTCGGGCGTTTCGTCGATAACGGGTGACCTCTCTGTCCGGAGAGCGGCTCGCTCATGAGGATTCGGGCAGACGGCGGGCCAGGAAGCCATCTACACGTACCACTCTGACGACCAGGGTAGGGGCTGGTATATGTCGAAGTGGCCGAAACCCGCTCTCGGAACGGTGGTGGATCGTCCCTGCCACGGACTTCGGAGTAACCCGTTGATCTTCAGTTGTGGGACCGATCATATACCGGGATTTCCGGCTTTGCCAGAGAAATGTAGTCAGACCAGCCAACTCAACCACCCTGTGTGGTCGGGCTGTCACCTAAAGGTAAAAATGTCCTAACGAATGGCCTTGACTGCGTCCTCGAGCTTGGGCGGATCGATGTTGACGCCGGGTCCCATCGTCGATGAAACGGTGACCTTCCGCACAAAGCGACCCTTGGCCGCGGCGGGACGGGCACGCATGATCTCGTCGGCCAGCGCAACCAGATTGCCCTGGAGCTGCTCGAGATCGAAGGACACCTTCCCGATCGGGACGTGGACGTTGCCGTACCGATCGTTCCGGTACTCGACACGACCGGCCTTGAATTCCCTGACCGCCTTGCCCACATCCTGGGTGACGGTCCCACTCTTCGGATTCGGCATCAGCCCTCGTGGGCCCGAGGATCGAGCCGAATTTGCCGACGTGGGGCATCATGCTCGGAGTGGCGATGGCGATATCGAACTCGATGGCACCCCCGCCTGCGATCTCTTCGGCAAGCTCTTTGCCACCAACGACGTCGGCTCCGGCTTCCTCAGCCTCGGCGATTGCCTCGCCGTCCACGAATGCGGCGACCCGGACGTCCTTGCCGGTCCCGTTGGGGAGACTGACCGTACCACGCACCAGCTGGTCGGCCTTGCGGGCGTCGATGCCAAGATTGAACACCGCATCGACGCTCTCGTCGAACTTGGCGAACGCGAGGCTGCGGACGAGCTCGAGGGCGTCTTCCGGGCCGTAGAGGACGCTCTTGTCGAACTGACGACGGGCTGCCGCCACATTCTTTGACTTCTTTGCCATTGGTTACCTCCTGTGGTGCAGACGGGGTTGGCGCCCCTCCCACGTATTCAGTTCGCCGGTTCGACCCGGCGGTCAGTCTCAACCGTCGACGGTGATCCCCATCGATCGGGCTGTGCCTTCGATGATCTTCATGGCGGCGTCGATGTCGTTGGCGTTCAGGTCGACCATCTTGGTCTCGGCGATGTGACGAACCTGCTCGCGGGTCACCTTGCCCACCTTTTCCTTGTGCGGCTCCGGGGAGCCCTTCTCGACCCTGGCTGCCTGCCGCAACATGACCGCGGCGGGCGGTGTCTTGGTGACGAACGTGAACGAGCGATCCTCGTAGATCGAGATCTCGACGGGGATGATCGTTCCCGCCTGTGCGGCGGTGGCATCGTTGTATGCCTTGACGAAATCCATGATGTTGACGCCGTGCTGACCCAGCGCCGGGCCTACCGGCGGCGCCGGGCTCGCCTGCCCGGCTGGAATCTGCAGCTTGAGCATCGTCATCAGTCTCTTGCGGCCCATTTGCTAAACCTCGCTTGGAATCAGTACTTGAGAATCTGGTCGAAGTTGAGCTCGACCGGGGTTTCACGACCGAAGATGTCGACGAGCACCCGCACCTTCGACTGGTCGACGTTGATGTCCTCGATGATGCCGTTGAAATCGGCAAAGGGACCTTCGACCACCCGGATCGTCTCGCCGACCTCCCAGGCCGGTTTGAACGTGGGCTCCTTCTTCTCCGCCCCCGGTTCCTCGTCCTTGCGGACGCCGAGGATCCGCTCCACCTCGCGGCGAGACAGAGGTGTCGGCTTTGATGCCGAGCCCACGAACCCGGTGACACCGGGCGTGTTCCGGACTGCGTACCAGGTGTCGTCGTCCATATAGAGACGCACCAAGATGTAGCCGGGAAACTTCTTGCGCTGCACGTTGACCTTGCGGCCGGCCTTGAATTCGACGACCTCTTCCATCGGGATCACAACGTCGAAGACACGATCCTCGAGGTGCATCGACTTGACGCGGGTCTCCAGGTTCGCCTTGACCTTCTTCTCGTAACCCGAGTAGGAGTGCACTACGTACCAACCGCCCGGCAGATCGTACGGGCTGGACGGGCCTTTGGGCTTGACGACGCTGGCGTCTTCGGTGATTGCCTCTTCGGCAACACCGTCCACTACCTCCGTGGCAGCAGCGGGCGCCGCGTCTGTGCCCTGGCTATCGGGAGCTTCGAGCGTCATTGGCTACCCCGCAGCCCCGAGCAATTGGAGGATGGAGTTCTTGAGCCCGAAGTCGAGCGCAAACGTATACCCGGTGACGGCGACTGTGACGATGAGCACGACGACGGTGAAGGTGGTGGTCTCTTCCCTGGTTGGCCAGGCAACCTTCTTCAACTCTTGGCGTACTTCGCGGAGGAACTGACGAAAACCGACACGCTCGCGCTTGCGCTGCTGTGGCACAGCTTTGCGGCGTTTCTTGGCACGCTCCTCCTCCTTCGCCTGGAGGCGTCGCATTTCTCGGTTCACGATTATTCCTTCCTTACTGAGCAGGGGTGGCGGGACTCGAACCCACAGCCTACGGTTTTGGAGACCGTCGCTCTGCCAATTGGAGCTACACCCCTCAACATAGGCCCGGGGCCGGAGGGGAGTATATGAGGTAGACATTCAAGTGTAAACCTGATCGAGGGCGTCCGCGTCGGTCTCACCGCACCGCAACACGGGAACTCCGCCACAACACCACGGCAATCGCGCCCACTGCTGCAGCGGCGACAGCGCTGGAGGCGGCGACGATTCGGCCCACATGCGACTCCGGCTCGGGTCGAGATGATCGGGTCTGGTGCCGCGATCGCCGCCGACACAGTTGCGACCAGCGGCCGGGGGGCGTCGACGGTGAAGTCGGAGAGGGCGGCGAGGCTGGCGACGCAGCTTTCCGTAACGAGCGATTTCGGCCTGGCAACTGAGGCAGGCGCTCACATGCCTGTTGAGCTGCCCGGAGAGTGCAGTGTCGCTGTGCGATGGAGCAAGGAACCGGACCATGTGGCAGGTGGCACTCATGCGCTCACCTCCATCTCCGACCACAGTGTGTCTCTGAGCTGTTTGCGGCCTCGATGGAGCCTCACCTTGGCGGCGGCGACGCTGATGCCAAGGTGCTGGGCGATCTCACCGTGGGTCCACCCGTACACATCCTTGAGCACGACCACGGTGCGCACCGACTTCGGCAACTCGGTCAACGCATTGTGTAGCTGCCCCTGAATCGCAACGGATTCGGCGGCACGCTCGGGAGAGATCGTCTCGGCTACCGGTTCGACAAATGACTCGTCGATGGGATCGGCCCGATGCTTGCGCTGCTTGCGACGCTGAGTCCAGGCGACATTCACGGTGATGCGATGCAGCCACGTGGAGAACTTCGCGTCACCGCGGAAGTTCGGCAATGCCCGCCAGGCGCGAACGAAAGCCTCCTGCGACACATCCGCAGCAAGCTCGCGATCACCTACCAGTCGCACGGCCAATGTGTACACCTCGTCCTGATGAAGTCTGACCAGATCCGAGAACGCCACCCGGTCGCCCTGCCGGGCTCGGGTGAGCAATTCTTCGTACTCTGGTCTGACTCTTCGCTGTGCCATCGGGTTACCCATCCAACCGGAGGACGCCGGTCGCGGTCACCAGCTTCTCGTCGCCACGCGCCACTTCCAATCCGATCTGACAATCCTTCTCGTCGGAGGCCATATCACCGACGCGTCCCGTCACTCGTGCCGACTCTCCTGGTCGGAGAGGATTGCGGAACCGGAACTTCAAGTGAGCAAGCGGATCCGGCCTCGGGCTGACGCTCGCCGCCACCTGGGTCGCCCATGCGGCCATCAACAGACCGTGCACAACGATCCCGTCGAGACCGGCGTTTCGTGCTGCCTGGTGATCGAAGTGGATCGGGTTGTAGTCGCCGGATGCGGCCGCATACTTGACGAGATCGATGCGGCTCGCCGACTTGTCGAGCCCGGGAAGCGGCCCGACGCCGGGGAACGGGGCAACTCCGGGCTGTTGATTGTGGGCGCGTATCCAGACAACCGGTTCTCGGTGGTCCTCGGTGTGTTGTGGCGCACCGGCTTCGCCCATCAGGAACGTGGCAACTGCATCGATCAGCCGCTCGCCGCCCTCATCGCCGATCTCTGTGATGAATGTGACGAAGTAGGCCCCCGAGCGCTCACGAACTCGCGTGACGCTGCCGGTGACGGTGACGGTATCGCCGATTGGCAACGGCCCGTGCCAGGTGAGCTCTTGATCGACGTGCACGAGCACACCGGTGAACGGCTTGACCCTCACATCCTCGAGAAAGTGTGGAGCGGCCACGAAGAGGAGTGCGCCCGCGTAGGACGGTGGGGCATAACGCTCCCATCGATCAGGCAGATCACCAGTGGCGCCAACGTACTCGGCGACCTTCTCCGCAGAGATGCCGACCCGGTACGGCCCATAGTTGGCGCCGATGACTTCTTCGAGACTCATGGTGGGAAAAGGCTAACGCCTCGAGCGTGGCGATGCGGAGTGTCACGATCTCGCGGGGAGACAACGCAAACAAGGCGCTCCGGGGAGCGCCCTGCTCGAATCGTCACGTGACAGCGCTATCGCGTCTCGCGATGCGGGGTGTGCTCACGGCACCAGCGGCAGTACTTCTTCAGCTCCAGCCGCTCGCGCGTATTCGACTTGCTCTTGGTTGTCACGTAGTTGCGCCGCTTGCACTTCTCGCACGCCAGCGTCAACGGCGGTCTCTTGTCAGAGGCCATAGCTTCTCAATACCTTCTTCTCTTTGCACAGGAATCCCGCGGAACTCCAACGTAGCGGCAGTTCTCGCCGTGCGAGAACTGCAACCTGACCGCCCTCAGGCGGTCAGGCAGTTACTTGATGATCTTGATGACACGACCAGCACCAACAGTGCGGCCACCCTCACGAATAGCAAACCTGAGACCCTCATCCATAGCAATCGGCTTACCCAACTCAACAGTCATAGTCGTGTTATCACCAGGCATAACCATCTCAGTGCCCTCAGGAAGACTCACCGACCCAGTCACATCCGTAGTACGGAAATAAAACTGCGGCCGATACCCATCAAAGAACGGATTGTGACGCCCACCCTCTTCCTTGGTCAAAACATAAACCTGACCCTCAAAATTGGTATGAGGCGTAATCGAACCCGGAGCAGCCACAACCTGACCACGCTCCACATCATCCTTACCAATACCACGCAACAACAAACCAACGTTGTCGCCAGCCTGACCCTCATCAAGCAACTTACGGAACATCTCAACACCGGTCACCGTCGTCTTCTGCACATCACGCAAACCAACGATCTCAACCTGCTCACCAACATGAATCACACCAGTCTCAATACGACCAGTAACAACCGTGCCACGACCAGTAATCGAAAACACATCCTCAATCGCCATCATGAACGGCTTATCCATCTCACGAGGCGGATCAGGAATATAAGTATCAACAGCCTCCATCAAATCCAACACAGACTGCTCAGCCTCAGGATCACCCTCCAAAGCCTTCAACGCAGAACCACGAATCACAGGAATATCGTCACCCGGGAACTCATACTCCGTCAACAAATCACGAACCTCGAGCTCAACCAGATCCAACAACTCCTCATCATCAACCTGATCCGTCTTGTTCATATACACAACAATGTAAGGAACACCCACCTGACGAGCCAACAACACATGCTCACGAGTCTGCGGCATCGGACCATCAGCAGCCGACACCACCAAAATCGCACCATCAACCTGAGCAGCACCCGTAATCATGTTCTTCACATAATCAGCATGCCCCGGCATATCAACATGCGCATAATGACGATTCTCCGTCTCATACTCCACATGAGCAATCGCAATCGTGATACCACGCTCACGCTCCTCAGGAGCCTTATCAATATCATCAAACGCAGTAAACGCAGACGCACCAACACCACGATCAGACAACACCTTCGTAATCGCAGCAGTCAAAGTCGTCTTACCGTGATCAATATGACCCATCGTCCCAATATTCACATGCGGCTTAGTCCGCTCGAACTTCTCCTTAGCCATCTTCTCTTGGGCTCCCTTTGTGGATTACGGTCTACTACCGGTGCGTAGCGGCGGGCAGACTCGAACTGCCGACCTCGCGATTATGAGTCGCGCGCTCTCACCAGCTGAGCTACGCCGCCTCAGTATGTGAGCCGTCCGGCGAGCCGGGCGGCCGAGCCCTCTCTGGGGATTGAACCCAGGACCTCCTCCTTACCATGGAGGCGCTCTACCACTGAGCTAAGAGGGCCAGTTCATGGGAGATTAATCCCACGCAACACAAGGTGAAAGATGACGATCGGCGTCTCGCACCTCAGGTTTGTGCTGGGAGAAGGATTTGAACCTCCGAAGGCATTGCCGGCAGATTTACAGTCTGCTCCCTTTGGCCGCTCGGGCATCCCAGCTCTGTGTCACTCGTCTAGAGCGGCACCGTACGATAGTCGGCGCACACGGCAACAGGAAAGCTGATCGAATCCTCGACGGCGCCCTAGCGGATCCCCATCTGCATCTTCTCCAACCGGGCGATCCGGTCCTTGATCGGCGGATGGGTGCTGAACATCCTGGCGAAGCTGCCGCCGCCCCTGTTGCCGAATGCCTTGAGGGGGTCGGAGATGAACAGCTGCGACACCGCGGGGTCGACCTTCATCGGGATCTGCGAGCCTCGTTCCAGCTTGGCCAGGGCGCTGGCCAGAGCCATCGGTGACCCGGTCAACTCGGCACCAGATTGGTCGGCCTGGTACTCCCGCGAGCGGCTGATGGCCATCTGGATGACGGCGGCCGCGATTGGGGCCAGGATCATGGCGACGAGACCGATGATCGCCGACCCGCCGTTGTTGTCGCGCCGTCGACCCATGCCTCCCCAGAAATACATCCTGGCGAGGAAGGACAGCGCGGCACCGATGGTGGCAGCAATCGAGGCGATGAGGATGTCCCGGTTGCGGACGTGCGACAGCTCGTGTGCCAGCACTCCCTCCAGCTCGGTGGGATTCATCATCTCGAGAATGCCCCTGGTCACGGCAACTGCTGCATGCTTCGGGTTGCGACCCGTGGCGAATGCGTTTGGTTGCTGCGACTCGATGAAGTACATCCGCGGCATCGGCATGTTCTCGCGGCTGGCGAGATTGCGCACCATGGCGAAGACTTCAGGCATCTCCTGCTCGGAGACGGGACGCGCCCTGGCGGCACGCAGAGCCATCTTGTCCGAGAAGAAATAGACACCGAAGTTGAACACAACTGCGATGGCCAGAGCGATGGCGGCACCATTGCCACCACGGAGGGCGTAGCCGACGGCGACGAAGAGGCCGCCCATGAATCCCAGCAATACGGCTGTCTTGACGTTGTTCATACCCCTGATTGTATCGACACGGCCCGGATAATTCGCCGCATCGTGGCCCGCGCGAGACGGCAACGATGACCTCCACCTGCAAGTCGACTACCGGAGCGGATCGCTCCCAGGTGGAAATGGTTCGGGGACATCTGCCGAGCAGGTCGACGTAGCCAATCCGCCCCCGGGTGATCACTACGTGTTCGTGCACGGTTGGCGGCAGCGATGGCCCCGATGCCAACTGCACTCTGTTCAGCTGGGCGGTTGGTTACCTGATCTATAGGTTGGCATCTGACGGGGGCGAGCCGCCTCCGATGCAGAGCCTGAAGTCGCCGATCGAGGAGGCCCGGTAGTCGAGCTCGACGCCGCCGTATTCGATCACGACCCAGTATCCGTTCACCAGTGCCTGGGTGTACGACATGCCCGGCTCAGGGCATCCCAGCGAACCGTCGTTCCAGGTTGCCGGTCGCGCTCTGACCACGGTGAAGTCGGACTCGGCAGCGCCGATCCTCTCTGCTGCATCGGCGATGATGCTCGCCAGCAGATCAGCCGGCACCTTTCCAGTCACGGCCTCTCCTTGCGTTGTGGTTGTGGTCTGCTCAGCGGGCGTCGTCGCCGGGGGAGCCTGCGTCGTCACGATTGCTGTTGTCGTTGAGTCGGGAGATGTCGAAGTGACGGGCGCCTCCCCCTCGGCTGATGTCGATGCCATCTCCGCTGCGGGTGCGACGGTGCTCGAAGCAGCATCCTCGCTCGCAACGTCGCCGCATGCGGCGAGCACCAGCACGGTCGCCAGCAAGATCGCAGCACGTCTCATCGCTCATCCCTTTCGTCACCGTCTTAGACGGCGCCCCGCCGCTCTCCGGTTCCGCAGACAGTAGATGGTGCCTGCAGCTAAGTGCCGCCCGCTCGGGGAGGTGTTTGGGAGTGGGCCATCGTGGGAATGTGCCACACGAGGGACAGGAGTGACTTATGGATACATGGGAAGCCATCACATCGCGACGCAACGTTCGCAGCTACACAGACAAGCCGATCAGCGATGCCGACCTCGATCGGATCCTGGAAGCGAGCGCGGCGCACACCGTCCTCGCGCAACAGCCAACCGTGGGACTTCGTGGTGTGCACCGATCGAGACCAGTTGGCCGACCTGGCCAGGGTGTGGATGGGCGCCGGCCACGTCGCCGGGTCGGCGGCGACCATCGCCATCGTCGTCCCGAAGACCGACAAGAGCTCGGTGCAATACGACCTCGGGCAGGCGACGATGAGCATCATGATCGCAGCCGCCGACCTGGGCATCGGATCAGGGCACGCGCTCGTCTCGGACCACGATCTCGCGGCGAAGATCCTCGGTCTCCCCGATGACCGTATCTGTCTCTGGTTGATTGCGCTCGGCTACCCCGATGACCGGCCGCTGGCACCGATCGAGCACCCGGCGCGACGGCCGTTCGACGACGTCGTCCACCGGGGCACCTGGTAGATCAGGCAGCCGTGGTGAGCACTACCGAATTGTCGGAGCCGCGGTCGTTCGGCCAGTAGGCGTCTGCGGCTTCATCGTTCTCCCACCGCACCTGGTTGAAGATGTAGCGGAACTGAACCGCGCCGTTCTTGGGCAACCGGACCTTCAACCGGAACGGCCCCTTGCCGCGGTTCGACCGGGTGAGAGCCACGGGCTCCCAGTCGAACACGTCGGCACAGAGATCTACCGATTCCAGCCCGGGCCGATCTACCTCGAAGGTGACCTCGACCTCGTCCTTGGTCTTGAAATAGCGTTTAGCGAGCATTGTGATTACCCCCTCACGGTTTGCTGAATGGGCGGGATCGTAGGGTCGCTGTCGCGTTATGTCATGCGTTTTCCTCGGGTTGTCCGTGCCCGATCCAGAAACTACAATATGCTCTGCTTTGTCATGTCATTTTGACATATCCGATCTTGACCTCTCCCACTGTGAGCGGGAAGAGGAAATACCCTTCTGCGGAATGAAAAGAGCCCGGGCCGTACCGAGCCGGTCGGCAGGGCCGAAGTGGAGGTCTACATGGCTGTGAGACTGGGGATCATCGGTACCGGGCGCATTGCCCATGCCCATGCCGCCGGGATCAGCAACAACCCGGAAGCCGAGCTGGTGTCGGTCCACGACGTGGTCGCCGACGTGGCCGAGGCGTTTGCGACGAGGTACGGATGCGCCGTGGCGGATCTGGACTCGATTGCGGCAGACCCCGACATCCAGGGCGTCCTGATCTGCACCCCCACCCCAACCCACTCGGTGTTGATCGAGAAGTTCGCCGCAGCGGGCAAGCACATATTCTGCGAGAAGCCAGTCGATCTCGACATCGAACGCGCCAAGAACGTGGTGAGGGTCACAGACGAGGCACGCGTCAAGCTGATGCTCGGCTTCAATCGCCGTTTCGATCCGGACTTCATGGCGCTACGTGCAGCCATCGACGCAGGGACCATCGGCGATGTCGAGCTCGTGCTGATCACATCGCGCGACCCGGCGCCGCCGCCGGTGTCATATGCGAGAGACTCGGGCGGTCTGTTCCGTGATATGACCATCCACGACCTCGACATGGCTCGCTACATGCTGGGAGAGGAGCCCGTTGTCGTGTCCGCACATGGCTCGGTGATGGTGACACCGGAGATCGCCGAGTTCGGCGATGTCGACACCGCCTCGGTGATCCTGGAGACGGCGTCCGGCAAGCAGGCGGTGATCACCAACTCGAGGCGGGCCACCTATGGCTACGACCAGCGCATCGAGGTACACGGCTCGCTCGGCATGGCCGCTGCCCGGAACCACCATGAGCCCGGAGCCGTGATCGGCAACGCGGACGGCTTCACCACGCCCCCGTTGCAGAACTTCTTCATGAACCGATACATCCCTGCGTACACGAACGAGATCAAGGCGTTCATCAAGAGCATCGCCGATGACACCGAGCCGCCGGCTACCGGCACCGATGGGGTCATCGCGCTGCGGATCGCAGACGCCTGCTTCGAGTCGATGCACACAGGCAAGCGAGTGGAGATCTAGCGCTCGGCTCTCAGTCTCAGACTGCGGCGGCCTCGCGCTTGGACCAGTAGCGGCGCGCCCACCAGGGGCGAACGTCTGTGGTGTCGTGTCGTGCCGCAACGGCGTCGCTCCAGCGGCCGATGGCCTCGAGGTGGATGGCAAACGCTTCGGCCGGAGAAGGCGGGTCCGCCAGCCATGCTTCCTCGATCCGGTCGCGCTCCGGCAGGAACACCGGACCGAGGGCGGCCGGGTTGCGCATCACCATGCGGGCCAGGCGCTCGTGCCGCCACCACAGGCTGGCGGCGTCGTCATGGTCATCGGGCACAGGATCGACGATAACTGGATCTGCGACGGCCACCGGCTTGAACAGAGACAGGCATTGGGCGGATGTAGCCGTGATCCAGTGACGCCCCGAGCCAAGATCGGAAACCCACCCTGCGGTGCTCGACGACGAGGCGGCCATTCCCCCACCGTGCATGCACGGCATACGCAATGTGCCGTTGACGGTGCGATAGCGGGGCCACTCGTCTGCGCCGTGGCTACGCAGTATCCGCATCAGATCTGCGGGACCGTCTGCTCCTGCCGCGCTCCGGCTGGTGAACGCGGTGCGGAGATCGCACGCAGCCACCCTGGTCCGGAGCCGGTCGCGGTGGGCGGCGGCGAACGTCGGGGATGGTGAGCCCGTTGGAGATGGTGCGCACCCCCGATTTCACTTGCTCGGTGTCCCATAGCTTGCCGGCCGTTTCGAGCACGATCGCCCCGTTCGGGTCGGCGATCAGGAAGCTGTTGTGGTACGTGAACGAGCGATCCTCGTGGCCGCAGCCGCCGCCCTGCCCGTAGCTCTCGAGCAGATCGACGATGACCTCCGTCGCCTCATCTGCGCTGGAGGCACGTTCGAGAGCGAGGCGCAGCATATCCATACCGGTGAGCCCGGTGTCTGCATAGGGCTGATCGGTGAACACAGCCTCGTTGCCGATGGTGACGCCGTGCTCGTTGGTGCCCATCTCGGCACCCCACATCCAGAAGGGACGGCTGATCAAAACGGCGTTGGTGTGGCGGACCTGGGGAATCTCGAGATAGGTGCACTGCACGACGGCCCCCACCGCATGATCTGCGGCATGGTGCCACTCGGGGATCTGGGCCTCGTTCGGGTCGCGGTCGGAGTTCTTGGCAAACAGCACTCCATCCGGTCCGACAACAACGATCGTGTCACACATCTCAGCGCTCGATCGTACCTGGAAGCAGGAAGGGGTACCTCCTGTGCCGCACCCGGCGCTGCCACCAGCGGTCACTGCGCCGCAGCCGCTGGAGCACCTCCCACATGCGGGCGTCCTGTCTGTAGTACTTGTGCACCTCGTCGACCGTGATCGGCGGGATGACGCACGCGTTGATGATGGTGAGGAAAGTCGGTGATCACGTCCTCGGCGCGCTCCTTGTTCAGGTTGGCTGCTGCGTCGAGCAGCGCCGCCCGGGACGAGTGATAGTGCGACAGGATCTCGTCGAGAAGGAACCGGCGCACGGCCCCCCTGAGTAGCCACGGAAGCGATGCGATGAACAGGTCGAGATTGGTGCGCTGCTTGCCCGCCTCGTCGAGCAACAGTGGCGTCGTGACATCGAGATAAACGAGATCGTCACCGACGACGGCCCAGTTGGAGGTTTGAGCGTCAATGCCGACGCCGTCATGCGTCGCCGACACCACGAGCCTGCACAACTGGGACAACCTCTCTATGGCCAGGTCCCTATCTCTGCTGCGCAGGTCATCGACAAGCAGATGCTCGTAGCGGGGCTGGATGCAGTAGGGCGTCACCGGATCATCTCCGACTGCTCTCACTGCGCTCGGTGCCACGATGATCCCGCGTTGGGTCAATACCGTCAGATAATCCCGCAACACCTTCTCATATGCGCCGAGCTCATCCCGGGTCATCATCGGGAGGCGCTTGCAGACAACGGGGCCGTCGGTGCCCTGTGCCGCAAGCACCGTTGAGATCTCCCCGTAGTCGATGATGTCGAGTTCCCCGTACCTCCCCGTGTCGAGACAGTCGAGCACCTGTGCTTCCAATCGATCGAGCGTCTCCGGGGCGATCACGCAAACACCGATCGCACGATGGCGACGATCTCGTCCGCTTCGGCGTCGCTGGTGACGAGGGGCGGGAGGAATTGGAGCACCGATGTGTCGTTGCCCGCGTAGACGCTGAAGATGCCCGCATCGAACAGCAGCTTGGCCGCGAGCATCCCAGCGTCGGGTGCGGGAAACGCAAGACCCATCATCAACCCGAGCCTACGCAGCCGGAACGGGAGATCGGAGAGACCCTCGGCAAACCTGCTCCCCCAGCTCGGTGACGTGCTCGAGGAAGCCCGGTGCCTCGATGATGTCGAGCACGGCGAGCGCGGCGGCGCATCCCGGCTCGGCGCCGCCTGCAGTGGAGATGTGGATGAACGGCTCATCATCGAAGATCGCATGGACTTCAGGGGTCATCAGCGTCGCGGTGATCGGGTAGACGCCGCCGCTCAGGGCCTTGGCGGTGACCAGCACGTCGGGCTCGAGTGACCAGTGCTGGTACGCCCACATCTCGCCGATCCTGCCCAACCCCGTCTGGACCTCGTCGACTATGAGAAGGGCACCGCGCTCGTGGCAGACCCGCTGCACCTCAGGCAAGTAATCGTCGTCCGGGATCGGCATCCCCAGCGTTGCGGGCACCGGCTCGAGAATCACCGCGGCCGTATCGCCGTCAACGGCGGCATCGAGCGCTGCCACGTCGTTGAACGGGATCTGGGCGAACCCTGGTTGGTTGGGACCGAACGGCGTCCGGTACTGCGGGTCACCTGCCGCCATCGCCAGACCGGTGTGACCGTGGTAGCCGCCGACGGCAGAGAGGATGTTGGGCCGGCCCGTCGCATGGCGAGCGGCTTTGATTGCCACGTCGATCGCCTCGCCGCCGCTGACTCCAAACACAACGCCGCTGAGATGCCCTCCCGTGGTCGCCGCCAGGCGGCGGGCCAGCTCGGCACGGCCGGGAGCGGGCAGGTGGTGGTTGCCGAGATCGGCGGTCTCGAGTGAGGCCATCACCGCAGCAATGACCGCAGGGTGACGGTGGCCGAGGTTGAAGACACCGCCGTTGCAGTGGCAGTTGATCCAGGAGCGATCGTCAAAGGCATCCCAGAACCGGATGCCGTCACGCCGCCCGATGACGGCGTCGAGACCGTAACGCTCGAACATGTCGATCTTCCCGGCATTCACATGCTGCCGGTACAGCTCGAAGACCCTCTCCCGATCCATTCCCCCAGTATCGCGCCCTCAAATCCGGTTCTGGCGTCCAAACGGGCAATATATTGCCCGTTTGGACGCCAGAAGGGTCAATCCGGTGGGGCCCATCGCCAGGCATCCATGGTGACGAGGCCACCCCCGCCTGTCGCCGAAGCAGCACGGCTCTCCCCACATCAGGATCTCCTCGCCAGTCCACACCATCTCGGTGGCTTCGCCGCTGCCCGGCAGTACGACATAGGTCCACGCATCGCTTGCACCGTCGAACATCGCACCCTCACCATATTGCGGGACCAGGAATCCGTCATCGAGCTGCACCGCACTGGAGGGGCCTTCGGTACCGGACAGAGGAACGGTGTCGACCGGTACCCAGGCGGCCCCCGCAGGATCGTATGCCACGGTCTCGTGGATGTCGTCTTCCCACGCCACCAATCTGCCGCCAGCAACCCCGGTCTGGCTCGGGGAGGAGCAATCGGCATACTCGCCGCCATCGAGAACGAGGCGGGGCAGCGACTCCCATGCGTCGCCGGCCCAGCGGGCCACCTGCCTGCCACCGCAATACCCTGCGGACCCGATCGCATACAACGTCCCGTCGACGATACGCAGCGCAGAGTCCCA
This sequence comes from uncultured bacterium, assembly GCA_963844835.1. GTDB lineage: Bacteria > Actinomycetota > Acidimicrobiia > Spongiisociales > UBA5794 > JAAETI01. The sequence continues at coordinate 34,838 of CAWJPT010000014.1, read as the reverse complement.
TCTATCACCTGTACCGCCTCCCGAATCCGGCAGCTGCTCCCAGGCTCCGGTATCCGGCGTGAACACATAGATGCCCTCCGACGTCCAGGCGGCAACAGAATCCCCGGTCCACACCATCATGCCTGGAGCATCCGGCGGATAGAGCCCGTTGCCAATCGCGGTCCACTCGTCCCCGCCCGGGTCCAGGGCGAACGTGCCCTCCGGGGCGACGACGATCATCCGGCCATCTGCCCAGACGGCCCGGGACACTGTGGCCCGGTCGACGGGAAACGGCGGCAGCATGCGCCATTCGGATGTATCGGGATCGAAGGCGGCACCGTCGGTGAGTGTGGCGATGGTGTCCCCGCCTGACCCGCCCCACACGATCATCTCGTCGCCCGTCCACAGCACATCGTGGTTGCCCCGAATGCTGAGCGGCCCGGGATCGAGATACGAGGCGGAATCAATCGGTCGGGACAGGGGGGAAACGATCCACACTGGTTGGAGTGGAAATCCCGGCACGTTGCTGTCGACCCGATCGGCTGCGATGACCTGCACCACGCCGGTCGGGCTGCACACCACAGCTAGCTCACCGCAGCCCCGCCTGACCGCAAAACCGTCATACGCCACTTCCATCTGGAGGGACAATTCGTTGTCTGTCGCCCAGCGCAGTGGCGGAGATAGCTCAACCGTTGGCATCGTCGCTCCGGAACCCGACGTGATGCTCTGCTCCAGTAGCTGCACGATGTCGGGATACTCGGCAACAATGCCGTCGCTGAGCACGATCGTCGCCGACCCGGCACCGGCCTCGAGCGTGTAGCGGTTGAGTGCTTCGTCGAGACCGACCTCCACCAACGGGGGACCCTCACTCCAGTAGGTGCGTCCTAGCAACCATGAAGCCCCATCGCCCCGGTCGACCATGATGGCTCCTCTGATCCTCTGGACCGCAGGATCAACCGGTGTGTCGAACCGCACGATGTACGGCGTGCCATCGGGAAGAGAGCCGCCGATCTCCCTGGCATATTCGTGCGACGACCCGGTGATCGGTGGCGCAGTCGTCGTTGTGGTCGAGGTGGTCGCAGACGAGTTCGCGGGCGGGGCGGTCGACTCGACCGGCCCATACGTGAGCGGGGCGTCGTGGGTGCACGCCGCCGCCAACAACATGACACCTACCGAGACCGTCCCCAACCTCAAACGCATGCGCCAAGTATGTCAGATGCCCCCGCTCATTGGGTTCTGGCGTCCAAACGGGCAACATGTTGCCCGTTTGGACGCCAGAAGGGGTTTTTAGTCCGTGTAGTTGACCTTGACCGGGGTGTTGGCGACGCTGGATTCCTGGATGGCGTCGAGGATCTGGGCGACGCGGTAGCCGTCCTCGATCGAACCGTTGGTGAACTCGCCACCCTCGTCGATTGCAGAGAGGAACTCGTACATCATCAGCCCGAAAGACTCGCCGTAGCCGGAGAACAGCAGGTCGAGCGGTACAGGCACCATGTCCTGCACACCTGCGGAGAACGGGCGGGTCAGTTGCCGTTCCCAAGGAACCGGCCCGGACCCCGAGGAGCGGGCGATCTCGTAGAAGGACGGAGTCTCGGTGGAGAAGCGGGCGCTCCCTTCGGTGCCGAACACCTCGATCATGATCCGGTTCCCGGTGCCGACGGCGACACGGCTCGCCGTCAGATAACCCTGAGCGCCGCTGGCAAAACGGAAGATCGCAGACATCACGTCGTCGTTATCCACGGTCCCTTTCTCATCGGATAGCTCGACGTGGCCGTGACCTGCCACTACCCCTGCTGGCTTGAATCTCTCCTTGATGGCAATCGAAGAGACGGCTCCTGTGATCTCGGCAACATCACCGAAAGTGGACCGTGCCATGTCGGCGACGTGTGCCCCCAGATCGAGCAAGGCGCCGGGCCCTGCCTTGCCGAACTCGTACCGCCAGCTGAACGGCAGCGTCGGGTCAGCGGCATAGTCGGCCTGGTACTGGACAACCAGATGCACGGGCTCGCCGATGTCGCCGTTGGCAACGTGAGCCCTGATGTCGGCAACTGCGGGGATCCGCCGGTAATTGAACACTGTGCCCGACACCACCGATGCCTCCCTGGCAGCGTCACGCAGTTCCCTGGCATCGGCAGCGTTCGTCGCAAGCGGCTTCTCACAGAGCACGTGCTTGCCTGCGGCTAGAGCAGCCTGCGTGGCCTCCTTGTGCAGAAAGTTGGGCAGGCACACCGAGACGATCCCGATCTCGGGGTTGTCGATTACCTCCTGCCAGTCGCCAGCGACGTTCTCGAACCCCCAGCGGTCGGCGAGCCTTTGCGCCGCCTCCAGGTTCATGTCGCAGATGGTGTGCAGTGTGGCGTCGAGCCCCGGCACCCTGGGCAGGTGGGCCCGGTAGCCGGCGGCGTGTGCTCCGGCGACCATCCCCGCTCCGAGAATCGCGATTCCTGTCATCGTTTGCTCCTTTCCAAATCCATTGAGGTGCTGATCACCCGTCGGTGGGGACCGCCTTGATCACCGCTTCGTCGTATGACATCTCGAGTCGCTCACCCGGCTGGAGGATCAGGTAGTCGTCCTCCGCCCAATCGCCATCGATCAGCCTCTTGGTGATGACGTACGAACCATTGAGCGGGTCGAAAGCCCACTCCCTGGCCTCGGCCTCCGCCTGTGCTCTGGCCCTGGTCTCGGTGGGATCTCCGATCCCCATGTCGATGAAGGCCGCCCGGCTGTAGTGGTCGCGCCAGGCCCCCATGACCTCCATCAGATACTCGGCGTTGTCCTCGCCGTACTTCTCCACGTACTCCTCACGGATCCTGGCGATGGCGTCGTCGGTGTTGGCGCCGAGACCGGCGAAGGCACCGCTATCGCTGCCCCGCTCCATGTAGTCCTGGACGTACCAGTAGGTGCCCGGGTGCTCGACCGTCTGCGTCTGATACGCCTGCCGGCTCCCGAGGAATAGGGTGATGCAGTCGTGGGCGCGGGGGACGACGACGGGAACGTGACGGGCGACGATGCCCGCTGCCGAGCCACCGCACAGTCCGTATGCGAGCACGATGGCGTCGTACGGATCGGTGATCTCGTCGATCTCCCCTTGCAGGGTGCGGCGCAGCTCAGGAGGGTTGTCGTGGAGACCGCGTCGGTTCAGTCGGATGTCGACAACATTCGGCGACTGCGCCGCGGCGTAGTAAGCGGAGCGTGCCATGACCTCACAGGTGAGCGCTACCAGTCGCATCCGTCGGCTACTTCAGCTTTCCCTCACGATATGCGGACAGGTATTCCATGGCGAAGGCGTCGACGCCGGTGAGCACGTCTGCGGCATATCTGAATGCGGCAGATCCGCGATCCGAGGTGAGAGCGTCGTCTACGTCTAGCCCGTTCGGGTTGATGATCCCGCTGTCGACACCGGCGTTGACGGCAAGCACAACGAACGTCTCATTGAGCAGACGGCGGTTTGGCAGGCCGAAGCTGATGTTGGAGAGCCCTCCGGTGATTCTGATCTCGGGCCCGTACTCGGAGCGGATCGCCCGCACCGCATCGAGAAACCCCGTGCCTGCATTCGTGTCGACGCCGACCGGGATCACCAAAGGGTCGACGTGCATGTCGGACAGGGGGATCGCAAGATCCTGGGCCGCGGCCACGATGGCCTGCGCGTTGCTGATCCGACCGGCCGCATCCGACGGCAGCATGCCCACCCCGGCGGCGCTGAGCACCACAGGAGATCCGGCCCCGGCGGCGATCTCGAGAGCGTCGAGCCGCTCGGCAGAGGCCGAGTTGATCAGCAGTGGGCCGTTCGGCTTCGTGCTCGCCTGGAGCCCGGCGGCGAGCACATCGGCGCTCGACGAGTCGAGAGCAAGGGGAATGTCGAGCTCCGGCTCGAGTAACTCGACTACCCACTCGATGGCCGCCTTCTGCACCGCGGGGTCGCCGTCGAGCTCATCCACGTTGACGTCGATGTAGTGGGCGCCGTTGCTCTGCTGCTTGACGGCAACAGCGATCAGGTAGTCACGGCCTATGCTCGCCGGCTCGTCGCCGACATCGCCCGTGAGCTCCGGAGGAAGGACACCGTCGCCTCCGAGACCGAGCAAGAGCGCGTTTCTGACGTGCTTGACCTTGCCTCTGCCGAAGTCGGAGCTCGCCCGCACCGGAGCGGCAAGCGGCATCAGGCGATCGGTACCGCGCACATCGACGAAGATGACCTGCTCGGCCCCTTCGCCGCCTTCCACATGAATCCCGTCACGCTTGACGCTGCGCGTCGCATGGACGTTCTCGCCGATGACGACGAATGGGATGCGGTCACTCATCTTGCTTCTCCGAGTTGTCGGGAACGCTGCCGGCTATCCGCCCTCCACCATCCTCATGGCGATCTCGGCCCATTGTCGAACACGGTCCGGCTCATTGCGGATAGTTGTGATGTCTTTCATCGTGAACTCGACGGGGCACCCGTGCTCGCTGGTGGCGGCCAGCACCTCCTTGAAATCCTTCACGGCGAGATCGGGAACGAACGTGTCCATCGCCATCATCGCCGGGTTTGGCTTGCGGGAGAAAACGAAGTCGGGGCCGATGTTCTCGGCACCGATGGCAACGTCTGCCCATGGGCTCATCGAGATCTTGCGCACATTCGGCATCTGCCTGATCCAGTCGATCCTGCTGTGCAGCGGATCGCAACAGCCGTAGTAGCCGAGGCCGAAACGGCTGTAGTACTGGCTGATGTATGGGACGTCCATCTCTGCCCACATCTCGTCTGAGGTGGACACGAACAGCTGCGCCATGCCCCAGATCCAATTGTCCTTGGCGGTGGCTCGGTCGGGATCGAAGCCGTCTGTCGGGTTGTGGTATCCGGGGAGCTCGGTGGTGTGCCCTCCTGTGCAGTGCACACGGTCCAAGTCGTAGCCGAGCAGCCCCTTCTCCTCGAGGGTGTCGAGCTCGGCGAGACGCACCTCGGTCATCCTGGCCGCGATCGCCTTGAGGAAATCGGGTCGGTCCATGAGGTCGTACAAGATGTTCTCGACCGACCGCAGCTCCTCGATGTCGTCCCACAATGCGAACCACGGCAGCAGGCCCTGCATGCGGATCTCGAGGATGCCGTCGAGGGCCTGGAGCGCCTTGTTGTAGACGATCTCAGTCTTCTCGACGTCGAGCTCGATAGTCGGGGGGCGAAGCTGCTCGAGAGCCTTCTCGTCCGGGATCCGGTCGATGTAGTGGTGAGAGGACACGGTCCCTTCGACGCCCTGCTGGATGGTCTCTTCAGCGACGTCGATGCCAAAGCCATCGTGCTTGACGACCTTGGAGATGTCGACATACGGCTCGACCACCATGTCGACGGGCCAGTTCTCCCAGGCGTAGATGGTTTGACGGAGCACCTGCTCGAGCGAGCGGGCGAAGTCATCTGTTGTCCTGAGAGCGAGGAATTCCTCCTCGGCTCGCAGCTCATGCCACGGCAGCTCGTCGATCATCACCATGGGGCGTTGTGGCTTCAGGGAGTTGAGGTCCTGCCACATCTTGATCTTCTCTTGCTGCACCGGGAGCGTGGCGATCTCGGCGACCCGCTCGGCGAGCGGCCGGATGATGTCCACTTCTTGCTGGGACAGCAGCTTGTCGGGAGCACCCACGTCGACCCACGGTGTTCCCGCCGACCACGAGAGAGTCCACAGCCAGGGCGATTTCCCTGCGGGGATGGCAGCCATCGTCGCCCCCGCTACGCCAGGAGGCCCCGTGCCAGATCGACGGCCGCTCCCGCATCCGGGGCATAACCGTCGGCTCCAATCTGCTCGGCGTACTCGGGGGTCGTGGGCGCTCCTCCGATGACAACGCGGGTATCGAGTCCCGCCGTGTGCACTGCTTCGATGATCCCGCGCATGTTGGGCATGGTGGTGGTGAGGAGTGCGGAGAGCCCGATGATGTCTGCCCCATTTTCTTTGGCCGCGGCCACGAACGCGTCGGCGCTGACATTGACACCCAGGTCGACGACCTCGAACCCGGCACCCTTCCACATCATCCCCACGAGGTTCTTGCCGATGTCGTGGAGATCACCTTCGACGGTGCCCACCACGGCAGTGAACTCGGGTGCCACGCCGGCGGCGACCAGCTCCGGCTCGAGGATCACGAGAGCTTCCTTCATGGCTCTGGCCGCGATCAGCATCTCGGGAACGAATAGCTCACCCTCTTGGAACTTGGCGCCGACCACATCCATCGCCGAGGTCATGGCATCGAGCACGTCTTTGGGATTCATCCCCTCGTCGACGGCGGCCTGGGTGATCTCGATCGCTTTGGTCCGGTCGCCAACTTCGACGGCCTGCTGAAGCTGTGCAAGATCGGCCATGGAGAGCCTCCTCTATCGATCGCATCGGAGCGTTGGTCGGCCCGGGAGGGCTCGGCTGTCCCGCCGATGATAGGAGCCGCCAACTTCAAATGTCAATATGACTATACAAATCGTTTTCGCCCGTTCTCATTGACTTTTTGCCATGTCTGCCTGCTCGTCCACACCGCTTGGAGGTGTCCGCACGATGGCCGACGCAGCACCGACAAGGACCTCTACACGCTCTCCTCCGGCCCGATAGAAAGGCTGCTGCCGGCGCACGGGAGCTTCACGAGCCCGCCGTTGGCCACCAGCGGCCCGGATTGAGTCCCAGAGGGTTGACCGGCTATCGTTGGAGTCCGCCGGGGAGGGCGTGGGTCGGGGTTCGCTCGACCGGAGGCACGCGGACGAGGCCCGGACTCGAAGGGGTAAACGAGGTGGAAGAAAGGGGCCCTACACGTGTCTCGACGAGTTCTAACGCTCATATCGACACTCACGCTCATCTTCTCCATTGCAGTTCCCGCATTCGCATCACCACAGTCGACGCCCAGCACGTCTGACAGCCCTGCTTCGGTCAATCCCGAACTTCAGCTGGAACAGGCGAGCGTGGACGCGATTGATGCCAGCCCGCTGAAGGGCACCACCGAGGGGATATTCATTGTCCGCCTCGTCGGCGCGCCCTTGGCGACCTATCGGGGCGGCGTAGCAGGTTTCACCGCTACCAGCCCTGAGGTGACGGGAGTCGACAAGCTCGACATCACGTCGGCTGCAAGCGTTGCATATGCGGACTATCTGCGCGATAACCAGACTGCGTTCGTAGTCAGGTTGGAGAAGACTCTCGGCCATAAGGCCGACGTGCGATACAACTACATCAACGGCACTAACGGCATCGCCGTCTGGCTGACTCCGAACGAAGCGACCCGAGTCGCTCGCATGTCGGGTGTCGAGTCGGTGCAGCAGGAGGTCATCCAGGACCTGGCGACCGACGTTGGCCCAACCTTCATCGGTGCGCCTTCGATTTGGGGTGGAGCAACCTCATGTGAGCCCGGAGGCGATTGCGGTGAAGGCGTCGTGGTCGGCGTGCTCGACACCGGTATCAATGCGGCCAATCCGTCGTTCGCCAGCCCGGGACCTATTGACGGCTACGTCTACACCAACCCGCTGGGCTCGTACGTAGGTGTCTGTGATGAAACTGACCCGGGATACGACGACACGTTCGTCTGCAACGACAAGCTGATCGGCGCCTGGGACTACACCGGTCTCGGAGCCTTCGACAGCGACGGCCACGGCTCGCACACCGCAAGCACCGCGACAGGCAACTTCGTCGACGCGTCTGTGGTCGCTCCGACCTTGACGGTCGACGTGGCGATCTCCGGTGTGGCGCCACATGCGAACGTCATTGCGTACCACGTATGTGACGAGGACGGCTGTCCTTCATCCAACACGATGGCCGCAATCGATCAAGCCATCGCAGACGGCGTTGACGTGGTCAACTACTCGGTCGGCAGCCCCTCGCCTGAGGACCCCTGGTCCGCAGACGAAGAGCTGGCCTGGCTGGCCGCTCGCGAAGCCGGCATCTTCGTGTCCCACTCCGCGGGTAACGAGGGCCCGGCGGCAGCAACCGTCGGATCACCGATGGCACCGTGGATGACCCACGTTGCCGCGGTGACCCACAATCGCAAGTACATCAACAACCTCGTTGACTTGACCGGCGGCGACACAACGCCCCCGGGAGACATCGAGGGTCTGGGATTCACCTCCGGCTACGGGCCGGCAGAGATCGTCTACGCCGGTGACTATCCGTCGGCACTGACCGACACACCGGCACTCTGTGGTGTCGGCGTAATTGGAGACTACGAGTCACCGTGGCCGGCGGGCACATTCGACGGCGAGATCGTCGTCTGCGACCGTGGCACGTTCGGCCGTGTGGAAAAGGGCGCCAACGTCCTCGCCGCTGGAGCCGGCGGGTTTGTCCTGGTCGACGACGGCAGTGGCCTCGTCGGCGACGCACACGATCTTCCTGCCGTGCACATAACCCAGGCTGATGGTGCAGTCCTGAAGGACTGGCTCGCCGACGGCGGTGCCAGCCACACAGGAACGATCACCGGTGCCACCGCCGATTACTCGGCTTCGAACGGCGACATCATGGCGGGCTTCAGCTCGCGTGGCCCGAACCAATCGGTGCCGGACATGATCGCCCCGAGCCTCGCCGCTCCAGGCGTCGATATCATCGCCGCTAACGGCACCGACAATGAGGTGTCTTGGGGCTTCAACAGCGGCACGTCGATGGCGGCTCCGCATGTTGCAGGAGCGGCGGCTCTGCTCGTTGGAGTGCACTCGGACTGGACGCCCGCCGAGATCCAATCGGCGCTGATGACAACCGCCACGACTGAGGTCCTCAAGGAGGACGGCAGCACACCGGCAGACGCATTCGACGAGGGATCCGGAAGGGTCCAGTTGGAGTATGCGGTAGATGCCGGCCTGCTGATGGATGTCGACAACGCAACGTTCACCGATGCCGATCCAGCGATCGGCGGCGATCCGAGCACGTTGAACCTGCCGAGCATGGCCAACAGCCAGTGTGTGCTGGAGTGCTCGTGGACTCGTACGGTAACGGCGACGACAGATGCGTCGTGGACGGTTTCCGCTAGTGCCTCCGATTTCGACCTGTCGGTATCGCCGACAACGTTGAACCTCACTGCAGGAGAGAGCGCAGACATCACCGTCACTGCCGACGTGTCTACGGCCGATCCCAAGGTGTGGATCTTCGGCGAGGTATCACTGGTCGCCTCCGGCGTGCCGGATGCCCATCTGCCGGTTGCGGTTCGCCCAACGACGGGTGACTTCCCCGCCCTCGTCAACATCGAGGCGCGGCGTGACGCCGGTTCGGTTCACTTGACCGACCTGACGGCCATTGAGATCACAGATTTCACGGTGACCCCGTATGGGTTCACCAAGGGTGACGTGACCTCGTTCCTCGTCGCGGAAGACGCAACCAATGACGATGCCTACGACTCCAATCAGGGAACGTGGACAACAACTGTCGAGGTGCCTGAAGGCACGCAACGACTCGTTGCCGAGACGTTCGACAGCACGGCTCCGGACCTCGATCTCTCGATAGGCTCAGGCAGCAGCCCGAGCGAAGCGACGGAACTGTGTAGGAGCGCAACGGCGAGCGCCGACGAGTACTGCAACATCGATGCCCCTGCGTCGGGGACATATTGGATCCGAGTTCAGAACTGGCAGGGCTCCGGCGCTGCCGAGGATGAGGCTTCGATTTCGATAGCCGTCGTCGGCGGAGACGAGGGGTCCATCGACCTCAATGGCCCGGCTTCCCAGGCTCAATTGGAGCCGTTCGATGCCGACGTCCTATGGGATCTCACCGATCCTGCCGTTGGCGACCGTTACTACGGTGCGGTCGGCATGGACACCGGCGATGCCGCCCCTGCGGCGGTCCTCGGTGCCAGGAACAACATCGGCGTCATCAACGTCGATCTGATGCGGGTCGATGACGATGTCACCAAGACTGCGCTGATCGACGGGGAGGCCGAACCTGGTTCGGTTGTGACGTTCGAGATCGTCGTTGCACCGAATCCGACCGACACCGATCTCGAGTACCAAATCGAGGACGTCGTGCCAGACGGGCTCACCTATGTGCCCGGCTCGGCCACCGGCGGCCTTGTCGAGGACTCGGGGACACTGTCGTGGTCCGGCGTGATGCCTGCCATTGGTGAGGCGTACTACACCGTCACCGACAGCAACAACGACGCAATGTGTGACACCGGATTCGGCGGCTACGTTGATCTCGAAGGATTCGGCATCAACGCGTCCTCGGACATCTCCGGGGACACCCACCTATGGTCGGCGTTCTCGGGACAGAATCCGTTCCAGTTCTTCGACGATCTGTATACGGGTGTGGGCGTCACCGATGACGGTTTTGTGGTCTTTGACGGCGGCTACGCCGGGAGCCCGTGGACGCCTCAGGCTGTCCCGGATCCGGCTGCGCCGAACAACCTGATTGCAGGGTTCTGGCACGACTTCGAGATCGTGTACGACGCCGCCACCAACAGCGGCGTCTCCCTGGCAACGGCAGGGCCGGAAACCTCGATTGTCGAGTACGACAATCTGCGGGCCTACGGCACCACAACTCCGATGATGGACATGGAGATCGTTCTGACCTCGACTGCGGACAATACGCCTGGCTTCTACGAGGCCGTTGTTGCGTTCGACAACGTCAGCAGCACCCCGGTCGGCACGATCGGTGTCGAGAACAAGACGGGCACGGACGGCGAAGCGTTGTTGAACAACGCCGACTCGACCGGTGTCATCAGCGACGGTTATCAGGTCTGCTTCAATCTCACTCCGGGATTGAGCGACCCGACGGTCCTGACCTACGACGCGGTCGTCTCGCCCGACGCTGAGAACTCAGTGATCACCAACGAGGTGTCCCACAGCGTTGATCAGCTCGGCGCCAAGACCGAGGTCGCTTCGTATGCTCTCGAGGTGGGCGGCCCCGTGCCTCCTACCGACGGAGCCAGTCTGTGGGCCGAGGACGTCTTGTCCGACAGCCTGACCCTGATGTGGGATGCGGCCAGCGATGCGAACGGCATCGATGCCTACCACCTGTACATGGATAGCAAGCCGCTTGCGGACGTCGCAGGCGACGTGACCGAGTATGCCGTTACCGGGCTCACCGGAGCGACGACGTACGATTTCAAGGTCATCGCTGAGGACGTGCCCGGCAATCTATCCGAGGGCCTGGAACTGACCGTGACCACGGCAACGGACTTCACCGACGATGACTTCTCGATCTTCGAGAAGGACATCGAGTGGCTGTCCGGCATGGGGATCACCAAAGGCTGCAACCCACCGACAAACGACATGTACTGCCCGGAGCGGACGGCAACCCGTGGGGAAATGGCGGCCATGATCGTCCGTGCGTTCGACTTGCCCGCAGCCACGAAGGACTACTTCACCGACGACGATGACTCGATCTTCGAGAACGACATCAACCGGTTGGCTGAAGCAGGCATAACCAAGGGCTGCAATGCAGCAGGAACGATGTACTGTCCGGATGCCGAGGTGACACGAGGCGAAATCGCCGCGTTCTTCGACCGTGGGTTGGATCTGCCCGATGCCAGCAAGGACTACTTCACCGACGACGATGACTCGATCTTCGAGAACAACATCAACCGGTTGGCTGAAGCAGGCATCACCAAGGGCTGCAATCCGCCCGACAACGACATGTACTGCCCGGCTGACAACGTGACCCGTGGTCAGATCGCGGCGTTCTTCCACAGAGCTCTCGGCTGACCGAGACAGGGAGAAGAAGTAACGAGGTGGGGCGCCCGTACGGGCGCCCCACCTTTCGTTTTGGCGTCGGAAACCGGAATATGTTCCGGTTTCCGACGCCAAAGCTGGGTTCGTCAATCGATCGCGGCGTTGCGGATGGTCGTCGCCAGGTGGTCCAGTTCCTCGCGGCTGGGGGGCTCGCCGTATGACGCCCCAATGTGGACACCGTCACCATTCCAGCGCGGGATGATGTGGAGATGCGCATGCATCACGTCTTGACCGGCGGCGGCTCCGTCGGCGAGGAAGAGGTTGATGCCCTCGGTCTTGATGGGTGATGCCCGCAGCGCCGCGGCCAGCCACTGGCCGATGAGCGCCATGTGCGACATGATCGTGCCGGGGATCGTGGCAATTCTGGCGTGGTGCTCCCGGGGCACAACCAGCAGGTGACCCCTGGTCGCCGGGTTGATGTCCATGAAGGCGACGATGTTGTCGTCCTCGGTCACAACGCTGGCAGGCAGCTCGCCGAGAATGATCCTGCAGAAGATGCATGATGGGTCGTTTGCCATGATCTGAGGCTACTGAACTCACACCTCGACGACTAGAGCCCGAAAGTCTCCGAGGCCCCTGGGATGCAGCAGCGTCTCGGCGTTGATCCGGTCGCTCTTCACTTCGAGCTGGCGCATGGTTTCCCCGGCCCGGGCATGGGCGAGCTCCTGTTGCTTCATTGCCGAGATGACCTTGCGCAAGCCCCACTCGGCGAGGAACTCGTCCTGGCGATACAGCTCGGCGGACCGGGCGTGTTGCCGGGCGATGGCAAGGAGCGCGGTGAAGTTGACGTCGACGGTGATGTCGGTCTCCCCCGGCTCCAGCAGTGGGTCGGGCCCGAGGTGATGCCCGCGGTAGGTGCGCAGCGTCCCCAGGTTGCGCCGCGGCTCGAGCTCCTCGGCTGTTCCGCCGTAGTCGATGAGCAAGATGACGCCACCGGAGAGAAGGGCGATGGCGTCTTCCAGCCAGCGGGCGGCGGCCAGCTGCACCTCGACGACTCCCCCGATCGGCACGACTCCGCCGTATGCGTCTGCCCATGCGGACACCTCGGGGCGGGCGGCGACGGTATAGAAGCCGAGCTCGTCACCGACGACGCCCACGTAATGCTCGTTCCAACCGTCCTCTGTCTTGGCCGCGATCGCCACCGGGAGATTGTCGATGAGCTCGTTGGCGACGATCGCACCGCTCAACCCGTTGGGCAGGTCGTCGAGCGAGCCGACGATGCGGTCGCCGGGGAGCACGTCGGCGAGGCTGTGACGTGCCGTCGGTGACGCCTCCACGGCCCAGGTGCTCAGCTGGGCCGAGCTCGTCGAGGATAGGGCGAAGCAGCGACCCGGAGCCTGCGCCAACTTCGATGAGGGTGCCGATCGACCTTGCTTCGAGGAACCGGGCGATCGTCTTGCCGAACCATGGGCTCACCTCGGGGCTGGTGAGGAAATCCCCGGTGGCCGAAGATCGCACCGGCCCGCTCGCAAAGAAACCGCCTTCCCCGTACAACGCCATGTGCTGAAACACCTCAAAAGGAATCGGGCCCTGGGCGGCGATCTCTCCTCGGATTGCATCGGCTGCGGTCACGTTGCGGGCTCCATCGGACGCAGGCTAACGGCTCGCGAGACCGTCGCCGGCCGAGCCTCCCACCACCGGCTGCGCCTTCCCCTATCCTCCCCGTCATGCTGCTGGACATCTTCGGGCTTGCCACTGCGGTGCTGCTTCTCTGGGTCGGGGTGCGCATGCTGCGCCACCCTGCGGCGTTCCGGAGCCGGTTCGCCGAGACCTACGGCGAGGAGAGAGTGACACGCCTGGTGCGCTGGCTACCGCCCGTGTTCATCGTCTACGGCGTGCTCGTCATCGTCCTGTGGCTGATTGCACAGTTCCGCGGCTGAACGAACCGCCTCCCTTCGCCCTCCCTCCCTCCAGGGAGGACGCGGAGCGCAGCAGTTCCGGAGGAACTGCCGACGCACCGGCGCAGCCGGTACGCAGCGACGCAGGAGGGAGAAACACCGAACTGGTCAACCACCCAACCACTCTCCCACCCTCTTTCGTCCTCCCTCGAGGGAGGACGCGGAGCGCAGCAGTTCCGGAGGAACTGCCAACGGACCGGCGTAGCCGGTACGCAGCGACGCAGGAGGGTGAAACCCCAACGTGGCCAACCACCCAACCGCTCTCCCTCCCCGGTCGAATCTGACGATCCGACCGACCCTCCCGCTGGGAGGGTGAAGAAGAAGCAGGAGGGTAAAACCTCGAAGGTCGTCAACAACCTCACGGTCCCTTCCCCGTTCTTTCGTCCTCCCTCCCAGGGAGGACGCGGAGCGCAGCAGTTCCGGAGCAACTGCCGACGGACCGGCGTAGCCGGTACGCAGCGACGCAGGAGGGTGCAACCTCAACGTGGTCAACCACCTAGGGGCCCGACCCTCCCGTAGGGAGGGTGAAGTGGGCTAGAAGCCGGCTACGAACACCTTGGTCAGCTCGCCGAGGCTGGAGAGGATGCCGGGGAAGAAGCCGACGACGATGACGCCGACGGCGGAGATGGCGAGCGCCAGGCCGAGCGACGGAGACACGGTGTCCTCACGGGCTTCGCCGGACAGGACATCCTCGGGCACCGGATCGAACCAGGCTGCCTTGACGACCCGTGAGTAGTAGACGAAGCCGATCACCGAGTTGACCGCGGCGATGATGGCGAGGGCGATGGTCCAGTTGCTGCCTGGGATGATCAGCGAGCGGAACATGACGAACTTGGCGAACCAGCCGGCGAGCGGTGGCACCCCGGCGAGGGACAGGAAGAACACCAGAGTCAATCCGGCCAGCCCCGGGGCGTACTGGTAGAGGCCGCCCCAGTCGCTGATCTCGGCCGACCCGATCCGCTTCGACCCGGCGATGACGACGGCGAAGGCGCCGAGGTTCATGAACGCATAGATGAGCAGGTAGGTGACGGTGGCGAAGAACGCTTCCTCGAGTTGTGGCCCGGTGATGCCGGAGGCGACGGCGGCCCCGAACGGGGCGAGGATGAATCCGCCCTGGGCGATCGACGAGTAGCCGAGCATGCGGATGATGTTGTTCTGGCGGAGTGCGGTGAGGTTGCCGAGCGTCATCGATAGCGCCGCCAGGATCCACAGCGCCGGGCCCCAGATGTTGCGGAGGTCGGCGAACGCCGAGTAGGAGATCACCAGCATGCCGACGAAACCGGCTGCTTTGGAGACCACGGACAGGTAAGCGGTCACCGGGGCGGGGGCACCCTCGTAGGTGTCGGGAGTCCAGAAGTGGAACGGCACCGCGGCGATCTTGAACCCGAAGCCGAGCAGTGTCAACAATACACCGAGGGTCAGCAGCGGCGCATCTGCCGAAGCCGGGGCTCGCCAGCTCGCCGGTGACGACGGCTTCCCTGATCCCGGAGAAGGTGAGTTGGCCGGTGACGCCGTAGACGAGCGACATCCCGAACAGCAGGATCGATGCCGAGAGCACCCCGATGATGAAGTATTTGAGCGCCGCCTCCTGCGATCTCCGGTTGGCCTTGCGCCACCCGGCCAGCAGGAAGGTCGGGCCGGTCACCAGCTCCAACGAGACGAAGATGGTGACGAGGCCGCGGCTGGACGCCATGAAGACTGCGCCGAGCACCGACGCCAGCATGAGGAAGTAGAACTCGCCCTCCCAGTAGCGGCCCTTCTCGAGGTAACCCGGTGGAGATGAGCACCGCGACGAAGGCGGCGCCGAGGAACAGGCCCTTGAGCACCAGAGAGAATGTGTCGACGACGTACGAGCCGCCGAACATGCTGCGCACTCCGGTGTATTCGCAGAACGACAGCGAGTCGCACAGCCCCAGGGTCAGCACCGGGATGAAGGCGAGGAACAGTCCCACCAGACCGACCACGGCGGTCCATGCTTTGCGCACCGGCAACAGATCGACCACGAGCACACCCATGACGGTTATCGCCAGGATGATCTCGGGCGCAAGCGCGTGGTAGTCGAGTGGGCTCACCGATCAGCCTCCCAGAGCCTTGCTCACCGTTAACACCAGCTGATGGACCGCATCGTTGGTGGCGCCGAAGATGATGCGTGGGAAGATGCCGATGGCGAGGGTCGCCAGCACCAGCGGCACCCACGACATCATCTCGAACTTGTCGACGTCGTGAAGCTCGTGGCCCTTCCACTCCGGCTTTGGCTCACCGAAGTTGACCTTCTGCAGCATCCACAGCAGGTAGCCGGCAGCGAGCACCGTGCCGACGCCGCCGATCACCATGAGGGTGCGGAACAGCGTTGTGGACAAGCCGTGCAGCGGATTGAACGAAGCAAGCAGCGACAGGAACTCACCCCAGAACCCGGCGAGACCCGGCAGACCGAGCGATGCCATGGCAGTGAAGCCGAGGATGCCACCCATGATCGGCATCAGCTTCTGGTTGCCACCGAGGCGGGCCATCTCCCTGGTGTGGTAGCGATGCGACATGGAGCCCGCAACGAAGAACAACAGGCCGGTGATGACACCGTGGGCGACCATGCCGATGATGGCGGCGTTGATGCCGATGTCGGTGAGGGTGGCGATGCCGAGCATGACAAAGCCCATGTGACCGACCGAGGAGAAGGCAATCAGCCGTTTCATGTCGGTTTGAGCGAGACAGGCCAGCGAGGCATAGATGATGCCGATCACCGCCAGGATCCCGATCGCAGGCGCCCAGTTCTGCGCCTGCTCGGGGAGGATCGGGATGGCGATGCGGACGAACGCGTATGTGCCAAGCTTCAGCAGGATGGCGGCAAGCAGCACGGAGCCGACCGTGGGGGCGGCGGTGTGGGCGTCCGGCAACCAGGTGTGCAGCGGGAACATCGGCACCTTGACGGCGAAACCGAGGAACAGGGCGGCGAACACCCAGAAGGCGAACTTGCCGAGAGCCATCTCCGCCGATCCTCCTGAGAGGTCCGTGATGGAGAAAGTCTCCATGCCGCTCTTGAAGTAGAGGGTGAGGAACCCGAGCAGCATGAACGCCGACCCAAACAGGGTGAACAGGAAGAACTTGATGCTGGCGTATAGCCGCATCTCGGTCTCGAGCCCGAGCACCGGCACCGTGATCTTGTTGCGGTCACCCCAGATGCCGATCATGAAGTACATCGGCAGCAGCACCACCTCGAAGAACACGAAGAACAGGATCAGGTCGAGCGCAACGAACGTGCCGTTCATGCCGGTGGCGAGCACCAGGATGAGCGCCGAGAAGATCTTCGGGTTGTGTGGCTCGGGCCAGTGGTCCCACGAATAGACGATGGCGAGCACCGTCATGAACGTGGAGAGCACCAGCAGTGGCAGGCTGATCCCGTCGATGCCGATCGAGTAGTTCGAGTTGATAGCGCCGATCCAGGTCAGGGTCGAGTCGGGACCGAACTGGATATTCTGTGCGGCGCTGTAATCGAACTGGAACGCGACAATCACCGATAGGACAAACGAGACACCTGCAAAGAGCAGTGCCGTCCACTTCTGGGCTGTTTCCTGCGCCTTCGGTATCGCCAGTATGGCCGCCGCTCCGACCAGTGGCAGGAAGACGATCAGGGTCAGAGCCCAACCGTTTTCAAACGAACTCATGTGTACTCGTTTCCTCCTATCAGAAGATGATGAATCCGGCGACGAGGACGACTACCCCCGCCACGATCAAGAACGCGTATTGCTGGACACGGCCGCTCTGGAGCAACCGCAGCAGCCCACCGGAGCCGCCTGCGGCTGCCGCCGAGGCATTGATGGCACCGTCGACGCCACGCTGGTCGAACCAATAGACGAGCCGGGCGAACCTGGTGACCAGGAAGCCGGCGCCGTTGAGAACCAGGTCGATGACGTGACCGTTGAACCAATCGACGCCACGGGCCACCGGGCCACGGATAGGCCGGACGATCCCATCCATGTAGAAGTCGTCGATGTAGTACTTGTGCTCGAGCAGCGGATAGAGCACCGGGATGCGGAACCTGTCCCGAGCCTGCTGGGTCTCCTTGTCGGCGAACCACAAGAAGTAGCCGATGACAATTCCGCCCACCGCTGCGAGCGTGCCTAGGCCCGCAAGCGCATAGTTGATACCGGTGGCGTGATGTTCGGTAATCGCATAGAAGAGGGCGCTGACCCCCTTGGTGTGGAACTCGGTGACGCCGGGGATATTGATCCAGCCGATGACAAAGGAGAAGAACGCCAGGACCACAAGCGGGTAGGTCATGATCTTGGGTGATTCGTGCGGGTGACCGTGACCCTTGTAGGTGCCGAAGAAGGTGAGTGACACGGCCCGCATCATGTAGAAGGCGGTGATGAAGGCACCGAGGATGGCGACCACGAGCACGAAGTTGGCGAGCGCCGCCCCGCCTTCGACTGTCGTGTAGTTGCCACCTGCGTACTGGATGCCGGCGAGGATCTCGTCCTTTGACCAGAACCCGGCGAGTGGCACGACGCCGGCGAGCGCAAGCGACCCGATGACGAACGTCCAGAACGTGTACGGCATCTGTTTGCGCAGCCCGCCCATGTCGGACATGTTGTTGGAGTGCACCGCGTGGATGACGGAGCCTGCACCGAGGAACAGCAGTGACTTGAAGAAGGCGTGGGTGAACAGGTGGAACAAACCTGCGGTGTATGCGCCTGCACCCATGGCGGTGACCATGTACCCGAGCTGCGACAGCGTCGAATAGGCGAGCACTTTCTTGATGTCATCCTGGACAAGAGCGATGAGCCCGGTGAGGAACAAGGTGAGGGTGCCGATGATGATGATGATCCAGCGGACGTCGTTGGCGAACCCCGGAGTGCTGAAGAACGGGAAGAGACGTCCCAGCAGGTAGACGCCTGCGGTGACCATGGTGGCGGCGTGCATCAGCGCCGAGACCGGCGTCGGGCCCGCCATGGCGTCCGGCAGCCAGACGTGCAGCGGGAACTGGGCGCTCTTGCCCATCGCCCCGATGAAGATGGCGAGGCCCGCCCAGAAGCTGAAGTGAGCCAGCGGTGACGATAGATCACCGTGGGCCACCACATCCATGATGTCGGTGAACCGGAACGACCCGACGCTGAGCCCGATGATGATGGCACCGATGAACAGCCCGACGTCCGCCACTTTGTTCACGAGGAACGCCTTGATGCCGGCAGACGAGTTCTCGTGCTCCTCCCAGTAGTGGCCGATCAGCAGGTACGAGGCGACGCCGACGAGCTCCCAGCCGACAATCAGCTGGATGAGGTTTGGTGCCGAAACGAGCACCAGCATGCCGCCGCCAAAGAGGGCGAACGAGGCGAAGAACCAGGTGTAGCGGATGTCGCCTTCCATGTATCCCTTGGCGTAGGTGAACACCAGGAAGCCGACGACGCCGACGACGAGATACATCATGATGGAGAGACCGTCGACCATCCATCCCCACTCGAGCCCGAACAGGTTGCCGAGCCCGTCGGCACCGATCTCACCGATGGAGACCGCACCCTGATAAGCAATGGGGTCGTTGAGGTTCATGATGAAGAGAACGACGCCGTAGACGGCGACGAAGCCCATCGACACCCAGGCCATCCCCCAGCCCTTCCACGGGGACCGCTTGCCGAATAACACGATGGCGAAGGTGGCAACCATGGGGACCACCGGGATCAGCCAAGCCCAGTGCGCCAGCACCCCACCGTCGACGGTTTCCACGGCGTGGCCACCTTCCTCGGCGGCGAGGAGGAACGGTGCGGCGAGAGCGAACAGCGGCGTCATAGCTTCATCAGATCCAGTTCGTCGACGTTGGCGGTGCGCCGGTTGCGGAAGATCAGCAGCACGATGGCGAGCCCGATGCCCACCTCGGCTGCGGCAACGGCGATGACGAACAGGGCGAACACCTGCCCGCCTGCCATCACGTCCTGATTCACCCGGTCGAAGACGACCAGGTTGATGTTCACCGCCGCCAGCATCAGCTCGACCGACAGCAGCACCAACACCGCGTTGCGCCGAGACAGCACCCCGTAGATCCCGATGGCGAACATCGCCGCACCCAGCAGCAGGAACTGGTTGATGATCATGAGAGCACCTCCAAGAGCCTCGGCCGCTCTCCCTCCCCGCCCGGCCTCCGGCCGGCCGACCCTCCCGCTGGGAGGGTGAAGAAAGGCGACGCGGTCCCGCTTTCGTCCCCCCTCAAGGGAGACGACGCGGCCCAGCCTTCGTCCCCCCTCGAGAGAGACGCGAAAAAGCTCGACACCGGCCATCCTTCGTCCCCCCGCAAAGGAGACGCGGAAGAGCTCGACACAGCCCATTCCTCGTCCCCCCTCGAGAGAGACGCGAAAAAGCTCGACACCGGCCATCCTTCGTCCCCCCGCAAAGGAGACGCAGAAAAGCTCGACACAGCCCATTCCTCGTCCCCCCGTCGAGGGAGACGTGAAGAGAGGCGACACCGGCCATCCTTCGTCCCCCCACAAAAGAGACGCAGAAAAGCTCGACACCGGCCATCCTTCGTCCCCCCTCAGGGGGGACGCGGAGCGCAGCGACGCAGGGGGGTGAAGCACTGACGTCGTCTCCAAGCTCATTGCAGCACCTCCTGCTCCTCGACGGACGGGTCCCGGCGAGCGAGGACGATGCCGCCGATGAGGGCGGCAAGGAGAACGAAGGAGACCACCTCGAACGGGATGACGAAGCGGTCGAAGATGGATTGCCCGACGTCGGCGGCGCGGGTGGGGTCGACGGCGGCGGGCATGGTGTCGCCCCCGTAGGCGTCGAGCATGGAGCCACCGATGAGCAGGAAGAGGGCCCCGGAGGCGAGAGCGGCGCCTACCCGGACCCGGGGCGGATGGCTCAGCTTGGTTTCGTAACCCATCGGCGCCCGGGTGATCATGATGCCGAAGAGGAACAGGACCACGATCGCCCCGATGTAGACGAGGACGACGGTCCATGCGACGAATTCGGCTCCGAGGAGCAGGAAGATCGCGGCCGAGCCACCGAGGGAGACCACGAGGTACAGGGCGGCGTGGACAACGTTCTTGGTGGTGACCACCCGCATGGCGGCGTAGAGCATGACGACGGCGAGCACCAGGTAGACCCAGTTCTCCAGGTTGCCGATCCAATCGCCGAATGTCATTGCCAGCACGATCACTTCTCCAACGCCGGGGGGTCGGGAACGGTCTGCAACCACTCGTCGAGCTTCTCCTTGTTGTGGAGAAGGTCGGAGATCTTGTATTCGCCGTACTCGTACTCGGGGCTCCAGTAGAGAGCGTCGAAGGGGCATACCTCGACACAGATGCCGCAGTACATGCACAGCCCGTAGTCGATGTCGAACCGGTCGAGCTCGTTGCGGGTGCGCACCCGGCCGCCCGGCTTGTCCGGCGGTATCTCGACTTTGTGAGCTTCGATGTAGATGCACCAGTCGGGACATTCCCGGGAGCAGAGCATGCACGAGGTGCAGTTGTCGATGCTGAGGGCGATGACGCCACGGGCTCGGGGTGCCGGGGTCTCCTTGACGTCCGGGTACATGACGGTCACCGGCTTCTTGACGAATTCCTGAATGGTGACCTTGAGGCCCTTGAACAAACCGATGAGCGGGAACTTGGCAGCCATCAGAGGATCACCTTCACGGTTGCGGTGGCGACGATGTTGAACAGCGTCAACGGGATCAGCCACTTCCATGCGATCGCTTGGAGCTGATCTTCCCGGATCCGGGGATAGGTCCAGCGGATCCAGATCATGAGGAAGGACACGATGAAGATCTTGGCAAGCAGCACGAACGGCCCGACCCAGTTGAGCAGGCTGTCGGAGAGACCAGGCAGCCAGTAGCCGCCCAGGTACAGGGTGGAGATGATGGCGCTCATCGACACCATGCCCGCGTACTCGCCGAGGAAGAACATCGTGAAGCGCAGCCCCGAGTATTCGGTGACGTATCCCATGGTGAGCTCGGACTCGGCGAGCGGCAGGTCGAACGGGGTGCGGTTCAGCTCGGCGAGGCCTGCGACGAGGAACACGATGAAGCCGATGATCTGGCCGCTCAACACGAACGGCAGGGCGATGCCGGTGCTGCCGAGGTGGAACAGCGGGGTGGCCTGGGCGTTGACGATGCCGGTGAGCGACAGGGTGCCTGCCTGGATGACGACGGCGACGGCGGCGAGCACGAGCGGCAGCTCGTATGCGATGAGCTGGGCGCCGGCACGGATACCGCCGATGAGGGCGTACTTGTTGCCGGACGACCAGCCGGCCATGAGCACACCGAGGGTGGAGAGCGACGAGACGGCCAGCAGGTAGAAGATGCCCACATCGAGGTCCCTGGCGACGATGTCCGGCCCGATGGGGATCACGACGAAGGCGGCGAGGGTGCCCGCGATCATCACATAGGGGGCAAGCTTGAAGACCTTGTCGTCTGCCGCGTCGGGTACGAGGTCTTCCTTCTGGATGAACTTGAGGGCATCGGCGAGTGGCTGGGCCCAACCCCAGCGGCCGCCTGCGTACCAGGGGCCGACCCTGCTCTGCATGTGGGCGCTCCACTTGAGCTCTCCCCAAATGAGCACGAGGGCGATGACCAGCATCAGCCCGAGCACGACGAGCACCTTGATGGTGAGCAGCAGGGCGAAGGGGACGTTCTCGATCATCTGTCGACGTCTCCCAGCACGAAGTCGAGGCTACCCATGGTGGCGACCAGGTCGGGGATGAGCTGGCCGACGGCGATCTTGCCCATCGCCGAGATGTTGGAGAACGAGGCGGAGCGGATCTTGACCCGGTACGGGATGCGCCCGCCTTGAGAGATGACGTAGTAGCCCATCTCCCCTTTCGGGTTCTCGGCACGCACGTAGGCGCTGCCCGCAGGCACCTTCAGCACACGCGGCACCTTGGAGCGCAGCGGCCCGGACGGGACGCTGTTGATGGCCTGGCGGACGATCTTGACGGACTCCCGGATCTCGCCGATGCGGACCAGGTAGCGGGCGAAGGCGTCGCCTTCTTCTCTGGTGACGACGTCGAAGTCGATGCCGTCGTAGGGAAGCAGGTCGTGCTCGACCTTGCGCAGATCGATGGGGACGCCCGAGGCACGGGCGTTGGGACCGGAGACGCCGTATGCAATGGCGTCCTCGTAGCTGATGATGCCGACGCCCTTGGCTCTGGCCTGGATCATCTCGTTGCCGGTCACCAGGTTGTCGAGCTCGTCGCATGACTTGTCGACCCGGTCCATAGCGGATTCGACGGCTGCGTAGAACCCGGCGGGAAGGTCGAGGCTCACGTTCTTCTGGGTCTTGCCGCCTCCTGCCGCGGGCTTGATGCCGCCGACCCGGTTGAAGTTGGGATGGAATCGCCCGCCGGTGACGCTCTCGATGATGTCGAGGACAAACTCGCGGTCCCGCATGGCGTACATGAGCGGCGTGGCCGCACCAAGCTCGAGCGGATATGAGGAGGCGAAGACGAGGTGGTTGGAGATGCGGGTGAGCTCGGTGAGGATGAGGCGGATCATCTGCGCCCGCTCGGCCGGCTCGATCCCGGCGAGCTTCTCGACGGCGCGCACGAAGGCGACCTCGTTGGCGAAGCCGGAGACCCAGTCGATGCGGTTGATCAGAGTCATGATCTGCGGGTAGGTGCGTACCTCGGAGAGCTTCTCGTAGCCGCGGTGCATGTAGCCGATGGTCGGGGCGAGCTTGGAGATGCGCTCCCCATCGACCTCGGCGACGAGCCGGAGCACCCCGTGGGTCGAGGGATGCTGCGGGCCGATGTTGAGGGTCATCGCCTCGCCGCGCAACTCTACGGAGACGCCGCCGTCCGATACTTCGACGATGCCACGCCGGTCGAGCTGGGTCATGACTCCTCCCCCGGCTCGGCGCTCTCTGTCGAGGCCTCCCCCGCTTCGACATTCTCTGTGGAGGGGACGTCTTCGACGTCGACGTGGCCCGGCCACGGCTTCACTTCCCGGGCACCGAGGGCGAACGATTTGCGCAGCGGGTATCCCTCGAACTGCTCGGGCAGGTACAGGTGGACGAGGTTGGGGTGGCCGCGGAAGTCGATGCCGAACATCTCGGCACATTCCCGTTCGTGCCAGTCGGCGCCTGCATACACCGGGATGAGGGTGTCCATCCAGGCGTCGTCCTTGTCGATCGAGGTGGACAGGATCAGCGCCGAGTCGTCGACCGGTGACGAGAGCCGGCACAGCACGTCGTAGCGCTCCACCAGGTTGTCGAGGTCTTCGGCGGGCTCACCGACGGCGACCTCTTTCGACCAGTCGACGGCCGAGAGCCATGAGAAGAAGCCGAGCTTGGCCTCGTCGCGCGCGGCGGTGGCGGCGGCGACCCACTGGTCACGGGTGACGTTGATGTGGACGGTGCCGTTGTCCGCAGACCAGCTGCCGGCGCCTACCTTTGCTGCGAAGTCGGCAGCAAAGGCGGCGAGAGGTGATTCGGTTGTCTCAGACTGGTTGTCGGTCACGCTCGGTCCACTTCCGGTGCGGGTCTTCGCTCATGATCTTCTTCTGGAGCAGCACGATGCCTTCGAGAAGCGCTTCGGGGCGGGGCGGGCATCCGGGCACGTACACGTCGACGGGGATGATCTGGTCGACGCCGTTGGTAACCGAGTAGGAGTCCCAGTAGGGACCGCCGCAGTTGGCGCACGATCCCATGGAGATGACGTATTTGGGGTCAGGCATCTGGTCGTAGAGCCGCTTGACGGCAGGAGCCATCTTGTCGGTGAGCGTGCCGGCAACGACCATCAGATCGGCCTGGCGGGGCGAAGCAGGGAAGGGGATGATGCCGAATCGCATCATGTCGAAGCGGGGAGCTGCGGCGGCGATCATCTCGATGGCGCAGCAGGCGAGCCCGAAGTTGAACATCCAGAGGCTGTATTTACGTGACCAGTTGAGCAGCCACGAGACCGGCTTCGGGGTCTCGAACTTGTCGATTACTCCCACTTGAGGACCCCTTTGCGTACGGCGTAGATGAGCCCGACGAGCAGGATGGCGATGAAGATGAACATCTCGACGAGGATGTAGCCGCCCATGTCGATGCTGGCGTATGTCTCGACTTTGAGCGCCCAGGGGAAGATGAAGACTGCCTCGACATCGAAGATGAGGAAGAGCAGGGCGAAGATGTAGTAGCGGATGTGAGTCTGGTTCCAGCCGTCCCCGGTCGGCTCGATACCGCACTCATAGATCTCTGCCTTGGTGGGGTTGGGATTGTTGGGGCGAATCCACCCGGCGACCAGGATGCCGATACCCACGAGAAGGCCGCCTGCGGCGAGAAATACCGCAACGGTGATGTAGTCACCGAAGTATTGCTCCAGCACTGAGACCCCTTCGTTCCTCTCCAAAAACGGGTCCTCCGACCCGCCCGAGCGAGTATAGGTTCCTCGACATGCGCCCCCAAGCCATAGTTGGGGGGATGCTGATGGCGCTGATCCGCTCAGCGATCGCGTCGAATCGGCCGGTGCCCTGGAGCGACCAACCTAGGAGGACCGGCAATCGGCCGGCAGGCCTCAAGCGTCGGACGTCGGGCGTACGAAGCCGGTGGACCACACCAGTGCCAGGGAGGCAGCTGCGGCGACTGCGACCAGGAGGAGGCGGATGGGGCCGAGGCGCACCTGCTCGACGCCGAAGGCGACGGCCACGAAAACCACCTGAACCAGCGCCATCGTGATTGCAACTCGTGGAATCGACAGCCCGCGGTCGTGGAGCTGGTCGTATATGTGGCTGCGGTCGCCGACGAACAGCGGCTTGCCGGCGAGACGGCGCCGCACGATGGCAGTCACCATGTCGAGGCCGAACACACCCATCATGACCGCGGCGACGGCGATACGGGAATCGACGGGTTCGGGGCTGATCAGCAGCATCCCGTACGCAATGAAGGCCCCCACCACATACGAGCCGTTGTCGCCGAGGAAGACCCGTGCCGGGTGCCAGTTGAGGACGAGGAACCCCACCAGCGCCGCCGCCAACACCAACCCGAACGTCTCGTTGAACCCGCGGTCCCACGCCAGCGCAGCCAGGCCGAGCGCCGTCACCGCAGCGCTCAACCCGACAAGACCGTCCAGGCCGTCGAACAGATTCACCGCGTTGACCAGACCGACCGTCAACACCACCCCGACCACCAACGCCGGCGGCCCTGCCGACCAGCCGTTGGCCGGCATCACAACAAGCAATACCGCTCCCGCCACCTCGACGGTGACCCGGAGCAGTGGAGCCAGCCCCCACCGATCGTCCGCCAACCCGACGAGGAGGAACACACCGGTGGCCAGCACCAAGCCCCAGTCGAAGAGACCATCGACCGCCATTGCCGCGTGCACACCAAGGAAGACCCCGATGCCGCCGAGCGGCACGGCCGCCTTGGCGTGCGTCTTCAGCTCACCGTCGGGTCGATCCACAAACCCGAGGCGGGGCCCGAGCACGATCGCCAGCAGCGACCATCCCAGTGCGACCACCAGAGCAACGACTACGCCTGCCATAACATCAACTTCGATCGGGTCCCTTCGTGGACCTCTACCTCGGCGGCCTCGGTGAACCCGAGCCGCGCATACAAACTCACCGCCGCATCATTATCCGCACCAACGACGACACGGATCCGGTCGACACCCCGTTGCCTCATCTGCTCGAGGAACCGGGTGCCGAGGCTCATCCCCAGCCCTTGCCTGCGGGCCGTGTCGGCGACGGCCAGGGCAAGCAGCTCGGCGTCGGCGTCTACGGCGCCGCCGTCGTAGCGCAGCGTCTCAACGGCACGGGTGAGGGTGGCCGGCCGGGCCAGCCGCCAGCCTGCCGCCAGTGCGGCACGGGCGCCGTGCTTTCTGATGAAATGCTTGTAGAAAGCCCCGGTGTCGGCGACACCGGCGACGAAACCGACCGGCTCATTGGGGGAAGCCGCCACCAGCACCACCGCATCGGGCCATGAGATCAGAGCCGTGTAGAGCCGGGTGAGGAACCCATGCCCCAGCGTCGGCAGGAACCCGGTGGACATGGCGTCTGCGTGGAGCCTCGCCAGGGTGGGCGCATCGTCGGGCCGTGCCGCCCGGTACTCGACCTCGTCTGGGGCGGCCATGTCCAGGCTGATGCCCTTCCGAGCTGCCACCGACCGGTAGGTGTCCATGACGATCTCGACGACGCGCCGCTCATCGAACTCCGCTTCGGCCTTGGCTCGGCTCGACCTGCCCATCAGCACTCTCAGCTCGGCGTTGTTGCCGATGCTCTCGATGGCCTTGCCGATGGCCTCCGGGTCCCGCACCGGAATGAGGAACCCGTTGCGTCCCGGCTCGACCACCTGGCGGCAGCCACGAATGTCGGTGGCGATGACGGGCAGGCTCGACGCGGCCGCTTCCATGGCTGCTCTGGGGAACCCCTCCCGATGGGAAGGGAGCACGAACATATCGAACGCCCGGTACAGCTCGTCGACATCGCTGCGCATCCCGAGGAGCCGGACCCCGTGGCTGCGGGCATCGTCGAGGAGACTCTCCGGCAGCGCATCCGCCTTGTCCGGGTCGTGCGGCCCGACCGCGATCACCACGTACCGATCGTCGAGCCGGGCCGCTGCCTCGAACAGCTCCGGGTAGCCCTTCTCGGCGACCAGCCGCCCCACCACCCCGACGGCGATCTGATCGTCTGCAATGTCGAGCGACTCTCGAACCCGTTTCCGATGCGCCTCGTCGAACCTGGCTTTGTCGAAGCGGGTCAGATCGACGCCGTTGCCGAGCAGCTTCGTCTTCTTGGGTGGTGAGATCCTGCTTCGGTGCAGCAGCTTCAAGTCTTCGGGGCTCTGGACGAGCTCGGCGTGGGAGAACCTCGAGGCGACGGCCTCCAACCCGTACACGACGGCCCGTTTCGCAAGCCGGTCGTCCTGGGTGGCGTCGAGGCCGTGCACAGTGTTGACCACGATGGGGACACCGGCGAGCCGTCCCAGCACCCTTCCGTATAGCCCCGGTTTCGGGTTGTGAGTGTGCAGCACCTCGAACCGCTCCCGGCGCAGGATCCCCCACAGTTCCCTGGCCGCCCGCAGGTCGGCGAGCGGGTCCATGCCCCGTGTCGACGAGTGCAGCGGAATATGCCTTATCCCGGCGGCTTCCAGCTCGGGCACCCACGGGCCGGGGGCACTGATGCCGACCGCTTCCCCGCCGGCGTCCCGCACTGCCAGCAGCTGCGGCATCACCAGATAGCGCAGGCTCATGTCGACGGTGGTGAGATGGGCGACCTTCACGATTCCTTCTCCCCCGGTTGCAACCCGATGAGCTCGCTGAGGATGGCGTCATGACGGGCCACCGAATGCTCGATGAGGAACTCCTCCCCGACCCGCTTGCGTGCCGCCTTGCCCATGGCGGCAAGCCGGGGCCGGTCGGAGGCGAGCATCTCGACGGCGGCGACGAGGCCATCCGTATCGCCTGCGGGCACGACGATGCCGGTCTCCCCATCGACGATCGTCTCTGCGGTGCCACCCACGTTGAAGGCGACGGCAGGGGTGCCTGCGGCGGCCGCTTCCAGCACGACCCCGGGGAAGCCCTCGGTCTGTGAGGTCAGCAGCAGCGCGTCTGCCCATGCCAGATGGGGTCGCACGTCTGCCACCGAGCCGGTCAGCTCCACCGCGTCTGTGATGCCGAGCTGCGCTGCTTGGTTGCGAAGCTCGTCTGCGAGCGGGCCGTCACCGACAAAACGCAGTTTCGTCGGCAGCCTCTTGCGGAGACGGGAAACGACATCGAGGGCGACCCGCGGCCCCTTCTCCTCGGACAGGTTGCCCAGGAACACCATCCTGAACTCGTCGGACTCCACTTTGTCCGGCACGTCGAGGAAGTCGGGCGGAACCCCGGTGTGGGCCACCTCCACCCGGCCCGGCCGCATCCGGAACAGCTCGATCAGCTGGTCCCGGGTGGCTGCGGAGACGGCGAGCACCAGGTCGATACGGCTGTGCAGGGTCGCCTGGAGAGCCCGGTGGGCGCGGTCACGCAGCCAGTAGCCGGGCTCCCCGATGGAGGCGTAGACGAGCTTGGGACGGCCCTTCATGCCGATGACGGCCAGCACCGCGTAGCGCAGGGTGGCACCGCCGTTGGCCAGGACGATGGCGGGTCGAGTGCGTCTGATCCGGGACCGGAGCAGCTTGACGACGTGCCGGTCGTACCGCCCTCGTTTCATGTTCTCGGTGAGGGCTACCGCCGAAACCAGCGGCGCCTCCTCGGTTCGCTCCAGTGCGACGAAGTCGATCTCCCAGCCGCGTGCTTCGAGCCCTGCGGCGAGCCGCTCTCCGAACACCTCGGCACCGCGGCGGCGGCTGCTGGAGACGAGCAGCATCAGCGAGCGTGGCGGTGGTGCTGGTTGCTGACGGGGCCGGTGCGATGTCTCAGCACCGATCCTCCTCCGCCAGTGCGGGAACGCCACGGGAGCCCCGGCGGCGAGTTGCACCCGGTGCCACCGATCGTCGTGGATGAGCACGGCCGCCAGATTGAGCGGGTGGAGGCCGTGGCCGTCGAACCGGACGATGTCGGTACGGGGCAGGATGTGCTCCAGGTAGGGCAGGATCATCATCCTGGTGCGCAGCGCGGCGAGCACCTCACCCGGCACGTCCGCCCTAGTAAGCCCAACCGCGACCAGCAGTGCGATGTATGTGGTCCCGGCGAGGCTCCACCGTCTCGCAAAGGTGACGACGGCATCCCAGTCCGGCCCGGTTGCGGCCACTTCGGCGAGATCGCGGAACAGGATGAGACGGAACCTGTGGTCGAGCAGGGCGTGAGTGCACAGGAAGGCGACCCTGGCCTCTTCGCGCAGCTCCCACACAGGGCCGAGCGGATGGTCTTCGACAAAGACGGCATGCTCCCAGGCCCAATCGGTTGCGCCGGCGGCGCAGCCGCGCAGCTGGGTGTAGCTGAACAGGTCCCAGTGCAGGTCGAGGGTGAAGCGCACCCCGGACGGATCGAGGAAGGGGATGTTGCGCTTGTCGGCTTTTGGAGTCTTGGCCGGGATGGTGTCGACCGCTTCGTCTGCCGCCAGCACCTCGATGGCTCGCTTGACATCATCTGCGGGAACGAGCAGGTCGATGTCGGTCGTGGTGCGATGGTTGGGATTGCGGTACGCCCATTGGGCGAGATGGAGGCCTTTGAGCACGGTGGCCCTGACCCCTGCAGCGTGCAGCTCGGTGAGGACTCGTTTGAGGTGTCGCGCCATCACTCCCTGGCGCGCCGCCAGCCTCGAGTAGAGGGCGACCGTCGGGCCATACACGTTTGGGTTGTCGACATCGGCCATCAACCCGATGAGACCGTGCCGGACCGCCAGCTCCAGCTCGTCTTCGCTGAGCGCCCGGTGCAGGTTGACCGGCCGACCCGCAGCAACATCGACGAGCAGCCGCGAGGATGCGTCTCCGACTCTCCACGGTGCACTCTGCAGAGCTCGCTCGAGACCCATTCCCCCGCCTTCCAGACCTTGGACAGTCAATCTACCAGAGGGTATCCTCGGCAATCGAGGCGGGGGAAGAGCCGGGGGGATTCCACGGTGGCGGAAATAGCATTGCGGCGTATCGCAATCGGCGCGCACGACCAGATGTGGGGCGCCGCGGTCGCTGCCGCCCTCGCCGGTGCCGGGATCGACGTCGTCGCCGTCACCACCAGACCCGAGCAGCTCCCATCGGTTGGGGTTGCCGCGGCCATCTTGTTCTTCGAAGCCGAGACGCTGCGCCGTGCCGTCGATCTGGTCGACCCCGAGATCGCCGTCCTCGCCGTGGGCCCGGAGAACATGGACCTCATGTTGGACCTGCTCGAAGCCGGAGCGCTCGGCTATCTGTCCGAGGAAGCGGACTTCGAGGAGATCGTCGCCGCCGTCGAACAGATGCTCAACGGACACGCCGTCGTCCCCCCCGCCGCCCTCGGCACGCTGCTGCGCCGTATCGTCGACCGGCGCCGCTCCCGCAGTGCCGGGGACGACGCCATTGCGTCTTTGACCCAGCGTGAGCGAGAGGTGTTCGAGCAGGTGGCCCTGGGACGCGACAATGACGCCATTGCCACCAACCTGTTCATCTCACCCGCCACGGCCCGTACCCATCTACAGAGGGTGTTCAAGAAACTCGGCGTCCACACCCGCGCCGAAGCGGTGGCCTATGCGGCACGCTACGGGATCATCTCCGAAGGAGACGGCCATGACTGATTGGGCAACCAGCACACCGGTTCGACACGGCCAGGCGTGGGTGCGCCGCGGCAGCGACGACACGGCGGTGTTCAACCCCGAGACCGGGACGCTGCACGCCCTCAACCCTTCGGCGCTCGCCATCTGGGAATTGTGCGACGGCTCCACCACCGGTGAGGAGATGGCAGACGCCGTTGCCGAACTGACCGGGCTCGATATCAGGGCCGCCACCGCCGATGTCAATCTGGCGCTCGCCAGCCTCGAGGAGCAGGGATTGATCCATGTCTGAAACATCCCAACCATCCGACTTCCCCCTCGGTGATCTGCTCATCGGCCCTGCCTTCCCTCACGTCATCGAGACGGAGGTGAAGGGCACCATCAGCCTCTACGACCCCACCCAGGAGCGGGTGCTGGTGCTAAACACCACCGCCACCGACGTGTGGCTGCTGTGCGACGGCACGCTCAACATCGACCAGATGGTCGATCTCCTCGCCGGCGCTTACAAGCAGGAGGCGGACACGATCCGTGCCGACGTGGAGAAAACGGTGCGTCAGTTTGTCAACGAAGGGTTCATTCCCCAGCCATGAAGAAACCGGATTTTGGCCGCTGAAGGGATGATCTCAGCAGCCTCGGGTGGGCTGCCGAGTTCGAGTCTCACGTTGCTCGACACTCGGGCCACCGTTCAGGTGGACTCGGATGAAGCGGCAGCGGGGGTTCGTCGCGCCCTTGCCCCGTTCCTCGACGACGCACCTCCCGACCCGGAGTCGGACTGCTTTTCACTGGTCGACGGCGACAACACCGGTATCGAGAGCCGCCAGGGCATGTTGCTTGCCTATCACAACGGCCGCATCGTCGGCGGGGGCGACTGCTGGGGTGACGTGTTCGGGTTCCTGATGGCGTCGCTGAACCGAAAGGTCATTGAGGAATACCGGGGCTTTGCGTTGCACGCCGGGGTGGTTGCCGCCGGTGGCCGGGCAATCGGCTTTCCCGCAGACTCTGGTGGCGGCAAGAGCACGCTGACCGCGGCCTGCCTGCGGGCCGGCTTCGACTACGTATCGGACGAGGCGTTGTGCATCGACGTAGACAGCGGGGCGGTGGTGGTGTACCCGAAGCCGCTCGGCTTGTCGGAGTGGAGCCGCAACCAGGTGGGCGTCGACCCGGAGTCTGTGCCCCTGCCCGTCGAGAGCGGGGAGGCAATGGTGACCCCCGCCGATCTCGGAGCACAGATCGCAACCGGTCCCCTGGAGCTGGCTGCAGTTGTGGTGCCCAGCTATGAAGGCGGGGACCCTCCGTCGCTGGTGGCGGCAGAAGGGTACGTGGCGATGTCCACGTTGCTGGAGTTCTCGTTCAACCACTTCAAGCACGGTGCCAGAGCATTCACGCTGGCAGCCGATCTCGCCAACCGGGTGGACGTGTGGCAGCTCGACTACCGCGACCCGAACGAGGCAGCACGACTGCTACGGGAGCGTCTCACCTAGCGGGCGCCGGATCCGGTCAGGAGCTGGCGTTCTTGCCGGGGCACCAATCGACGATCAGCTCGATATGGCTGATGTCTCGGCCGTTGCCGCAGTCGGGGATGAAGACCCGCTTGTATGGGACACCGTCCACGTTGAAGCAAGGGTCGTCCTGGAACGACAGGTCGTACTGCTTGAGCTTCTTAGTGCCCTGGCCGCACTTGACCGCCGCGGTAGGCAGGCCCTCGTCTGCCAGTTCGGCAGGCTTGACGTCCGGTGGGAAGGAGACCCAGAAGCCCGATCCTTTCGACCCGTAGACCACGAACTCGCGATGTCTCCGCCGGGTGAGCTGTCGAGCCGAGCTGCCGGAGTTCGAGCAGCCGCGGGGACAATCGAGGATGGTTCCCGAATGCCCGCCGAAGTGGTCGGTCGTTGCCGAATCATCTTCGCTCGATTTGTCGACGCTCTCGCTGGTGGCGGCGTCGTCAACACCTTCTGTCGAGTCAACCGTGTCGCGCCAACGTCGAGAGCCGAGCTCACTCCACCGGTTCGACCAGATCGGCAGGGCGTGGGCACCACCGTCGGTGCATGTCGTCGAACCGGTCTTGTGGTTCTCGTCGACTTCCCACTTGAGGCAGAAACGGCTGCAGTTGGGGCTCACGTCCTGAGCGTATGCCTTGCCCATACCGACGACCTGAACGACCGGTGTTGCCCACAGGACCGCACCGCCGATGGCGGCGCCCCGTTTCAGCAGTTGCCGTCTTGTGATCGAGGTATCGCTGGTGTTCATCGAATCACCCATGTCTGTTGATCGTCTCATACGCAATGCCTCATGACCAGCTCGATGCGCTCCCCTGGCACATTTTTCACGCCGTGGAACACGATCTGCGTCGTGTTCGGCAATGTCCCCGGGCTCTGTTCCGGACCCGTGACGAAGATGCAGTCATTCGTGGCTTCACCCTGCCGGTATGCCGCGCTCCCATCGACGAGATCATCTGGTGTTGGATCACCCGAGGGCTGCAGCCCGTAGGTGTCGGGATAGGTCACCGTATACGTCTTTTCGACGCCGTTGTCACCGACGACCGTGAAGTCATCGATGTCAGGGGGGAGACTGCCGGATGAGTCACCTGGGTACAGGCCAGGCACTTGTCACCGTCGTACAAAGCCCAGCCACTCGGCGCACCGGCGTTGCTCGGATGCCAGACAATGCAGTAGACGGTGCACGTCGGCGACGTAGTCGCCGCCATGGCACGCCCCATGCCGACGGTCTGGACGATCGGCGTGACCCAGATCGCAGCAGCACCAACGGCAGCTCCCCGTTTGAGGAACTGGCGCCTGGTGACCGTGGAAGAGGGGTCGTTCACGTGGGGGTGACTTCGATGCAGCCGACCCCAACGGCGTTGACGTCGTAGCCATCAGACTCTGTGTCGTGATCGGCGGGGTTGGTCGGTCCACCAGCATCACGTAGCGCACAATGGAAGGCAGCCCGGCAATTGAGTCAAGAGGTATATAAGTCTTCTTCACATCCGGGCCCGGCTCCTGATTGGTTGCGTATCCCGCAAACACCCATGTTGACGCGTCCACCGGAGACCGAGACTGCCGCCTTCTCCAGGTTGTACGGCGGTACACCGCCGCTCGTCTCGACAACGATCGCCTCGCCGTTCTTGCCGCTGTAGTACGGCACAGCGAGCCGCACCACGATCGACCCGCCATAGCCAAGGCTGAAGAATGTTGCGTTCGGGGCACCCAGAGCGCTCGCAGGGTTGCTGCGACCTGCTGCAATCGGGTTGCCCTCGCTGGTGAGCCCTTGACTGGACGAGATCACCGCGTCGGCCCAGCTGGCCACGCACGTGTCGCTCGGTTCGGCCGCGTAGGCACGTGCCATGCCGACCGTCTGAACGACCGGTGTCGCCCACAGGACGGTCCCGCCGACCACGGCACCCCGCTTGAGCAAATCTCGTCTTGTTATCCCCTGGCTGCTCTCGGCATAGCCCACCTTCTTCGAGTTCTGCAGCCAACGATACGGCCAACGTCGGTCGGCTGATATACGACAGCTGTCGTATATGCGTGCACATCCCAGGGCGGGTTCAAGGGTTGGCCACGACGAGTTTGGTTTAGTCGTTCGGCTGGGGTTTCCCAGTCGAGGGTCATTCTTGGTCTTGTGTTGAGTGATTGTGCCATCTTGTCGAGGTCGTCTTGGGTGTGGATGGACAGGTCGGTTCCTTTGGGTAGGTATTGGCGGACGAGCCCGTTCCAGTTTTCGTTGCTGCCTCTCTGCCATGGTGAATGTGGGTCGCAGAAGAACACGTCGATGCCGGTAGCGATGGTGAAGTCGGTGTGGTGGGCTAGTTCTTTGCCCTGGTCCCACGTCAGCGACTTGAATAGCTCGTCGGGTAGCCGTTGCACCTCGGTAGCGATCCGGTCGGTGACGTGTTCTGCGGTTTTGTTGTCGATTTTGATCAGCATCCCGAACCTGGTTGAGCGTTCCACCAACGTCGCTACTGCGGAACGGCCACCTTTCCCCAAGATGAGGTCGCCTTCCCAATGACCAGGAACCGCCCGATCCTCGACTTCGGCGGGACGTTGCGAAATGTTGACCATGTCAGGGATCCGGCCCCGCTCCCGACCGTTGCCCGACTTGCCCCTGGGTCGTCGTTTCGCCCTACCGGTCCGTAAACACTGGGCCAACTCTCTACGCAGGCTGCCTCTGCCTTGGACATAGATTGCTTGATAAATCGACTCGTGTGACACCCACCAGGATGCATCATCCCGATGCTCGATGCGAAGCC
>CAWJPT010000013.1:0-8882 GCA_963844835.1 uncultured bacterium | reverse complement strand
GCGGCGTCGTATTCAAACGCCGTGCCTTCCGTGCTCATGACCGATCTCCCTCGCTCTTGGACAAGACTAGAGGCCTTGCCCACGGCGAGCCCCTGGTTACAGGACTCGGGTGTGGCCGAAACGGCCGGCCCAGCGTCCGGTCAACGCTGTTCTTCCGGGTGGCCGCTGCTACATCGCAGCAGCGGCCTACTCCGGCTTGTCCTCTACTCCCCGATGATTCGCCGGTCTCACGACCCGGTATCCGGCTCTGGCCAGGAAGCCTGGTATCCCCCGGACTGCTCGTCGGTCGAGCTCACGGATATCTTCGCTGAGCTCGGACCAGGGAACCAGATATGGGCTTGTCTTCGAGCTCACATCCTTCGGGCCGATCTTCCAGCCGTCCCCTAGCCGTTGGTCCACCCACCGCTGATGCTCCATCTTGGCCAGTATCTCGATCTCATCTCCTGCAAACTCAAAGTCGGGTTCCCAATCTCCGATCGGTGCCAGGTCGCAGCCGACGGCGTCGAGTTTGGTCCCGATGTGAGATGCCTGATCACGATTCGACTCCTTGAGAGAATCGGGCAACTCATCCCAGGGAACCAACACCGAGTCGTCGGTGACGCCTTCACGACGCTGCTCGTCCACATACTCCTGGTGAATCGCTTGCGCCAGGTTCTCGTAGGTACCGCTGTTGATCAGCTCGGGACCGAGGGTGTCGGCAAGGAGGTCAAAGCCGATCACGCCTCCCCGGCCGTCGGACGGCTGGAAGAGGCTTGCCAGCGCCGGGGAGCGAGTCAACTCGACGACCACCGGAGTTGTGGGGTCGGCGTTCGACCGCCACACCCGGTAGGCGGTCTCGAGCGCTTTGGAGTCATCATCGAGGCATACGAAGATTGCTGTCGGTGCCCCGAGCGACGTGGCAACGGAGAGGGCGTCGACCGCTTCGACGCTGACTCCACCGAGGATCATCGGGTAACGGCCAGTCAGCTCGTCGACCACCCG
Organism: uncultured bacterium; assembly: GCA_963844835.1. GTDB lineage: Bacteria > Actinomycetota > Acidimicrobiia > Spongiisociales > UBA5794 > JAAETI01. The sequence goes on along the minus strand of CAWJPT010000013.1, from coordinate 7,901 downwards.
GGCACCGGCGGGATCTACGACCGTGATCTCGAGATGGCTCTCCGCCAGCTCAGGGAGACTGTGCCAGCGCCGGGCCGCTTCGATCAGCAACGCCCGACCCAATGAGCCCATACCGATGATGGCGAGTCGAGTGGTGGTGCCCGGGTGCGGCAGTGCGCCATCGAGCAGGCGCTTCGCCGCGGTCTCGTATGTGTTGAAGAAGTCGAGCCGGTAGCCGGCCTGTTTGCCGGCCGCCAGCTGTTCAGATCGCAGCATGGTGCATAGGTCGGAGTTCTCGATATGGGCCAGCACCATCAGCGCCGGGGAGCGGGTGCCTGCCAGCTCGCCTGCCCGAACCGCCGTCTCTGCGTTGGCGTCGTCGGTACCGAGCAGCGAAACGACATGGGACGCCTCGGCAACCCTGGCCCGAGATAAGACGTTCTCGTGGCGGGCATCGCCGACCAGGATCAGGGCGCCCCGTCGGCGGAGGTCGTTGATCCATGGCGAGCTGGGATCGATCTCGATTCCGACGACGTCCCATCCGTCGTCGAGGAGCGCCTCTGCCAGCCGGGACCCCTTTTCGCCTAGTCCGCAGATCACGGTGTGGTTCTTGCGGAACCGCAGCCGGAGCGAAGCGATCTCCTCGCGCAACACGATCATCAACCCGGCAAGGAGCGCAGTGGCCGTGGTCGCGGGGGCGAGCCAACGCGCTACCTCGAGCTGCCACGGCGCACCGGCGGTGGGGACACTGCCGGATTCGAGCACAAAGAGCTGCATTGATAGGTAGAGGAGGTCGGTTATCGACCGACTGTCCCGCTCGAAGTACACGGCAAACCCGGCATAGCCGAGCACGAATGACCCAGCGACCAGCAGGCCGAAGAGGACCCAGCGGGTCTGTCGCCACGGGCGTGTGCGTTCAACCACCGGAGCAGTTTGCCAAAGCTACAGCCGACATGCACGTTCAAACGCCCAAGCGCGTCGCCGCAGCGGCGCGCTTGGTTCTGCGGACGGTACCGATGGCTAGCCGGCCGCGGCCCGGGCGACTTTGCCGATACGCAATTCGGGCCGCCCACCGCTCGGATGAATACCGGTCCCTGGGGCACCCGTTTCCTGAGACGCCAGCAACCAGTAGCGAGAACCGCCGGATGAAGGTGTTGTTGTTGCTCCCGCAACCAGAGCACTGGAATTGCATCGTGGGCAAACAACGATCTGTTTGCTTGGGTAGTCGAGGAAGCCTCTGAGACCGATGCTGACATTCAGTGGTACCTCATAAAGGCACACGCCGCAGACTTCGACTCCGCTCATGGCAATGACATCGCCGGCCTCCAGCCTGGTCCCAGCTGGCGTCTTTATCCGGTAGATACTGAATTGGCCAATGTTGTCGGTTCCCAGTTCCCCGGCGTCGACGAGTTCCTCCCGTTCCGTTCCCGCCTCCACCACTTCCCAATCGCCAACATCTTCGTGCTCTCCGTCCCCGGCAGGTTCGAAGTTGACGTTGGTGTGATCGATCCGCGGCCAGCCGAGGTACGGGCTGTTCTTGAAACGATCCGGGATCGAGACGAGGTTTGTAACCAGCCAGATTTCGGACGCAGATTGTTCCCGTTCGAGTGCCACCCCTTTCAGTTCGAAGAATGCTCCACAGTCTGGACAGGTGACCTCAGCGACTGCCACCTTCCCAAACGATTCGAGAGCCAGGGCAATGTGTTCCACTACGAACGGGGACCCGCACACACCGTCGCCGAACTGGGTCCCGGACAAGGTCACCGTACCCGGTGCCTCCTCCATCGAGGCCCCGGTGGCACGCACTCGATACGTTCCGAGACTGAACATCCTGGCAACCGTGTCGCCCTCCACGATCCCAAGGGAAACGAGACGATCGCCGACCTCTTGGGTGTCGAGGGTGTCCAGGTACCAGCCGGCTTCGCTCTCTCCGAGCTTGGCCAGGGCTGTCTCGGCTGCTCGCTGCACCTCCGGGCGGGCGTCGTTTGCCAAATCACGCAGTGGTGCCGTCGCTCGTGCATCGCCGAGGAGACCCAGGGCTTTAGCGGCCGATGAGCGAACCGGCCAATCGTCAGATTGCAAAAGCGAGATCAGCGGCTCGACGGCACGTCTGTCGCCGATCCGACCGAGGGCCGCCGCCGCATACGATGGCACGAGCCCCAGTTCCGTCACAAGGGTGTCTACGGCAGCGGGATCAGCTATCGAGCCGAGTGCCTGGACTGCTGAGCGTCGGTTGTCCGGAGCCAGGCCCTCTCTTCCTCTTCGTCCAAGGAGGTCGAGCAGCCGTGGAACGGCCGCTGCTTCGCGTGCTTCGCCGATCTTGCGACAAATGGTCTGGAAGCCGAAGGGGTCGCGCCCTGCATCAATGGCCTCCAGCTGTGCCACCAGGGTATTCCTGCCCTGCGGTGGACTACTTCTGTCGCCACCGGTCTCGTCCGCGGCGGGGATCGTTGGTTCGACGGTTCCCTTTGCAGATCGTTTGAACCACTTCATTCGAACTCCTCCAATTCCCGGCTTCCTCTGGCGTATTCTTGCTACGACCCGGGGGCATCAGTCGTCCAGGTCGAATTCGTAGGTGCCCCCCAGGTCCATCCCGTACCCACCATCGGGGGTCCTGATCTCTATGTAGACGTATGGCTCCGTGACCTTCCTGCTGGCGAGAAAGTCTTGTGCCGCAACAGCACCAGTAGCCGTGTACTCGTGATACGTTCCGACGATCCCACCAAACAGAGGCTTCGTGTAAGTCGAGCTGAATTGGACACTCGCCTCGACCGCGGCGACGAGGCCGAACCTGGTCTCACCAAGCGCCGGACTGTTCCCTATCAACGATATGGCCGAGCAATCGTCGAGACTGCGGTCTCCCAGGAGATCGGCGAGCATGGTCGCAAGCCTTTGGTTGATATAGGCCGAATCCAGTTGCTCGCCAGGACGGAACTCTCGCAAGACACAGAGTGTTCCCGGGCCGAACCTTGCTTCCGCCGGGATGTAGGTCGGCTGATATTGCGGGATGATCTTGGCGGCCAGAAAGGCCGCCTGTCGTGCGGCGGCGTCGCCGGGATCCGGATCGTCGTCCCAGGACATTGGATCCATTTGTGGAGGCGGGGCGGCCACTGTCCGCTCACATAGAATCGCAACCGCGACAATGCTGCTCGCGGCGGGATCGATCTTCTCTGCGTTGAACAGTTCGCGGATCTTCTGACTCTTCGCTATCGAATCTGACAAGGGCGTACCTCCATTGCGAAGCGGGCCACCACCCGCGCCATCGGCTACTCACTACCAGCGCTAGACACTCCTTTCATCGCTGTGACTCCCGGAGTCTGGATTGTCGGAATTGCGGGCTGTGCGAACGATGGTCACCTGTCCCCGGGCTGTGCCGGTCACGATCCGCGTACCGCCGGCGCTCAGGGCGCACCCGCTCAGGATCTGGTCGCAGGTGAAGGCACCCAACTGTGATCCTCGTGCCAGGTCCCATACCCGGAATGTGTCGTCGTTGGAGAAGAACGAAAGAGCCCGGTTGCCGGAACGATCAACTGTCACGTCGCTCATGCCATACGGGTTGAATCCCGTCCTGCCCTCCCCCGGCGCTCTGCTCGGCGCACCAAAAGGATCAACCTGCCGTCCCGCCAACGAGAACCGCTCGGTTGCCGTTGTGAGATCCCACACGCGCACTGTGTAGTCTTCTCCGATCGAGAGCGCCAGGCTCTGCCCGTCGGTGGCAAGCGCTCTGACCCAATGCCAGTGGCCGAACATAGGTGCCCTCTCCAACCCGGTGGCTGCGTCCCACACACGCACGGTGCGGTCGTCGGACACAGAAACAACCTCCCGGCCACCTGAGACGAACCCGATGTCATTGACCGAGTCCTGGTGCCCGATGCAGGTTGCGCGAAGATCACCCCGATCGACATCCCAAATCCGAATCGCCCGGTCACCGTAGGCACAGGCGCATAGTTGCCCGTCTGAACTCAACGCCAAAGGCAGACCCGACCCGGTGGGGCCTTCGACCGCCGATAGGACTTCGCCGTCGGCCAGATCCCACGAACGGATCACTCCGTCCTCACAGGTGGTGGCGGCACGGCTCCCATCTGCAGAAACGGCCAGCCCGGTGACGGTGCCACCGTGGGTCTCGCCTGCAATGACGATCGAACCGGAACGCAGATCAACGATGTGCAACAGCCCGTCGTCACTTGCGGCGACAGCCCGATGGCCACCGCTTGCTGCGTCCATCGCGGTGACGGGTGCGCCAACATCCCAGGAGTCGGTCGCCTGTCCGTTCTCGAGGCTCCAGCGCACGATGGTCCCGTCCCTGCCTGCCGACAGCGCCGTGTGTTCGCTCGCTACTGCAACGCCCACTACGCCGCCGGGATGCGGGGGCGGTTCACCCACGTCGATTCTCTCGAGGTTCCAGATCCTGACCGTGTGATCGTCACCCCCGCTGACCAGGTACGTCCCGTCAGGGCTGAATGCCAGCGAGTGGATGGCCTTGTTGTGTCCTTGCAGGACGAGCGGTGGCGAGCCGGGATCCTGGGACAGCTCGATGTCGCTGTAGCTGGCGTCAACTGCCCACCTTCCTGCCGGATCGGGAGGAGAGGTCGTGGCAGGCGGCAAGCCCGCCCACAGTTGGGACGTGTCCTCCGAGTTGTTGACGACCCGGACGACGGTTCCGGCCGCCGCCTCCCACACACGGTCTGTGCCGTCGTCGCTGGAGGAAATGACCCTGTCATCGTCGCCGAGGAATGCCACCCGGTTGACCCGATTCCTGTGACCGACCAATGTCCGATGCAGCGCCTCGCCTGATCTGATGAGCCCGGATCGTATTGGAACCAGTCCGGCACCGCCTACTCGAAGCAGTCGTGTCCGGAGTCGCTCGGTCCGGATGTGACTGGATTGTGGAAGCCTGCCGAGAAGTTGCCCGCGCAGCTGGTGGGGATCATCACTGATTACATGAGCCGAGAGGGTCAGCGCATCCTCGATGAGCATCAGCTCTGTCGTGACAGAGCCGGTTGCTCGAGCCTCGCGGAAATCATCGAGCAGCGCTTGGATGCCAAGGGCGTTCACCTTCGCGTCCAGAAACCCAGGATCCGTGAGGACGTCGGCCAGATCGTCGACCCGTCCGGCATAGGCGAGCTGAAAGGGAAGCTCCGAGAGTCGCCGCAGGTCGACGCCCTGGCCGTCGGCCCTTTCGGCATCTGCCTGCCTCCCCGCAAAGAAGTCGCCGAGTCTGGCGTGCCACCCCTGTTGCTCTTCCGCGGAGAAGCTGGCACGAACGGTGCCCTCGAATTGCCGATGATGGAAGCGCAGCACGGTTGCGCCTGGAGCACGAAGTTCAGCCAGATAGGGCTCGAGGTCGCCACGTAACCGTGCCCACACCGCGACCGGCAACATCGAGACGGCAGGCGACCTCGGAGAGCGACGGTGGAAATCCGCCATCACCTCGCTATCGGCGGACAGGATCTCGATCATCTCGTCCTCACTCAGCCCGAAGCGCGCCGCCGCGAGATAGGCGAGGCTGTGCTCGACGAGGATTGGCCCGTGGTTGGCGGCGCTGGAGAGGCGGTCGATCACCTGGCGGACCAAGGGGGTGGCAGCGACACCGAGCGAATGCGGCGGGTCATAGGAATGCCAGGTTCGAGCCTCCTCAAACGCAAGGCGCAAATAGACGGGCAAGGGGCACCGGGCAAACCCGGTGAGCATGGCCTGCCGCTGGTTCTCTGTGAGCTTGCGACCGGCATCCGCTAGCCAGCGATCGAGCATTGCCGATCCTTCAGATTCGGTGAGAGGCGGAATCCTGACCTCGAGTTGCGGCTGCGGGCTTTGGTCGGTGACCGGCAATGCAGAGGTCGAAATGACTATCCGAACGTGAGCGGGCAGCGTCGCAGGGAGCCACCCGAGCTCGATGGCAGGGTCTCCGGGGACAAGCTGGTCTACGCCGTCTACAAAGAGCAGAAGCGGCCGATCCCGGGTCGGCAAATCGAGGTGTTCCCGAAATACCGTGACCAGACGCGAATAGTCTTCGGGAACAGCCGCATCAGCGCCGTATGCGGCACCGATCACCCGGCACAGGTCGGCAAGCAGCTCGTGGCCGACCAGCGACCGCGGGGTCGCCCCGACGAATCGACCGACTACCACAGCCGAGGCAAACTCACTTTCCACCCGGGCGACGTTCTCCGCTATCACAGCCGATTTGCCGGATCCTGAAGGACCGACAACCGCCAGCGGTGCCGTCTCGTCGCCGCGGAGGTATTCCTCTATCGACTCGCAGATCTGGGCCCGACCCGTGAAGGCATAGCGGCGTGCCTCTGCCCAGGCGCGATGCGCCCCGGCCTCCGCTTCGAGCTCGTCTTGCCGCTCGAGCAGGCTCAGCTCGCTCTCGGTGATCCGGGCCAGTGCTGTGAAGGCCTGATCACACAGGGAGTCGAGGTGTGAGACCGTGATCCCCGACGGCTCCCATCGAGATCGATATTCGAAGACATTGTCGCCAAGCCGCTCACGCACGCGGTTCTTGAGATTGTCGACCGTGCGATTGCGCGTCCAGGTCAGCCTCCCCACCGTCCAGGTCGACGAATCGCCCGGCACGAACGTCGGATGGCAGGCCGTCTATGCCGCGGAAGAACGCGAACACGTGGTCGGGTGCATCCTCGATGTCGGTGTCGAGCGCCCCTACCAGAATCTCTTGCTCCGTTGCCGACGTGTCGAGCAATGCCAGGCTCGCCGAGGGCGCCTCCATAGCTGCGACTGCTGCCGATAGCACGGCCCTGAGCCGCTGCTCGGTCGATCGCCATTGCTCGCCTTCCGCTTCCTCAGCGGCAGCCCTGCGCTCCGGCGGGGCGTCTTGTGGAACCGCAACGGTACGCGGCTGCAGCAGGTAAGCCGGCGGCACCCGATTGTCGTCGCGGCGGTACCACGTGGCCAGCAGCTGCCTATCTTCATCATCGTTGATCTGAGCACATAGCGCTTCGAACTCGTTGGCCGGGATCTCGACCGGGAGCGGGCGCCACCCGTATCGATCCCCGAGAAGCACCAGAAAGTTCGGGCGTGGGCTCACCGACCTGCATCGTCTGATCTCCTCGAGACACAACGGCATGGTTTGTTGGTCGAGACCCGCCTCGGCGCTGACTCCCCAGCGCAGGTCGATCGCCTGGAACCTCGCCCCGTGGCTGGCGCACAGGCGACGGAGGCGAGGAAAGACCCGATCCTGCAACGCATTCCGCTCTTCCTGGAGGTCCTCGAAAGTGGAGGAGATGAATACGCGGAATGTTCGAGTCGTCTGCAAGGTACCGGCCTAGGGTTCTGCAGTCCTGCGAGGCAGAGCCCTCGCTGGAGTTTGCGACCGATACCCGCTGCTGCACGATTGGGCCAGCCGCCACATCTGGCGCCTCCGATCCGTAATCGAGAATGCCGTCCCGTCGCCCGCCAAGGTTACGCAAACGAAGGACAAATCCCTATTCAGAACCACTTGCGCAATAGGCGCGTGACGGTGCCTCTTGTAGTGTTGAACGAGATGGCCGCATCGCCCATCTGCAGCGATGCACAGCGGAAGGAGCGCACCGAATGGCCGGCAACGCGGGTTTCTCTGTCAAGCGGCAACGACCCACCCCTCTGATGACAGCGGTTCAGAACCAGGACGTCGAAGCAACCAAGGAGCGCATCCAGGCAGGCGACAATGTCGAAGAGAAGGATGCGTTTCAGCAGACCGCGCTTCACTGGGCGGCGAAGTACGAGTCCGCCGAGATCGTCCAACTCCTGCTGGACGCCGGGGCAAAGACGAAGGTCCGCGACGAGGACGGCGACACACCGCTTGACAACGCCGAGCGGAGCGGTCACACCGCCGTGATCGAGCTGCTCACCAAGAGCAAGCCACGGAGATTCGGAAGAAGGCGCTAGACCAACCGCGGGCCCACTTCTGCTCAGTCCCCCAGCGCTCG
>CAWJPT010000012.1:0-91128 GCA_963844835.1 uncultured bacterium | reverse complement strand
GCTTGTCACTGATATAGGGAGAATTCCTTAATTGACTACCTATTCTTTCCGGAAATCCCAGGAGGCGGTTGCAAGCACCGCTATTGCGCACAGGAACGTCAATACTTCGTAAAGCCAGTCAGTTAGCCACATCGCGCGTGCTCCCATGGATATCATTTGAAGACCCGATGACTCGGCACGCGGCCAGGGAGCAGTCACTGGAGGGCGTGCCGGAATCATCGGGGTATGTGTTATTCATACCTGATTGCGGTGGACAGGGTCAGGAAAGGGGTCACATTTCTGACCGCCTGAGCGAGTGTTGCTTTGAAAAAAAGACCCGATGACTCAGCACATCCAACCGTGTAAGGGGGCGTAGAGTGGAGGCTGGGCGGCACATCAGAGCCAACGGGTCAAATAGTTGTCGCAACCCACAACTCAAATCCAGTCTGGAAGCTACCCAGTGATCATCCGAACCAGTGTGGGGGGCAGTGAACCGCCGACCCGGTGACTATCGGTCTTGTGGTCAGGCCCAATGCCAACCGATGGGTGTCGTAAGCTGAAGATTTTGAATGGCTCCCCGGGACGGGCTCGAACCGCCGACCTAGTGATTAACAGTCGCAGATACAGTCGGTTATGATGCAAATAGGATGAAGAGTCTTAAGTGATTTTCTGTTGTCCTTTCCGCTCGGGTGTCTGGACTGAGCCGGGCTGAACTTCCCCGATCAATAATCACCAGAATTGGCGCATTTGATTCTGCCTTTTTGAATGTGCTCAACGAGTTGTGTCCTCATGGCGACCGAGATTCGTCCGAGCTGCGGCCGGAGTGGCGCGATGGGGTAGGGCGTGGCCGCCGGGGATGCACACGTCGGGAACGCCGGAGAGCGGGACACTCTGGGCCAGAGAGGGGCGTCCTCGTCGGCGAGGCTGACTTCACTGGACTGTCCAATGGCGTCGGGTCGGTGCCAGGTTTTCACCGTGCCACCGGGGCTGGGAAACTGAGAATCTGAAAATCTGACCGCCGGGGCCCAGCTTGCCAGGAATTCAGGTTTTCACACATCCTGGCACCCGCGGAATCCTGCCGACTGGCCTGGGAACGTATGTGAGGGGAATGTCCTGAACGTGCTCGATGACCGTCCTACACCAGACGCTAATAGAAGAATTCGCTAAATGACCGGAACCGACCCAAACCGGAAGTACAGGATTTCTATTTAAAGGTCAGGAATGTACTGTAAACGGACTTAAAGTGACAGAAGTATCAGAACTCCACAATCCTAATACGGTGTGCATGAATCCTATATAATTACCTTACTGCTCCGATTCTGCTTACCGTCTGAAGGAGCCAGTTTGAAGGCGCTATATCAAATAATTTTTCTATTGTTTTCCACTGTTGTGGTCAGTGCGTGTGTGGTGCCACCTATACCACTTGTCCATGTTCATCATCAGACAGGCAATGTTCAGCACACCCAGACGCTAATTGAACAACTAGTTGATGAGGCCGCGAGCCGTGTACGTGTGGTAGAAATGTTAGGGGTTCCGATTAGCTATAAGAAATATTTTATAAGTTATATCGCCTGTGGACGGCCACGTCATGTCGAGATATTTTGGAGTCCATACGAAGAAGCACATGAATTTCCACAATCCAGGTGCTTCGAGTTTGTCATTGCCTTTGACAATCACGACAGGGTATTCAGCTACAGAAAAACCCTTAAATCCGGCATTGTGTTTTCTGATATGGAGCAAGAAAGAGCGCGAGATATTCGTGAGTATGCAGAACAAGGTGACATGCTTGCCAAAAAGCTTTTGGAGCAATCGCAGGAATATTTGTTAGAGCAGCGAGATCCGGTTGCGGAATATCAAATGTACTATCGAGAACCGAATCTTATTAATAGATTAAAATGGCTTTGCCGTGCGGCAGACTCTGGGTATGCGCCTGCTCAGGCGGAAGTAGGCAGGATCTACATGCGGGGGCTGCTGGGCATCCAGCAAGACTATCTGAGAGCATATCAATGGTATTGGCATGCTAACAAGCATAATCCTGATAGTTGGAATGATGAGCTAAATGATGCGCGACGTATGACGACATATGTCCCGCCTTTATCAAATTTATCGCCTAGGCAGTGTGAGCTTGAACTCCTCTCTAATTAAAAAGAATGGCGTATTGATCTATTCTTGTCATCATTGAAAGTACCAATCAGACAGCGGCAATGTCTGAACTTGCGGCATCCACGATCTACTCGGTAAATCCACGAAGGTCTTTTTCTGGCCGGTTCGAGTCCTACACCATGCGCTTATATAAGATTTCTCTAAACGGCGGGAGTCGCCCCAAAAGCGACATCCAGGTTTTTGCTCTTCATGTCGCGTTTGTACTGAAACAAGACATATCAATTGTGACAAACATTCTTATGTGTCGAGTCAATACAACCATTTTATAAACCGAAAACAATACGTGATGCAGGCAAAACAACGAGTGGTGACAAATTATTTCAGCCAAATAATTCACGCTACTGAACCGATTGAAGTTCGGATGCGCAATTACCAGGCTTCCATTGTCTTAGCCTAATTTCGGCACGGGTCAACTGTTCCGGGGAGAGTTCCTTACGCACCTGACTCAAGCGATTTGCTGCTTCTGGGTCATTACCAGCCGCTGCAAGGCTGTACCATAGGAAAGAATTAACCGCGCCGTCATTGATTCCGGATTCATAATACAAATCGCCAATGTATCGCTGTGATTCTGCGAAGCCACGATCTGCACCCGGACAATACCATCTCACATAGTTCTTGATCTTTTTATGACGTGCTTCATAGCAATTCAACCAGTCGGGATAGCCAGAACTAGCTTTATGGTGGGTAATGCGCGTTTCTTCCGAATTAAATAGATACGTGATGGCCTCATAAGATTGCGCCGCCAAGGCAGCATTCAACTAGCCGAGGTAGAGCGCAACCCCGACAAGCGGGATCAGCCAGATACCGATCCGCCAGATCACAGCACCGAGCACGAAGGCGGCGAACAGCCCCCAACGCCCTCGGAGCAGCTTGAATCCCGCCGCGGTGACCGCCGGGATCGGGCCAAAGAACAGCCCGAGCACGAGCAGCAGCATCACCACCAGTGCCACCGGCACCCCCACCAACGTCATCATCAACACGACAACGAGAATGGGTGCCAGCACGAGCGTGAGCAGCCCGACTCCCGCCGCCTTCCACGGTGACGCTGCGACGTAGTCGATGGAGCGTGGAGCGGTGCGACGGAACAGCCAGATGAGCACGATCCCGGCAAACACGAACCCGAGGAATCCGACGATGGTGGCCACCGTCAACACCAGTTCGAAGCCCCAGCCACCCCGCGTGGGCAGCCGGTCCGACTGCCCGCCCACCTGTGCGGTGGCTGCGATCCTGGCGTCCACCGAGGAGCGGTAGAGCAGGTCGCCATTGATGACGGTGGCACCGTCGACCGTGAGGCTGCTGACGGCGATATCGACGTCGTGACCCACCTCGCCGTTGAGCGCCGCGGTGATCATCCTGCCGTTCACATCCCGGCCAACCTCGCCGCTCATGTGGAGTGACCCGCCGAAGAACAGCACGTCACGGGCCACCGTCCCCGAGATGTCCAGTGTCGTTGTCGACACCGTCACGTCGTTGCCGACCGTGCCGTTGACCGTGATGCTCCTGGCGAAACCGCGCAGCGATCCTTCGATGGTGCCGTTGACCTCCACCGGCCCGCTGCTGAGTACGAGCACGTCGCCGGTAACGGTCCCGCCAATTTCGAGGCTCCCCGTCGAGATGACCAGATCACCGTCGATGGTCCCATCGACGCGCGCCGTGTTAGAGGCGATGTAGACATCCTCGGCCTGGGTCTGGCCCGTGTTCAGTATGTAGATGTTGGTTGAGATGATCTCGGCGAATATCCCGTGCAGCGGCAGCAACAGCGCCACTACTGCAAGACCGAACACCGTCGAAAACCGAGCAAATCTGGCACGCATCATGAAGTTGCCAATCTACCGGCAATCAGCAGCAAGTATTCCGCCGCCGCGGTGACACCGGCCGGGCCGTACCGGTGCGCCCCTGACGTGTCGGATGCCGGAGCTACAGCGTCGGTGGTGTCCAGATGGCTCCGGAGGCGGGGTTGGGGTTGGACTCGGTGGGTGTGGGGATACCGCCCCAAATGATGAGACTGTGTCCGGTCCAGACGGTGTTGGGCGCCCGGAGCCCGCCGAGGAGCCCGGTGTGGTCTTGGGTTGTCTCGCCGGTGCTGGGTTGGATGATGATGGGGTCTTGGTCGGGGGCGAAGACGATCAGCCAATCCCCGGCAGCTGCGATGGTTGCTTGGTTGAGGTCGGGAATGCTGATGTTGAGGTTCTTCCACGTCCAGGCCGAGTCTTGATAGCTAGCCAGGGCGATGTTGCCGGCGGTGCTTGTCTGTGCGACGACGACCAGGGCGGTATCGACAATGGTGGCTTCGCTCGTGATGATCGTTGCCGCCTCGGCCGGCGGAGCGGGGATCTGGCGCCACGTCTCGGTTGTTGGGCTGTAAGCGACGCCGCCACCTTCGGGGTTCCACAGAACGACTTCGGTTCCTGTCCACAAGACTGGTTGGTCGAGGAATGCTGTGTCCTGGAAGAGGGATAAGGTGTCAGGGGTTCCCTCGAAGACCGGGCCGTATGTCCAGTTGTTTGCCTGCAGGCTATATCGAGCGATGGCAATGTCTGTTTGTCCGTCACGGTTGATCGCAGTCGGTCCGAGCCCGAAGACGGTGTCATCGGCGGCGACAGCTCCGGCGAGGAACATCCCCTCGACGGGTGGCAGGTCGGTCCAGGTTCCATCGCCCGGGTTGAATCGAACACCGCTTCCTTTTGCCAGGGCATAGAGTTGTCCGTCGGCAAAGGCGCTACTGAGACCGGGGTGACCCCAGCCGGGCCCGGGGAGGCTGTGCCAGGTGTCGGTCGACGGGTCGTAGGCGGCACCATCGGTGTAGGCGAAGCCACGATCGAGGCTTGATCCGGCCCAGAACAACGCCTCGGTGCCCGTCCATGCCGCCACCGCGTGCGGCCGGGTCTGAATCGGAGCCTCTGCCATTGTCTCCCACGAACCAGAACTAACCGACGCCGCTAATCCATCAGGGATCGTCGTTGTCGCTGCTCCGCCCCACAGGGCTGGGATCACGATCACAGCGATCAATGCGACCGCCGAGGCAACTGCAGTAGCCACACGCCTCGCCACGGGGCGGGGATGCTTCGGCAAGGGTGGCAGGCGGCGCCGATCTGCTACGTCGCGGATCTCCCTACCGGTTCGGGTGAGCTCCTGGTCAATGGTCCTCATGGTTCGACCTCCAGCTGCAGGCGACGTCCCAAAGCTTCGCGGGCACGCCTCAGATGAGTATTGACAGTTTCCTTCGAACACCCCAGCACGTTCCCGATCTCCTCCAAAGTGAGATCGTCGATGTAGCGAAGCGCAACAGCCTGGATCTGCCGTTTCGGAAGTTTCCGCACCTCGGCCCAGACACGATCGGTGTCGATGGATGGCGTCACGAACGCGGCGTCGTCTCGTCGGCCCGCCAACCGCGCCAATGCTTTCAGTTCGCTCGCTCGGCGTCGATAGCTCGACACGGCACGGTTCAGCACGATCCTTCGTACCCACGCCTCGGGTTCCTCGAGCTGGCTAATCCGGTCCCAATCCCGCCAGGCTGCGGCGAGAGCATCCTGAACGAGATCCTCCGCGCCCAGTCGGCTGCCCGACACCGAGAACGCCAAGGCAACCAGACGTCGTTGCTGTCGGGCATAGAACGACTCGAAGCGTTCACCCCGCACAACCGGGACTTTGCCCATCGCACCCCTCGCTACGTTCTCACTCATCACACCATGTACTCGCACAACAACACGAAAAGTGTGACACAAGAAAGCACCGCGCGGACAAGAGCGACCAAAGTCGCCAGGTCCGTGCACGACAGATCGATGACTTGCAGCAGAGTTGTCAGGGGCGATGGCATCGGAGCCTGGGGGATGGCTTCCTAGCCTGCACCGCGTACGGTTCGGGTTAGGCTTGTGGTAGCTCGGACTCTTCAACGAGGAGGTCCCAGTGGTGACCTCTGTGAAGCACAACGGTCCGGAAGTCGCGGTAGTCCCAGGTCAGGATCCACGCGTTGCGGCTCGTTGCCATAGCCATCACGGTGAGGTCGGGCAGATCGATTCGTGCGTCAACGTATCGGTCGGCAAGATCGAGAGCGAGCGCCAGCTCATTGTCGTTGGGGGCTTCGAGCCGGTGGATACCATCGAGCAACGCCCGTCCGAAGGCAACGGCGGCACCGGCATGCCCGCGGGAGCGAAGTAGCAGGTCGACCTCGACGAGCACGGGCCACGGAACAACTACGTCCCGAGCAGATCGGCGAAGCAATTCGGCGGTGAACCGATGACGGTCGCCTTCACGGCGGTTGAGCGCCGATACCAGTGGCCCGGTGTCGCAGACGATCAACCGGCGAGCCGTGCCAATACCTCCTCAACTCGCTGTGAGAGCTGCTCGTCGTCTTCAATCAACCCGGCATACGGCAGTGGCTCTGGATGCTGGGAAACCAGCTCAGCGATCAACGCCGAAAACGATGTGTTGCGTCGCTCCGCCTCACGATCGAGACGAGCCGCAACAGCAGGCGGTAGCGAAATAGTGCGTCGTACGGTTGCCATGCACACAGTATGAAATACAGAGTATGAAGATGCAATACACCTGATCCAGATCCTGTGGAGTCCGTTGCAGCGAATAGTGCGACGGAGTCGTGGTCAACCCACAACCAGTTGATGATTGGGTCCGACCCCTCGTCGAGGACTCGTCTACGCCCTGTTGGCCCAGTCACGCCACAGCGCAGAGGTCGCCCCCTCGTTTGCGCTAGCTTGGTGGTGCCATGTCGAGCTGGTACGACACCTGGGCGGACCGATACGAGACGTGGTCCACTGACGTCACTGATGACATCCCGTTCTACGTTGGGCTTGCCCGCGATGCCGGCGGGCCGCTGGTCGAGCTTGCAGTTGGTACCGGGCGGGTTGCGATCCCGGTTGCTCAGGCAACGGGCCGGCGGGTGATCGGCATCGACTCTTCGCCGGCGATGCTCGCACAGGCTCGAGAGCGCGCAGCTGAGGAGGGAGTCGACCTCGACCTGCGAGAAGGCGACATGCGGGAACTGGAAATCGAGGAACCGGCGGGCTTGATCTACTGCCCCGGGAGGTCCCTACTGCATCTCCCCACCTGGGCAGATCGTCGTCGCTGCTTCGACAGGGTCGCGGCATCGCTTCGGATTGGCGGCCGCTTCGCCTGGAACGCGTTCGCCTTCGACCACCACGTTGCGTCCGCATTGGACGGCCAGCATGCCGACGCACCACTGCCGCACACGACCCACTACAGCGCCGCCGACAACCGCGTCGACGTCACGCTGGACAATGGTGGCACCGGTTCGCTCTGGTGGGCGACCAAGAATGAATGGCTTGGGCTCCTCGACGTCGCGGGCCTGCGTCTCGAAACTCTCTATGGCGGATTCAACGGGGAGCCGCTCGACGACGACAGCCGTGAGTACGTCTTCGTGACCCGTCGGTAGACGCCGGCTCGACCATCACAACAGCGCCTAGGGCCAAGCGCACTGCGAAAAGAGGCCGCCATACGACCCCGAGTCAACGGATGGGCTCGGGCGACCGACGTGGCTACAGCACGTTCCTCAGGAAGTTGAGCAGCGGCCAGGGGACCACACCGAGCAGGAAGGTCAACGCGGCGGTGGTGAGGATCACAAAGCCGGAGCCTCGGGTCATCCTCGGCGCGGCAGTTGCGGCACCGGGGGCTTCCGCCATGGCGGGCTCTTCGAAGAACATCAGGACGACGATCCGCAGGTAGAAGAACAACCCGGCGATGGATGCGACCAAGCCCACGATCACAAGCCACAGGTAGCCCGCCGAGATCGCTTGTGCGAATACGGCGAACTTGCCGACGAAACCGGAGAAGAACGGGATGCCGCCCATGCCCACCATGAAGATCGCAAGCGACCCCGCCACCCACGGCGACCGCCCGTAGAGACCCTTGTACTCGTCGAAGCTCGAAGCGCCTGAGGTGACACCGCTGACCACGCCGACCACCGTGAATGCCCCAACGAGCGCGATCACATAGGTGAACAGATAGAACAGGATCGACGGGATGGCAACGGTACCGGCGACAAACGCGGTGAACATGAACCCGGCATGAGCCACCGAGGAATACGCAAGCATCCGCTTCAGGTCTAGCTGGCCGATAGCCCCGATGGTGCCGACCAGTACCGAGAGCACAGCAAGCAAGGCGAGAATCGGAGCCCAGTCGTCGATGCGGGTGACGAACGCACCCATGAGCAACCTGATCAACGCGCCGATGGCGGCGATCTTCACCCCGGCAGCCATCAGCGACACCGACCCCGATGCCGCACCTTGATAGACGTCGGGTGCCCACTGATGGAACGGAGCAGCCGACACCTTGAAGGCCAGACCGACGATGACAAGAGCGATCCCGACCAGCAGCACACTGACGTTGAGGATGGCAACAGGCTGGTTGGCGAAGAATTGCCTGATGCTGCCCGACCCGTATATCGAGATGGACCCGGTGCCTGCGTACACCAGCGCAATGCCGTAGATGAAAATGGCTGAGGCAAAGGAGCCGAGCAGGAAGTACTTGAGCGCAGACTCGTCCGAGTTTCGCTCCACCCTGGCAAACCCGGCAATGACGTAGAGGGCGATCGATGCGGTCTCGAGACCCATGAACATCAGCACCAGGTTCGACGAGATCACCATCATGTGCAGCCCTGCCGATGCCAGCAGCACCAGCGCCACGTACTCGGCACCGCGCTTGCGCAGCGTCTCGACCAGCCGCCAGTTGCCGACCAGCGCCAGGAAGCCGACCAGGTAGATGGCGATACCGAGCACTGCGGAGAAGCGATCCATGACCACCATCGGGTGCAGCACCACCTCGGTGGCCCCGCGCGCCGAATACGAGAGCTCACGTACCGAAGCCAGCGAGTCGAGCCGCAGCCACTGCAACACCGACAATGCCGATGCCACCAGCAGCGCAATGGCTCCTACGACACCCCACTCCTTGCGATCCTGCCCGAGCGCCACTGCGCTCATCAGCACGAGGACCGCTCCGGCAAGCACGGCGATCTCGGGGGCAATCGGGAGGAAAGCGATGTTCTCCATTACTCACCGCCTCCCGGGTTGGCTAGGTCTTGGGGCAGTCCGAAGTGGGGCACCGTGTAGTTGGTGGTCTGCTCGATGCGCTGCAGCACCTCGTTCACCGCGGGCTCGATCCGGTCGAGCGCCGGTTTCGGGTAGACACCGAGGAACAGGATCAGCACGACCAACGGCGCTGCGATCAGGATCTCCCGTTTGTTCAGGTCGATCAGCTTCTGGTTCTCCTTGTGGATCAGAGGACCGGTGAACACCCGCTCGTACGCCCACAGCAGGTAGACGGCGGCGAGGATGACACCAGTTGCCGCCAGCACCGCGGCGACGGGGAACCTCAGGTACGAGCCGAGCAAGATGTTGAACTCGCCGATGAACCCGTTGAGGCCCGGCAGGCCGGCGGAGGAGAACGCCGAGAACAGGAACAGCCCGGCAAACACCGGCATCACCTTGGCGATGCCCCCGTAGTCGGAGATCTGTCTGGTGTGGCGCCGCTCGTAGATCATGCCGACGAGCAGGAACAAGGCGCCCGTGGAGAGACCGTGGTTGACCATCTGGATGACACCACCGCTCATACCCTGGCTGGTCATGGCGAAGATGCCGAGGATGATGAACCCGAGGTGGCTCACCGAGGAGTAGGCCACAAGTCGCTTCAGGTCTGGTTGGACGATGGCAACCGCCGCTCCGTAGATGATCCCGATCACCGCCAGGGCGGCCAGCCACGGGGCGAACCGCACCGCCGCCTCGGGGAACAGGGTCAGGTTGAACCGGATGAACCCGTACGTGCCCAGCTTCAACAGCACACCGGCAAGCAGGATCGACCCTGCGGTCGGCGCCTCGGTGTGGGCGTCGGGCAGCCACGTGTGGAACGGGAAGATCGGCACCTTCACCGCAAACGCGATGCCAAAGGCGAAGAACAGCCATGTCTGCTGAGTCGAGGTGAGACTCACGTTCAGGATGTCGAGCAGGTTGAAGGACCCTGAGATGGTCCCGAGCCAGATGATCCCGGTCAGCATCAACGCCGAGCCGAGTGCCGTGTACAGGAAGAACTTCACTGCGGCGTACACCCGGTTGCCGCTCCCCCAGATGCCGATCAACAGGTACATAGGCACGAGGGTGATCTCGAAGAAGGCGAAGAACAGCAGCAGATCCAGGGCGACGAACACGCCGAGCATGCCGGTCTCCAGCAGCAGCATGGCCACCATGTACATCTTGACGTTCTTCTCGACCGACTTGGATGCTGCGATCGCAACCGGGAACAAGAGTGCGGTCAGCACCAATAGCAGCAGCGAGATCCCGTCGACACCGACGTGCCAGGAGATCCCGAGCGGCTCGTACCACAGCACCTGCTGGGTGAACTGGTAGCCGGGGACCCCGACCTGGAACTTCACCAACACGTAGAGGACCATCGCCAGCGGGAGGAAGCTCAACGTCAACGCAAGCGGATAGACGAGCTCGGAGCGCCGCCTCGGGATGAGGGCGACGACGAGGGCCGCCAGTGTCGGCAGCAGGATCATGACGGCGAGAGTGGGGAACATCATCACCACGCCCCTCTCATCAGGATTATCAAGACCAAGACGGCCGCACCTCCGAGAATGCCGGCCCCGTAGCTGCGCACGAAGCCGGTCTGGAGTGGCTTGGCCCAGGTGGCGATTCGCTTGACCAGGCCGCCGACACCGTTGACGGCACCGTCGATGCCCTTGGCATCTGCGGTGAACGCCATCTCGGTGGCGAGCGCCTTGCCGGGCAGGACGATCGTATTGCCGTACAGATCGTCGACGTAGAAGCCGTGCAGCAGCGTCTCCCAGATCCCACCCTTCTCCTCGGGGGCATCACCCACGAGGAAGCGGCGGTATGCGTAGTAGACGCCTGCGACGGCGAAGGTCACGGATACCACGGCGAGAATCAACTCGGTTGCCCCGCTCGGGGCCGCGGCGAGGTGCACGTTCTCGAAGGCGGGATCGAGGAAATGCTCGAGGGTGAGTCGCCATGGGGTGTTGATGAGACCGCCGACGGTGGCGAGTACGCCCAGCGTGATGAGCGGGACCGTCATCGTGGTGGGCGACTCGTGAGGATGCACGCCCTTGTCCCAGCGCTTCTCTCCGTAGAAGCTGCGGAACATGAGCCGGCTCATGTAGTAGGCGGTGAGCCCTGCTGTGAACAGGCCGACCGCCCACAACAACACGAAATAGCCGCCCTTATTGAACGTAGCCGCCAGGATCTCGTCCTTCGACCAGAACCCGGCGAAGGGTGGAATGCCCGAGATCGCCAGCGAGGCGATCCCCATGGTCGCAAACGTGGTCGGCATCACCTTGCGCAGCCCACCCATCTTGTCCATGTCCTGCTCCCCGGACATGGCGTGCATGACGGATCCGGCGCCGAGGAACAGCAACGCCTTGAAGAAGGCGTGGGTCATCAGATGGAAGATGCCCGCCGTGTAGGCGGCGACACCGACGCCCATGAACATGTAGCCGAGCTGGCTGATCGTCGAATAGGCAAGCACCCGTTTGATGTCCTTCTGCCCGACGGCGATGATCGCCGCGTACAGCGCCGTGATGGTGCCGACCGTGGCAACCACGCCTGCGGAGAACGGGGCCAGCTCGAAGAGGGCACCGGTACGGGCCACCATGTAGACACCGGCGGTGACCATGGTGGCGGCATGGATCAAGGCGGAAACCGGGGTGGGGCCCTCCATGGCGTCCGGCAGCCACACGTACAACGGCAGCTGCGCAGACTTGCCTGCGGCGCCCACCAACAGCAAGAGGGTAATGACGGTGACGGTGACGCCGCCCTTGTCGAGCACCCCGGCCGCTTCTGAGAACACGGTCTCGAAGTGGAGCGAGCCGAAGGTTGCGAAGATCAGCATCAGAGCGACGACGAACCCGAAGTCGCCGATCCGGTTGACGATGAACGCCTTCTTGCCTGCCGCCGCCGCAGACGGCTTCTCGAACCAGAACGAGATCAGCAGGTAGGAGCTGAGACCCACGAGCTCCCATCCGATGAAGAGCACCGCGAAGTTCGCCCCGAGCACCAGGATGAGCATCGACGCCAGGAACAGGTTGAGGTAGGAGAAGAACCTGGTGAAGCGCTCATCACCGTGCATGTAGCCGATCGAGTAGAGATGGATGACGGAGCCGACCCCGGCGACCACCATCGTCATCACCGCAGAAAGCGGATCCCACAGGAACTCGGCGTTGATGCCGAGACCCGGGATCCAGGTGAACAGATGCACCTGCTCGCCGGCGTGCCCACCTGCGAAGAAGCTCGCGGCGGCGATCACCACGACAACGAATGAGCCTGCGGCGAGCAGCGTTGCCAGGTAGCCGGCGCGCGGCTCCCCGATCCGCTTGCCGAACAGCAGCAGGGTGACGGCGCCGAGCAGCGGCAAGGCAACTGCGATCCAGATGAAGTCGACCATTCGTTACCCCTTCATCCCGGATAGCTCATCGACGTTGGCAGTAGATCTCTTGCGGAACACCATCACAATGATGGCCAGACCCACCGTCACCTCGGCGGCAGCAACCACCACGATGAACAGCGTGGCCAATTGCCCGTTCAGATCGCTGAGCGCCTGCCCGGCAGCAACGAAGGTGAGGTTCACGGAGTTCAGCATCAGCTCGATGCACATGAACATGACAAGGGCGTTGCGACGCAGCAGCAGCCCGGCACCTCCGACGACGAACAGCACGGCAGCGAGCGCCATGTACCAACCGGCGGTGACGGTCATTGCTCGCCTCCTGCATTCGGGTCGACGGCCTCAGCGGACAACTCGGCTCCTTGCTCGCTTGTGGGGACTTCATGCGCTACATCGTCGGTACCGAAACGACGCCCGTCGTAGCTGGCCAGCGCCACCGAGCCGACCGCGGCGATGGTCAACAACAGCACCGTCGCCTGGAACGGGATCATCCAGTTCCCGAACAGGGCATCGGAGATCTCCTCGATGGTCCCTACCTGGGCGATGCCGGTGGTGCTCACCACCCAGGCGCCGTGACCGGCAATCAGCACCAGCAGGATCAGCCCGCCTGCCAGTACCGCCACCAGGGGACGCTGGAATGGGATTCTCTCCTCGCGTTCTTCCTTGCGATCAACACCGATGAGCATGATCACGAAGAGGAACAGGGTCATGACAGCCCCGGCGTAGATGATCACCTGGACCACCGCGATGAAGTAGGCGTCCATCAGCACGTAGAACACGGCGATCGACACCATCGTCAGCAGCAGCCCCATCGCCGAGTACACCGGGTTGCGGGCCGTCACCAGCGCCAAGGCACCGACGATGGCGGCAACGGCAAAGATGACGAAGACGAAGAGCTCGGCGTTCATGTCAACGTCTCCTCGTCGATGTCCTCAGGCGGCGGAGGCATCGCCCCCGACTCTCCGCGCTGGCCCATCTCCGCCGGCAGATCACCCTGGGTGGCCGACGGGGTCCAGCTGACGACACCTTCGAATGCGGCCCTGCCGTTTGATGCAGTTGCCCTCATCCAGCCAGAACCGAGCTTCAGCTCGTTCATGTCGAACAGCCGATCCGGCGGGAACATGTGGTTGGGGGTGCCGTCCGGCTCGACGAGCAGCTCCTTTCTGGTGTAGATGGAGTCGTCGCGATTGGTGACCGACATCTCGAAGAGGTGGGTCATCGTGATCGCCTCAGTTGGGCAGGCCTCGACGCACATGCCACAGAAGATGCAGCGCAGCATGTTGATCTCGTAGATGAAGCCGTACCGCTCACCGGGGCTGATCGGGTTGTCCGGCGGGTTATCGGCACCACGCACGTAGATGCAGCGGGCCGGGCAGACGCCTGCGCACAACTCACAGCCGATACATTTCTCCATGCCGTCCGGGTAACGATTCAACACGTGGCGACCGTGGAACCGCTGCGGCTTCTCCCTCTTCTCCTGGGGATATGACCTCGTCAGGCGGGGACGGGACATCTGCCGCAATGTGACGGCGAATCCCCGGAACGGTCCGAGCAAATCTGCAAACCAACCCATCTATCTCAACTCCATGGGTAACCAAAATCGCGGACGCCGAGAGCAACGGCTATGAGCACGATCCACAGCAACGTGAACGGGATCAGGCGCTTCCAGCCGAAGCTCATCAATTGGTCGTAGCGCATCCGGGGCAATGACGCCCGGATCCAGACGAAAACGAACACCATCAGGAATGTCTTGAACATGAACCAGAAGATCGGGAACAGCCACGAGATCCAGGAGGGGGTCCCGAAGTCAGGTCCCAGCCATCCGCCGAGGAACAGCGTGGTGGTGAGCGCCGAGATGTTGAAGATGTTGGCGTACTCGGCGAGGAAGAACATGGCGAAACGGAAACCGCCGTATTCGGTGTGGTAGCCACCGACGAGCTCATTCTCGGCCTCGACCAGATCGAAGGGGGCACGGTTGGTCTCAGCGACACCGGAGATGAAGAAGATGACAAACGACGGAATCAGGATGACGTGCCAGGCGGGGATGAACGACAGCAAGCTGTTGTTCGGGAAGTAGCTGCCCATCTGCGACTCGACGATCTGAGTGAACGAGGTCGAACCGGCGAACATGACGACCGGCACGAGCGCAAGCCCCATCGCCGCCTCGTACGAGATCATCTGAGCGCTTGCTCGCACCGAGCCGAGCAGCGGGTACTTGGAGCCCGAAGACCAGCCCGCCAGCACCACCGCGTACACCGCGATCGATGACATGGCCAGCACGTACAGCAGCGCAACGTTGAGATCGGTGCCTGCCAGGTTGATGACCCGATCGCCGAGGGTGAAGGGACGGCCGATCGGGATGACCATGAAGATCAGGATCGCAGGCACCAGCGCCGCGATCGGGGCGATCATGTAGATGCCGTACTCGACTTTGCGTGGCACCACCGGCTCTTTGAAGAGCAGCTTCACGCCATCCGCAACCGTCTGCAGCACGCCGTAGGGGCCTGCCCGCATCGGGCCGAGCCGGTTCTGCATGTCGGCGACGATCTTGCGCTCAAACCAAACGAGGATGATGACGGTCACCAGCACAAGAGCGAAAACCGCGACCGCCTTGATCGCTGCCTCGATGAGCAATGCCCAGCCGCTCATGCCTCGCCTCCTGCAGTAACGGTCACCGAGACTGCGGCACCAAGCGCTGCGGTCCCTGCGAGATTGGCGGGAATGTACACGGTGCCCTCACCGAGTGAGTTGTCGACGGCAACCGGAAGCGTGACGCTGCCGCTCTCACCGGCAACAGTGACCAACACACCCGGCTCGACACCTAGCGATGCCACCTCGGCCCCGCTCAGATACACGGCGGCGTCGGGGATGAGCGCCGCCAGCGATGGGCTCTTGCGGACCTTGACACAGTCGTCGTACATGATCTTGGCGAGGTGTAGGCCGAAGCGGGCCGACACAGATTTCAGGTTGCCGTTGACGGGGATGTACTCGAGACGCTGCTCACCGGCATCGAGCGGCAGTACCACACCTTCTCTGCCTTCACCCCAATCGAGCTCGTCCCATGAGATGCCATGATAGGCGGGGGCCACTGTGGCGATCTGCTTGGAGATGGCCTCTGCTGAGGTCGCTCCGAGGTCTCCACCCATGCGGCGGGCGAGGTCGTCGAGCACAGACCACGTCGCCCGGGTCTGGCCGGGACCGGGAACCAACCGGTTCACCTTCTGTACCCGGCCCTCGATGTTGGTAACGGTCCCTTCGACCTCGGCGAATCCCTCGACAGGCAGCACGACGTCGGCGAGCGATGAGGAGTCTGTGAGGAAAGTGTCGAGGGCGACGATGAAGCTGGCGGCCTCGAGACCTGCCCTGGCGAGTTGCGGCTCGGGATGGTCACGTACCGGGTCGCTGCCGAGCAAGACGAGCCCCTTCAGCTCACCATCACGCAAACCTTCGAGGATGCTGGTGGCGTTGCGGCCGAGCCCTTCGGGAAGCGGTCCCCATTCGGCTTCGAGCGTCTCGTGGGCACTGGTCTCCGAGACCCTGCCGGGCAGCAGCGTCGGGGCAAGGCCCATGTCGAGTGCACCCATCACGTTGCCACGCCTCGCCAATGGGAGCACCTTGCCACCGGGCAGATCGCGGCCGAGTGCGGCCACCGCTTCGGCGAGTCGAGGATCTTCGGTGAGCCCGGTCCTGCCGACGATGGTGACCACAGGGCCTTCATCGAGCGCAGCCTTGATATCCGTGTAGTCGTCGGCACCGGCGATCAGCTCACGCAACACGTCGGGCCCGGTGCCGGGGCGGTAGCGAACCTTGTGGGTGGCGACGTCGTCAAGACCGGTACGACGGGGATGTACGACGATCAGCTTGGCGCCCAGCTCGGTGGCGGCCCGACGCACCCGGAGATACAGCACGGGGTATTCCTCTTTGAGGTCTGCGGCCCAGAGCAGGATCGTCTTGGCACTCTCCAGGTCGTTGATCGCCGCTCGTGGCGTGAGACCCACCAGGAACTGCGGGTCGAGGCCATCGTCGAGCTGCGCATCGATATGCGGAGTGACGATGATCGTGCGGAGGAACTTGCCGAACGTGAACGCCTCTTCGTTCGTGCTGTTGGCCCCGCCGAGACCCGCTACCTGATCACCGGAGAAGGAAGCGAGCCGGTCGGCGACCATGTCGAGCGCCTCACCCCAGGTGGCCTCGCGGAATCCTCCGTCCTCCTTGATCAGCGGCTGGCGGAGACGATCGGGGTTGTGGATCGCTTCGAAAACGAATCGGTCCTTGTCTGAGAGCCATCCGTGGTTGGTGGCGTCGCTGTCGACACCATCGATGCGCACCACCCGGTTCTGGCTCGACTGCACCGATACCTTGGAACCAACCGAGTCGACCATCGAGACACTCTCGACCGCTTCCAGGTCCCAGGGGCGTGCCTTGAACCGATAGGGCGTCGCAGTCAGCGCACCAACCGGGCAGATCTGGACGGTGTTGCCCGAGAAGTAGGAGCGGAAAGGCTCATCTGGGAACGTGAGCACCTGTGTCTGGTTGGCACGGTCCTTGAACTCGATGAGCGGGTCGCCGGAGATCTCCTCCGAGAAGCGGGTGCACCGAGCACAGAGAATGCATCGTTCCCTATCGAGCAGCACCAACTCGGAAATGGGGATGGGCTTCTCGAAGTGGCGCTTCTCCTCGACGTACCGGCTCTCCCCCGGCCCGTATGCCAGCGTGTGGTCCTGCAGCGGGCACTCGCCGCCTTTGTCACAGACGGGGCAGTCGAGTGGATGGTTGATCAGCAGGTACTCGAGCACGCCTGCCTGGGCCTTTTTGACGACCGCAGACTGGGTGTCGACGACCATGCCGTCCGTCACCCGGGCCGTACATGAAGGCACCAGCATCTTGCCGCGGGGGCCTTCCACCTCGACGAGGCACATCCGGCACATGCCGACCGGGTTCATCCGCGGGTGCCAGCAGAAGCGCGGGATGTACGTGCCGTTGTCCTCGGCGACCTTGATCAGCACCTCACCGGCAGGGCCTTGCATCTCGACACCGTCGACGGTGATGGTGACCAGATCAGCCATGTGCCACCTCCTTGGCGATACGTGCCTCGACTTCGTCCCGGAAGTACTTCATGAGCGAGACAACCGGTGCGGTTGCAGAAGGCCCGAGCGGGCAGATCGTGGTCATCGCCGGGGGCCAGCCGAGCCCCGGGCTGATGTTGTCTGAGACATCGAGCAGGAGGGCAATGTCTTCGGGACGGCCCTTGCCGACGAGGATCCGGTTGAAGATGCGCTCCAACCACGTTGTGCCCTCCCGGCACGGCGTGCACTGGCCGCATGACTCGTGGGCGTAGAAACGAACGATGCGATGGGCGGCAGCGATGACATCGGTGCTGTCGTCCATGACGATCACGGCACCGGAACCGAGCATCGAGCCTTGCGCCCCGACGTCGTCGATGGTCACCAGGGTGTCGATGTGCTCGGAAGGCACCAGCCATGGGGCGGACGAGCCACCCGGGATCCATGCCTTCAGCTCGCGCCCTTCGAACATGCCGCCGCCGATGTCGTAGATGAGGTCCCTCCAGGTCATCCCCATCACGATCTCGTAGTTGCCCGGCTTGTTGACGTGCCCGGACAGCGAGATCATCCGGGTGCCTGCCGACTTCTCAGGACCGATGGCGGCATAGGCCTGGCCGCCGTTGTTGACGATCCACGGCACATTCGAGATCGTCTCGACGTTGTTGACGATGGTCGGCTTGGCATATAGGCCTTCGACGGCAGGGAACGGCGGCTTCAAACGCGGCTCGCCACGTCGCCCTTCCAAGCTGTTGAGCAACGCAGACTCCTCGCCACAGATGTAGGCGCCTGCTCCGAGGTGAACCGTGACGTCGAGGTTGAAGCCGCTGCCGAGGATGTCGCTCCCGAGGTAACCCTTTGCATACGCTTCTTCGACGGCCCGCTGCACGCGACGGGCCGGCTTCGGGTACTCGCCCCGCACATAGATGAATGCGTGGTTCACGCCCACAGCAAACGAGGTGAGGATGACACCTTCGACGAGCTGGTGCGGGTCACGCTCCAGCAGCTGGCGGTCCTTGAAGGTGCCCGGCTCGGACTCGTCTGCGTTGATAACGAGGTAAGCAGGCTTGGCGGGGGCGAGGAACCCCCACTTGACGCCGGCAGGGAAGTTGGCACCGCCACGACCCCTGATGTTCGAAGCCTTCACCTCCGCCGCGACCTTTTCGGCGCCCAACTCGAACAAGCCTTTGCGCAACGCGGTGTAGCCGCCCGTCGCCTCATAGCGCTCGATGGTGTTGCTGTCGGTGCGGTTGGCTTCCATCCGCTGAGTGAGGATCTTCACGGTGCCGTTGTCGCCCATCAGCTCACCCCCTTCGCCGACCCGTAGGGACCGAACGCGGGAACCGGGAGGTACGAGCCCTCGGTTTCTTTGACTCCCCAGTCGAACGAGCGCTCACCGCCGAAGAGCTGCTGCATCTCGTCGCTGCTGATGACGTCGGGCCCGCCGTCACGCAGCCACTTGACCAGATCTCGAGCCTTCTCCGGGGTCACGCCCTCCACCATCTCATAGTTGACGAGCACGACCGGGGCACCGCCACAGGCACCGTTGCATTCAACGTGCTCCACTGAGAACTTGCCGTCCTCTCCGGTCTCTCCGTCCGGGACTCCCGACTCGTCCTCGACGGCAGCGAGCACATCATCGGCGCCCCTCAGGAAGCAGGAGATCGACGTGCATACCGAGATGAGGTAGTCGCCGAGATCCTCGGCCTTGTACATCGTGTAGAAGCTGGCGACAGACTGCACCTGGGCTCCGGTGAGCCCGGTGAGAATGCCGACCGTCTTCATTCCCTCGTTGGTGACACGGCCGTTTTCGATCATCGCCACATAGAGCAGCGGCATCACCGCGGAACGGCGGTTCGGGTACTTGCCGAGTATCTCCTTGACCAGCCGCTGGGAATCCTCGTTCCAGTCACGGATGGCCTCGAGCTCCGCAGGGCTCAGGGTCACTTCCTTCATCGGTCTACGTCTCCAAGGACGGGATCGGTGGATGCAATGGTGGCGATTATGTCGGCGACGAGCGAGTCGGTCATCATCGTCGGGAGCGCCTGAACATGGTTGAACGACGGGGTCCTGGCGTGCAACCGCCACGGCTTCTCCCGACCGTCGGAGACGATGTACATGCCCAACTCGCCCCGCGGCGACTCAACCGCGGCGTAGGTCTCCCCCGGGGGAACCTTGAAGCCACTGGTGTACAGCTTGAAGTGGTGGATGAGCGCTTCCATCGACTCGTCGATGCGCTTGCGTGGTGGCGGGGTGATCTTGCGATCCAGGGTGCGGTAGTCGCCCGACGGCATGGTCTCGAGCAGCTGCTTGACGATGCCGAGCGACTGCCTCATCTCCTCCATGCGGACCAGGTAGCGGTCCCAAACATCCCCGTGGTTGCCCACCGGGACCTCGAAGTCGTAGTTCTCGATTCCGCTGTAAGGGAAGGCTTTCCGCAAATCCCACTTGATGCCTGCCGCTCTTGCGATCGGGCCGGTGACACCGAGGGCCCGGCACTCCTCGGGGGTGATCACGCCAACGCCCATGGTGCGGTCCCGGAAGATCGGGTTGCCGTTGAACAGCTCCTCATACTCGTTGATGCCCTGGGTGACCTTGTCGAGGATCAGCTCGATGTCGTCCTCCCACCCATCGGGCAGATCGGCGGCAACACCGCCGGGACGGATGTAGTTGTGGTTCATCCGCAGACCGGTTGTCTTCTCGAAGAATTCGAGGATGTATTCACGGTCCCGGAAGCCGTAGATCATCATTGAGATGGCGCCGAGGTCTGTGCCCTGGGTTGCCGCCCACACCAGGTGGCTGGACACCCGATTCAGCTCGGTCATCAACACCCGGATTGCCTGGCCTCGATCCGGGATCTCGAGGCCGAGCAGCGACTCGACGGCGAGTGAGAATGCCAGCTCCATGTGCAGCGGCGACAGGTAATCCATCCGAGTGACGTTTGTTGAGCCCTGCATGTAGGTGAGGGTTTCGCCCGTCTTTTCCATCCCAGTGTGGAGGTATCCGATGATGGGCTTCGCCCTGACGATGGTCTCGCCATCGAGCTCGAGTTGGAGGCGGAGCACTCCATGGGTGGAAGGGTGCTGCGGGCCCAGGTTGAGGATCTGCAACTCGTCCGGGTCTGCGGCATCCTCGAAGACGAAGTCATCATCGACGACGGTGCCCCGGGACAGGTTCAGTGCCGGATCGTCGGGGGCGTCGAGCAACTCCTGAGAGGCTTCCTCCGTATAGCTGCGCATCCACATCGGCTCCTCGGTACCCGCGACCCACAGGTCGTGGAGTCTGCGACGTTCCTCGGCGGTGACCGACTGCGAGGTGGCTGCCTCGTCCGGCTTCTCCGTGGTCGGCGCCTCGAAATCTCCAGTTGCGATGTTCGGTGTGTCACTCATGTTGTCTTCGGTGACTCCTTGAAGCGGACGGGTACCGATCCGACGCTGTAGTCCTTGCGGAGCGGGTAGCCCTCCCAGTCGTCGGGAAGAACCAGTCGGGTCAGATCCGGGTGGTCGGTGAACACGATGCCGAACAAATCGAACGCCTCACGCTCGTAGAAGTTGGCTCCCGGAAAAATGCTCGTGAGCGAGGGAATCGTAGGATCGGATGCGGGCACACCAACTCTGATCCTCAGCCTGCGCACGTGCTCGTGTGAGAGCAGACCGACAACGACCTCGAAGCGGGGCCGGCGACGTAGATAATCGACACCGCACAAGTCGACGAAATAGCGAAAGCCGAGATCGCGGGCCGCGGTGACGAAGTCGACGTAGTTGTCGATCGGCACGCGGGCGACGTCCTGCTTCGATTCGAGCACCTGCTCGAACTCTACGTCGGAGAACTGGTCGGCGAGGGCGGCGAGCACGGAATCGCTCATCGCACGATCTCCCCGGACATGACCTTGTCTTGCAGCATCAAGATGCCATGCATCAGCGACTGCGGTCCCGGCGGGCAACCCGGCACGTAGACATCGACGGGAACGACCTCGTCGACTCCCTGAACGAGCGCGTAATTGTTGAACATGCCGCCGGTGGAGGCACATGCCCCCATCGAGATGACCCACTTCGGCTCGGACATCTGGTCGTACACCTGGCGCAACACCGGCGCCATCTTCTGCGAGACGCGACCAGCGACGATCATGAGATCGGCCTGGCGAGGCGACGCCCGGAACACCTCCATCCCGAACCGGGCCAGGTCGTAGTGAGCGGCGCCGGTGGCCATCATCTCGATGGCGCAGCAGGCGAGGCCAAACGTTGCAGCCCACATGGAACGGGTCCGCGTCCAATTGACCGCCGACTCGAGCGTGGTGAGGAGGAACCCTGAAGGGCCCGACTCGTGCGCCATCAGGCAGCTTCCTCGTCCGGGCCACCGAGAACTGTCTCGATAGGTGCCACGATTCTGCGGTAACGCTCCCGCCGAGCGACGTTCCAATCGAGTGCTCCCCGCTTCCAGACGTAAACCAGCGTTTCGAAAACGAGGGCAACGAAGATGCCCATCGCCCCGATGCCGGCCCAGCCGAAATCTTGCCAGCGGACCGCCCAGGCAAACAGGAAGATGATCTCGACGTCGAAGATGACAAAGAGCATCGCCACGAGATAGAACTTCACCGGGAATCTCTGCACGGGCTCCTGGAGAGGGACGATGCCGCATTCATAAGGAGCGAGTTTCTCTGGTGTCGGTTTTTTCGGCGCCAGCAACCGGGAGATAGTCAGGCTGATCATCGCAAACCCGCCGGCGATGATCAGGGCGAGAGCGATGGGCAGATAGTCGGACAACGTCATTGGTTCAGAAACTCCTTCCGAATCGCAAGATTAGGAATCTCTTCACAAGCGCACAAAGCCATTCAGTGCCACAGCCTATTGGCAAGTGCGACCCTCTGCCGACGCTAGCAAAAGATGGATAGACAGGAGAGCGGTCGGTGCCTGGAAGGCCGACCGCTCTCCTTGCTTGTTGGATCCGTTCGGAATTGCCCGTCACACTGCCTGGAGATCGACTGCGCGTTTTGCGACCTCAGTAGCGATGAACGCAGCGTCCCGGCCGACTCCGTTGATCTGACCCGATGAGATCGCATAGGTGAACTCGAGCCCGACGAAGAACAGACCCGGGCTCGACGACACAACGCCCCTGGTGTGATCGGGATACTCACCGGAGACGAGATTGTCATCGATCCATTCGAAGCCGGGATGGAATCCGGCTGCCCAGACCAGCGCAGCAATGTCGCCGACATCGGCGCCCTCGACAACAGGTTGCCCTTCCGCAGTACCGACGGTACGCCCGACACTGTGCACGCCTGCCGCGTCCAGATCGTGCGGCTTGCGTCGCACCAACGGCTTTCCTCGTCCCTTCATCTTCGCCGCCAGTCGCCTGCCGATCGGATTGGAGATGCTGGAAAGGCGGTGGAACAGAAACCCATTGACAAATCGGCTGACCACATACCTGCCGATGGGCTTATCGATGTCCACCGGGACATGCCCGGGATGGCGACCGGAGAGCCAAACTTGCCGATCACCGGCAAGGGCCAGATCGAGCGCAATCTCGGCCCCCGAGTTTCCCGCGCCGACCACGAGCACGTCGCCGGGGGGAAGTTGTGAGGGCCGCCGATATCGGATCGACTCGATCTGGTAGATACCCGGGTCGAGATCCTGCGCAAAGCCGGGCACCCGCGGGACCTGATTGTCCCCCATGGCAACGACCACGTTGTTGGCCATGAGAACTTCATCTCCGCTGGCAACCATGTAGCGGCCGTTCGTCCTCGAGAGACGATCCACCGCAAAGCCGAGGCGCACGGGGAGTTGGAGCCGCTCGGCATACGCCTCGAGGTAGTCGGCCATCTCGTCCTTGGTCGGATAGCGCGAGGGAGATGCCGGAAACGGGAAACCATCTAGCCCGTCATACCGAGCAGAGGTGAAGAGACGAAGACTGTCCCAGCGGTTTCGCCATGAATCACCGATCCGCTGCCCAGCGTCGACGAGTACATACTCAATTCCCCGTTGGCTCAGGTGATAGCCGACAGACAGACCAGCCTGTCCGGCCCCGATGACAACTGTGTCGATGCTCTCCGGATTATTGCGATACGACATGATTCCTCCTGGTGTTGCGGCCTTCGTGACACCGTATGTCTCGAACCCGCCCGCTTCATCGGGAGGACCACTCGTTTCTGTCCGGGCGGCGCATGGGTGATTTCACCCACCGCGCACCGCGGCTAGAGAATCTGATGCTCGTATGCCCATGCCGTCGCCGCGGTGCGCGACGGCACGGCCAGCTTGGCGAGGATGTTGGCCACGTGACGATCGACCGTCTTGACGGCGACGAACAGCTGATCGGCGATCTCCCTGTTGGTCAAACCACTGGCGACGAGGCGCATCACTTCCAGCTCACGGTCTGATAGCGGGTGCTCCTTGACGGCATCGCCGCGCAGGCGTCGCAACAACGTGAGGGCCGGCTCGGCACCGAGATCGCCGAACACTTGCGCCGCGGCATCCCACTCGAGCCGGGCGCTGTCCTCATCACCTGCCATCCGGCACGCAAGGCCAACGAGGACACGAGCTCGTGCAGCCTCGTATGGGACACCCGCGGCTCTCCAGGCCTCGTAGCCCTTCCGGAGATGGTTGAGGGCACTCCTGGCGTCGTCCTGCTGGAGGAGGACACGCCCGCGCGCCGTCCATGCTTCCGCACGCAGCGCCGAGGTGCCGAACCGATCTGCCATCTCTTCGAGATCATCTGCGGCTGACGCTGCCGGATCTGCCTCATCCGCCGCAAGCATGACTTCGATGAAGGCGCTGAGGAGACGACAACGCTCGATATCGTCCCGTGCCTCGGCAACGGTTCGCCGCATCATCGCCACAGCCTGATCGAACCGCCCCTGCTGCAGGCGGAGCAGGGACAGGCCGGGTTGCGGATCACGCCCCCACTCCCGGGCTCCCTGATACGAGTGCTCGGCGGCCGCATCATCGCCAGACATCCGCTGCACCTCGGCGAGCTGATACAGCGCCCCGCCGGTGGCTACGGCATCGGTCGCTCCACGGAACATGTCGCACGCTCTTCGTGCCTCCTGGGCTGCCATGGCCCAATCGCCATGTCGGCTCAACAGGCTCGAGCGGTGGGTGAGGCACTGGCCGTTGAAGGTCAGCATCCCCTCTTGACGCTCACACCACCGGGTGAGGGCGTCGGTCCATTCCTGGGCTCGCTGTAGCTCGGATATCTCCTCGCACGCCTCGATCAACGAGCAGTAGACGGTCCCGGCGACTGTGGGCAGCAGCTCTCCTGACACAACCGAGACCATCGCCTCGTCTAGCAGGGCCATGCCATCCGAAACGTTCCCTAGGCGTACCAGCGCCCTTCCCGCGTTGTTGAGGGCGAGTGCCACCACATCCGGATCGTCTCCGCGCCGGCCGAAGGCGACTGCCTTCATTGCAGTCTCGTGACTCGCCGCGTAGTCGTGCTCGATGGCGACTTGGCGGAATGACTCCATCGCGAGCAAGTATCCGAACACCGGGTCATCAGGCGGCAGCGTCGCGACAATGCGCCGGGATCTCCCGTACCAACCGTTCCCCTGCGCCACGTCGCCCCGGGTGAACAGGGTGAACGCGCTCCAGAAGCCGCACCGGGCTGCTGAGGCTTGGTCGCCCTCCTCCAGGTAGGATTGGAAGGCGCGGCTGAGCGAACTCAGGGTCACCTCGGTCCTGCCCATCAGGTAGGCCACCATCGCCCACTGCGCAAGATCACCGGGACCAAGCGGCTCCTCGCCGTCTGCAGCGGTGAAAGCATCCATCGCCTCGTCCCAGGCAAGACGCCCCACAGCAGAACGGGCCTGATCCAGATGGCTGTCTTCGTGTGTGGTCACGTACGCGACTCTATCTGCTGAATCGGTCAGTCACCGGTGGCCAGCGGAGATACGTCAACGGTCACACGAGCACCCAGCGGCCAGACCGGCGATCAGCACGGCCACGAGGATCCTGCTCATCGCGCCGACGATACCCCTGATCCCGCCAACCGATGAGGTACCGTCTTCGTATGGAACGATCCCGATACGACCGGTTCGCCGACGACCTGGTCACCGCCGCCCGACGAGACCCGGATGTCATCGGGCTGGTGGCGATGGGCTCGTTTGCGGATCGCACCCACTCGCCGGACGAGTGGTCCGACCATGACCTGTGGCTCATCACCAAGCCGGGTGCCGCGGCCCGGCTGCGGGAGGACATCGGGTGGCTGCCGGACGCCGACCGGATCGTCGGCCACTTCATCGAGACCGAGCACGGGCGCAGCATCGTCTACGAAGACGGCCACCTGATCGAGATGGCGGTCTTCGAGTCCGGAGACCTCGCCATCGCCAGCGCCAACGACTACCGGGTCCTATACGACACGACCGGCGGCCTCGAGGCCGAGCTTGCCGCCATCGTGGCCCGCACCACCGCGCAGGGTGAGGATCCCGGCAGGGCGGAGCATGCGGCAGGTCGATTCATCACAACGCTCATCATCGGGCTCGGCCGCTACGGACGCGGCGAGCTCATCTCTGCCGGCGAGCTGATCCGCGAGCACGCCCTCGCTGCGCTGCTCCGGGTGATCGCCGACTACGGACCTCCGCCCGAAGAAGATGTGCTCGACAACCTCGATCCGCACCGACGCGTCGAGATCGCCTATCCGGTGCTGGCCACACGAATCGACGTGGCGTTGCGCAGACCCGTGGACGAGACGGCGGCGGCGTTGCTGGAGATTGCCCGCGAGCTCGTTGTCGACGCGGCACCACCGCTATCGGCCGCCAACCTCGACGCCGTCCAGACCCTGCTCAACCGGGCCAAGGCGGCCGGTCGGTAACCGGCCGCCGCGCTTGCGCTTCGTGCGGACACCACGCCCACATATGGGCATCAGAGCCGCCGGAAACGGATTGTCCCAGAGATCCCGCGGCGCCGATATCCCGGGATACCGGCGGAACGCCGGGTACGCTCGGACGGTGACCAATGCCTCTCCGCACATAGGAACGCTGCGCGAGAAACCGCTGCATGCTTCGTTGAAGCAGTGGGCCGCCGAGCCGGGGGACCGGTTCGAAGTGGGAGTGGATCGGTTCGTCATCGACGTAGTGCGCGACGATCTGCTCATCGAAATCCAGACCGGAGGGTTCTCGCCGCTGCGCAAGAAACTGCGGCGGTTGCTCGATCTCGGGCATCGGGTGCGGGTGGTACATCCGGTCCCGTTGACCAAGACCATCGTCAGGTTGGGCGACGACGGCGAGATCATCGGTCGGCGCAAGTCGCCCAAGCGCGGCACGAGCATGGATGTTTTTTCGCAACTCATCTATATCACCGAGTTGCTCGATCATCCTGGCCTCGACATCGAGTTGGTGCTGACCACCGAGGATGAGTACCGCAGGCACGACCCGGAACGGGCGTGGCGCAGAAGAGGTTGGGTCGTCGAGGAGCGCAGGCTGACCGGCGTCACTGGGACCTTCGCTCTGCGGGACGTTGGCGACCTGGTTGCGCTATTGCCCGACGGGCTCGGCGAGACGTTCACGACTGCAGACATAACGCGGTCTCAGCGGCTGCACCCGCAGGCTCGCCCAGCAGACGGCCTACTGCCTGAGGAAGATCGGTGCCATCGAGATCTGCGGCAAGCAGGGCAACGCCGTCGAATACCGGCTGACCCCGGCTACTTGAGCAGTGGGTCGGGAGCGATCTTGACGATCCGCTCGATCGCACCGTAGATGCGCTCCGAGAGGCCACGCTCCTCCGGCTCGAGCAAGTTGGCCATCACCTTCAACGCCCATTCCATGAGAGGTCGCGAGCGCATCCCGAGATAGGTGAATGTCTTCATCATGTTGGGATGGCCGATCACCATGACGAAGCGCCGGGCTACCCGCTGGTAGTCGCTGAAGATCTCGTCGAGCTCCTGGGTGTATCCCTGTAGCGCTGCAGGGTTGCCGGTGGCGATGGCCTCCGCGATGTAGCCGGCGGCCATCCTGCCCGTCTCGTACGCATAATCGATGCCCTCGCCGTTGAACGGGTTGACGGCGCCGATCGAATCGCCGACTGCGAGCCAGTTGCGGCCGAACCTGGGGGCGACGGAGAGCGACATAGGCAGCTTGCCGCCGATCGGATCTCGTACGAGCGAGTCCTCCGTCAGCTCCCAGTAGCCCGGCAGGCCGGCGACGTATGCCTCGAGCAGATCGGAAGTGTTGAGCCCCTTCCATCCCTGGAACGAAGAGACGACACCGGCCCCGATGTTGATCTCGCCGTCGCCGAGCGGGAACACCCACCCGTAGCCGGGCATGGAATGGCCGTTGCGGTCCTTGACGTCGAGCTGACTCTCGATGTACGCATCCTTTGAGTTGGGTGACCTCCAGTAGCCACGGACCGCAAGCCCGAACGGGTAGTCCTTGCGACGCTGCATGCCGAGCTTGCGGCCGAAGCGGGAAAGTGACCCGTCGGCAACGACGACGTACTTTGGGGTGACGATCTCGTCATCCTCACCTTTGCGTTTCAGGGTCACCGACACCAGATCACCCGCATCGATGTTGGGCACTGCCTCGGCGCCGGTCGCCACGACGGCACCCTGCTTTTCGGCGAGAGCGGCAACCTGCATGTCGAGATCACTGCGGCGCACCACCGCGCCCCAGTTGGGGTAGATCGAATGCTCGGGCCACGGCATCTCGAGGCGAATGTCACCGGTGTAGGCACGCAGCCCGACGATGCGGTGATGCCCGTTGAAGTCGAAGCCCATGTCGATCAACTGCTTGATGGCACGTGGCGTGAGCCCGTCGCCGCAGGCCTTCTCGCGGGGATAGACCTTCTTCTCTGCGATCAGCACAGAGAGGCCGTTGTGGGCCAGCCAGTACCCGGCAGAAGCCCCACCGGGACCACCACCAACAACGAGGACATCAGGATTCGTCATGGAACAGCGAGGCTAGTCGGTGCCCCAAGCGCATCTGGCGTCCAAACCGGCGATATTTCGCCGGTTTGGACGCCAGAACGGGATTGCGGGGGCGCTACGAGACGAAGACGAGCACCAGGTGCTCGGCGACCATCGCCGGCTTGACCTCGCCGTCGATCTCCACCGTGACCTGCTGCTTGAGCAACCACTGCCCGGGGCGCTTCTCAGTGACTTCCGCGAGGGTGTTGCGAGCCCGGATTCGGGAACCGACCTTCACCGGCTGGAGAAAGCGAACCTTGTCGGTGCCGTAGTTGATCCCGAACATGGCGTTCTCGATCTCAGGGGCGATCGACTCGAGGAAGTGAGGAAGCAGCGACAGGATCAGGAACCCGTGTGCGATGGTTCCGCCAAACGGTGTCGCCGCGGCGCGCTCCGGATCGACATGGATGAATTGGTGATCGAGCGTGGCGTCGGCGAACGCGTTCACCCTGGCCTGATCGATCTCCAACCAGTCACTCACCCCGATCTCAGCACCGACGAGACCCGGCAACTCGGCAACAGAAATCATCCCGACCTCTCCCTCAGTCGCTTTCACGCTTCTGGCGTCCAAACAGGCAATATATTGCCTGTTTGGACGCCAGAACGGGATTGGGAGGCGTCAGCCGCCGGCCGCAGCGCCGAGACCGCAGGCGGCTTCCTCGGTGATCGGGTCGGCGCCGCCGAAGGCGACGCGCTCATAGAGGACCACAGAGGCTATCTCCTCGGCACTGAGGCTCCCGTCATAGCCGGGCATGGCCACCCCTCTCCCCAGTACCGGCTTGTTGGTGTCGCCGTATGTGGCGTTCGGCCAGTTGTTCGAACCGAGGGTCACCCACTCGATCTGGTCGCTGCACGCAGAGAAAGTCTGCAGGACGGAGCCACCCGCCAATGCCGGACCGACGCCGCCGGAACCGTCTGTGCTGTGACACGCGGCGCATTGGCCGTTGAAGATGCCCTGGCCGATCTTGAAGAACGCGCTGCCTGCGCCGCCGCAGGCCTCGGCCTCTCCAGTGACCGGGTTGATCGAGAGCTGCCCGGAGGCACCGCAACTGGGACCGTTCGGAGCGAAACCGGCATACAGCAATGCGAAGAGCGGGATGATGATGAAGGAAGCCGCCAGCCAGCGCGGGAAACCCGCAAACGCAGCCTCCTTCTCGTCCTCTTCAGGCGCCGCCTCTGTCGCCACCGGAGTTGTGACATCGGGCGTACCGGCATCAACGATGGAGCCGGGAGCTGAGGGAGCTGAGGCTCCAGCCGGCGCCGCGGCCGGAGCCTCGCCTTTTGCTCCTTCCGGGCTCAGCCCCATCTCCACGAGAACTTCATCGAGCGGACGGCCTTCCCGCTTCGCCCTTGCCTTCGCCGAGCGGCGCAGCAGAGCATCCGGCAGCTTGCCTGCCCCGGGCTCCTCAGCGGGCGGCGCTGGTGGGGCGTCGGATGCCTCACCACCACCAGTCATCTCAGCGAGCACATCCTCAACGGACCTGCCTTCCCGCTTGGCTCGCGCCTCGGCCGATCGCCGTAGCAGTGCCTCAGGTAGTTGCTTGCCGCCGCTCGCAGCGGGAGCGGCAGGCGCGGGAGCCTCTGCTGCGGGCGCCGGGGCGGGAGCGGGAGGTTCCGCGGCGGCAGGTGCAGCGGGCTCGGCAGGTGCGGGCGCCGGGGCAGACGCGGGCGCCTCGCCCCCCGCCCACCCGGTGACGAGAGCCTCGACGGCGACCCCTTGCGCGGCCGCCCTGGCCCGTGCGGCACGTTCGAGCAGATCGGCGGGAACGCCGGTTTGCTCGGCAATCTGGCTCAGCTGTTCATCCATTACTTCAACCCGTTCACATAGGCGAGCAGGGCATCGAGATCGGCACTAGAGAGATAGTCGTATGACGGCATTGTCGACCAGGGTCTGTCCGCTCGCGGATTCTGCAGGTGCTCAACGAAGCTCCCACCCCGAGCGGCCAAATGGCTGAGATCCGGGCCCATCCTGGCGACTCCGAGCAGCACCGGAGATTCGTGAGCGTAATCCCCCGCCTCGGAGACCGGCCCGAGCCCGACATCGGTGACGATGGGTCGCACCGATTCGGTGTGACAGTACATACAGCCCTCGCTGATGTAGATCTCCCGCCCGATCGCGGTGTCGGTGCCCTCTGTGTAGACGCGTGATTCGTCGGCGAGGATCGTTGGTGTGGCCGCAGCACTGTCGAATGAAGGCAATACGACTACGAGGAAGAACGCACCGATTCCTGCGGCGAGGGCAATAGAACCAACCCGGAGCCAACTCGGTGTCGTCGTCGGATCGACGGCGAGCTCAGGACTGACCTGCTGGCCACCCGCATCCAGCTCGGGGTCTACTGCGAGTACCTGGGTGCGATCCTCGGCGAGGAACCAGGCAGTGGTGGCGTATGAGAGGAGCAGCGCCTGAGCCACTGCGTAGATCATCAGGCCGACCACCCTGGCGATTGCGAAGCCGAAGTTCCACATCGCATCGGCGGTCTGCTCGAAGCCGTCACCGGCGGCGACCACACCGGCGGCGTCACCGCCCGCCCAGGTGAACCCGGCGACCACCCCACCGAGGAGCATGGCGAACACTGCGATGGCGAGCCCGAGAATGGTCAGCCTGGCATGCCAGCGCTGCACCCGCACCGCATCCTCGGTGACCATCGGCGGGGCAACGTGGAACACGTAGGCGAACAGCCAGGCGCTGAATGCACCCAGAATGGCAAGCAGTTCGTAGCCGTACACCCAATCGGTGAATCCGACGATGCCACCAGTGGCACGCAGTGCCGAAGCGAGGTTGAGCACAGGGAGAGCTGCGAACACGGCGAGGCCGACGTAGGCGAGCTCGAGCGAGTAGCGGTCCTTCGGGGCGACCTCCGTCTGCCTGCCCCTCAGGAAGCTCATCACGTCGACGACGATCGTCGCCACCGGGAGCAGCAGCACCATGGAGAACATGACACCGATCGTCTCCAGCCAGTTGGGGACGGCCGTGTAGGTGAGCTCAGCCGTGCCGGTGAACACCCAGGCTATGCCAAGGCCCCAGAAGCCGACCACAGACATGCGGGTCGCCCTGAACTTCGTGAGCCCGACGAGCCGTGGCACCAGGAAATACAGAATCCCCACCCCGGCGGTGGCGCCCCACAACCCGATGATGCCCGCCCGGTAGAACCCGGCGAGAACCGCTGTGTTGATGCCATGGAAGACACGCGGTTGTGGATAGAAGATGGAGATCAGCAACGTGACCATGCTGAGGTTGCCGATGAAGTGGAGACCGACCAGCCATACCACCGAGGCCACGATGAACCACTCGGCAGGGCTCCGCTCCCGATCGTTGCGTCTCGCGATCGTGCGAACGATCGAGTGCGCCATCCCGACCATGCCCACCAGCACGATCAGATCGGCGAGCGGCGGTGCCTCCAAATAGCGGACACCTTCACCGGCTCCTCCGAGGATCCCGATCCCGCCGATGGCGTAGCCGAACGCCATGAACACAAAGCTGATCTTGGCAATGAGCGGATCGGTGAGTCGCTCGCCGGTGAGCCGGGGAACGGCGTAATACATCGCTCCGATCAGCCCGAGGGTGACCCAGCCGTACAGGAGAAAGTGGATCGCGGCGGGCCGGAGCCTGCCATATGACAGCCAGCCGGTGCCGCTGAGCAGATCTGGTGAAACGAATTGGAGAGACGCGATCGCCAGCATGGCGATCCCCACCACGAGGAAGATGAGTGATGCCCAGAGGTGATAACGGGCAACGCTCTGGGAGGACTGAGCCGGTGACGCGGCAACCTCTGTGTTGTCTTGCGATACCTCGGCGGTCACCCTTGCCTCGTCCCTTCCTCGCTCTCAGGCCACCACGGGAGAATAGCCAGATCGCTCAGACATTCCCGAAATACTTACTCGCTCAGTCAACAACTGAGCCTCCCCGGATCGGGCGGCACTGTAATCAATCGAAACGACCGGTGCCGACCACCGTCGACATTCTCTCGAACGCGCCGAAAAATGATCCGGCAAGGCCGGTTTCGGCACACTATGGTTGCGGTCGCCGACCGCCGGGGACGCCGAGCGCGAGGCTTGCCAAGGCTTACAATGCGTGGCGTCTGGAGAGGTACATGGGGACTGGTTGATGGCTGAACCGAGAGACAAATACTTCGTCCGGGGCATCGTCGCGCTCGGCGTCGGCCTCATTCTGGGAATACTCGGAGCGCTCTGGGCACACGTCACCGGCGCAGACACAGTCGACAGCGGTCGGACGGCAGATGTTCTCCGCGTTCCCCCGCGGCTGGGTGTGGGTTCTGCTCGGCCAGCTCGTCTCGATCGGAGGGATCTTCCTCGCCATCGGCGGTACCGCGCTCGCCTTCCTCTACGAGAAGAAGATGACGTGGGCCAGGGCTTCAATCGGCGCTTTCTTGTTCACCGCGACAATGATCATCCTCTACGGGATCATCCCCAACCAGTGGCTGACCTACACCCAGGCCGTCTGGGAATGGACCGATCAGAAGATATGGGTGAAGATCCCCAGCAGCCTCATCGGCGGCAACGAGATCAACATCTCGGCAAACGCCGTCAAGGACATCGTCAACGGCACGTACGTGCTCGTGCTCACGATCGCGATCGCCGCCGCCATGATCTCGTATCAGAAGCGTGATGAGATCCGGGCACGCCGCGCCCAGAAGAAGGCATCGGCAGACAACGTGAGCGCCTTCGGGCGGCCGTTGCAGGAGGTGAAGCGCTGATGGCAGGCGACGCCTGGACAGAGCTGATCCACACCCGTGACGACTACCAACTCGCCGTGGTCGAGGGCTCGTATCTCACCGCGGCCGTCAAGCCGAAGCAGTTTCTCCATATCAACCAGGCCGAGTGCATCCTCTGTGAGGGCTGTGTCGACATCTGCCCGTGGAAATGCATCCACTACCTGTCGATGGACGCCATCGCCGAGGCAGCCAACGTCGACGATCCGCACAACGCACCGGAGAACGGCGGGTTCTTCGTCGTCGACGAGGACGCTTGCACCCGTTGTGCCCTTTGTATCGATCGCTGCCCGACCGGAGTGATCTCGCTGGGCAAGTTCGCAGGGTCGGTCGCCGAGCAGGCAGAGCAGTTCACGTCCAAACCGTGGGAGTACGACACCGGGGACCGTGACTTCAAGAACGGCTATATGTATGGGATCCGCTGGTAGCGGGTTGGAGAGAGTGAGGGAGAACAGGTGGCAAACGGCAACGGCAGGGTAGGTCTCAGAGAGCGCCTGTCCCAGGCCGGTGAGCAGATCCGCACGAGCCAGTTCTGGTCGAGCGTCTTTCGGCCTGGATCCCCGTTCCGGCACGGCTATACGGACTCGCCGCGGAACCGCTCGTACGTGATCATGAACAACGTGCTGTATCACCTCCACCCGGTGAAGGTGAAGCGCCACGCGGTTCGCCTCTCCTACACACTGTGCCTCGGAGGCTTGAGCTTCTTCCTGTTCATCCTGCTGACGATCACGGGCATCTTCCTGATGTTCTACTACCGCCCGACGTCGCCACAGGCGTACCTCGACATCCAGGCGCTCTCGACGGACGTCGCCTTCGGCCAGCTCGTGCGCAACATGCACAGATGGGGTGCCCACCTGATGGTGCTCACCGTGTTCCTGCACATGGCCAGGGTGTTCTACCACGGCGCCTACAAGCCGCCGCGGGAGTTCAACTGGGTCGTCGGTGTCGTCCTCCTGCTCCTCACCCTCCTGCTCTCCTTCACCGGCTACCTGCTCCCT
This sequence comes from uncultured bacterium, assembly GCA_963844835.1. GTDB lineage: Bacteria > Actinomycetota > Acidimicrobiia > Spongiisociales > UBA5794 > JAAETI01. Next base: position 56,889 of record CAWJPT010000012.1, on the reverse strand, counting down.
TGGGACCAGCTGGCGCTGTGGGCAGTGACGGTGGGAAGCAACATGGCGGGCTATTCCCCGGTCATCGGCCATCAAGTGTCATTTGCCTTGATCGGCGGGGTGCAGATCACCCCCGACACGCTGCTGCGATGGTATGTGCTGCATGTGCTTGTTCTTACCGTTCATCATCGTCGTCTTCATGGCCGTCCACTTCTGGCGGGTACGTAAAGACGGCGGCATCTCGGGGCCGCTCTAATGGCCGGGCTGCCTGACCACATCCTGCGCCGGTCCGCCGAGGCGCGCGCCAAGGCTGAAGGCCGTGACGTCGAAGAGGTGCTCGCCGAGATGAAGGGCGAAGCACCTGCAGCTGCTCCATCGGCACCAGAGCCCGCAGCCGCTCCCCCGCCGGCACCAGAGCCGGAGACACCCGCCGTTCCGGAGGCCCCGGCGGCGGCAACGCAGGCGCCTGCTCCCGCTCCGGCGGGCGGCGACGACGCCCGTGACCTCGAAGCAGAGTCGAAGGAATATGGCGTTCCCGGTGCCGCTGCTGCGCCGGGCCATGGTGGGACGAGCCCGCAAAGAGGGGCGTGAGCTCGTCACCGCAGCTGCACCCACCGCCGCGGCAGCCGCTCCGGCCGCGGCAGCACCGGCGGCGCAAGCAGCACCGGCAACAGCAGTCGCCCCTGCAATACCCGAGGGTGTCACCACCCAACGGCTGCTCACCGTCGTCAAGGCGGGAGCGATCCAGCAGGTCAAGAGCACCCCGACCGACAAGGTCAACGTGTGGCCGCACCTGCTGGCCATCGAGTTCGTCGCCCTGATGGTGGTGCTCGCCGGGCTGATCATCTTCTCGGTGTTCGTCAACGCACCGCTACTCGAGTTCGCCAACTTCAACGAACAGCCGAACCCGTCCAAGGCACCGTGGTACTTCCTCGGGCTCCAGGAGCTTCTGTCGTACTTCGATCCTCAGGTCGCCGGTGTCATCATTCCGGGCTTCGGCCTGCTCGGGATCGGCATGATCCCCTATGTGGACAAGAACCCGGCCGTGAAGCCATCAGACAGGAAGCTGGCGATCATGATCTTCAGCTTCTTCCTGTTCGCCGCAGCAGTATCTGACCACCTACGGTTCCTTCTTCCGGGGGCCCGGCTTCAACTTCACGTTCCCCTGGAGAGACGGGATCTTCTTCGACTTCTGAGCAAAGGACCAGGCCAGCAATGGACGCAACAACAATCCTGATCATCGCTGTGATAGCAGCAGGCGTGCTGGTTGCCGCCGGCGTGCTTGCGGTGGCATGGCGCCGCGGCCCGAGTGCAGCGCCCATCGTCGGCGAATTCGACAAGGCAGCGGCCAAGCGAGACGTCTCGGTCAAGGCGGTTGTGAAGGAAGAAGCCGCCACAGCAGCCGTAGCAGAGCCCGACGCTCCGGAGACGGCGGCACATGAAGAGCACGAGCCGATCAAGATCACCGACTCCCGGCAGGTCGTTACCAAGGATGAGTACGGTGTCACCCGCCGCAAGTTCCTCAACCGCGCCGCGCTGGGACTGTTCGGCGGCGGGTTCATCGGCACCCTCGGCATCTCGATGCTCGCCTTCTTCTGGCCAAAGCTCAGGGGCGGCTTCGGGAGCAAGGTCAACCTCGGCCTGCTCGACGATCTGCGGTCGCAGGTGGTACCCGGTGACGGCACCATCCACCCGCTGTTCGTTCCCGAGGCGCAGACCTGGCTGGTACCGATGGAGGCCAAGGATCTCCCCGGCTCATCGTTCGAAGGTCTCCCGGTCGTCGGCAGGGGCGGAAGGCGACGAGCCCGGTTTGATGGCGCTGTGGCAGAAGTGCGTGCACCTCGGTTGCCGGGTCCCCGATTGCTCTTCCTCGCAGGGATTCGAGTGCCCTTGCCACGGCTCGAAGTACAACTACCACGGCGAGTACGAAGCGGGCCCTGCTCCTCGCAACCTCGATCGTTTCACTGTTTCCGTCGACGACACCGGCAACATGATCGCCGACACCGGCGCCGTCATCTCGACGCCACGCGCAAGTCACAAGACCATCAAGTATCCCCAGGGGCCATCCTGCCTGTGAGCACGCTCTTCGCACCACTATTAGCAACAGCCGAATCGGAGCCAGTCGGGCCGAGCAACGTCGGGCTCGGTGCAATCGTGCTCACCATCGCCGTCGTGGTCTTCCTGGTGTGGGTCGGCTACGTCGTCATCAACACCAGACGGCGCACGCACCGCCAGGAGAAGCCGGCACCGAATCAGGAATTCTTCATGGACAATGCCGGTCTCGAGAACGACCGGCTCACCAGGGTGCTCACCGCGGCAGTGATCGCAGCAGGGGTGCTGGCAATCGTGATGCCCATCTATTTCGTCAACGAGAGCAGTCGTCAGAAGGCGGCCGCCGAGGAGATCAACCTCGAGTACGTTCACTTCGGAGAGCAATGGTGGACGAAGTTCGCCTGCACCACATGCCACGGCCCGGACGGTGGCGGAGGCGGCGCGCTCATCCCGGAACCCCGCTCCGGTCTCGACGCCACCTGGGCAGTCCCCTCGCTCAACGACGTCTTCTACCGCTACGACGAATCTGAGGTTCGCCACTGGATCACATACGGGCGTGCCGGCACACCGATGCCCGCAAACGGGCTCGAGGGTGGCGGAGCCATGACGGTCCAGGAAATCGACCAGGTAATCGACTACATCCGCAGCATCCAGCTCGATCAGGCAGACGCAGTGGCCAAGGCGGACGGCATCGTCGAGACGGCGCTCGCCCGGCTGGACAACGCGGAAGCGACGATCCAGACCCGCCTCCTCGTGGAGCAGACCAAGCTCGATGACATCAACGACGGGCCACGCCGCTTCGGCGTCATCAAGAACATGCCGGACGACATCATTGCCCTGCTGAGCACCGACGGCACCTGTACCGACGATTCGGCCGCCCTGGTCGGAACCACGTGCTCGGTGGCCGGCACCGACACCGATCGGGACGGCCTCACCGACGATGCTGAGCTAGCGCTCACCGAGATGGCACAGACGGCCTTCGCCGAGATCGTGACGCATTCTGTCGACACCACCACCAATGAGATCACAGAGGTCGTCGACAACGGTTTTGACGTGACCTTCGACCCGAGCACCGGGTACTCGATGAATGACGCCACCGGCAACCCGCTCCCCGACTTGGAGACGGCATCTGCCCTGATCACCCACGTCAACGCCAAGCACCTCGAGCTGTCGCTACTCGACGAGCGCAAGGACCAGTTCGCGCAGCCGGTCATCGATGGGATGGCCTTCCTGCAGGCCGCGCTCGAGCAGAGAGCCTGGGAGGTCGATTTCCAGGCAGTTGCCGACAAGACCGGGCTCAGCCTCGATGACGCCACCAGGGCAGTTGGCCTGTTCAACGGTTATTGCGCCCGCTGCCACACCGCCGGCTACAGCGCCGGTGTCGAGTTCCAGCAGGAGCCAGGGTCGGGGGCATGGGCACCGGCGTTGACCCAGGGTCGAGCCATCACCCAGTTCCCCAACGTTCAGGACCACATCGACTTCGTCACCGAGGGCGCTCAGGCATCCACCGAGTACGGGGTCAACGGAATCAGCCAGGTCGGCGGCATGCCGGGGTTCGGCGCCCTGCTCTCGGAGCGGGACATCGAGCTGATCGTCGCATATGAGAGGTCGCTATGAGCATGCGTGGCTTGATCGGCAACGTGATCACCGACGAGCGCGGTTCCATAAGCAGGCTGGAGAAGTTCGGTCTGTTTGCGGCGGTATTCGTTCTTCTCATTTTCATCCCGGCCGTGCGGGGCCTTCTCGGTGATCTCTTCAACGCCACCCTCGGCCAGGTAGACGACAACGGTGCCCTCACCGGCACCGCCATCGCCATGCGCGGCATCCTGATCACGATCGTTGCCATCGTTGCGTTCGCCGGCACCGGCTACCTGCTGCTCTACACCAACCTCGGAGCCAGGCTCGCCTTCCTCATTGCGGGAGCTGCCACGTTTGGGTGGCTGGTGATCGGGTCGATGCTGTTTGTTGTATTCGCCCCCCGCGGCTTGCGGCCCGCCAATCTCACCGGACTGAACGCCTTCCAGTTCCGCATCCCGGCGATAGCGCTCACCCTGGTGTCCCTGATCTTGTTCCTGATGTTCGTCGTTGCGCTCGACCGCTACGACAAGGAACAGGGCGACGTCTGATCGTCGCCCTTGGCGACGATCAGAATGACCGTCCCCCTTCTTGCGGACGCTGTGCCCATATGTGGGCACACGATCCGCACGAACGGAAAAAAGGGACGACTTGGCTAGCCTTCGGTCCCGGACAACGAGCTTATTCGAGTTGGTGATCGGGTTTGAGCAGTGGCAAGGGGACGGAGCCGGATCCTTTCGTGGCGCGCACGGCCGACTCTGACGATCGTCAGGCAGATGATGGCGGCGACTTCGATCTGGATGTATTGCTGTCCTCGCCGCTCGACGAGCCACCCGGCGGAGAGTCCCGGGCATGGCTCTGGGTCACCGCTTCGGTCGTGATCTTGGTAACTGCTGTCGTGTTCCTTCTGATGGGGCGCTCCGACCACGACGAGAGCGCAGCGGTGGAGACGGAGGCACCAACGTCGACGGCTGTAGCGTCCACCTCGGCCGTGGTGCGCCCCGGGTTTCACATCTTCGAGGCACTGGCCTTCGATCCCGTCGACGATGCCCTCGTGATGTTCGGTGGCCAGGACGACCTCGTGGGCTGGCCGATACCCGGCACCTGGATATTCGACCTGGACACACGGCAATGGAGAATTGGCTTGTCCGTCGTCCAACCGTGGGCTCGGGTCGGGCACGGCATGGTCTATGTCGATTCCCTCGCGAGTGTCGTGGTCTTCGGCGGCGGGGATCGCTACTCGCTGATGTGTCGTGCTGGATATTGCCCACGGACATTGCTGTCGGACATGTGGAGCTACGACGTTGCCGATGACAGCTGGACCGAGTTGCTGCCGACGACAGGGACTCCAGGACCGCGGTATGGATTCTCCATGACCTACGACTCCGAATCCGACCGCATTGTCTTGTTTGGCGGTGCCGGCGAACCGGGTGACCGGGCGCTCGAGCCGACCGACTTCCTCGGAGATACCTGGATCTACGACCCATCCGTCAATCAGTGGACTCCCGTCGACACACCGGTATCGCCACCGGCGTCGGCGTTCGGAGAGATGATCTACGACCCGGTCAACGACCTCAGCTATCTGTGGGGTGGGCTGGCTTCGGATAGCACCGGCCTCGATCAGATGTGGACGTTCGACGCCGATACGCTGACGTGGACCCAAGTGGAGATACCGGCTACCGACCTGTCGCCTGCAGGCAAGTGGATGTACACAATGTCTCTAGATGCTGCGTCCCATACGTTGGTCGTCCTCGGCGGCAACCAGCGCGCCACGACATCGTCCGAGTCGGGGACCAGTACGCTGGTCGCACCGACCGGCGAAGTGTGGCTGTTCGACCTCGGCAGCAACAGATGGCGGCAGGCAATCTCAGTCGGGGGACCGCTTGCTGGCAACTCTGCAGTGGCAACGTCAATCGGTCCGGTGTCATGGGTCGGGGTTCAGCTCTATCAGTTTGACGACACCACCGAGCATTGGACCGAGCTCGAATCGGACATCGAGTTTGAAGACGATTAGGCGCCTCATCCCCCTTCTTGCGGACGCTGTGCCTATATGTGGGCACACGATCCGCACGAACGGAAAGGGACGACGACTTAGCCTTTCGCTGCGGAGATGATCGGCTGGAGCAAATCTTCGAGCGAAGGGCCTTCCCTCACCTCGAGTTCGTAGTAGACCCGGGTGCTGGGGATGTCGCCGAGATCGACAACACCGGCGAGATCGATCGGGGTGCCGATGACGATCGCATCTGGGGCCGCCGCGGCGATGGTCTCCTGAAGCTCCTTTCGCTGCACGTCGCTGTACCCCATGGCGGGGAGCACCGTCCCGATGTGGGGATACTTCTCGAAAACACCAACGAGTGAGCCGACGACAAACGGACGCGGATCGATGAGCTCGGCCGCACCGTGTTGGCGGGCGGCGACAACGCCGGCACCAAATGGCATCTCGCCGTGGGTGATGGTCGGTCCGTCGTCGAGCACCAATACGCGCTTGCCGTCGATCACCGAGGCGTCGTCGACAACGATGGGCGAGGCTGCTTCGATGACCGTCGCCTTTGGCGCCAGAGCGGCAACGTTCCTGCGCACCTCTTCCAGCCCGGTGGCGGGGGCCGTATCAACCTTGTTGATGATGACAACGTCGGCCATGCGCAGGTTGGCCTCCCCCGGCCAGTAGCGAAGCTCGTGGCCGGCGCGGAAGGGATCGACAACGCAGAAGTGGAGGTCGACCTCGTAGAAGGGCAGGTCGTTGTTGCCTCCGTCCCAGATGATCACATCCGCTTCCTGCTCGGCAGCGGCAAGGATGTCCCCGTAGTCGACCCCGGCGTAGATGACGGCACCCTGCCGGATGTACGGCTCGTACTCCTCCCGCTCTTCGATGGTGACATGGGCAGCATCGAGGTCGGCGAACGAACCGAGCCGCTGTACCCGCTGGGCATTCAGGTCCCCGTACGGCATCGGGTGGCGGATGGCGGCAACCCTGACGCCGGCGTCGGCGAGGATCTGGCGGATCAACCTGCTGGTCTGGCTCTTGCCCGCACCGGTCCTGGTGGCGGTGATGGCGACAACCGGCTTGTTGGAACGGATCAGGGCGGCCGAGCCGGCGACTCCGAAGGACGCACCCGCGGCCACCGAGCGGGCAGCGAGATGCATCACGTGCTCGTGGGTGACGTCCGAGTAGGAGAACAGGACATGGTCGACGCCGAGGTCGGCGATCAGCTCCTCGAGACGCGACTCTTCGAAGATGGGGATCCCCTCGGGGTAGAGCGATCCGGCAAGCTCGGATGGATAGGCACGGCCTGCGATGTCGGGAATCTGAGTAGCGGTGAACCCCACCACCCGGTACTCGGGATTGTCGCGGTACAGAGTGTTGAAGTTGTGAAAGTCTCGCCCTGCTGCACCAAGAATCAATACCCGAGTCATCACGCCTCCTGCGCTCTATACATTTATGCAGTATGACATGATCCGGGGTCAAATGGAACGGGTCAACCCTCCCTCAGTGAGATACCGTCCGTAACGGGCAGACCGGCAAGGAGTCGATCCACCCATCTCTCCACTTGCGCGTCCGGAGAGCATCCCCACGAGCACCCTGGGGCACAGGCCCATTCCCACCCGACCACCGCACGGCCACCCCTCAGTCGTCGCGAGCATCACCACCGGTGCGTTGATGATAAGCAAGGATCTGCAATTCGGTGGAAAGGTCCACCCGGCGAACGTGGACGTGATCGTCGAGCTTGAGCACCGCAGGAGCGAAGTTCAGGATCGAATGCACGCCGCTGGCGACCAGACGATCGGCGGCGCTCTGTGCGGCAGCAGCGGGAGTGGCGATGATGCCGATCTCGATGCCGCGATCCACAACTACCTGCTCGAGATCCTCCATCGCAGAGATCGGGACCGCGTTCACTTCGGTTCCCACCTTTGCCGGATCCGTATCCAGCAAGGCGACGATCTCGAACCCGCCATCGACGAAACCCGGGTACAACGTGAGTGCAGTGCCGAGGTTCCCTGCACCGGCGATGGCGACCTTGTATGTCCTGGTCAGCCCGAGCTCGTGTCGCAGCAGGTCGCGCAGCAGTGCGATCTTGTAGCCGACACCGCGCACTCCCGGCGGTTCGAGAAACGAGAGATCCTTGCGCACCTGCGCCGGATTCACCCCCGCCTGGACGGCTATCTCGTCAGAGGAGCATGTCCGCTGACCGGCGTCCATGTCGGCCAGTGCGCGCAGGTACAGCGGTAGGCGCGCCACCGTGGCGGAAGGGATGATTTGCTCTCTCATCAGCGGCAGGTTAATTCCCGGTCACGGCATCGAGTCTCGAAACCCGCCGTGATGGGTCAGGATCGCCACACGGCACGCAACACGTCTCCGAGCGCCATGGGGCCCTCGGCGAGCACGCGCCCTGCCCCATCGAGCAGGACCGGGATACGGTCGTGATACTCCTCCTCGAGGCCCGGGTCCGATGTGATGTCGCGAACCTCGACACGGCGACGCAGCAACAGGCCCACCCGGCGCACCCGGGAAAGCGCTTCCTCACAGAGATGGCAGCCGGGCCGGGTCAACAGCACAACCTGTCGCACTATCGTCTCCCCTCCATGCGACCCGCTACCGCCGCCGTCATCCTCGGCCTGCTGCTGCTCATCCTCGGATCATCACTCATCTGGTTGATCCGGAACTTCTGAATCGCTCATGATCCGAAGCGAGGGCATGCCGGCACGTATGGTCACCGCCGTCCCGGCGGCGATCGGGTAGGAGTCGACAGCGCGGCCGTTGCGCACCGCAACGGCGATCTGCCCGTAGCTGTCGACATGAAGCAGTCCCTCCCCTTCTGCGACATCGCCGTATGCAACCACCCACTCGATGGCGAACTCGGCCGAGCCGATCTGGAGCACCGCGGCGGTGCCCATCCCGATGCCGACCAGCTTCAGATCCTCGGGAGTCACATTGAGTTGGGCATTGCCGAAGTGATCGACCCAGAGCACCTCGCCTGTGACACTGCGCTCCTCATGCTCAACCAGCGGCAGCATCATCGGGGTGAGGTGGTTGGGGTCGAGCTCGGGGCCGAGCTCTTCGAGACTCGCCTGCCCCGAGGCGATCACGGCAGCGGCGGGCCCGAACAGGTCGCGGCCGTCGAAGGTGGCACCCGGTGCAGGCAGCTTCACCTCCGGGTTCTCGATGGAAACAACCTTCCTTGCCCCACCCGTCATCGCAACGGCCGGAGCGAGCACACCGTTGTCCGGGCCGATCAGCACACCCCAATCGGTCTGAACTGCGATCGCCTTCCGCTCGGTGCCGACGGTCGGGTCGATGACGACCACCGCAACCCCCTGGGGCATGTACTGGATCGCCCGCATCAGGGCCAGCCCTCCCGCCAGGGTGTCCCCTTGGGCGAACTCGTGGCCGATGTCGATGACCCTGACATCGGGAGCGATTCTGGCAATGACACCGTGGACGACTCCGACGAACTCGTCGTCGTGGCCGAAGTCGGACATGAAGGAGATAGGGAGACTCATGAGCCCGATGCTAGAGCCGGCATTCGGCCAAACCGGCGGTATTCGGACACATCACCGGCAATCCAGTAACTGGCACAAATCGGTCCGTTTGGCGCAAGTATCGCATCAGGGCGCTAACTTTGTGCTGCGTGGCAGTTCTGGCTGCCCGCACAGGAAGGCAGGAGGCATTCATGAAAACAGCTAGACGTATTGTCGTGCTGCTGTTTGTACTCGCTCTCGTCGCCGCCGCATGCGGCGGCGATGACGGGTCCGAGGGCACCACCACGACAACAGCCGGCTCGCAAGAGACGACTACCACTGCTGCGGCAGCAACTACAACTACCGCGGCAGCAGCAACTACAACAACGGCGCCGGCGGCACAGGCCGGAGGCACGATCATCATCGGGACCACCGATACCGTGTCGAGCCTCGACAGCGCCGATGCGTACTCGACCGCTGACTGGGAGCTGATCAAGGCGTTCAACGAGCCACTGCTGCGGTTCGTGCCCGGCAGCGACTCAGAGCTCGAGCCCGGCATTGCCGATATGCCCGAGGTCAGCGACGACGGCTTGACCTACACGTTGACGCTGCACGATGGTCTGGTCTTTGGTGACGGAACCCCGCTCACCGTCGACATGGCCGTTGAGCAACTCAACCGGCTCATGAACGCGGATCTCCAGGCGACCGCCCCGAATCAGGTGGGCAACACGCTGGCGATTCCGTACGTCAAGAGCATCGAGGCCAAGGGCGACAACCAGATCGTGTTCACACTGCTCGGCCCTGCGAGTTTCTTCCCGCAGATCCTGGCCGGTGCTCCGTACACGATCGCCAACCCGAACATCTTCCCTGTCGACGAGATCAACTTGCTCCCTCAGGGCGAGATCACCGGTCTCGGACCATGGAAGATCACAAGCAACATCCCGGGCGAGCAGACCGTGCTCGAGCCGAATGAGAACTACACGGGCAAGTACCCGGCGAAGACTGATCAGATCATCATCCGTCGATTCTCCACCCCGAGTGCAATGGCCGATGCCGTTCGCTCCGGTGAGATCGACATCTCATGGCGCATCCTCGGCAGCGAGGCGGCCAATGAGCTGAAGTCTGTTGACGGCCTCACCGTGGCAACCGTGCCTCAGGCACCAATCCGGTACCTGATCGTCAACCACGCCGACGGCTTCGTGACGTCGGATCCGTTGGTTCGCCAAGCGCTTGCCGCAGCCGTCGACCGTGACGAGCTGTCCGACGTTGTCTTCGGCGGCGCAGTGACACCACTGCTATCACCGGTACCGCCGGGGTTCCTCGGAGCCAACGAGGCATTTGAGACTGCCTACCAGGCACCGAATCTGTCCCTGGCTACGGACCTGCTGACGCAGGCCGGCTACTCACCGGACAACAAGCTCCAGATCAACCTCGGCTTCCCGCCCGAGCACTACGGTGTCACCACCGCAGACGGTGTGCTGCTGATCGCTCAGCAGTGGGAAGCCACCGGGATGATCGACGTCAACGAGGTCTCCCAGGAGTGGAGCACCTACGTGTCCGACTGCACCAACGGCGATACCTTCGACGTGTGCGTGCTCGGCTGGTTCTTCGACTTCCCGGATGCAGAGAACTACCTGCAGCCCTTCATCGAGGGTGATGGTCTGGGAACGATGGTGCTCTGCCCGAACGAGTCGTGCGGCGACGCCACCACAACGGGCATCGACCCGTCGCTCGGAGAGCTGCTGCTCCAGCAGCGCGCAGAGACCGACATGGCGGCACGTGCCGGCATCCTGGACCAGCTCCAGACGGTCTATGCCGACGAGGTGGTGACCATCCCGCTGTGGTTGGAGCCCGAGTTCGTCATCTATCACGACGACATCTCAGCTGATAGCTCGCTGCCCAATGCAGAGAGCCTCAACATCGGTCCTGACTTCGAGTTCATCTACTCGTTGCTGACCAAGAGCTGACGATTACTTAGCGGTTGAGCAGCCGCGGGCGGGGATTCTCCCGCCCGCGGCCCGCTCCGCTACCGTCGACATCCACAGTGCATCCCCTATACCTACTGTTTCTGATCTTTGGCATCCCTGCGCTGGTTGCCCTCATCTGGGTGTTCTTGCGCGGAAGCCAGGCGCTGCGGCGCTACATCCTCACCAGGATCGCCCTCACCCTCCCCATGGTGCTGATCCTCGTCTCGGTCGTCTTCTTCGTATTCCGCGTCATGCCCGGAGACGTCGTGTCCTCGACTCTCGGCCCGAAGGCCAGCGAGGAAGTACGCGCCAACATCATGCAAGAGCTCGGGCTGGACAAGCCTCTCATCATCCAGTACTTCACATTCATCGGTGACGTGGTCACCCTCGACTTCGGTGACTCGTTCATCGGCTCACGCCGACCCATCGTCGACGAACTGGGAGAGCGACTCCCCGCAACCATCGAACTGATCATCCCCGCCAGCATCATCGCCCTCAGCCTCGGGTTGCTGTTCGGGACCTGGGCCGCGGTGAAACGTAAGAAACCCACCGACTACGGCTTCCGCATATACAGCGTGATCATCTACTCGATGCCAATCTTCTGGCTTGGTCTGCTGTTGAGGCTGGTGTTCAGTGTTTGGTTGAACTGGACCCCGATTGCGGGCAGGATCGATGTGATCACCAATACCACCCTGCACCGCACCACCAACCTGCTGATCGTCGACTCCATCATCAGCGGCAACTGGGCGGCACTCGGCAGCGTGCTGGTACATCTCATCCTCCCCGCGGTCACCCTCGGGCTGGTCCTTTCCGGCGTGTTCGTTCGGCTCACCCGCATCAACGTGATCGAGACGATGCAGGAGGACTACATTGCCGCCGCCCGTGCCCGCGGTATCCGGGAGCGAGCGGTCACATACAGCTATGCCCTGAAGAACGCGATGATCCCGGTCGTCACTGTGATCGGCCTCCAAGTGGCGATCCTGCTCGCCGGGGCAGTGCTCACCGAGACGGTCTTCTCATGGCCCGGCATGGGCAGGTATCTGGTCGAGCGCATCAGCTCGCGTGACTTCATCGCCGTCCAGTCCACCGTGGCGGTGTTTGCGATGTTCGTTGCGATGATCAGCCTCGCCGTCGACATCATCTATTCAGTCCTCGATCCGAGAGTGAAGTACTGATGCCGACGACGACTGAGACGCCACCGCCGGAATCACAGGTTCCTCTCGAGGAATGGGAACAGGAGCTGCAGAAGGTCGGCTTCGTGCGGCGCATCCTCCAGGGTCGCCGCTGGTACGGGACCGACTGGTGGTTTGTCACCATCTCCACGCTGATGGTGGTCGCATTCCTCGTGGTCGCGGCCGCCCCCCAGCTCTTTGCAAAGTACGACCCTCTCGAGCAAGTCGGACCGCGCCTGCTTGCTCCCGGCGAGTTGCCTGCGCAGGAGATCCTGATCCTGCCGAAGGACAGCCCGTACCAATCGGTAGCCGACTTCGACACGGGAGAGAGAATCCCGATTGCGGTGCAACGTGAGACGCCTTCGAGCGAAGCGGCCCGCGATGAGGCGGATCGCATAACCGCAGAGAATGCGGCCGCAGGCAGCGACGAGCGGGTCCGGCTGCAGATCCAGCGATTCGAGACGCCGGGCGAGGTGCTCGATGCGGTGGTCAGCGGCGAGGCCGTTGGCGGTGTCATGTCCTCGAAGGTGTTCAAAGGTATCGCCGACGAGTACCCGACTCTGCAATCGGCGGGAGCAATATCGAGTGCGGAACAGGATGCAACCAGCTTCCCGCTCGGGACCAATCAGGTGGGCCAGGACGTGCTCAGCAGGCTCATCTGGGGGGCTCGGATCGCCATCATCATCGGGTTCTCGGCGGCGATCATCTCATTTGTCGTCGGTGTCCCACTCGGGCTGCTCGCAGGCTTCGTCGGCGGCAAGACCGATCGGTTGATGACCCTCATCATGGATTCGATCTATGCGTTCCCGGGCCTCATCCTGGCTATCGCCATCACCGCGGTGCTCGGGCCGAGCATCCTCAACATCATCGTGGCTATCGCCGTCCTCTACATACCCACGTACTACCGGATTGTGCGCGGGCAGACACTGTCTGCGAAGGAAGAGCTGTACGTCGAGGCAGCAAGGAGCATCGGGGCCAAGGCAAGGGAGATCCTGGGCCGCTACATCTTCCCCAACGTCATCCCTTCGGTGGCGATCATCTTCTCCGTGAATGTCGCAGACGCCATCCTCACCGGAGCCGGGCTCTCATTCCTCGGTCTCGGACTGCCACCATCCACCCCCGACTGGGGAATCGACCTCGCTCGTGGTCAGGAGTTCATCCGATCCGCATGGTGGTTGATCACGTTCCCGGGCCTCGCCGTGATGCTCGTCGTCCTTGCGTTCACGATGATGGGTGAAGGCCTCGTCGAGATCTTCAACCCGAAGCTGAGGGAGCGCTGATGGAACGACGCCAGCGACAGGTAACCGAGCTTCCCCCACCGTCGGAGGCCGATATCGCTCCGGGTGACGTGCTGTATTCGATACGTGACCTGTCCGTCGACTATGCGACCAGGGCCGGCACCGTCGGTGCCGTGGACCATGTCTCCCTAGACATCCGCAAGAGCGAGATCATCGGGCTGGTCGGTGAATCGGGATGCGGCAAGTCGACCCTCGGCAAGGCACTGATGCGAATGATCACGCCTCCGGGAAAAATCAGCGGCGGTGAACTCCTCTTTGCCGGTGAGGACCTGATGCTTGCCTCAGACAAGAGAATCCGGCAGTTGCGCGGTGCACGGATCGGGATGGTGTTCCAGGACCCGATGACCTCGCTGAACCCACTGGCCAAGATCATCGACCACCTCACCGAGACCATCCAGACTCACGAGCCATCGGTGAGCGACGCCGCCGCCAGGGACCGAGCGGAGCAACTGGTGGCCCGCCTCGGCATCAGGATCGAGCGTATCGACGACTATCCGCACCAATTCTCAGGCGGTATGCGGCAGCGCATCATGATCGCCCTCGCACTTGCCCTTCGCGCCGATTTTGTCATCGCAGATGAACCGACGACCGCACTTGACGTGATAGTCGAGGCGCAATTCCTCGATCTCCTCCTCGAGCTGCGCGAAGAGTTCGACCTCACCATCCTGTTGATCACACACAACATCGGAGCGGTAGCCGAGATCTCCGACCGGGTTGCCGTCATGTATGCCGGCAAGCTCGTCGAGCTCGGCCCCGCCAACGACGTGTTCGGGGAGACCAAGCACCCCTACAGCCAGGGGTTGCTCCAGTCGGTGCCCAACATCGACGTCGATGACATCGATCTATATCAGATGGCCGGGTCTCCTCCGAGCCTGGTGCACCCGCCCCAAGGTTGCCGCTTCCACCCGCGCTGCCCCGAGGCGATGGATATCTGCTCGGTCGAGGAGCCACCATTCCTCCCGGTGTCGCGCGTCCAGGCGACGGCATGCTGGCTTTACTCGAGGGAGCCTCAGCATGAGTGAGCAAACGAGCAACAAGCCACTCGTCGAGGTCGACGGCCTCACCAAGTGGTTCCCGGTGCAGAAGGGTTTCATCGTGTCACTGCTCGCCCGCGGTCACATCGACAATGTCCGCGCCGTCGACAACGTGAACTTCACCATCAAGCGAGGCGAGGTTCTCGGTTTGGCGGGAGAGTCCGGCTCGGGCAAGTCCACCGTCGGCCGACTGGTGCTCGGGCTGCTCGAGCCCACCAAGGGCACTGTGAGGATCGATGGCGTGGACCTGAGCGAGCTGAGCCGGGAAGAGCTGCGCCGGATGCGCAAACGGATGCAGGTCATCTTCCAGGACCCGCTGGCATCGCTCAACCCCCGCATGACGATCGGGGAGGCAATCGCACATCCCGCCGAGATCCATATGCCCGAGCTGTCTTCGAATGAGCGCCGCGACCTCGTGCTGGAGACTCTCGAAGCCGTAGGGATGTCACCGGCGCGGTTCTTCTACGACAAGTACCCGCACCAGATCAGTGGCGGCCAGCGCCAGCGCATCGTCATCGCCAGGGCTCTGATCACCCGGCCGGAGTTGATCGTCGCCGACGAGCCGATCGCCATGGCGGACGTTTCCGTCCAGTCGTTGCTGCTCGAGCTGATGGTGAACCTGAAAGAGAAATTCGACCTCACCTACCTGTTCATCACTCACGACCTCGCCACTACCAAGTACATCTGTGACCGCATCGCCATCATGTACCTGGGGGAGATCGTCGAGATCGGCCCGCTCGACGAAGTGTTCAAGAACCCACAGCATCCATACACCCGGGCGCTGCTCGCTGCCGTGCCCGTGCCGGATCCGCGGCACCGGCGCACCGAGCCTCTGCCCCGTGGAGAGATCCCGAACCCGATCGACCCTCCCTCCGGCTGCCGGTTCCACCCGCGCTGCCCGATTGCCGCTGAGGGGATCTGCGACGTCGAGCCGCCCCACCTCGCCGGCACACCGAATATCGCCGATCACCTGGCCGTGTGCCATCTCCGCACCGGCGACTATCAGGACCTCGACCCGGCCAGGCGGTCCACCCCCTGACTCACCATCCGTGGTCGTCGAGCTCGAGACGGCAACAGCTTTCCCCCGCCGCCTGTGCTACAGCCGCTCAGCAGCACCGCGAGCGCCAGCCCACTGATCCGTCCCAGTCCGACTCATGACGCCCCCGGTCTCTGCGTGAGATTGCTGCTTGTGAAACGCTTCGGTCCGGGTGAGCAGTTGCCGCTCGACTCAGGCGAGCCGATACGAAGTCCTGCGTCCTTTGCGATCCGCCCGAATGATTCCGCGCCCCTTCATCTCCAGCAGGGTTGCCTCTACCTCGGCGGGGGTGACGAACGGACCCCGGCCGAAGCGCAGCCACAGATCATCGAGGATCGCAAAGCCATCGGCGCTGCCCGTGCGCGTCAGCGTATCGACGACGCTGGTCCTCAGCTCCTCCGGCTCGACTCTTCCCAGCAGGGCCGTCAGGGCCCGCCCGGTCACGGTTCCCCAACCTAGGATCAGCCGGGGGCCGACTAGCCAGAAGAGAAGGCTGACGGGGATGAGCACCAGAGCCTCAGGGAGCGTATCGACGACCCAGAAGCTGAATTGGCTCTCCAATCCCAGGAGATAGAGCGCCAGATGTACAAATCCGGCCACCATCAGCCAGAGAACCCCGGTCACGAACGCAAATCCGGCAACGGCCAGAGGCAGGGCGACGACGGCAAACCAGACCTCGCGCCAGGTGCGGTGGCTGCCCGCTAGCTTGGCCAGCCGATGCCACAGCAGCCCGCCGGACGCATCATGACCGGCAATCGACCGCGGCATGGGAGCGCCCAGCAGCGACCAAGCGAGCCGCCGCTGCAGGCCAGCCAGTGACGAGATGGCCAGGAACGTCGCCACCAGGACGGGGATCCCGACCACCGTGACCAACAGCCCGAGCCCGGCTGAAAGCCCGGCAACCACGACCGTGAAGGCGACGACCGCCAGTGGAAGCTCGATGAGCAGATACGCGATGGTCGTGTAGGTGCGCCCGTCCAGGTACGGATCCAGCAACCATCTCATCGGAGTTGTCCTTTGCCACGATCTGCGGCCAGGACGAAGCAACCCAGCAGCAGAGCAACCGACCACGGCGAGCTGAGGATGGCAGTCGATCGAGCGGCCACGGTGAAGCCGTGAACGATCGAAGAGACCGTCACGTACCAGGAAGCGGCCATCGCACCGGAAGCTGCCGCCACCACCCGCATCGGGATGCCACCGATACCGGGGACCGACCCGGCGGCGACCCAGACGGAGCCGACGATGGCCAGCAACGGGTATGCGGTGTTTCGCCGGCTACCGGTACCTGCCGCGTCGGTGAGTACCCAGCTCACCGTGGTGGCTCCGCGGCTCGCATCTCCCGCTCGAGCATGATCTGCTCAGGGGTTCGCACGACGAAGGCAAACACGGTGTGCGCGGCAACCAGCGTGCCCCACCCGAACAGCGGGAATATGAACCAGGGATAGGTGGCGGAGCTCAACGCCCACACAGTGATCAGGAAGACCTGGATCACCGCAAAGACCGCGAAATGCAACCAGAACCACTGGCGACGGGCGATCCGCCTCGCCTCACTCTCACGGTTCGCAAGCTCTGCAAACTCATCCATCCTGCTCTCCTTCTTTCAGTATTTCCTCGATCTCGGTGCCGGTGCGCTCGAGGATCGACTCGATCCGGGCTCGCTGTGCCTCGCCGGCGAGACGACGACGGACGGGGAGACGGGCGGCGAAGTCGTCGAGAAGCGTCCCAACGGCGACGCGATCCTCTCCGGCTTCAGCCAGTGCCTCGAGTGAAGCCCACCGTCCTGCCGAGCCCGCCTTCTGTGCGGCGGTGAGCCCGGCTTCGGTGAGCCGGTAGAGGCGGGTACCGTCGGTTTCCTCCGTGGTGACGTGGCCCGTCTCGACCATTGCCAGCAACGCCGGGTAGATCGCACCAGGGCTCGGCTTCCAACCACCGCCGACCCTTGTCTCCAACTCGCCCATGATTGCGTAGCCGTGGGCCGCACCGAGATCCGCAAGGACAACGGCTATGGCCTGTTTCAGCTCGCCTCTCTTGAACACTCTGCTCATAACGTAACTTACGATATCCCAAAACGTAACTTACGTCAACGGTCTATCTCGTACGGCCGTAACATCACTCCGATGCGAGCAATGCGACGCCGTCCCACCGGAACAGACCAAACGCGAATCCGGTTGGGTCGTGCGCAACTCTCCCAGATCGGACGACTCTTCGTCTTCGCCCGCCCCTACCGGAGGCGGATCGTGCTCGCCACCATCGCCGTCGTGTTCGCCAGCGGTCTCGGTCTCGTGTTCCCGAGGATCATGGGCAACCTGGTCGACTCGGCACTGGGCCAGATCCAGGGCGCAAGCACGGCAAAGCTGAATCAGTATGCGCTCCTGCTCGTGGCCGTCTTCCTCTTCCAGGCTGGATTCAATTTTGCCCGCGGCTATTTGCTCGCCGTCGCCGGCGAGGGCGTCGTCGCCGATCTGCGTCGCGCCGTATTCGACCGGCGTGGTCCGGCTCGGGGTGCCGTTCTTCGACCAGCACAAGACGGGGGAGATCACTTCGAGGCTCACCGCCGATGCCGCAGTGGTTCAGCAGACGGTGTCTACCGCGGTGGCGCAGGCAATGGCGCAAGGGATAACGCTCATCGGGAGCGTGGTGCTGCTGTTCATGCTGAGTGTCAGGCTCTCGCTGACGGTGCTCACCGTGGTCCCCCTTGCGATTATTGCCGCCTTCATATTCGGGAGGAAGCTGCGACATATCTCGACCGCATTCCAGGACCGATTGGCAATCGCCAACAGCCTGGCCGAAGAGGCGATCTCGTCTGTGCGCGTTGTGAAGTGGTTCACCGCCGAAGAGGAGACGGCGCGTCTGTACGACCAGGACATCCGCAAGTCCTACGAGATCGCAGTGCGACGCGCCAAGGTCCGCTCCGTGTTCGTGCCGCTGGTCACGTTCGTCATGTTCAGCACGCTCGCCCTGGTGCTGTGGCAAGGCGGGCGACAGGTAATCGCGGGCAACCTCACGGCAGGAGATCTGGTCACCTTCCTGCTCTACACACTCACCGTCGCAGGTGCGGTTGGTACCTTCACCGGGTTGTATGCCCAGCTCCAGGAGGCACTCGGCGCATCGCGACGCATCTTCGAGCTCCTCGAGGAACCGCCCGAGCTCGCTGCAGCGGAGCACACCGTCAAACCTGCCCCGGTTGGGACGGTGGCATTCGAGGACGTTCACTTCTCATACGAAGGTCGTGAAGAAGAGGTGCTCCGCGGCATCGACCTGGAGGTGCGGCAAGGCGAGGTCGTCGCCCTGGTCGGCCCATCCGGCGCCGGCAAGACGACCATGGTGCAGTTGATCCCCCGGTTCTACGACGTGACGTCTGGCCGCGTGCTCGTCGATGGTGTCGACGTGCGCGACCAGGACATCCAGCTGCTCCGCCAACGCATGGCAGCCGTTCCCCAGGAGGTCGAGCTGTTCTCGGGGACGATTGCGGAGAACCTCCGGGTGGCCAGGTCAGATGCCGGCGACGATGAGCTGGTCGAGGCATGCCGGGCCGCAAACGCACACGACTTCATCACCGCGTTCCCCTACGGCTACGACACGATCGTCGGGGAGCGAGGCGTCAAACTCTCAGGCGGGCAACGCCAGCGAGTTGCCATCGCCAGGGCGCTGCTGGCCGACCCGAAGCTGCTCATCCTCGACGAAGCGACCAGTTCGCTCGACACCGAGTCCGAGGCGCTGGTGCAGGCTGCGCTCGAGGTGCTGATGCGGAACCGAACCACCGTGGTCATTGCCCACCGGTTGAGCACAGTGCGGCGTGCCAACCGTCTCGTCGTGGTCGCCGAGGGCCGCATCATCGAAGAGGGAACCCACGACGAGCTCATCGACCAGGGTGGCCTCTACGCCAAGCTGTATGGGAGACAGCTCCAGGCCTAGCTCTGTGCCGGCCAACTCCCGGCACGCCCCAATGCCGAGGGAAGCTCCCTGCCGAGGCGAGACCCCAGCCAGCGACCGGTCTCGATCATCTTCTCCAGATCGATGCCGGTCACATAGCCCATCCGGTGCAGCGTGTACAGAACGTCCTCGGTAGCGACATTGCCCGTGGCGTTGGGAGCATACGGGCAGCCCCCTGTGCCCCCGACGGATGCATCGACGACACGGACCCCGGCTTCGACCGCCGCTACGACGTTGGCGACACCCGTGCTACGCGTATCGTGGAAATGGCACCGCAATACCGCGTCCCCGGCGACCGCGCGGACGGCGTTGACCCGGGTGAGGACATCGCTCGGAACCGCAACTCCAATGGTGTCTCCGAGCGCGATCTCCCCGGCGCCGGCCGTAGCGCCTCGCCCGGCGAGCCTCACAACCGCATCGAGCGGCACCTCGCCCTCGTAAGGGCATCCGAAAGCGACGGAGATGGTGACGGTGGTCCTGCGACCTGCGGCTACTGCCTCGGGGATCATGCGCTCGATGGTTGCCATAGTGGCCTCGACCGGTGCGTTCTGATTGGCGCGGTTGAACCCCTCGGTCGCGCCTACCACGAAGTTGATCTCATCGACTCCGGCCGCCAGCGCACGCTGCAGGCCGCGCTCGTTGAGCACCAACCCGATCCGGGACACCGGGCCGAGATCCGGTAGGCCCGAGATGACATCTTCGGCGTCGGCCATCTGCGGTACGAGCCGGGGATGGACAAATGAGGCGACTTCGATCCGGCGGACGCCTGCGGCAGCCACCCTGCCGATCAGCTCGATCTTGTCGCTGGTGGGTAGAGACACTGACTCGTTCTGGAGCCCATCCCTGGCCCCCACCTCGACAATGTCGATCTTCTCCACCGGCATACAACGCAGGGTAGCCATGCGACACGGTTTCACTAGGAACTAGTCACCTGCTGCCACTCTCTGTGTCCGCGTGACCACGAAAATGACTAGTCCATCGTGAGCTACGAGAAACCCTCCTACCGGCCATGTGCATTTCCCGGTACATTCCGAGACGTCGGTCGTACTTGGTCATACGGGTGACAAACGGGCCAGCAGGGAGACCTAAAGGGGGTCGAGACGATGACTGATTGCATGCGTGACGGGGGCTGGGAATGACAGCGAGAAATGGGACCGGGACGGTTGTCGTCCCGCTCCAAGAACTACTAGAAGCAATGACCGACGGCGTGCTGATCACCGACGAGAACGGACGCGCCACCTACTCCAATCCCGCTCTCGACGAGCTCGTCGGGACGAAGGCTTGCGATCCGTCGTTCGAGCAGGAGGCACCCGAATGGCTCAGCCTCCCCTTCCGGAGCGAGTATCGCCGTCTGATCACGAGGGCGCTCAACGGCCGTATCCCTCGCCGACCGCAGTCGGTCGCGTGGGAGCTGCTCAGCGGCGATGGGGACGCGATGTCCACCAACACGAAGATCATCCCCATGGCAAACGGCAGCGGCCCTTCGGCAGCATTGCTGTGGATCTTCAGCCCGGCCCCCGGTGAGGTGCGGGTCATCCAGGACCCACGCAAGCGAGAGCTGGAAGATGCCATGCGTCGGATCTCCGATGAGCTCGGTCGCATCGGCCTCAACGGGAGCGCTGCTCCGATTGAGCCGACCCACAACCATCCAGATCTGGACCTCCTGTCGCGACGGGAGCGGGACGTGGTGACCCAACTGCTCCAGGGACATCGCGTCGTGTCCATAGCTGAGCTGCTCGATGTCAGCGAGCACACGGTCCGCAACCACTTGAAATCGATATTCCGCAAACTGGGCGTCCACTCCCAAGCAGAGTTGGTCGATCGGCTGCACAGCGCATCGCTGGCATCCTGACAGATCGATACGTAGGAAGGCATCACGGTCCGCGGCGACTACGCTGCGGTCCGTGAACGCGTATACCCACACCTGCATAGGCTGATGGCACGGCTGCGGCTCTTCGCCAATCTCCGTGAGGTGGCCGGGACCGGTTCCGCCGAATTCCCCGGATCGACCGTCGCTGAAGTACTAGAGGCGGCGTCATCAGCGTACGGCACCGAGTTCACTCAGAACCTCACCATCGCCAAAGTATGGGTGAACGGGGACCCGGCAAAGCCGGAGGATCCCGTCGGCGCAAGTGACGAGATTGCCCTCATTCCACCGGTGAGCGGCGGCGCGATTGCAGCCGGTGTCAGCAACACTTCTGGAGCGTTGCTGGTCATCGCACTGCTGGTATCCCTCGTCATCGCCAACAATGTCGGCACCCGCACGTTCGTGTTCGTTGTCGTCGGCTCCGCCCTCGCCTGGCTCTGGGATATCACCGACGTGCTCCGGGTCCGGGGGCTCGCCATCAACCCGATCCCACTCATGGTGGGAGCAACGGCAGCCGCCAATGGCGCCTATAGCTGGGGCGTCGCCGGGTTCGCCGGTGGGGTTGCGGTCGCGGTTCTAGTCGTGCTCGCCTGGGTCGTGCTCGATTCCTCACAGCGGACCGTGCGATCCGTCGCCATACCGCTTGTCGTCGGGCTGGTGATATCGCTGGTGGCAGGGGCACTGGTGCTCACACATCTGCGCTCGCTCCCCATGGTGTTTGCGGCACTTGCGATAGCCGGATCGGCAGGTTTTGCCGCATGGGGTGTCCAGCAATCCGGCGGTGAGCTCGGTGGCCTCGACCCGAACCTGGGAATGGTGCTCGGTGCCGTGATCGCCGGTTTGATCAGCGCTCTGGCTGCCGACACGCTCGAGATCACCACGATGCTGCTGGCATCGGCGGCAGGCGCCGCCGGTCTCATCGCAGGACGTGCCTTTGGCTCGCTGCTGCGCACCGGGTCGGTCATCCACACCGCACGGGCGCCGGGCTTGCTCACGATGTTCGACGCCGCCGTCCTCGGTGTGCCTGCATTCTGGGCGGCTGTCTGGATCTTCGGCTGACCCTCGCCACCCGAACCGCCGATGGCGGATATGTCTCAAGGCCTAACTATGCTTGTGCCGATCATGGGACTCATGCGACATTGGCGCTTGATCGTACCGCTCGTTCTCAGCTCAGTCCTTGGTCTCGTTCCCGTGAACGCGGCCGCCCAGACGGGTGCGATTGACGATGCCAAGGAGAAGAAGGAAAGTGCCTACGACGAGTGGCTGGCGGCAAAACAAGAAATGGACGACGCCGTCGCAGTGCTCGTTGACCTCGAGGGCCAGCTCGCCGATCTCAACTACCGCATCGACCGCATGGAAGGCCGCATCGACGAAGATGAGACCAACATCGCCGAACTGCGCGCCGCAGCACAGAGCCTGGTCGTAAACGCCTACATCAACAGTGGCAGCAGCACCCTCGAATCCGCACTCGACGCGGCCAACATCCAGGACATCCTGACCGCGCAGCACATCATCAGTCGTGCCCAAGACAAGGGAACGGCAACGTTGGACCGGCTCGACGCCATCTCGCGGGACCTGGTCCGCCAGACCTCCATGCTCGAAGATGACAAGGCGGAAGTACAGGCACTCGAGCAACAGCAAGCCGGCCTCGTTGCCAACCTCGACGAGATGGCTACCCAGGCCGAGACGCTCTATGTGGAGGCCAAGAAGGACTACGAGGCAGAGGTGCGTGCCTGGGAGGCGGCCGAGCGCGCCCGCAAGATCGCAGAAGCCGCAAGACAGAGTGGCGCCGCCGGTGGGCTCCCACCCGGGACCATCCCCGACTTCATCTGCCCCGTCGCCGGCCAGGTCTCGTTCTCCAATGACTGGGGTAACCCGCGTTCCGGCGGTCGCACCCACAAGGGAACAGACATGTTCGCCGCCAAGGGCACCCCCGTGGTAGCCGTCGTCGACGGCACCGTGCGTTTCAGCGATGGTGGCCTCGGCGGCACCGCGATCTGGGTCAGGGGCAACGGAGCAAGCTTCTACTACGCCCACCTCGACCACCGAGCGGAGGGCCTATCCCCCGGCGCCTATGTGACGAGGGGAACCGTCATCGGCTACGTCGGGAACACCGGAAACGCCTACGGCGGTGCCGACCACCTCCATTTCCAGCTTCATCCGGGACATGGCAGTGCGGTCAACCCCTACCCAACACTGGCTGCCGCCTGCTAGCAGGGTGGAGAGACTGGTACCCTCCGACTGGACAGAGCGAAAGGCAATACCCTGAAACAGCATCGCCGCCGCATCGACCAGGTGCTCGATCCGGAATACACCGCCGGCCTCGAGGAACTGGCAAACGACGAACTGCGCACCCGTCGCGGTACCTGTGACGACCTGGACGCCGAGCTCTCCTACTACCGGCGTCTCCTTCATGCACGCATGGATCTCCTCGAGTTCGAGCTACGCAGGCGACGCGGAGAAGAAACCCGCAGCCTGATCGACGCCTTGCCCGACATCCTCGCCGATGGTGAGGGTGTTGAGTCGCCTCACTTCACCATGCCCAAGACTTTGCCGATAGATCCTCCTGACATCCCGATGGATGGGCGGCGATCGATCGACCGGGTGCTTGCCGACGATTTCCTAACGCATTTGCCCGACATCGATGATGCCGAGCTGAGCGAGATCCAACTGATGCTGAGCAAAGCGGAACGCAAGGTATCCGAGCAACGCCGCAACGTGTACGAGGCCCTCGAGGTACTGAACGCAGAAGTGGCGCGGCGCTACCGGGAGGGAATCGTCTCGGTCGATCAACTCCTCGAGCATTAGTGCCGCCCGCAATCCGCCTCGGCACGTTCCGGTCAGGGCAGGTCGAATCGATCCACGATGTATCTGTGGTGATCACCGGGCCCGACGACACGATCATCGAATCCTGGGGTGAAGACCTCGAGTTCTTCTACCGGTCGTCAATCAAACCGTTTCAGGCAACGGTGAGCCTCGAGGCCGGAATCGAGCTCACCCAGGAGCAGACCGCGATCATCTGCTCGAGCCATGGTGGGCTTCCCGCTCACCTCGCCCTGGTGGGCGATACCCTCGATGGCGCGGGGCTGACCCCTGCCGCTCTGCAGTGCCCACCCGCATGGCCCCGCGATCCGGCCGCCAAGGAGTTAGCCATTGCCACCGGGCACCTAGAGCCGACGCGTCTGTTCAACAACTGCTCAGGCAAGCACAGTGGCTGGCTGGCCGCCTCCGTGCAGCAAGGTTGGCCTGTCGAGACCTACCTAGAGCCTCTGCACCCGATCCAGCAACGGGTGATGGCGCTCGTCGCCGAAGTCACCGGCGTCGGCGTCGAGCCCATCGGCGTCGACGGCTGCGGCGCTCCCACGCTGCGGGGGCGCCTCCGCGGCCTCGCTAGGGCATTCGGGAGACTCTCCATCGAGCCCCGATTCGAGGCCGCCGCCACCGCGATGCGTCGTTTCCCGGCATTGCTCTCCAGCAACAACCTCAACGAGGGCCGTTTTGCCTCGTGGTGGGCAGGGCCGGTCAAAGGCGGCGCAGAAGGTCTGATTGCGGCGGGCCGCCAGGGCATCGGAATCGCCGCAAAAAGCCACGATGGTGATGTTGACCTCGCGATCGCTGCCATGATGGAGGCCATCACACGGGTTGGATTGCTCTCCGATGCAGCCCGGGACGCGCTGACGGATGTTGCCCGACCTCCCGTTTTGGGTGGTGGGCGTCGAGTCGGGGCGATTGAACCAATCACAACCTGAGAGACCAATGGCCCCCTTCTGGCGCACCGACTCATTCAATCTGCCTCCGATCGCCTCTGAGGTAGGCCCCTTTCCACAGCGGCGCTGGCTGGAGACATGGTGGGAGCACCGTGGAGACAACTACGACGAGTTGCTGATCGGAGACACCGGGGAGAGCCTCATCGTGCTGGTGCGCCGCGGGAACCGGGTCGAGTTCGCAGGCGAGCCCGACCTCACCGACTACCACTCACCGCTCGGGGCACCCGCCGTGCCGGCATTGGCCGGCGTCGTCGACGGGCTGCCCGCGGGAACCAACCTCGTTCTCGACAGTCTTCCCGGCAGAGCAGCCGAGGCAGTAGCCACGTCCCTTCGCACCGCGGGCCTCAACCCCGAAGTCGAGCAGCACGCCGTTGCGGCAGTGCTCACCCTTCCCGAAACCTTCGACGACTACCTCGCCGCGATCGGCAAGAAGGAACGTCACGAGCTGCGCAGAAAGCGCCGCAAGTTCGAGGGAGAGGCCGGTCCCGGCCGTGTGGAACGACGCAAGGGGCCAGATGCCGTCGCTCTCTTTGCAGACATGCACCGGCGATCCGCCGGGGACAAAGGCAAATTCATGACCGCACAGATCGAGCAATTCTTCCTCGGACTGCACACCGAGGTGGGCGGAGTCATCGACATGCTGGTTGACGGATCGGGCGTCGTCGCCTCTGCAATCTTCTCGTTCGAGGACGACACCGGTTTCTACCTGTACAACAGCGCGTTCAATCCCGAACTGATCGGACTGTCCCCGGGCAATGTGATGCTGTCGTACCTCATCGAGCGCTCCATCGACCAGGGCAAGCGGACCTTCGATTTTCTCAAAGGCGACGAGACCTACAAGTTCAGGCTCGGTGCCACCGAGCGACCGCTGTACACGGTGACCGCATCGATCGGGTCGCCATGATGATCGAGCGTATCGCCTTCCTCTCACTGCACAGCTGCCCTCTGCAGCAACCCGGGCAGGGCAATGCCGGCGGGATGAACGTGTATCTGCGGGACCTCGGCATAGCCATGGCCGAAAGTGGTGTTGAGGTGGTGGCTTTCACCCGGCGCAGTGACGAGCCCACCCCCGAGGTCGTAGAGGTGGTGCCCGGCTACCGGGTGGTGCACATCAACGCCGGTCCTGCAGTGACGATGCCGATCCGTGACCTCTACGGTCTCGTCGGCGAGTTCGCCGAGGAAACCCTTGCGTGGATAGACCATCACGGCGAGAGGTTCGACGTCATCCACAGCCACTACTGGCTCTCGGGATGGGCGGGAGTCCTCCTCAAGGAGAAACTGAACCTGCCGCTGGCCAACTCGTTTCACACTCTCGGGAGGGTCAAGGACCTCAGCCGGCGCGCCGACCAGCAGACATCTGAGATCATCCGCACCATGACCGAAGAGGAGGTCATCGCCAGATCGGATTGTGTCGTGGCGGCAACCCCCATCGAGTTCGAAGATCTCATAGAGCACTACGGTGCAGACCCGGAGCGCCTCTGCACCTCGCCACCCGGAATCCGTCACGACGTCTTCCATCCTGGTGACAAGGAGGCCGCCAGAATGTGGACCGGTTTGGGGCAGGGACCGACGGTGCTCTACGCAGGGAGGATTCAGCCGCTCAAAGGTGTCGATGTCGCCATCGAGGCCATCGCCAGGATGCAGTCCGATCACGCCCGGTTTGTCGTCATCGGGGGCCCATCCGGCAGTGACGGGCCCGCCGAGATGGCCCGGCTGGTGCGTCTGGCTCACGACCGGGGGGTTGCCGATCGCGTCAGCTTCATTCCCCCACTCCGCCGGGACCAGCTGGTCGCGTTCTATCAAGCAGCAGACGTGGTGGTGATGCCGTCACGCTCCGAGAGCTTCGGGCTGGTCGCGGCAGAGGCGCAATCGTGCGGCACACCCGTGGTTGCGGCCAACGTCGGCGGGCTTTCTTTCATCATCGACGATGAGCACTCCGGATTGCTGATCGACGGACATGATCCGGCCGACTACGCGGCAGCGCTCGATCGAGTGTTATGCGACCCGGAATTGGCGCGACGCCTATCGGCTGGAGCAGTAGAGCACTCGCAGCGATTCTCGTGGGAGACCACTGTGTCACGCCTCATCGAACTATACGAGGGAATCGCGGCCAATCCACGTTGAGCCGGTGCCCGTGGCGGCCTCACATCCCCCGATTCGGGGCTCGTCGACGGGGCCGAAAGGGGTCGCGAAAAGAAGTCGTCACAACTTGTGAACACCCGTTGTGCACAACACCCTGTGGATAGCTGTGGATATGTGGAAAGGTCGTCATCTTCGTGTCATTTGGACTACAGATAGCTGCAATTAACATCAATAACGTTGGCGAATAGGGCTCGGACAACCGACTTGAAAAGCTCGTTCGAGGCATATAGGTTCAGCAGTGCAAAGCCCAAGGTGCTCTAGTAACCGACCTCGTCCGGGGAAGTGCGGGGGTAAGTCTCACTGGGGTTCCTTGGGCTCTTGCATTTCCAGAATGCACCCCGAGCTGCCGGACGATCAAACGCCGAAGATGAGCTCACGGAGACGAACCCTTGTTGTCTCATAGGTGTCGAGGTTGATCCGCATCGAGCCGAGTCGCAGCCCACGCATCTGATCGCCGAAGCGGGTGGCCACTCGCACCACTCCGTCTGCATGCTCGAGAGCACCAAGGCCGAGACACGCCCCCTCGGCATTCTGCACTCCGACCAGCATCCCCTCCAGCCGGGAGAGATCGAACGCCTCCGGCAGCGTCGGGGCAAACACCGAAGAGTGGACACGCCACCGGTGCAGATCCGGCTCGAACGCGTCCCGGAACGCATTGACGAGCCTGTTGCGCTGGTCGAGCGGACCGACGAGCTCGAGACCCGGGGGTGGCTCGGACTTGGCCACCCGGGCACCGAGGAAACGGCGCAGCATGCCGATGCCCGGCTCCAGCTCTTCCCCACGCTGGATCGCAATGATCAACGCCGGGTTGCACAGCTCGGTTATGTGATAGGTGAGCGTCTGCCCGACCACTCCTGAGACCAGGCTGCTGGTATCGAGCACGATGAAGTCGGCACCCTGTCTGGCCTCTTCGACGAGCTTGGCGGTGGCGACGACTTGAGGGAGCACTACCCCCTGGGGCTGGGTCGAACCGACGAATCTCATCGAATCGGGCTCAGAAAGGTTCTCGAGGTCAGCATGAGAGCGCACCCAGCGCATCCCGACACAGGCCGGAGCCCCCACAGACGGCACGGCGATATCGGCGTCCACAAACGCCACCGATCGCCCTGCATCGAGCGCATCGCGCAGCAACAACCTCGCCATGGTGGTCTTACCGGTGCTTGCGGTGCCCATGACCATCACGACGCCGCGTTCCCCGATGATCCGCTCGCGCAGAGAGGCGTACGGCTCAGACTGATCCATGCTCCTCCTGTCTGCTTGCCTGCACCGATTCTATGACGAGTGCGCGACCACCACGTTCGGATGGGTCGGTGAGGGTAGCCAAGAGGCCGCTCGCGGCCGCTAGAGGCCACCACGCAAGCGCCGCCCGAAGCGCCTGATCCTGGGCTCGACCCGGCTCGGTGTCGAGCGATCCGAGCTCCATGGGGCATACGGAGCAACAGTGATCTCGGCAAGGGCAAGCAACACTGTGTCATAGTTGACCCGCCAGCCGGCGAAATCCCGCCACGCCTGATCCTGATCGTCCTTCAGCTCGAGGCCCACCGCGGCCAGCTGGTCCCATGCCTCATCGAACTCCGCCCTGCTGATCGAAATGGGATCGTCTGGGGCCGGATCGGGATCGAAAGAAATACCGAAGAAATCCGCCAATCTCCGCAAGGCGATCGAACCGGAGCGGATGCATACTCCGGCTCCGAGTTGAACACTCTCGAGGCACGATGTGTAGAGGGCGGCCGCATCGAGGACCGTGCCCGGACGCAGTCACCCAAGATCGCTGCGGCTGCGGGGAGCGGAAGAACGTGAGGATCGGGAAGGTCGTGTGGGATTCCTCGAGCTCAGCGAACCAGCGCTCCCAGTCGAGCCAGGTCTCGGTTGCGTTATCCATCCAACCGATCCGGTGATAACGGCTCAGCATCTCGACGGCGGAAGGCGGGTCTACCGGCGCGAACCTCCAGCAGCGCCACCTGGGTCTCCCTCCTGGCAAACGTCGCGTAGATCGAGGGAAGGTATGTGATCATCAGCGTCAACAGGATCAGCCCCAACCCGGCCTCGGTGAAGGCGAGGATCCGCTCCCCCACCGAGCTCGCCGATATGAAACCGAGTGTGGTGATCGAGGAACCGCTGATGGCGATGGCATCGACAAACGACCCGCCACGAATCGCCCAGAACATGAGCGAGTATGCGCCACCGATCATGATCAGCCACACGATGGGCAACGTCAGGAGCGTCATCGGTCCGTACAGTGCGAGCACTCGATCCCGCTTTGCGTACGATCGTGACGGTCCCGCCGGGATCATGAACAGGGTGCGCATCCCACGGTATACCCAGGTGCTGATCGCAACCTGGGCGCTTCGTGGCAGCACCGTGGTGCGCAGCGCTGAAATGACCGTCCACAGGGCGACGACGACTCCGCTGAGGAACCCAAGATCCCTCAGCACCATCACGATGCTCTCCCCATTACTTCCGCAAGCAGGTACATGGCCCTCAAGTTACCGGCGCCGGTAGTCGGCGCGCAGCGTCCGGCGCATCACCTTTGCCGAGGCAGTCCGCGGCAGCTCGGCGACCTGAACGACGTCGGCGATCTTGAACAAAGGGTTCAGTTGCTCACGAATCCTGCGCTGCATCTCGGCGGCGATCTCGGTGATGTCTCCGTCATCGACGACGACGCACATCACGAGCGAGCTAGGGCCCCCACCGTCCGGTTCGACGGCAATGGCAGCCGCTTCTATCAGCCGGGGCGTGCCGAGCACGACTCGTTCGATCTCGGCCGCGCTGACCTTGATCCCACCCAGATTCATGGCATCGTCAACCCGTCCCTGAGCCCGGAACCGGCCACCGGGCAAACGCTCGATCCTGTCCCCGTGCCGTCGCAGCTGAACGCCATGCCACAAAGGCGCGCCCTCGTAGTAGACCTCGTCGTGATCCTTGTTCAGCAACTCGGTCGACAGCCCCATGCTGGGCGGCTCGATGAACACCTCCCCCACCTGTGCCGGCTCACCTGCCTCATCGAGGATGTGGATCGCCCCACCCACCGTCGGCGTGGTGAAGGTGGAGGGAACACAGGGCTGCAGCACGGTGCCACTCAGTAGCCGCCTGCGATCTCGGTGCCGCCGATGTATTCCATTATCGGCTTGCCCCCCGCCAGGTCCATCAGATAGGCCATGTCGGAAGCGTTTGACGCCTCACCCGTCGAGCTGAACAGCCTGATCCTCGACCAATCGTGAGATTCGGCAACACCAGAGGCACGCCATGCGGCGACAAGTGAGGGGACCACCCCGAGAACCGTCACCCCCGCCTCAGCGACGAACTTTGCGAAGCCGGGCGTCGTCGGGGCATCGTCGTAGAGCCCGATGGTGGCTCGGTTGACCAGGGAAGCAAATATCAGCCAGGGTCCCATCATCCAGCCGAGATTGGTGGGCCAGACGACGGTGTCGGACGGGTGGATGTCATGGTGGTAGTGACCATCGGAGGCTGCCTTGATGGCGGCGCTGTGAGTCCAGGGAATGGCCTTCGGCTCACCGGTGGTGCCCGACGAGAACAGCACATTGATGTGGTCACCGGGCTCACCGGGCGCCGTATCGAGCCGGGTCTCATCCGACAATACGTCCGCCCATGCGACATCATGATCGCGGAGAGCCACATCCACACCCGTTGTCACCACGATCGCCCGGGCCGCGCCGGCTGCGACGACCTTTGCGTACATCGGGAGGACCCGACCGGTGCGATGAATCACATCCTGGGTGACCACTGTGGCGGCATCGGCGATGCGCAGCCTCGTAGCGATCTCAGCGGGAGCGAAACTGTCTGCGATCGAGACGACGACGCCGCCGACAGCGACGATCCCGAGATATGCGATCACGGCCTCCACGTTCATCGGCATGGCAATGGCGACCCGGTCTCCCCTCCTAACCCCGAGACTCGCCAGACCATTGGCGAAGCGACCGACCTGTTGGTGCAGTTCCCCATAGGTGACGCGATGGAGTGCGCCGTCTCTCGCATATACGATCGCAGCCGAGCCAGGGTCGGCCGCAAAGCACGAGTCCACGATGTTGATACGTGCCCCGGGCAGCCACCGAGGATGCTGCGGTGTCCCGGCGAGCACCGACTGCGGTTGCCGGCCGAGCACGATTCCGAGCCGCTCCACGGTATAGCCCCAGAAACCTGCTCGATCCGCTGCCGACCATGCGTAGAACTCGTCGTACGTGGCGAGACCACGCTCGCGCATCGCGTGCGACAGATTGGCCGCGGCAATGACATCGGCCGATGGCAACCAGCGAGCTTGATCCACAGAGACTCCAATCAGGGTTGGAGCCAAGGCTAGTGAGGCGAGAACGGCGTGCGAGCCTCAGGCAACCGTCATCAGCACCGGCTCGTCATCGGTGACGATCGGCACCAGCAGGCGAAACTTGGTCCAGCCTTCTTCGCGAACACAATCCAAGTCCCCGCCCATCAGCCTGGCCAGCAGCCGACTCACATAGAGGCCAATTCCGACACCGCTCAGAGTCTCTTCCGCCACTGAGGCGGTCTGCTCGTACGGCTCGAAGATGCGCTCGAGATCGGTGTCATCGAGGTTCGATCCATTGTCCGCCACCACCACAACGAGCCGGTCCGCGGCGATCTTGGTATCCACCGTGATCGCGTCTCCGCCGTAGCGAACGGCGTTCTCGAGAACGTTTCGGAGTATCTGTCTCAGGCGGGTGGTGTCTGCACGCACGACCACGTCGTCGGCTCGGCATTCGACCCGCTGCCGACCCTCATCGGTGAGCGAGCCGACTGCGTAGTCGACGTGGGCTCGCAGATTCGTCCGCTCGATCGCAAGACGGAGCTGCGACGGGTCCGACCGGGCTGCCACCAGCAGATCTTCGACGATGTTGGCGGCCTCGACCGCCTGCTCGGTCATCATCGTCATCAATTCCTGCCGCTCGAGCTCTTGAAACGTCGCCCAATTCGGTCCCAGCTCCGCGGCGACACCGAGAACGACCGTGAGCGGCGTGCGCAGCTCGTGGCTGACGGTTGCGAGGAATCTGTCCTTGCTCTCATTGAGCTCCTGGGCGAGACGGAGCCGTTCGGTGAGGCTCTCGGCGCGGGCATGGGCCATGCTCCCCATCCAGACGAGGAGGAGGGCGATAACGACCCCGGTTGCTATGACGAGGACAACGATCCACGCCGACTGGGCAAAGTGGAACTCCTCACCGGGATGGACGATGATCTCGAGCGCCGTCTTCACCCCTTCCGGGGTGCGTCTTGCCTCCAGCGCCGAAGCCGTCACACCCTTGGAGAGCACCAGCTGATTCCCGTAGCGGAGATCGATCACCTCGACGGCGTACTGCCCCTCGCCGGCTGCTTCTATGGCCGCATCGACCATCCGATCGGGCCGGAAGGCAACGCCGATCAGTTGTAGGCCGTCCTCGCTCTGGACCGGCATTGCCACAACGTAGTCGAGGCGATCCGGGTCGGTGGTGTGGAACGGAGCGCTGAAGAAGGCATCGCCCGACTTGATCAACGCCTCCACATCGGCAACGGAGCTGTCGATCTGCGGCGGCTCGAAGGTCGGGAGATTGTTGTCGACATCCAGGATGAATCTGCCGTCTGAGACGCCGTTCGCGTCGACGTTGTAGGCAACCACCCCGAGCAGGGAACGCAGCACCGAGATGTCGATCTGCTTCACGATGACGTTGAGATCGATCTCGTCCACAGGTTGGCCGGAGAGGCTGCTCGCTCCTGTGCCTGCGAGTTGCAGGATGCGGATCTGTTCCTCCACGGTGGAGTGGATCGCGTCGGCGCCGCGGTTGAGGGTGTCACGATCGGAGGTCTGAGCCGTGCCGCTGAGCCAAGCCCCGATGCCAACGCTAACCAGAACAACGAGCAAGGCAGCCACAAACCAGGGGAGGGTTTGTCCCACTTTGCTCACGGTGTCTCGAGGATTCAACATCTGCTACGTCTTAGTCGGCAGCGGCGGCTGTTCACTAAGGATTTCCATTCGGCAACGTTGACCAATTCATCGAAATGCACCTACCGGGGACGTGTGTACCGGTAGCGAAACGTTTGTCATGTGTCATCATCTCGATAACGCTGCCAAAATGCCCCCATGGAATTCGCCATTCAAACCACTGCAGCTAGCTACGCGGGATTCCTCGACGCGGCCACATGGGCTGAACGGAAAGGACTTGCCGCCTTCGCCATCCCCGATCACTACCTCTATGCGGTCGACAGCCGGACCAGCCGTGCCGCCTATGACGCATTTGCGGTGATGGCCGGGCTCGCCAGAGAAACGAGCACCATCGAGCTGGTGATCCTCGTATCTCCGATCACCTTCCGGCACCCGGCAGTGCTGGCAAAAAATGCTCGCCACCATCCAGGAGATGTCCGGCGGTCGTTTCAAGCTCGGTCTGGGAACCGGATGGCTCGAAGCAGAGCACACCCAGTTCGGGATCGACTTCCCGGACAAGAGGAGCGATTCGCTCAGGCTCGAAGAGGCACTGGGCTACTTGCGTGCCGCCTTCGCCAATCCACCCGTCGACTTCTCGGGTGACTACTACGACTTCGCCGCCTTCGACATGCTGCCACGACCCGAGCTGAAGCTCGTTGTGGGTGGCAAGGGAGCGGTGAAAACACCACGTCTCGCCGGCACGTATGCCGACGAACTGAATGCCTACCCGGCAGTCTCCGATGAGTACCGCGCCAAGATCGAGCGAGCCCGCAATGCGCCGCGCTCGCCGCAGCCCGTGACCCTCAGAGTCCCTGCTGATTTCGAGCTCAGGCCAGATAATCGCCGCCGACACGGAGGGCGAGTACCGAGAGCTTACTGGAGGAGATCGCAGCCGAGCACGGCACCTCCGCAGATCAGGCTCGAGGAAGAGGCCGCAAAACGAAATGCCCCACGCGGTACGTGGCAGCAGGTGAGGGACATCCTGGCGGGAATGGAGGAGCTGGGGATGAGCCGCTTCTACTTCCAGGGCACGTTCGATCCCGATGCACATCGAACTGACGACTCGAGAAACTCACATAGAAAGGCCGGTGATGGATCAATTGCCCGATCTCGAATCCACTCACGGTCGTCGGGGTGGTATCGCGTGTGGCTACCCCGTCTGGCGGTGGCCACAGTCACCGTGCTCGCCGCCATCGTACGGCAGCATCTGGGTCTTCGGGAACACATCAGGGTTCATCGTCACCCTGGTCATCTCGGTGTTTGCCGCTTTTGCCATGCTCCCCGCGGTGGAAGCGCTCAGCAATCGGGGCTGGCGTCGGGGCCTCGCCACCGGCGTTGGTCATGTTTGCGACAGCGGCCGTCGTCGCCGTCTTCGCCTACGCCCTGATCAACGTCGCCGTCGGCGAGACGATCAAGCTGGTCGGCCAGGTCCCCAACTACGTCAAGTCGCTCGTCTCCTGGATCAACAGCACCTTCAACGTGCAGCTCTCGAGCGCTCAGATCATCAAGGACATCACCGCCGATCAGCAGCGTCTCCAGAACCTTTCCACTAATGCTGCCAGTGGGGTCCTCGGTCTTGCCTCCACCGCTGTCGGTCTGGTGTTTCAGCTGCTCACGATCGGCCTGTTCGTCTTCTACATCCTGGCCGACCTGCCCAGGCTGCGCGCCGCCATCCTGCATCGCATGCCCCCCGTCCAGCAGAAGCACGTCGACACCATCATCGCCATCACCATCGAGAAGGTCGGCGGGTACGTGTACTCACGCTCACCTCCTCGCCGTCTTCTCCACTGTCTTCCACTTCTTTGCCTTCACTGCTCATCGGGGTGCCCTACGCATTTGCGCTCGGCATGTGGGTAGGGATCGTCTCGCAGTTCGTCCCAACGGTCGGCACGTACATCGCAGGGGCGTTGCCACTGCTGATCGCTCTCGCCGAAAAGCCATTCGATGCGCTGCTTGGTGCTGATCGCCATCCTCATCTATCAGCAGATCGAGAACTACCTGCTGTCGCCACGCATCACCGCCAACACGATGAATCTCCATCCGGCGGTCGCATTTGGATCGGCCATCGTCGGGGCCTCGCTGCTCGGCGGGGTCGGTGCGCTGCTGGCTCTGCCGGTTGCGGCGACCATCGTTGCCATTGTCCAGACCTACGGCGATCACTACGAGCTGATCCACTCGGAGCACATCGAGAGCCCCGACCAGTACGAGGCGCGGATGCGTGAAACCGCCGAACAGAAGACCGCACAGACGACGCGCCGCCGGAGCGGCAAGCCCTCACAGTGAGCAATACCTCCTAGCCTGCACCCAATGACCAGAGTCACCGGCCCGCTCCGAGCCGCCATCATCGTCTTCGGACTTCTCGCAGCCGCCTCCGCCGGGGCACTCGCCCTGTTCACCATCGGCGAGACCTATGCCCTCGTCACCGCAGTCACCATCGCCGCCGCGTCTGTGATCATCGCCTTCACCGCCCCGGCGTCTGCTCGGGCGCATCGTGCTCGTCATGCTGATCGCAACACTCGCCGGGACACTGATCACCGGTGGCTACGGAGCGGTGCAGATCCTGGCCGCGCTCACCGCAGGCAACAGCGGCCCTGTGGCCGCACCTGATGAGGACCAGTTGGCAGCCGCCGAGACGAAGATCGATCATCGCCAACGAGGAGTCGTCTTTCCAGGTGACCCTCACCGAGAGCGAGTTGAATGCGGTGCTGCTCGACTCGCTGGCAGAGACGGACACGCCGTTCCAGCGGATCACCATCGACATCGTCAACGCGGTTGGCGAGCCTGCGCTTGATCGACTTCGTCGGCGACTTCAAGAACGGGCGCCTCACCGTGACCGGCGAATTGACGGCCCAAGTGAATGGGGGGCGCATCGAGGTCCACCTGCTGAAGGCAGACGTTGGGCATGTTCACCATGCCGGGCGTCGCCAGGAATGCCGTTGAGGACATGATCGGGAGGGTCGCCGACCTCAATCGTGCTCTCGCCGAAGAGGGCGCCGATATCCAACAGGTCGTCATCGGCGATGATCAGGTGACGGTGTCCGGGGTGAGCGCCCGGGGACACAGTCATCGATGCTGGAGTGATGCTCGCGGCCTTCGGAGACATCTCCAGCCTCGGAGCCGGCAACGTCGATGTAGCCGACTACGAGCCGGGCATAGACGCCACAACAGCCGAAGGGCTCACCGATCTATGTGGCTCTGGGCGACTCGCTCGCCGCAGCCGAGGGCGTTCCAGGGCACGCCGAGGGCTACGTCTCGCAGG
The DNA here is from genome assembly GCA_963844835.1 of uncultured bacterium. Lineage (GTDB taxonomy): Bacteria > Actinomycetota > Acidimicrobiia > Spongiisociales > UBA5794 > JAAETI01. The sequence continues at coordinate 20,425 of CAWJPT010000012.1, read as the reverse complement.
TGCATCGCCAGTTGAGCCTGCGCGACGGCGCCGTTTACGGACTACGCAATCTTGGTGTCGTCGGGGAGACGTCTGGGATCGATGCTGACCGGCGGCCAGCTGGACGAGGCCCTCTCCTACGATCCCGGTGACGTTGCCTTCGTGACCATCGACATCGGTGCCAACGATCTGCTCGGCCCACCTCGGCTCGTCGGACTGCAGCGACGACATAACGGCGCCGGCGTGCACCGACACGGATCGACCTGTCCCTGGAGCGCATATGCCCGCAACATCGACGAGATCTTTGCGGCGCTGCGGGACGCCTACCCGGACGCCACCATCGTGTTCCTCGAGACCTACAACCCGTTCTCGCTCGGATTCGAGGGACAGGTCGACTTCGAGACATTGAGCAACCAGGCAGTCGAGGAGCTCAACCAGACAGCAGCTACCGCAGCTGCACGGCTACGACATCAGCGGTCGCCGATGGATTCACCCCCATGCGGGGCACCACCTCGGCGACGACCCACATGACCGGATATCCCCCGACATCCACCCCAACGAGCTCGGATATGACGTGCTCACCGAGGCTATGCTCACGGCGCTCGGTGAGCCATCCTCGAGAAACCGGGAACCTTTCCGACGCGCTGGCGGCATCAGAACAATGACAGCCAGGAACCACGGGGAGTCATCAATGAAACGCTTCATCATCCTCATCGCTGCAGTAGTGACGATGATCGCCGGATGCTCGTCTGCGGACGAGGCACGGCAACGACAACGTCGCTGGCAAACACCACACGACCGCCGATCGCAGGCCGAGCCGGTTGCGCTACGGGCTGCAGACATTCAATGCGTGCGATGACTTCCTCGACTATGTCAAAGAGAATGCCGTAGATCTGGTCGGCCCATACGGCTTCGAGTACAACTACTGGGGCGGGCCGGTGTTCCGCGGCGATGTGGCCATGGATATGGCTGAGAGGACCGCTGCGGCCGATTCCGGTGGCTGCGCCACCTCCGGTGCGGTCGCTGCACCGCAGGCTCGGTGTCGACTACTCCGGAACCAACGTCCAGGAGCTCGGTGTCGACGAGGCCGACATCGTCAAGACCGACGGCAAGCGCATCGTTGCCATCAGCGGCAACGTCCTGTTTGTCATCGACGTGACCGGTGATGAGCCCCGTCTCGCCGGCCAGGTCACCATCGATGCGGGCTATGTCGGCGACCTGTTCCTGTCAGGGGACAAAGTCCTCCTCATGGCAGACGGCGACAGCTATGCCACCCCGATGGTGGATCACCGGTCGAGTCAGCGGTTCCTCCTACTACGTGCCATCCACGCCCATCACCGATCTCATCGAGGTCGACATCTCGAACATCGAGAAGCCGAAGGTCGAGCGGATCATGCGTATCGACGGCTCGAAGGTGAGCGCCAGATTGGTCGACGGCACAGTGCGGCTGGTGGTCAGCTCGCTGCCGACCGGACTGGAGTTCACCTATCCACAGACCAACGGGCTCAAGGCCGAACGGGACGCCGAGGAGCACAACCGCCAGGTCGTCCTCGACTCGACAATCGACAATTGGGTTCCCTACTACATCCTCGAGGACGCCTCAGGGAACGTGCTCTCCGAGGGCCAGCTGCTCGATTGCTCGAACGCCCATCATCCCGAGGAGTTCTCGGGAGTTGAGATGCTGAGCGTCGTCACCATCGACATGGGCGGCACCATGGGCATCACCGATGCAGTCGGGGTCCTCGCTGCCGGCGACATCGTATATGCATCGACGGACGCCATGTATATCGCATCCGACGCATGGCACAACTGGTCAAGGATGGCCGACGACGCCACTGCAGACGCCATCAGCAAGCACACCACCGACATCCACAAGTTCGATATCAGTGATCCCAACTCCACCAGGTACGTGGCGACGGGAAGAGTTGACGGGTTCATGCTCAGCCAGTGGTCGATGTCCGAGTACGAGGGCAATCTCCGGGTAGCCACGACCTCCTCACCCGATTGGTGGGGCAACACCAGCAACGAATCCGAGAGCTCCGTCACCGTCCTCACCGAGGACAACGGCGAGCTGGTCCAGCTTGGTCGGGTATCGGGGCTCGGCAAGGGTGAGCGCATCTACTCGGTGCGGTTCATCGACGATGTCGGCTACGTAGTGACCTTCCGGCAGACCGATCCGTTGTACACCATCGATCTCTCCGATCCCAGCCAATCCTGAGGTCGTCGGTGAGTTGAAGATCCTCGGATACTCGGCATATCTGCACCCGGTGGGTGATGGTCTGTTGCTGGGTGTAGGACAGGACGCCAACGAGGAGGGTCGCACCCTGGGAACCCAGATCTCGCTGTTCGACGTGAGTGACCCGGCCAACCCGACCCGGATCCAGAATTACACGTTCGATGACGGCTACTCGGCCGTCGAGTGGGACCACAGGGCGTTCCTGTACTGGCCACAGACCGGGCTCACGGTCATCCCGGTGTCCGCGTGGAGCTGGGATGAGGAGACCGAGAAGGAAAGCGGCTTCGTCGGTGCCGTCGCCGTGAAGGTCACCGAGGACGGCATCCGGGAGATTGGACGGATCACCCACAGCCAGAAGCCCAACGACGGTGCAGAGTTCTGGTGGGGACCCGACATCAGCCGCTCGATGGTGATCGGTGACAGCCTGTACACCTACTCGTACGACGGCGTGCTGCAGAGCAGCCTCGACACCGTCGAGCCGGGCACATACATCAGCTTCTGGAACTAGCACCTCCTCAGCTTTCCCACTTCCCCAGGCAGCTGACGAGATGGCCCCGCTTCGGCGGGGCCATCTTGATGCCACAATGTGGCGATGCGGGAGAGAACACGACCAGGTTGGTGGGGCAATCGTGCTCACGTCGTATTCACCATCGTCGTGTTCGTGACGCTGGCCTCTCTGGACAACGCCGCACTCGCCACCATCCCGTCGATGGTCAACCCGATCACGGAGGCGCTGCACGCGTCCAAGACGGCCATCGGGATCCTCACCGCCACAGTCATCTTCATCACGGCTGCCAGCGCGGTCGCCTGGGGATACTGGGGCGACAAATCCAACCGCAAGAGACTCCTCTTCTGGGGTACATTGGTATGGGTGGTCGGGTCGGGGCTATCTTCCACTGCATCCGTCTACTGGCAGTTATTCGCCTGGCAACTGGTGACGGCGATCGGGCTGGGCGTGATCGCCTCGGTCGGGTTCTCGGTGATCAGCGACTTCATCCCCCCGCGTCGACGTGGGTTGGCTATGAGCTTCTGGGGCCTTTCCCAGGGCATTGGCACCATTGCCGGCGGCCTGCTCGCCAGCCAGCTCGGCGCAGGCGACTTTTCGGTCGCGTTACGTGCCGTCGCCGCACTGGGGCTGGGGACGTCGATTCTCTATCTGTTCACCTACAACCCGCCGCGTGGAATGAGCGAGCCCGACCTCGCAGAGATGCGCCAGAGCGAGACCGCGTACGACTATCGGATATCAAAGGATCAGCTACCCGTCATCTGGCAGCGCAGAACCAACGTGTGGTTGATCGTCCAGGGGATAAGCGCCCAGGTCGCTTACGGGTCGCTGACTTGGGGCACGCTGCTCTATCAGGAGAAGGTGCTCGCCGCAGGATTCGACTCGGACACGGCAACGAGAGTTGGCGGGATTCTCGCCGCGATCTTCCAGATCGGTGGCATCTTCTCCATCCTGGCAGGACACGTCGGTGACAGGATGCAGCAGAGGACCTTGAGCGGGAGAGCCATCGTGTCCACGATCGGCATCCTAGGAGGGATCCCCTTCTTCCTACTCTTCTTCTTCATACCCCTCCGCGGCCTCGATGTCACCGCAGGAGTGGGCTTCACCACACTGGTCGTCGAAGTGCTGCAAAACCTGGTGACAAACCCCTGGGTCGCCGCAACGTTCCTCACTGCGCTGCTCGGCATCGCCTTCTCCGGTGCTGACTCACCGAATTGGTTTGCGCTCATGTCGGATGTCAATCTGCCGGAGCATCGTGGAACCGTCTTCGGCATCGCCAATCTTGCGAACGCGTTCGGACGTGCCCCTGGGTCGGCACTAGCGTCCGGCCTGGCGGGAGCGCTGGAACGGTCGTTGCCGCCACCGATGAACTGGGCGGTGTCGCTCTCTGTGTTTCAGGTGTTCTTCTTACCCACCGGTTACTGCTACTACCGGGCGGCCAAGACCTCACCTGGTGATATCAGGGAGGTCCGGTCCATTCTCAGTCAGCGCTCTGCTGATTTCCGCGCCCGCCGGTCGGCCGACGGGTAGGGTCTAGACAGATCTAGTCCCTGGAGGAAGCCGTGATTGGCAAGCTCGTGAAGGTAGCGCTACTTGCTGCGTTCCTGGTTGGTCTCGTCCCCGGAATCGGATCGGCTTCGGTCGATGGCGATTGCACAGGAGAAGCAACCATCGAGGGGGTCACTTACACACCCGCAAACGACACTCCGAGCAATGCGATCCCGATTCCCGACAAGGATGGGGTCGAGGTCCGTTATTCCGGCTCCGTGGGCTTCACCAACACCAACCACTCCGGCTCAGCCAAGGTACAGGTCGGCCCGTTCGGGATCACGCTCGGCGACTGGAGCGGAGCCAATCCCGAGGACACCCGCGGGGTCACGGACAACACATATGCGCTCGACGACTTCCGCAGCAAATTGCCAATCTGGATCCCCGGGGTGTGGAAGGTCACCGCGACTCACACCGCAGACGGTGGCACCTGCACCGGATTTGCGATGATCAAGCTCGAAGGGAACCCGCTCACCAACCCGGTCGGCATCGTGGTCCTCGTCGGCTTGCTCGGGACCGCCTTCTGGGCAGTGATGGCCCTCGTCGGCAGGAGCACCGTCTCGGCGTCTTTCGCCGGCTTGCTCCTCGGTTTGTTCGTTGCGCTCGCTCTGATGATGTGGGGAATCCGGCCGCTCGACACTTTGACAACCGTTGTTCTCCCGGTGGCACTGGCGGTGATCACGGGAGGGGCAACGAGCCTATTGGGGCATAGATAGCTCTGAGCACGGCCTTTTTGTCGATTCGGGTCGACAGACTCATCAAGTTGGCGCCTCCTCCCGCCCGATAAAGGCGGAGGAGGTCCATCCGATGGCGACACAACTCGTCTTCTTCATCATCGCCGTCACCGCGGCAGTGGCCATGCTGCTGCGCTTGTTCGGCGAGTCACGGGGGCACGGCAAGCGTATCGCCATGGTCTCGCATCGGATCCACGTCAACGGCATTCGGGGCAAATCGACCGTCACCAGGCTCATCGCAGGCATGCTGCGGGAGGCGGGCATGGTCACGGTCGGCAAGTCGACCGGCACATTCGCCGCGGTGATCGCACCAGACGGGCAGGACCACCCGATCGAGCGCACCGGGTCGCCGACCATCCTCGAGCAGATCCAGGTCGTGAGGGATTGGGTGACACCTTTCGTCGACGCCGTCGTCATGGAATGCATGGCAATCAACCCTCGCTACCAGCGTGTGAGCGAGGAGAGGATCATCAGATCGACGATCGGTGTCATCACCAATGTGCGTGAAGATCACCAGGATGTCATGGGTGAGACCCTCCCCGAGATCGCCCGCTCGCTGATGTCGAGCTGCCCCAAGAACGGCATTCTCGTCACCGCCGAGCAGAACCCCGAGATCCTGAACATCATGTTCCACGAAGCCCGCAAACGAGGCACGAGCCTCATCGTGGCCGACCCGGCAAAGGTGCGATCCGAAGAAGTATCGGCCTTCGACTACATCTCGTTCGAAGAGAACATCGCCGTCGCGCTCGCCGTTGCCGAGCTCCTCGATATCCCGAGGCACGTCGCCATGATGGGCATGGTCAAGGCACCGGCCGACCCGGGGGTGCTCCGCATCGACCGGTTCGAGATCGGCGGCAAGCGGCTCACCTGGGCCAACCTGTTCGCGGTGAACGATCGGGAGTCCATGATCGCGGCAGCGGCGAAGTTGCAGCCGTACATCGGCAAGAGCACCACAACCGTCGGCATCCTCAACAACCGCTTCGACCGGCAGCGCCGTGCCGTCCAATTCGCAGACATCGCGGTCAACGACCTCGACTTCGATCGTCTTGTCACATTCGGCGCCTACGAGGATCTGGTCACCAGCATCATCATGCGCAACGGCTTTCCCAGGGAGCACCTCATCAATCTCGGCGAGCAGCGGAAGCCGACGATCGACGAGATCATCACCGAGGCGGTGCTGAAGATGCCGACCGATGAGGTACTGCTGGTTGGCTTCGTCAACATCCATACCGAGCAGGCCGAGATGCTGCTCGAGTACTTCGAGCACGCCGCCGATCGCGACGAGCGCAAGAGCAGGCGTCATCTGGTTGCGGTGGCGTAACCGTGCACGACTATCTGTTCGACATCAACACCGTGCGGTTCGCCTTCATCATCGGGGTGCTGTCGTCCCTGATCATCTACGAACGGCACCACATCACCACCGGGAGCATCGTGGTACCCGGATACGTGGCCGTGTTCGTGCTCCAGCCGCTCGTGCTGCTGGTGACGCTCGCCAACGCGCTGTTCGCATACTGGCTGGTCAACCACGTTCTGGCGCGTCGGTTCCTGCTCGACGGTCGTAACAAGTTCTCCACGATCATGATCATCTCCGCTTCGGTGCAGGTCGTCCTCTTGAAGCTGAGCCCGTCGACGCCGTACTTGTGGGAGTCGAGCATCCCGCTGCTGGTCGGTGTCGGCTATCTGGTGCCTGCCCTGATCGCACATGACTTCGGCAGGCAGGGGATCAAGCCGACGCTCAAAGCGGTGGCGATGGCGTCTGCGCTCGTGGCCGTTCCCATGACACTTGCGATCATGTTCTTCCCCGATGCCGCCGCCCGGGGAAGTCTCGCCGGCTTCGGTGTGCTCGCCTTCCCCCCTGAGTGGATCCCGATGGCCGTGATCATCTCGGCGTCCGCGGCGTGGGCGCTGCAGTACAACTACGAATTTCGCTCGGCAGGTTACGTCGGCGCCGCCTATCTGGCGATGCTGACCACGAGCCCTTTCAACCTCATCTTTCTGGCGGTGATCGGATTCGCCGCCTGGCTGCTGGTGACCCGGGTGTTCATGCGGCACATGATCGTCTTCGGGCGTAGGAAGTTTGCGTTGATGATGGTGAGCGCCAGCATCATCTCCTGGGCAGCCGTCTGGATCTCGACGTCGGTGTTCGACGTCAGCATCGCCGCATACGAGTCGATGGCGACCGTCGCGCTCACTCCGCTGTTCGTCCCGGGGCTCATCGCCAACGACCTGGAACGATCGTCACCGTTGCTGGTCTTCTCGGGCATGGTGTTCTCGGTGTCGTTCGTGCTGACGACGACCTGGCTGGTCGCCACGGTTGTCACGGGCTACTACGGGGGTTGGGTGCCTCAGCCGATGGCGATCGCCGTCTCGGTGGTCAGCGGGCTCGTCATCTTTGGCAACCAGTTCGTGCTGCTCGGCAGGCACCTGTGGGCAGCGACGCTGGGCCGGTTCCTTTCACCCTCACCGGCGCGGGGTTGAGGCCAACAGCCACACGAGCCCGAGGCCGATTTCCACGGCGGTCAACACACCCCCGAGATGAGCCGGTATCGACGAACCAGCAGACCGCCGTCGGGTGATGCTGCGTAGCTCGAATCGGGCTCGTTCCAGGAGATACATCAGAGGGAAGAGCCCGAGAAGCAACACGGCACCACCGCCGATGTTCGCACCGGTACCCGCAGCCGTGACGATCCTCCCGCCCGATGCGACCAGCACACCTGCCAGCAGCAACCGGCCGTATACCCGCCACCATCCCACTCTGACTAGGAGATCGCGCCGGCGTAACACCACTCTGGCCGACATGCCGACGACGGCTGCGGCGCCCAACCCGAGCAGGACCTCTACAGCTCGGTTGAGCCGTGGGATTCTGAGTATGTAATCGGTGCCACCCTGCTCAGCCAGCTGTCCGATGAGAAACCACACCGAAGCGGTGGCGGCGCCCACCAGGGACACCGCCGCCAGATGCCAGCGGTCCTCGTCAGCCATCGCGCCACACCGGGTCACGGATGTCGTCGGCCACCAGCCATGGACCAGCCGAGCCGTCACTAGCGACGACGATGAGCCGACCCTCACTGTCGCTCGCCCATACGTATTGCTCGTCGTTGGTCAGCCCGTAGTCCCAGAACCCGTAATCGTGTGGCCCTTGGAGATCGATGAGAACGACACGGTCACCAGACGCGACGTTGGCGAGGATGGCACGACCGTCAACGGATTCGGATCGCAGTTCCCCTTTCAGCTCCTGCGGCTCGACTGCGAAGTCGCCGCTAGCGAGTACCTCTCCAGTAGTGGGATCCACTACAGAAACCCGATTCCCGTCTGCCGACTCAACCCTCAGGTTGCCGTCGTCGCCCCAACCCTCGATCCACAGCCACTCGGAGCAAAACACGTCGCGGGTCTCGCTCGTCGCCACATCGAGCACTCCGACACATTGCTCCCGCCCATCGTCCACGAAGGCGACGGTACCGGTCACGGTCGGATTTCCGGCCTCGTACAGGCTGGGGAGCTCCGGGAGCCGTCGGATCCCGAAGACAGCCACCGCAACCACAACCATCACGGCGACGAGGGCTGCGCCACCGAACCACCATTTCGATTGCTCGTTCACGATGCCTCCCGACGTCTGCTGAACCAGAGGGCAAACGCCACCATGACAACACCGCTCGAGAACAGACCGAACATCCCGCCGATCGCATCACCCAGGAAGTAGAACATCGCCTGCGGAACAAACCAGAAGATGCCGATGCCCCCGAGGATGATGGCGATTCGGTCTTCGAACGTCACACCGGCTGCGGCGAACAACGCTGCGGTGAGCAGCCCGAGGAGAATGCCAAATGCCTCGACATCGCCCGCAATCAGCTGAGCGCCGATGAACATGGTCACCGAGCCGAGCACGATGGCGGTGCCGCGAGGGAGGACGCCCGCCCTGCTGACGAGGATCCAGATCAGCCCGACGCCCCAGGCAACAAGACCATATGCGAAGAACTCTGGCTCGATGAGCAGGTTCATCGCCCACATCACCGTGGTCAGCGTCGCGCCGAACAGCACAATGTGCTGCGCAGGCATCTCCTGCCGCCACAGCATGACACCGGCGACGACTGAGGAGATGGCGCCGATCGTCATCCAGGTGGCAGCGACACTCATTCCGAGGATTGGATCGAAGACGATGTAGAAGGCACCCACCATTGCCACGACGCCAACGGACCACAACACGCTGGACAGCCGTCGGAGCGCAGGCTCCTCGTGGTCGAGAATCGTGGCCCCGGCCGCGATGAGCACAAGAGAAAGAGCGCCGAACATTGCCGTCTGCGCCCAATCAGATAGATTCGCCCAGAACTCCGAGACGAGGAAGACGACCGCCCAGATAGCCAGTGCGGCACCGACGTAGCCGAGAATCTCGGCAATGATCGGGATGCGGCTCCCATGCTCTCGTCGCTCCCCGGCAACCGGGACGCTTCCCCGCATCAACTCCGCTTGCTCTTCTGAGATGACGCCCGCCTCGAGCCAGATCCTCATCTGCCTATTGAGATCGATCATTGCTTCCTCCTTTGCGCCCCCATCGTCGCTTGTTGCAGCTCAGAAGGTAAGGGGGGCTCTCCCCCTACACCCCTTGGGGGATGGCGAACAGTGGTCGGCGAATCCGGGGACGGCATCGGCAGCGAGCATCGTCCGTTAACCTCGATCGACATGCCCGGATTGCTTGCATTTCACGCTCACCCAGATGACGAGGTCACGGCCACTGGCGGGACCCTCGCCCGGTACGCCGACGCCGGCGAGCAGGTCGTTGTCATCACTGCCACCGACGGCTCCGAGGGCGAGGTGCACAACTACGAGAACCCCGAGGAAGTCAAACTGCGGCTAGCCGAGATTCGCAGAGCCGAGATCGCTGAGGCGCTGGAGATCCTGGGAGTCGAGCACCAGGAGTTCCTCGGGTACAAGGACTCGGGCATGATGGGTGAGCCGTCCAATCAGCACCCGGGTTGCTTCTGGCAGGCCGACTTCGAGGAGGCCGTCGGCAGGTTGGTGCGCTTGATTCGCAAGTACCAGCCCGAGGTGATGATCATCTACGACCCGTTTGGCGGCTACGGCCACCCCGACCACATCCAGGTGCACCGGGTCGGTCTCGCCGCCTACTACGCGGCGCGTGACCTCGGTCGCTACCCGCTGGAGGACGGCGAGATCGAGTGGGCACCTGCCAAGCTCTACTGGACCGCATGGCCCCGTTCCCGGGTGCGGGCGTTCGCCGACGTCCGGCTCGAGCAGGGCACCATCGACAAGTCGACCCACGAGCGTATGGCTGCAGCGGGTTTCCCAGACGATCAGGTCACCGCGTGGATAGACGTCAGGGATCGCTGGAAGCAGAAGGAGGCCGCCTGGCGTGCCTATCGGAGCCAGATACCCGCAGACTGGTTCATGCTCAGGGTCGCAGACGCCGTAGAGGAGCAGATCCTCGGCCGGGAGGCGTTCGCCAGGGTGGCCACCTCGGTCAAGTGCAACGAGGTGGAGGACGATCTGTTCAACGGGTTGCGCTGACCGCGTTGGAACATGATCCCAGCGTGAAAACCGATCCACTGTCGCGAAAGAAATGCGGCTTGTGGACTTGCTCTACGGCGTAAAAAGCCGCTAGAAATAGGCCTTCTTCCCCACCGGCACGGACTGTGACTACGCGCCTCGAATGACTCTTGCGTAGTTACACCTGTGTAACTACAATCGAACTCCCCTGCGCAATATATTGGGGCCGTCGGGAGGAGCCAGGCACAATATGTTGTGGTTGTGTACAAATCTGTGGATAAGAGCGCGTTTCGGGGACGTGACGGGAAGGGTGACAGCATGGGTCAGGGTTTGACCATCGAGCGACGGTTCACAACCGAAGGTCGAGACGTCTACGACACGGTGGAGTGGAGCAGTAGGGACTCCAGAATCACAAATCCGGACGGTTCGGTGGTCTTTGAGATGCTCGGGGCGGAGGTGCCTGCACAGTGGTCGCAGGTCGCCTCCGACATCATGGTCTCGAAGTACTTCCGCAAGGCGGGTGTCCCCCAGGTCGACGAGGATGGAAACCCGGTCCTCGACGCCGACGGCAATCCCGTCACCGGTGCTGAGCGCTCGGCACGGCAGGTGATCAAACGGCTTGCCTCGACCTGGCGCTGGTGGGGTGAGAACAACGGATACTTCGCAACGGAGAAAGACGCCGCAGCATTCGAGGACGAACTCGCCTACATGCTGCTGCACCAGATGGCGGCACCGAATTCACCGCAGTGGTTCAATACCGGCCTGCATCACCAGTACGGCATCACCGGTACAGCTCAGGGCTTCTGGTACGTCGACCCGAACACCGATGAAGTCATCGCCTCTGACGATGCATACAGCCGCCCGGCCCCGCACGCCTGCTTTATCAACTCGGTCGACGACGACCTGGTGAACGAGGGCGGCATCATGGACCTTTGGGTTCGGGAAGCCCGTCTGTTCAAGATGGGGGCCGGGTCGGGCGCCAACTACTCGAACATCCGGGCCGAAGGTGAGCCGCTTTCGGGCGGCGGTAAATCATCCGGGCTGATGTCGTTCCTAAAAGTCGGCGATCGTGCCGCCGGGGCTATCAAGTCCGGGGGCACAACACGTAGGGCCGCCAAGATGGTCATCGTCGATATCGACCATCCCGACATCGAGCAGTTCATCAATTGGAAGGCCGAAGAAGAGAAGAAGGTGCGGGCACTCGTTGCGGGCGGGTACACGGCGGACTTCAACGGTGAAGCCTATGCCACCGTCTCCGGCCAGAACTCCAACAACTCGGTGCGCCTCTCCAACGCATTTCTCAATGCGGTGGTCAGCAACGGTGAGTGGGACCTGCTGTCGCGCACAGATCACTCCGTCATGAAGACGGTGCGTGCCCGGGACCTGTGGGAACAGATCGCAGATGCCGCCTGGCAGTCGGCCGATCCCGGCCTGCAGTTTCACGGCACCATCAACGAGTGGCACACGTGCCCCGCTGAGGGTGAGATCAGGGCATCAAACCCGTGCAGTGAGTACATGTTCCTCGACAACACGGCGTGCAACCTGGCGAGCCTGAACCTGGGCAAGTTCTACGACGACCGTAACGGGACGTTCGACATCGACGCTTACCGGCACGCCATCCGGTTGTGGACCATCGTGCTCGAGATCTCGGTGACCATGGCGCAATTCCCGTCGAGAGAGATCGCCGTCGGCAGCTATGACTATCGCACCCTCGGTCTGGGCTACGCCAACCTCGGCTCGCTGCTGATGCGCATGGGCATCCCATACGACTCAGACCATGGTCGGGCCATCGCCGGGGCACTCACCGCCATCCTCACCGGCAACTCATACGCAACATCGGCGGAGATGGCCTCGGTGCTGGGGCCGTTCCCGAAGTACAAGATGAACCGGGACGCGATGCTCCGGGTGATTCGCAATCACAGACGAGCCGCATACAACAAGGACCGCGGCGACTTCGAAGGGATCAATCACCTAGTCATGGGCATCAACAGCGGTTTGGCACCGCTCGACATGCTCCAGGCTGCCAAGACGGCTTGGGACACAGCGCTCGCCAAGGGCGAGCAGCACGGTTTCCGCAATGCCCAGGTGAGTGTGCTCGCCCCGACGGGGACTATCGGCCTCTTGATGGATTGTGACACCACGGGCGTCGAGCCTGACTTCGCTCTTGTGAAGTTCAAGAAGCTTGCAGGCGGTGGCTATTTCAAGATCGCCAACCAGTCGATCGCGCCGGCGCTGCGACGTCTCGGCTATTCGGAGAACACCATCCAGGGGATCATCGAGTACGTGGTCGGCACGAACTCGATGGCAAGGTCTCCACACATCAACATGGCAACCCTGATCGCCAAGGGCTTTACCGCAGATGATCTCGACAAGATCGAGGCGGTGCTGCCGGGCGTCTTCGAGATCGGCTTCGCCTTCAACCAATGGACGTTGGGCGCTGATGTGATGCAGCGGCTCGGGTTCACCCCCGAGCAGTACAACGACCCCGGCTTCTCGATGCTGAAAGCCCTTGGCTTCAGCGACGACGAGATCCAGGAGGCAAACGACTACATCTGCGGACGGCAGACCATCGAAGGATCGCCGAACCTCCGCGAGGAGCACTTGGCCGTATTCGATACCGCAAATCGAAACGGCAAGTACGGGAAACGGTTCATCCACCACACAGGGCACATCAAGATGATGGCGGCGGCCCAGCCGTTCATCTCGGGTGCGATCTCGAAGACGATCAACATGCCGAACGAGGTGACTCGTGAGGACATCGCCGAGTCGTACAAGATGTCGTGGGAGCTCGGCCTCAAGGCGATGGCGATATACCGCGATGGCTCGAAGGCGTCACAGCCGTTGTCGTCACAGTCCGACGACGGCTATGCAGACGATGAGCCTGAGGAGCTGGAAGACGCCCTCGTCGACGAGCTCGAGCTCGTCTCCCACGGGAGGGTTCCGTGGCATGAGGTGATGAAGCCGGGTATCTCCCCCACCGAGGCGTATGCCGACATGAAGCGGCCCCGCTTCCTGCTCCCTGCCCGTCGCGCCGGCTACACCCAGGAGGCCCGCGTCGGCGGTCACAAGGTGTTCATCCGCACCGGCGAGTACGAGGACGGAACGCTCGGTGAGCTCTTCATCGATCTGGCCAAAGAAGGCGCCACGCTACGCGGCATCTTGTCTTGCTTCGCCATCGCGGTCAGCAAGGGGCTCCAGTACGGAGTGCCGTTGGAGGAGTATGTCGACACGTTCACGTTCCAGACGTTCGAACCGCGCGGCATGGTCGAGGGTCATCCCAATATCAAGATGGCGAACTCGCTCATCGACTACGTGTTCCGGGCGCTCGGGGTCGAGTACCTGAAGCGTGACGAACTGGCACAGGTTCCGCCGGACCGCAGTCGTGAGCTGCCGGAGCCACCGAAGGGGCTTGCCGTCGACGCAGGCGTCCAGCTGGATCTCACCGATGCCGAGGCCGAGGTTGCCGTCGATGCGACGGTGGCCGCGGCCAGGTTCGTCGATGCCGACGTGGTGACCCCGGTCAGCGGCGGATCTGGGAGAGTCGAGACCTCGCAAGACGACTATCGCAACAGCGGCGCCATCTCTTCCACCTCTGGTGGTCGTGCGACGGCTGCCGCACCGCCCGCGACGAATAGGAGCGGTGTTGCCACGGCCGCAGCCATCCAGCAAAGAGCGATGCAGGCGGCCATGGCAGACAAGATGGGTGACGCCCCCATCTGCGAGACGTGCGGCGCCATCACCGTGCGCAACGGCAGCTGCTATGTCTGCCTCGGCTGCGGCGGAACCACAGGATGTAGCTGAGAGCGCGTGCGCTGGCCGCTTGTCGAGCGCGTCACGACCTCGTCGTGACGATTAGGAAGGCAATCCAGCTATGAGTTGAGGGGCCCCTGATCGGGCCCCTCAACTGCGTCTTTTGGCGTCCAAACGGGCAATATATTGCCCGTTTGGACGCCTGAACGGGGTTTATAGCTTGTGGTCGAAGAAGAAGTCGAGGACATACTCGGTGGGGTACTCGATCCAGCGGTGGTCGCCACCTTCCTGTAACACGGTCTCGACATCGGCCTCGCAGCCCTGGTAGTCGGTGACTGTCAAACCTGGCTCAGCCTCAATCGACTCCGGTTCCGGGTCACAGCCGTTGTGTTCCACCCACATATCGATGTACTCGGCTGGATTGAGCAGTGGGGTGAACATCTCGAGCTGAGTGGGACTGGCATCGAACTGGACCAGGGTGGCTGCCACGTCGCCAGGCTCAGCACCATCGAACGGGAGGATGGAATCCGCCGTCCCGTGGAGCATCACTATCGGGACCACGTAGGGACAATCGTCGTACATCATCTCCCCGGAGACGCCCGCGACTGCAGCGAATCGGTCCCCCATTTCACACGCGAGCAGCGAAGACAACATGCCTCCATTGGACCAGCCGGTTGAGTACACGCGGCTCTGATCGACGCAATACTGCGTCTCGACCTGATCAAGGATTGCCCGGACAAACCCGACGTCATCAGGCAGGTTTGCATCGTCGATCGTCTCGATATTGAAGAACCGCTCGGATCCGTCGGATGGGACCATTCCCTGAGGGAACACCGCGATGAAACCTCGATCCCGAGCCTCCTCCCGCAGACCGGACATCTCCTCGTGAAACTGTCTCGACTGCGCGTAGCCGTGAAGAGCGAACACCAATGGGAACGGCCCGCGGCCTTCAGGGACCACGATGTCATACTCCCGACGCTCTCCGTCGAACTGTAGGCTCACAGTTTCGATCAGCCCGTCCTCCGGGGTAATGCACGGATCAGCGTCAGCAAGCGGGGCAGCGATCGTGCTAGTCGTCGTCGTGGACGTGGCTGTGGTGGTTGTCGTCACTGCGGTCTGTTGCGTAGCCGGTAGTGTCGTCGGATCTGCATCGGTTCCGCTGCATGCCACTGCAAGCAGAGCAATCGCAACGCTGGCTACCAGCGTCAGTCTCATCGACCTCATGGTCCCTCCTTCAACCTGGCGGCTCGTCGAACCGCTCGAGAGAACACCAGCAACAACCTGTCAACAGACTGTCAACACCATCTAGAAGAAGGCTCTTTGCTCGTCCTCGGTGAGTGCCCGGGTGACCCGGCTCTCAGCAATCCCGATCAACTCATCGGTGTCGATGGTGTAGGTCAATAGGCGGCCACCCTCGCTCGAGACCGTCACGTGGGGCGCGTCCGGATGAAGAAAAGCATACGGAACCTCCGTGGACAGGACCGACGTCACCTCGGCCAGCCGCAGCCCGTCGGATGCCCGCCACACCACCGTCTTGCCGACGGATGAGGAGACAGCGACGAGAGTCCCATCGTCGTTGGATATGTGGCCGTGAGGGTCGATATAGCCCTCCGGTGCGTCATCGTGCCACAAGGCGGCGTCCTCGAAGGAGCTACCGGCCAACAGAGCCCGGGTCTCCAAATGCCACACAACCCCATCCCTGTCCACGCCGGAGACCCATCGATTGTCAGGCATTGGCCGCATCGAAACGAATGGCAGCTCCACGAAAGAGCTGCCGTCGGCCATCCTGATTCCCACGAATGAATCCTCAGGAGAGCCCCAGAACAGCAACGAGCCGTCGGCCGTGAACAACGCCCAGTTCACATTCTCCAGTTGCATGACCGTTTGCTGCGATATGCGGTTCACGATGCGGGTTTGTAGCTCCCTGCGTTTGCCTGAGACCAGCGCGACATACACCGTGTCGTCGCTCACGTCGAGAACCGCTGTTCCCTCGGGTGCGGTGTAGACAAGCTCCAGAGTCTGTGCGTCTCTAATCAGGGAAGTACCAGCATGCGTTCTCTCCAAGATGAGCCGATCGCCGGCGGCCATCATTACTCCCAAACCCGTAGGGCTGACCACCGGATTCGGCACCTCAAAGACAGTCGCGAGCGTGTGCGCATCGAGGATTCGGGCACTGGCTGGAGGCCCTGGCTCGGTGACCAGGATTCGATCCGGATATGGAGCGTATTCGGTACGCTGCCAACGTTCCATCCCTGGGTCGAGCATGCCGACCTCGGCGATCGGCCCAGGGTGGAGGTCCCAGAGGATGGTCTCGCCACCATCATTGCTGCTGAGCACGCGATGGCCACCGACTGCCGCCACGTCTAACCGGCCGCTGCCACGGATCAGTTCCACGGTGACGAGCACGCGTCCCGTCTCATAGTCGAGCGTGTGGATACGGCCATCAGCGCAGCCGACGACAACTTGACTCTGATCGTCCAGGAACGCCAGCGACTCGGGCAGAAGCACCTTCTGTGTCCAGATCACCTCCCCCGAGCGCAAATCGACCGCACTGACTCGTCCTCCTTCGCCAAAGCCGTGGATGAGAGCTCGTCCGTCGGGCGACACAATCATCGGTTCCGGATAGATATCGAGCGTGATATGGGATCGCTCGACCCATGTGCCTGTCTCGAGGAGCAGAAGCCGATGGTTTGGTGCGGGCGTGTCGAACCTGGCAATCTCTGTATCGGCAACGGCGAGCAACTCGCCGCCGGGCACGAAGTAGGGATGGCCCTCAACTGCGATCTCCGCCTTCACACTGCCGTTGCCGGGTGACCAGACATACACGGTGGACCAGTCTTTTGCGGCAAGGTATCTGCCACTGTCATCGAACGACAGACTTCGCTCGACTTCGCCCCCTCTAGAAGTAGTGTCGGGACCGGGCAACTCGAGGTGGCGAGTACCGTCGGTACGCCACAACCAGACGGGTGTTTCTCTGGCGGCGTAGTACACGGCGATTGATCCCCCATCGGGAGAGAACCTCGCCCCGAGCGCTTGTGCGTCGGCACGGTGCAGCTCACCCACGACCAGCCCCGTCTCAACCTCTTTGATCACAGCCTGACCATCTGCGCCGCCGGTGATGAACAACGACTCGTCCGGTGAGACAGCAACGAATGTCTTACCTTCGTACCTTCTCACGATTCGGTTCGAGGCGAGCGCCTCACGCAGCACGTTGGCTGCGACCAGGGGGTTCTCGCCAACGTCCCGGGCGGTCCGGACCGCCTCGACGGCGAGCAACACCCGCAGCTCCGGATCCCGCTCGTACTGGGCTGCGGTGCGTATGGACACATGCCGTTTGACGGCGAGACGATGCTCTTCCTGAGCCCGGCTCTCGACCATGAAGCTGGTCTCGGAAGCGGAGAGTCTGAGATCGGTCCGCTCGGTCCATACGACGTGTTGTGCGAGGGCGCCGCCCGATAGAAGGTAGTCTTCGGATCTCCCCGAAGCTTCCCAATCAGCGGCAGCCGCCGCCAACCGATCCCGCAGAAGAAGGTCCTCACGGCGACTCTTTATCCATTCATCCAGCCGGTGCCACTCGGAGAGGATCGCCTCGTGGGCGACTTCGACGGTTGTGCCGCGGGTCACCGGATCACGATCGAACGTCAGGAGTCGCTCTTCGCCAAACGATGTGAGCACCTCTTCGACCACCGGCGGCGCGATACCCACGTTGAGCAGCTCGGACTTGCGCACCCTTCGTCGTGTGGTGCGCTCTTCATCAGCCACGTGCACCAACCGAAGGAAGATCTGTCGAGCCCCTTCGGCCGGAGCCCCCTCGAGAGTGTCGTAAACGAGCTCGGCACACCGACCGAGAGCACCGCGAACCCCACCGGCGCTCTCGTATGACGATGACGTGAGCAGATCGGTTGTCCTTGACGCGAAGAGCTCGGTGAGGCTGAATTCGAGAAGGGGGAGTGCTCCGGGCTGGTCCCTGACATCGTTTGCGATGCGCTCCACCAGGCCCGGCTCGAAACCCACGGAGACGCGCCTGGCGGGCAACTCGATAATGTTTCGGATCCCCGCGTCGGTCGGCGGCGCGACCGGGAAGACGGCCATGCTCAGCAGGTTCCCGAACCGTCCGATCGACAATGGACGATCGAGAAAGTCGGCACGCATCGTGACCACAACCCGTAGGTTCGAGCGTTCGTCCGTGACGGCTTCTGTCAGCAACTCCAGAAAACGCGCCCGAGTCTCCGCATCTTGCACGAGCGTGAACAACTCCTCGAATTGGTCTATCACGAGCAGCAGGGATGCATCCTGAGGCAGATACCGTCTCACGACACGAATCAAGCCACGCTCGCCACCGCGCAGCTCCGTTTCGATGTTGCTACCGGTACCGGTGGCAACACGGAGCAGGCAGGTTGCCAATTCCTCGAAGGGATGCGGCCCCGGGGTCATGGTGACAATCAGCCACTCTCCTGATCCGGTGGCTGCCCCGGACCAAAGGCGGGGAATGAGCCCGGCACGCACCACCGAAGACTTGCCAACTCCCGACGGGCCAACCACCGCGACCAGCCGCTGCCCGGCAACCATCTCGACAAGGCGATCAACCTCCTCCTCTCGCCCGAAGAAGTCGTCGGCGTCGAGTTCATCAAAGGCTGCCAGCCCCCGATATGGGTTCTGACTTGGGGTGTAGTTGGTGGTTGCAGGAATGCTCGGTCCAACGACGACGCGCCACGTATCCATCAGGGCGGATACGGTGACGAACCCGGACGAGGGTTGCGCCTCCTCGATCCCGATGACCGCAGGGTGAGAGGTACCAAGGGACCGCCTGGCGAGCTGTGCGAGATCTCGGGCGTCCGAAGCGACAAGACTGTCGACCGAGCCGGCCAGGTAAGCAACCCTGAAACCGCCCAGGTATGGGTGGCCTTCAGCGTCGAACACAATGCTCTCGAGATCGATGTTCCCGTGAGGTACCCCCCGGGAATGGGCATAGGCCAACGCCTCGCCCACCGCCGCAATGGCATCCACCACCGAATCAACCTCGATGTCGCCACGATCGAGCCGAGCACCGAGGGTGCCACCGCCCATCCTCGGCGTCACCAGGAATGCACCGTCGGGACCACGCCAATAATCGAGCAGCGGCACGACGTGCGGATGCCTCAAACGCGCCACCATCTGCGCCTCGATCTCAAAGCGTCGGATGAACACCGGGTCATCCGAGTACCGGGGATCGATGATCTTGATCTCCACCTCACGACCGACGGACGGTTGGTAGCCGCGATGTGTCGCCCCGGAGTCGCTCGTTCGAAGCTGCTCGCGGAGCTCATAGCCAGGAAGGCCATCGCGGGTGGCGGGCAGTGGCGGAGGATGACGTCCGGTGCGAAGCGACGGGAAGGCTCTGCCTTCGCCGTCGCGAACCAGCTCGTGGACGAGCTCCCTTCCCACCAAACCCGGAATCTCGTAGTTGCCGAGGCTCCGCACCGCGAGGTCGACTACACCGGAGCCCGCTATCACCCGTTGTACCTCGTCATCCAGAATGACCTGGCCGGGATGGGCAAGAGCAACCAGGGCCGCGGCCCGACTCACGGGTTGCCCGACAACATCGGCTGTGTTCAGTACCTCGACTTCACCCGCGGCCACCGCAATCGCCAGGCGGGAAGCAACCTCGCGGGTCTCGACCTGGATCATGGCCGCCGCTTGCGCTGCCGCCACACCGGACTCGAACCATGCGAACGTCGCACCCCCGGATTGGCCGAAGACCCGGCCGTCGTTGCCCACCACGGCCCGATCGATCACGAGTGATTGGATGTGAATGACTTCGTGCCTTATGGCCGGGATCAGCGCATGAAGCTCAGCGCTATCGGCTGTGTCAGCCACCAGCACGGCACCGTGCCTGGTCTTGCGGCTTCGATTGAGCAGCAGTGTCGGGTCCTGGTCCAGGATCCGTGCCTCCAACTTCTGCAGCTCCGGGGACGGATTCAACCCCATCTCCTCGGCTAGATACATCCGAGTCCTGGAGTAGGCGCGCAACGCCTCGCCCTGTCGCCCCGCCCGGTATAGCGCCAGCATCTGTTGCGCCCGAAACCGCTCGTGCAACGGATACTCCGCGGCCAGCGAGTCCAACTCCCCCAGGAGCTCCCGATCCAGGCCACACGCCAGGTCGGCATCAACGCGTGCCTCCAGAGCCGCCGT